>JAGCLD010000004.1 GCA_017647145.1 Paludibacteraceae bacterium
CAAGAGCAACAACAGATGTCAAAAGAAAATGCTGAACGGTTGTTAGAAGCCTTAGAGGAAGACGAAAAAGAGGCTCAAGAGAAAGCACAGAAAGCACAACGTAAAAGAAGTAGATCAGCGGAAAAAGATTGGTAATATGAGAAAGATATTATTTACTTGGATTGTTTTAATATGGGCAGTTATGCCTATAATGGCAGAGGAAGTTACTTTTACTGCTTCTGCGCCTTCGTCTGTTATACTGGACAAACCCTTCCAAGTGGTTTACACAGTGAATGCGTCGGCAAAAGACTTACGTGTACCTGAGTGGGTAGATTTTGATGTATTGGCGGGACCGTTTGAGTCAAGAAGTTCAAGTACGCAGTGGATTAATGGAACGAGAACTTCTTCCATGTCACACACATTCACCTACACTTTGATGGCAAAGAAAGAGGGTACTTTCACCTTAGCACCTGCAAGTGTGATGGTGAAAGGGGACAAGTTGATGTCAAACGGACTAAAAATAACGGTACTACCTCCGGATAACAATCAAGCGTCTGGGAATAAGGCTGCTTCTGCACAAACAGAGAACTCCTCGCAAGAGATATCAAATGATAATTTATTCATACGCACCATTGTGTCAAAAACAAAGGTGTACGAACAAGAATGTATATTGCTGACCTATAAATTGTACACCCTAGTGGATGTGCGACAATTTATAGGCTCTAAACTACCTGATTACACGGGCTTTCTAAAGCAAGACATTGAAATTGGTGACAACAATCAATTAGTGTATGAACACTACAACGGGCGTAACTATGCCACTGCTGAATTAACTCAGATGCTTCTATATCCTCAGCATGATGGAGAAATTGTTATTGAACCTGCCACTTTTGATGCGGTAATCAGGGTAAAAAGCCGTTCGCAAGTAAGGAGTATATTTGATGATTTCTTTGACTCATATACGAATGTAACCAAAACTCTAAAAGCACCGGGAGTTAAGATTAACGTTAAACCTTTACCGGCAGGACGACCGGCTTCTTTCGCTGGTGTAGTGGGAGACTTTAACTTACAATCGTCTCTCTCTGCCACAGAAGTTGATGTGAACGATGCCATTACATTGAAATTGTCTATTACCGGTACGGGGAATATGAAGTTAATTAAGAGTCCTACGATAGAATTTCCCGCCGGATTAGAGGTGTACGACCCCAAGGTCAACAATCAGTTTACTACCAACAAATCGGGAGTATCAGGAACCAAGACTGTGGAGTATCTCATCATACCTCGCGCATCTGGAACCTACCAAATTCCTTCTTTGGAGTGGTCATACTTTGATGCTAAAGAAGGTGAATATCGCCGTTTACAAACACAGCCCTACACCATCACCGTGAGAAAAGGTGCTCAGGATAGTGTTACTACCACGTTTCCGGCTTATGTAAACAAAGAGAACATTCAACAATTATCCACTGACATTCATTACATCTATACCGGTCCATTAAATCTTCGCCGAGAAATTCCTATGATATACGGAGGAGTGATGTTTGTATTGGCTTACCTGCTTCCTATCCTCCTGACTATAGTCTTGTTTGTGATATTCCGCAAACAGATACGTTTAAATGCTGATGTGGCACGTGTAAAGAATAAAAGGGCTAATAAAATGGCGCAAAAGCGCTTGCGATTGGCACAACAATACATGAAAGAACAACGTCAGAACTTGTTCTATGATGAAGTGTTGAAAGCACTATGGTCTTATTTGTCCGATAAATTAGGAATTCCAACATCTAATCTGACACGTGACAATGTTTCTGCCGAATTGGAACGTCATGGTGTGACTGCTGAGCTGATTGCACATGTATTGCATGTGATAGAACAATGTGAGTATGCCCGATATGCTCCGGTTATGGGCGACAACCCAATGGGTGATTTATACACTGAAACAGTGCAATTGATTAGTGATTTAGATGGTAAAATAAAATAGAAAGAGAGATATGAAAAGAATTGTTTTATGTCTATTATGCTATTGCTGGCTAAGTGCAAATGCTGTAACAATAGAAGAAGCTAATTTGGCTTACCAGAACGGGGAGTATGTAAATGCTTCTGCGTTGTATGAACAACTGTTAGAGATGGGGGAAGCTCCGGAATTGCATTATAATTTAGGAAATGCCTATTTCAAACAAAATGAGATAGGAAAGTCTATTCTAAACTACGAGCGCGCGCTTCGACTACGTCCTTTTTATGAAGACGCTAAGTATAATCTTTCTATAGCACGTGAACGCATTGTAGATAATGTGGAAGACACACAAAACTCATTCTTAATTGTGTGGACCAACTCGCTGATTAATCTGTTAAACTCTAATGCATGGGCATACATCAGTATTGCCTGCTTGGTAGTATCGGCAGTGTGTTTTCTGTTATTTGCCTTCTCACAAGGTCTGACTGGACGAAAGATTGCATTTCACTTCACATGGATAGCACTTTTTGTGTGTATAGCATCAGGTGTATTTTCCGGAATAACTTATCATCGCTACAATGAGCGTGCTGCAGCCATCGTGATGCAAGGCGTGGCAACAGTGAAGAGTGCGCCCGACAGGAGCGGGACAGACTTGTTCATCTTACACGAAGGCACTAAAGTGATGATTAAAGACACATTGGGTGAATGGAATGAGATAGTTCTCCCCAATGGTAATCGTGGATGGATAGAAGTCAAAATGGTAGAACGCATATAAGGCCTCATGTTGCAGTACATCCTGGATATAGATAGGTCATTACTCTTGTGGATAAACTCTCTTCACACGGCATTGGGTGATGTGTTTATGCCTATATACACGGATAAATTGCTTTGGATGCCGTTATACCTCTTCTTGGTATATTATCTGTTTAAAAGTTATGGCAAGCGTGCATGGTGGATTTTATTGGTATTTCTGCTGTGTGTGGGGTGTGCTGACTTTGTCTCATCGTCCATTCTCAAGCCTTGGGTGGCTCGGCCACGTCCATCTCAAGTGAGCGAATTAGAAGGAGTAGTGCACATTGTGAATGGCTATAAAAGTGGGCGCTTTGGATTTGTTTCTTCACATGCTGCTAACACGATGGTGGTTGCTACCCTATTTACCCTCTTAACGCGCGACACGCTCAACAGTGTAGTGTTGTACATGTGGTGCATTCTAAATTGTTATTCTCGCATCTATTTGGGAGTACACTATCCGGGTGACATATTGGGAGGCATCATTGTAGGAGGCATCATTGCTGTTGTGGGGTATTCTTTTCTTTTAAAGAAGTATCCCGGACACCATGAACTATCCCCTCAATTCAACGCCATCAATCGCTGGGGTATAGCAAGCATATGGTTGCTACTTGTTGGGGCAACACTCACTTATTCGCTCGTCCGGACAATTTTATAATCCCAACAAATAATTCTCATTCTATGGGTATTCTCCCCATAAAGAGTGTGCCCTCGATTCATCTATGGGCAAGAACTATTTTTGGGGGTGCTGTTAATAGAGGGAGTTTGAAAAATATCATTTAAGTAAGCTTCATCCTATCTAGTTCCTATCTAGTTCCTATCTGTTTGGTAGCTGTTTGGTAGCATATTGCAGTGAATATGAGGGGTATAGAAGAAGAATTTGCTTATATCGCAGAGATATAGTACATTTGCATTTGAATCCTACGCCGGAGGGGATATGTCCTGCGAAAGGTGTTTCGCTCAAGGTGGCTTCCGAGGGTAGGTTTCTGACATATTGAATAGCGTTTATTGACGCTTTGTGTTTGACCAATAGAAAACTTCGCAACTTTTCATCTTGGATAAGCCAACATCAAAGTGAGCAGTAGATGCCTATGGGTATGAGTGTATCCATGCTACACCTGTGCAGGGTGTGGTGTGTTTTCATACCGGCGTAGGTTTCCTGTTGTTTATTTGACTTATCCGGCAATGCGAAGGCCTCTATTGGTAAATAATCAACGGAGGTCTGCGCTTTTTTTATGTCTGTATGTGAAGGAGCATAAACAATATAATTAATATGGTTTTAAAATTAGAATTATGAAAAAGTTTGTTATTTATTGGGTACTTTTCCTATTGCTACCTATAAGATTATGGGCGCAAGATTCCGAGTCTATGAAAGTGAAGACCTCAGATGGCAGGGAAAAATCAGTCTCATTGGTCCATGTTAAAAATATAGAATGTTTGGACAATGCTCTGAGAATTGTTACTTCAAGTGGGACGTTCCAGTTTTCTTTAGATGAAGTGCAGAGTATTACGTTTAACACGCAATCAACTGTTACTAATAGTTCCGAGCTTGTCTCTGAAGGTACGCAAGTGTTACTCGTTGAAGATGCATTGTTAATAGAAAGCGAATGTGCGATTAATGCGTTCCATCTGTTTGATATGAATGGTAAGATGTTGAAGCGTCAAAAGGTGAATACTCAATATCAAATGTCAATATCTTTATCAGGTGTGAATCCAGGTGTTTTTGTTTTGTTTTTAGAAACAACTCACGGCTATGTGACAAGAAAAATAATTTACAACTAACATTTAATAATACGATTATTATGAAAAAGATGTTTCTTTTTATCTTGTCGTTGTTTGTGACAATGACAATGTATGCACAAAGTGAATCAGTGCGAAAGCTGCATTTAATGTATAACGGAGATGTGGTTTATTCTCGTAATGTAAGTTTGATAGATAGTATCAAATTTGTACTGAGCGATGCGGAGAATGGCGATGATGTGACCGGTGGTGATGTGAATCCAAGTAAGCAACTCTATGTGGGTGTGGTTGCTTTCAATCAAAATGTCCGTCAGATGGCAATTACCAGTGAAATAGACAAGGTGAAGAATTTTATTAATCAACAAACCAATGATAAAGATTTTACCGCTTTTGCTTATTCTGTTTCTAAGGGGAATATGCAATTTGATGCTACCAATCTACCAACTTTTGATAAAATATTTATGCTGAATTTTTCAGATGGTACCGACAACTATTCTAATATGAAGTGGGGTGAAGAAGGACGTATGGTAGCTCCTAATTTGGTGTATGATGCAGCGATGGAAGACTTGCAGAAACGTACAGAGTTAAATTCATATGCAATTGGATTTGGTGATGATGTGGGTTTTGGTGAAAAAATGAAGAAAGTTGTGATGGGTTCCGGTAGTTATTTTAATGCAAAGTCATCAAGTGATTTACAACCAACATTTAATGAAATTGCTAAATCTATGTTAGCATCGGCGAAGAATGTAATGCTTAAAACTAATCCCGGCTATTATTCAGGATATTATAAATATTTCCGTTTTACGTTTACTGCAGAGGGAGGTTTTACTGATACTATTTATGCTCAGATGGATGGAACTCCTACTACAGGTTACACCTTGGCGGTAAATAAAATTTCTAAAAATTATGCTTATTTTGATGCACCAGCCAAAGGAGAAGTAGATGAAGAAACCGGTAAGGTGCATATTCCATTAAATAATTTGAAGTTCGTTAAAGGTGGAGAAGAATTGCAATATAAATTTGCTATAGAAGTTTCTTTTGATGGCAAGTTGTATTATACGGATGTGGAAGAAGCATCTACAGCGGAAAAGGTTAGTAAACGTATAGCAGTTGTGCTGGTGTTAGACTGCTCTACGTCTATGGGAGATGCCTTTTCTCCTATGAAAGCAGCAGCAGTGAATTTTATAGAAACTATGGAAAAGATGGAGGTGGATAGTTCAGAGCCAAGTATTCCTGATGTGCCTGGCACAACGGCAGGCGCGCAGACGTTTACGGTCAATGGTGTTTCGTTTAAGATGGTTGCTGTGGAAGGTGGTACATTCACTATGGGTGCTACTTCAGAACAAGGAAGTGATGCTGATAGTGATGAAAGCCCCACACATAAGGTGACTCTTTCCAGTTATTCTATCGGAGAAACAGAGGTGACACAAGAATTGTGGAAAGCAGTGATGGGTAGCAATCCGAGTTATTTCTCAGGCAATCAGAATCCGGTAGAAAGTGTTAGTTGGAATGATTGTCAAACGTTTATTACCAAACTCAATCAATTGACCGGAAAGAAGTTCCGTTTGCCCACCGAGGCAGAATGGGAGTATGCTGCTCGCGGAGGTAATAAGAGTAAGGGTTATAAGTATGCGGGTAGTAAGACGATAGGTGATGTGGCGTGGTACACAAGTAATAGCAGTAGTGAGACGCATCCGGTGAAGCAAAAGGCTGCCAATGAATTGGGTCTGTATGACATGAGTGGTAATGTGTATGAATGGTGTCAAAACAGGTATAGCAGTTATAGCAGCAGTGCACTGACCAATCCTACAGGTCCTTCATCGGGTTCTTATCGCGTGAACCGTGGTGGATGTTGGGTCAGCAGTGCTAAGAATTGTCGTGTGTCTAATCGGGGCAGCGACACGCCTTCTAATAGCTACAGCTACATTGGTTTGCGTTTAGCCTTATAGTTCACCTCAGTTGTTCTGAGTTAAAATAATAGACGAGTCATATCCGATGAGCGTGTTAAGTAGGTGCGGGACGCACCCAACGACACGCTCATTGGAAATAGCGAGTTATAAAAAAAGTATTTTTGTACATAGTTATCCTCGTTTTGTGGTAAGGACATAAATAACCCAATAGGGCTGAATCCTGAGAAATGGAATCAGCCCTATTTTTATGTTCTCAAAAAAAGGTGTGTCGGAGAGCAATAAAAAATGTCACCTGCATAGACGGCGTGAATTTGCATATTGTGCATAAAATGTAGTATAAACACAAGAAAAGTGCCAACAAAAGACTATCTTTGTAACACACTTCATCATGTAAAACAGAGACATTATGGTTAGAATAGAAGACAGTTGGAAAGAAGCCCTATGTAAAGAATTTGAAAAACCATACTTCGTACAACTCACAGAGTTTGTCAGACAAGAATATGCCACCAAACAGGTGTTTCCTCCCGGCAAAGAAATATTCAAGGCTTTTGATAGTTGTTCACTACAGAATGTAAAAGTAGTGATTATCGGACAAGACCCCTATCATGGAGTAGGTCAAGCCAACGGGTTGTGCTTTTCTGTGAATGATGGGGTGCAGATACCTCCCTCACTATTGAATATATACAAAGAAATCAACCGAGAGTATGGTTCACCCATGCCTTCATCCGGCAATCTACAACGATGGGCAGAACAGGGAGTGTTACTACTCAATGCAACCCTCACTGTAGAAGCACACAAAGCCGGTTCACACCAGAACAAAGGATGGGAAAGCTTTACGGATGCTGCTATACAAGCTGTGGCGCAAAGAAGGGAACATATAGTGTTTATGCTATGGGGAAGCTATGCACAAAAAAAGGGAGCCTTTATAGACCCCCTTAAACATTGTATTCTGACTTCGCCCCATCCATCTCCTCTATCTGCTCACAGAGGATTTATTGGGAATGGTCACTTCATGAAAGCCAATCAATATCTAGAGCAACATGGGATAAGTCCCATCAATTGGTAGAATTAGTCAACAATTAACATTGCATCTCCATAATCACCAAAGTGATAACCCTCTTTGACAGCTTCGTTGTAGGCAGCCATTACATACTCATAACCACCAAATGCAGCCGAAAGCATCAATAGCGTAGAATAAGGCATGTGAAGATTAGTCACCATGCTATTGGCCACTGTAAAATCATAGGGCGGGAAGATGAACTTATTAGTCCATCCATCATAGGCCTTAATGTGACCATTAGTGCCCACCACCGTTTCCAATGCACGCATTACATCAGTACCAATGGCACATACACGACGTTCTGCTTCATGCACAGCATCAATACGATCAACCACGCGTTGAGTGATAGCCATCTGCTCAGAGTCCATCTTATGTTTAGTAAGATCTTCTACATCTATGTCTTTGAAGTTGCCCAGACTAATGTGAGAAGTGATAAAATCACGCTCAATACCCTTAATCTCCATACGCTTAAGCAACTCACGACTGAAGTGTAATCCGGCAGCAGGAACAGCCACAGCACCTTCATGTGCAGCAAAGATAGTTTGATAGCGTTCTGCATCATCGGGTTCTACAACAGGCTTTCCACTCTTCTCACGTAAGGACATAATGCTGGAAGGAAGAGGTGTTTCACCTAAAGCGAATAGATTTGTACGGAATGTCTCATAGTCGGAATCACACAAAAATCGTAAGGTACGACCACGTGAGGTAGTATTATCAATCACTTCGGCCACAATGGAATCATCATTACCGAAATAGAGTTTATTACCAATTCTAATCTTACGAGCAGGTTCTACCAATACATCCCAATAACGCAAATCGCGATTCAACTCACGCAATAAAAATACTTCAATATTAGCACCTGTTTTCTCTTTATTTCCGTAGAGACGTGCAGGGAAAACTTTTGTATCATTGAAGAGGAATAAGTCTCCCTCATCAAAGTATTCCAAGATATCTTTAAAGATGCGATGTTCGATTGCACCCGTCTTTCGATGTAAGACCAACATACGCGACTCATCACGATGGTTTGCCGGGTATTGTGCAATTAATTCTTCGGGTAATTTAAACTTAAATTGTGATAGTTTCATAACAACAATTTTAAATTATATTTCGTTTTGTTTCATTCTATTGATCATGTCTTCTAATTCCTCCATACTCATACAGTCGGTATCTTTGAAGTCCCCTACCCTTGTTCTTCTTAAAGCAATTAAATGGGCTCCGGACTCTAAAGCTTCGCCTAAATCGCGTGCTAATGCACGAATATAGGTTCCCTTACTACATACTATACGGAGTTGGAGTGTCATATTTTCAAATGATAGAAGTTCCAATTCATCGATTACCAAGAGTTTTGGCTTAATCTCTACATCCTGTCCCTTACGAGCATAATCATAAGCTCTAACGCCATTAACCTTGACCGCTGAATAGGTGGGAGGAACTTGCCATATCTCACCAATAAAGCGAGGCAAAACCTGATGTATCAAGTCAAGGGTAATATGCTCAGTAGGAAATTCGGCATCAATGGGGTGTTCTAAATCATAAGAAGGTGTAGTGGCACCCAAGCGCACTTCAGCAATATATTCTTTTGTTTGATACTGGAAATGTTCAATGTCTTTTGTCCGTTTACCGGTACATACAACCATCACACCTGTTGCTAAAGGGTCTAAAGTACCGGCATGCCCTACTTTGAGTTTTTTTACACCCAAATAACGACATAACAAACGACGTACACGATTAACCACATCAAATGAGGTCCATCCTAAAGGTTTATCAAATAATAATATCTCTCCCGCTTGAAAATCCATTATTAGGTATTATAATAAACTATAAACAAGGGTGAATGCTCCCATGAGAGCACAATAAATAGCAAAGTATATCAATTTACCTTGACGCACTAAGTTAATCATAAACTTACAAGCAAAGCAACCGGATATGAAAGCAGCAAAGAATCCAACCAGCATACTACTCAATGGCAGTTCTGCACCTAAAGTACCTGTCTGAATCAATTCAATCAATTCTAACAGACCTTCGCCTAAAATAGGTACTATTACCATTAAGAAAGAGAATTGTGCTATAGTTTCCTTTCTGTTACCCAACAACAGACCAGTAGCAATAGTGGAACCGGAACGTGAAAGTCCGGGTAATACCGCAACAGCCTGTGCAATGCCTATTATAAATGCATCCAAATACGAGATGTCAGACTTTTTACCTGATTTCTTATAATAAGCGAAAGTGAGTAAACAAGCAGTAATCAACAAGCAAGAACCTACTATAAGTAATCCATTGCCGAAAAAGGACTCAACATAGTCTTTGAAAAACATTCCCACAATGAAAACAGGAATCATGGATAGGACTATTTTTGCGACATATTGTTTCTCAGGGTTCCATGTTTTAGTGGTCAACACCCCTTTGAAAAGCATCTCAACCTCTCTCCATAAGACTACCAAAGTACTTAACACAGTAGCCACATGGACCACAATAGCAAAAGTGAGATTATCTTTCCCAGAGACTCCCATCAAAGTTTGTCCTATCTCAAGATGTCCACTACTACTAATAGGCAAGAACTCAGCCAAGCCCTGTATTAGTCCTAAAACAAGTGCCTCCAGCCAATTCATTATTTCTTGGGTTTATATAAAATTGCGACAATCATCAAAACAAAGCCCGCCAAAGAAATCATAGGGCCAACAGTGATATAGCGAGGTGCAAAGATATCTGGATTATAGACATCACCACTGGAGACACCCGACATTAACAAAAAGCCAAGCACTATGATAAAAACTGATACAGCAATCAATATCAGGTTTACTTTAGAAAGGGAGAATCGTTTATTACTCATATTATCTATTCTTTAATCAAAAATATAAATCATCCGTCTTCATTCTCACATAACGTCCAACCGCAATATAGGAAGCCCCAACAGAAATCAACAAGCCACTCAAAAGAATTAGCACTGCGCCGATGCTTAAAGTAATGGGATCTTTAGGTAAGAGCACTATTCCAAGCGAATATTGCGAATAATATGCCGTTGCGGCTAAAAAGGCCATAGCCAATAGTGCAGCTGCTACTGCAACAAAGGTATTTTTTCTTAAGAAAGGAGCCTTAATGACCCAAGCTGTAGCACCGACCAATTTCATTGTGTTAATAAGAAACCTTTTGGAATAAACCATCAACTGAATCGTGTTGTTTATAAGAATAATTGATATTAGAAGCAGTAATGCCGCTAACAACAATAATAGGCCTAAGATCATTTGAATATTTCTATCTACTAATTCAATCAAGTCCTCATGATACACTATTCTTTTAATAGATTGAAATGGTTTTAATTTAGTTTCAATCATCTTAACACTATCATTTTGGGCATATTGAGCATTTAACTTAAGCTCAATCGAAGCAGATAAAGGATTATAGCCTAAAAAGGCTACGGGGTCTTCACCTAATTCTTCAATATGTTCATTCAAGGCTTGTTCTTTAGAGACCATCTCAACATGCTTAGTAAATGGAGCTGCACGTAGCATATCTTGAATACGTTGTACCTCATTTACATCAACGGAATCGTTCAAAACGATAGACATCCCTACGTTTTCTTTTACATCATTTCCTATCTTATATGTCATAAAAAGCACGGTAAACAGTAATCCAAGCAAATAGAGGACCAGCGAGATACTAATCGTACTTGTTATATACATATTAAAAAACGTTCTCTTTGTTTTCATATTGATTGGGTAGATAAAGATGGTTCTGAGAATGTTACAATGATTTCATATTGAAACACGAAAAAAGGACAACCTTTCGGCTCTCCTTTTTTCGTTATTCTTAGTCAGGTAGTTATTAGTACTCCCACAAATCTTGTTCGAAATCGAGCATTTCGCGCTCAATTCTTTCTTGTTCACGTTTAATATCTTCTTCAGAGACAGTTGCATTGTCATCTAACAACATTCTTCCGAAGACGTTGCTATCACCAAGCAAGTAAGAAGTATAGTTTTTCTTAATGAAGAATTCATCAAAAGTCAATCTATGAGTATCATTATTAAGAGGCATCATATACTGTCTTACCAAATATGGACGCAATTCATCAAAAGATATCCAGCACAATACAGAGTTTCTGAAATACTCCATTGTATTGTTGGTTGCCATGTTATCCGGATGCAAAGCATACAACGGAGCTATAGCAATAATCTTGGTGAACAGACGAGACATATGCTTGTCAAAGAACACGATTTCCTGAATCAAGAACTTGATTTGATTTTTCACATAAGCATTGTAGCGGTAGTCATTCACGCTGTATTTTTCAGAGATTGTATCAAATACAATCAAGTGATCTTCCTCTGGATTAACATATCCGGTAGGATCCTTAGGGTCATACGCAAATACACGTGAAAGTTCGTGGCAACACAATGTTTCTGAGAAGGAAGGCTTAATTTCCCTTGGATTTTTCCTATACACAGGCATACCATCACATATAGCGTCCAAAACAACACGGAACAAACTTCTGTACTCTTCGTTAGGACGAATAGGGAAATACAATTGGAAATTTTGTTTATATCGCATATCTATCACGCGATATACAATGCGAGACCACACTACATCATCAGCACGATGGAACAAACGTACAATCGTGTCAGACAATCCATCCAATTCTTCAGTTTCCAAGCGCACACCGCCTCTATCATTGAAGAAAGAGTTGGGGAATTGGTCTTGTGCTTTCACCGAGTTAATCGCGATGCAAACAAATGCGATAATTAAAATACTGAACTTTTTCATATTGTAACTTTGATAATTTCCTTTTTACGTTATGCCTATGGGCATTTTATTAGAGTTGTACTTGAATCAATCCCAAGTTTCTGGTTTTTCCATCAGGTCCAACTGCTCGTATATTCTTGAAGGTTATATAGTCATTACCTTCCAATCTATCCAAGAGTCTAATTTGTGCAGCAGATAGTTTGCCTCCTTGAGAGTCTGCACTACCAACAACTGTTACCATTGAGAATGAAGTAATCTTAAAGTTAGCCTTCAAGAGTTCATCTTCACCATAACTTGCAATTAAGGTAGTCTTATCATCTTTCAAGAAGCGTCTTCCGAGTCTACCATCTTGAATAGTACGCGGCATACCGTTTTGGTCAACATATTGTAAGAATGCTTTTGGGTCTGGCAGATATTTCACACGATATTCTTGTGAACCCATAGCCACTTTCTTACCATTCATGTCAGCCGAAACATTAATTTTAATAGTACCATCACGTTCTGGACGCACAACATATCCTTTACCAGATTTAGTAATTTTACCACCTTCACAGGTAACAGTTACTTTATCAGCAGATACACCAGGAACTGAAACACTGAAGTTGTTGTCAATACCACGATATACAACGTTCATATCAACGTTAGAGATAGTAGCAGAAGGTTCTCCAACAGTATATTCACTAGTGAAAGGATATTCGCGAGGAATACCATCATTACCCATTAATCTCAAGCTACCGCTATAAGAGAAAGTACCTGTACTACCGCAATTAACAGTATAAACTGTAGTATCTAATTTGTTTTCACCGATGAATATTTCTGGAATCTTAGTTGAGTCCACTGCAGACAGAACAATCTTTGCAGAATATTGATCACCACGAATCACATAATTAGAATTAGGCAAAACAAGTGCTTCAATTTTATTAACACGGAAGTCTTGCGCGTCAGTTTGAGCTTTGAGGTATTGTACAGTTTGGTTTTCTGCAGTTCTCACGTCACTTTGGAACTTACGCAAGATAGCAACAACAGCTGCCAACGGCATAGATTCAAAGAGCGATGTTTCCCAAGTAATTTCTTCTCCTGAAGTATTTTGGCCATTTTCTGTACTAAAGATGAGTTTAAAGTTTTCCACTCTCATTGAGTCAGAAGCAACCATAGCACACATAAAATCACGATATTCGGCAATTTTAGCCTTTAATTCAGAAGCATGTCCTTGTTGTATACCATACAATCCTGGTGCATTAGTATCACTTTTACCCTTAATATCCACGAGAGCAGGGTCTGTTTTATCTTTATCAGACAACTTCACCATTTCAAGTGCGAAATTTTGGATATATTCATACATTTCATTAGACTTTTCTCTAACCTCTTTTGCTTTATCCAACCACTCTTTTACCTTAGTAGGGTTTTGAGTGTAAAGATAATCAAAATCTTCGTAGAGGGCAGTACTTTGCTTATCAGTTACGGTGATTGATGTGCGTACACTTTTATCAACCATCGCAAATCCGTTCAAGATGTCAGCTGATACGTTTAACGCCAACATGGCGGTAAGTACCAGATACATCATACCGATCATCTTTTGTCTCGGGGTTTCCGGACAGTTTTTTGCTCCACCCATTTTTTAATCTCCTATAACCGTTAATTAGCTAAGAGCATTTAACATATTTCCGTACACTTTGTTCAACTCAGCAACTTGTTGAGACAATTTAGTAGCAGCAGCTTTATATTTATCAGCTTCATCAGCAGCTACAGTAGCAGCATTTTGCATTTTGCCCATTTCGTTGCAGATATTGTTCATGTGGTTAGCCACCATGCCGAATTTTTCACTTTGTTCACCAATAGCTTCAGATTGAGCTTGTATATTGCGCAATTGAAGTTCGTACACAGAGTTAATAGAAGCCAAGTGAGCATTAACTGATTCCATCTTTTCTCCGTAGTTTTTGGTGCTCTTCACTACAGTTTCCATATCAGCTGAAATTGATTGGTATGAGTTTTCCAATCCTTTAGTAGCTACATTCAAGTTAGCTTGTGAAGCTACATATCCAGCTGCAGCATCAGAAGCTGCTTTTAAGTTAGCAGACAATTCATCAGTTGAAGCAACTACACCAGAAAGAGAAGCAAGTTGGTTAGCTGTTTCAGAAAGGTTTTTCAAACCGTCAGCCATTTTCTTAACATCTTCACTTCCGAATGTATCATTTGATGATTTTCCACCTGCTACTGCATTAAGTTGTAAAGGTTTTGCTTCTTTTTCAAGCAAAGCAGGGAAAATATTTTGCCATTGATATTCCACATGGGGTTTATCAAAAATACCGATTGCAAACAAAATAGCTTCAGTCACCATACCCAAACCTAAGGTAATACCAGCTCCTGGTAAGTGCAAGATTTTAAACATTGCACCGATAATAACTACGGAAGCACCCAAGCTATATACTGCGCCAACCACACGTTTGGTTTTTGGGCTTTCCCACCATTCGTCGAACTTAAATTGTTTTTTTTCTGCCATAATTTCTTTACTTATTTAAACCATTAATTTTATGAATTATTATTTCGTTTTATCACCGATGTATGATCTCACACAACGGAATCCGATATACGGACGGCTTTCATATTGGTATTCGTATGTACGCATACCGCATTGCAAGTAAGCAGCTACATCTTTCCAAGATCCACCCTTGATAACTTTTCTTTTCAACACAACCGGGTCATTTTTCTTAGCATCGAATTGTGATTTTGGGTTCATATCGTTAATCCAAGAGTTAGAAGCTCCGCTATATGCATCTGATGTCCATTCCGCTACGTTACCAGCCATATCGAACAAACCGAAGTCATTAGGTGCGAAAGAAGCAACTTTCATAGTAGTAGAACCGGTATCATCTGTATATCTACCACGTAATGGTTTGAAGTTAGCCAAGAAGCATCCTTTATTGTCACGCACGTAGTTACCACCCCAAGGATATAGAGCCATTTTTCTTCCACCTCTCGCTGCATATTCCCATTCAGCTTCAGTTGGCAATCTATAATCTTGTCCTTTTACTTTGTGAGCTCCGTTAAAGAATGAAGTTCTCCAGTGGCAGAAAGCATAAGCTTGTTCCCAAGTTACACCTACTACCGGATATTGTGCATATCCCGGGTGTGAGAAGTACATCTTCAACATTGGTTCATTGTAAGCATATTGGAAGTCGCGTACCCACATCATAGTATCCGGATAGATACCTACGATACGGTTTGAGATAAAGTCACGACGTTTAGTAACTTTACGTACAATTGTAGTGTCATGGATAGTACCATCTTCATCAATCCAGCAGCTATCCACTCTTGCTTTTGCATTTTTAGGATATTTACCAGTGGTTACGTCCAATTTGTTAGCCAACTTAGCAGCTTCATCATAGTTAATCCATTCATAGCGATAACGCAATAAGGAAACATTGATAATGCTTTCTTCTTCATAGTTAAGTTGGTTGAACACTTCCAAAATATCATAATCTTTTGTATTCCAAGGCACCGGACGTTTCCAATTGAGTGGAACTTGTGTTTCTGATGTTGCACCTTCTTCTTCATAGTACATATCATCAGAATAGATACCATATTCATCGTATCCAGCTTCGATAAGCAAAGTACGAGCTATTGAGTCGCGCACCCAATATACAAATTGTTTATACTCATCGTTCGTAATTTCAGTTTCATCCATCCAGAATGCATCCACACTCACAGCTACAGAGCGGTCACTACTAGATGTTGAGAATGGATTTTGAGCGTCATCACCTTTCATGTATGCGCCTTGCTTAACATAGACCATTCCATAGGGATTCGCCTCACTAAAATTACCTTTTGTTCCGATTCCTACTAATTCGCCAGCTGGCTTGTTGCATGCTGCAAGCAACAAAGACACCAATACTAAGGG
This sequence comes from Paludibacteraceae bacterium, assembly GCA_017647145.1. Classification (GTDB taxonomy): domain Bacteria; phylum Bacteroidota; class Bacteroidia; order Bacteroidales; family Paludibacteraceae; genus Gallipaludibacter. The sequence goes on from JAGCLD010000004.1 coordinate 16,059, forward strand.
CAGAAACTTCTTCATGTTATTAATACTATTATTAAGTTATTATTTTTTTTCAATTTTTCTCATATTACATGACGTATTCAATCAACGTCTAAAAAGGATAACGCAAAAATACTGTTTTTATTGCATTCTCCCAAATTACTTTTTTCTCTACAATATCCGAATACTTTTATATTTACTTGTATTCTTTTGTCTTAGGACATCAAAACTATATGCCAAAAATATTTCGTGCGACCCCCACACTCCGTGGTTAAGCAGTCTTGTTGTAGGCAATTCGTAGGTATATCCAACAGATAATCCCGCAATAACATCCATACCAAGTAGTATTCCCACCGCATCTTGCATCCTCCACATGATACCTCCCCTGTATTTTTGGTTATACTCCATCATTGCCGTAACCGCCAAACTCCACGTTGCAAAATCTGTTTGTAAGAGTGCTGTTGGCTGGAATTCCAATTTGGTATCCTTTATTTTACACTCATATCCTCCCATCACTGTCATTATTCCCCTAACAGTTAGATAAGAATAATCTGTCCAGTTTATTCTCGGATAGTTGAGATGCCTAAAAGATGCTCCTACAAACCAATTTTCAGCCGTATAAGCGAGTCCTACGGACATATCAAAATTCATTGCTTCTTCCTCTGCATTAGGTATTGAGGTGTCACCCGTGATATCATGATAATCAGATTCAATATCTGTAATTACGCTATCACCTTGGAATCCCACACTAACAAACCCAAATCCCACTCCTGCACTCAGATATCCTTTACCGATCTTATGTCTATAGGCATATTGGAAATCCACCATTTTATTTGACAAAAGACCAATTGTCTCATTGGTAAAGTGCACCGCCGCTCCATGTTTTGTTTTTTTTATCGGGAAAGGTGATTCCAGATGAAACATGGTAGTTTGCGGCATTTTTGGCAGTCCGGCATATTGCATTCTGTGAAGCCCTGCTACTGTCAGCATATCGCTGTTTCCCGCCGCTGCAGGATTGTAGCTTGATTGAAAAAACATGTAATGTGCAGTTTGCGCATCAAATTGTGCATAGGCCACTATTGTGACACACCAAAGCAACAAAGTTCCTACACATTTTTTCATTCTCTATTTTGAGTCAATTCATGCTTTATCACCACAAAGCATGTCATTCATCAATATTCTTCTTCATCAAAGAAGAAGTCTTCTTTACTGGGATAGTCAGGCCAAATATCTTCAATTGACTCATACACTTCTCCCTCATCTTCAATCTCTTGCAAGTTTTCAATTACCTCCATCGGTGCACCTGATCTCATCGCATAATCAATCAACTCATCTTTGGTTGCCGGCCATGGAGCATCCTCTATTTTTGAAGCTAATTCTAACGTCCAATACATAAATTACTTATTATTAACTCTTTAAGCAAATACGTGCTATAAACAAACATTTTCGCAAAAGTACGCAAATATTTTATTCGGGCAATACTTTTCCCCTATTTTCTCATAAAAAAATTTCATTAGAGTTGATTATTGCCATTTTTCTTGCCATCAAAAAGAAGAAATCAGACAATCTATTAACATATATTAATATATTTTGTGGTTGTGGATATTGTGTATGTAGTTGGTAGATATTTCTTTCCATTCTTCTCGTCACACATCTGCAGACATGTGCTTGTGCTGCTGCTTTTCCTCCTGCCGGCAGGACAAATCCCTTCATTGGGGGTAGTTGTTTTTCGTATTGTTCTATTTGTTTTTCTATATCATCCACATCTTGTGCAGTGATGTGTATTATTTTTCTTTTTTCTTCCGGTGTCGCCAAGTCTGTACCCAGGTCAAAAAGTTTTCTTTGTAGGGCACTCAGGCATTCTTTTTCCTCTTGCGGCACCCACTCTATCAACAATCCTACGTGTGCATTCAGTTCGTCTGCTGTTCCGTAAGCCTCGAGTCGTGAGTCATTTTTAGGGACTCTCACATTACCGATAAGTGCTGTTGTTCCTTGATCTCCTGTTTTGGTTGATATTTTCATAGCGATTACTTTATAAATAGTATGTTTTCTTTTGTAGTTGTGGGTCAAAGAATATTATTCCAAATCTTTTTAATTGGAGTGCAGCTGTTACTTTATTGTGTTGTATTATTTGCTTCCACGCTTTGTTCATTTCAAAAGATGTATTGATGTCGTCGAAGATAAACACTGATGATTCAGATGCGGTTGTGACACATTCATTGAAATAGAGCAATGTGTATTGTTGTGTATGATTGGCATCAAAATAGACCATATCAAAGGGTCCGTGTTGTTCAAGTGTATTTTTCAGATTCTCTGTAATATTTCCTTGTATGAAGATTATATTGTTCAGGTTCGCTTTATGCGCTGTATTCTGCGCAATTTGGTTTAGTTCTTCGCTTCCTTCCATCGTTACACACTTAACGTTGCTACCAGTTGATGCAAGATAAGCTGTTGTTATGCCAAGCGAGGTGCCAAGTTCCAAAATACTCTTTGCTTGTACATACCTTGCAATTCTAAATAAGGTTTGTGCGTCTTTAGGGGAGGCAAGTGATGTTTTTGCAATTTTCGCAATGCTTCTTTGTTCCGATTTACCCGTTCCGAAATCTTGTACAAAGATTTTTTGATTAGAGTGTCTGAGTGAGTTTCTAATTGCTTCAATTTTTGCAAAACAATAGTATGGATGTTTATTTCTCAATACTTGTTGTACCAATCCGAATAAAAATGGTGAATGAATACCAAATCCTCTTCTATTTTTGGCATTGAACAGGTGTATTAGTTTAAGAGCAAGATGCTGTAGTATTTTTCTCATTTATTAGTTATTCTAATATATGGGTAATAGGATTCAGAAAACATTGAGCACTTATATTCATCTTTCTTTATTGCATTGCATTTCATTTGATCGTCAAAGAATGATAGGTGTAGGCTGTTTATTTCATCCATGCATAAAGATTCCGGAATATGTGAGTCAATCTATTCTAAATTCATTGAGTTTATGTTAAGTTTAATGCAAAGGTAGTGAAAGTTTTGTTTAGGAGTGATAGGGTTTGTTGTATTTTTTTATTGGTGTGTGGTAAAAGAAAGATTATAGTATCTTGATTTTGTAACGTTCCTATCTGTTTTGTATCTAGTGGTCCCGAGGTGGTCGCGAGATGGTCGCGGAGCGAGTATGTATTGCGAAACGAGGTGGAAGGGTTAAAAAATTTTATCGGACAGCAAGAAATAACTTTAGGTTTCTATCTGTTGAGTACAGAGAAAATATCATCCACAATGGCTCTTTTTGAATAGATGCCTACCAAATACCCGGTAGTAGTCGATAGGGTACTCGGCGTTGATAGTCAGAATAGCCTGGGAGAGAAGAGGCGAGCACTTGTTCTTCGCCCGCGATGCGTCTAACTATAATGATGAGATAGCAGATAAAAATCAGCAATGCCCATGCCGATCCCAATACAAGTGGTATAGTCAAGAAGAGGAGGATGGTGGCTGTGTACATCGGGTGACGAACAAGACCGTATAGTCTGGTATCTATTAATTGTTGTCCTTCTTGAATTTCAATTGTACGCGACAGGTAAGCATTTTCGCGCATTACTTCTGCATAAAGTCCATAAGCAATTAAGAATAGTATTGCTGCAAGAATAAGCATCCAGAGAGGAAGATTAGACCATCCGAATCGGTAGTCTAATCCACAGACAACAAATCCGCTGATAAACATTAGAGCAGAAAGAGCGACAACTTGTTTCTGTTCGGGTTGTTGTTCTCTGTTATTAAGTCGTTTTGCCAAGAGTTGCGGTTGCCTGAGGAGCAAGTAAACACCCAATCCTGTCATTGGCACCAGCAACAAGAGAAGGAAAAACCATGCATGGGGGTAGTGCCAGGTGCCTGCAGGCAAGAAGAGCAACAATGCCATGATGCTAAATCCCACCATTAGTTTGATAGCAGCGTTAGCAAGAAGCAGCAAGCGATTGGTTTTAGGTATTTGTGACATGATGTGCAAAGGTAGTGTATAATAAAGTTACCCGCACAAGTGGTGCGAGCTTTTTTTCAGTCGGTTTCAAAGAAGCATCGTTCCGGCGGAAGTAGGAGAGCTTTATCTTTATCACGATGTATATTAAAGGAGAGATAAAAGCCTTTATCTATCAATTGTAAGGCTTGAGTTTGTTTACCTCTGAACCCATGAATAATCCAGAGCGTTTCTGTATGTGTATTTCCGTAGTATTTTTTGAGTTGAAGAAGAGTGTCCCATTGTTTTACACAATGGATGATTAGGTTTTTCTTTGCTTCTATTGCCAGTTGTATGTGTAGTCTGAAGATGTCGGTTTGTTGTTGAATGGATGCTTGTGCAAATTTATCCAGTCCACATTCTCCCACCGCCCACAGACGAGGGTCGGCAGTCGCTCTTTGTATAAGAGGGAAATCAAACGGCAGGTGTGCATCCCAAGGATGGACACCCACCGAAAATCTTCCCGGATGATTATCCAGAAGCCATTCCGACAGTTCGTCCATTCTGAGGTTGCGCACCGCAGTAAGAGGATCCGCCATGCTGTTGTGCGTGTGCACATCAGTAATGGGGAGGAGTTTCATGTCATTAATTATTAGCTTTCGCACGCATGCTATCTACAATCAGATAGACACAGATTGCGATATACATAACCAATCCGAGTAGTTGAGCACCGCCACCATTTACCCATTCTGTTTGGTAGCAATCTACACCTGCAAATTTGAGTCCGGCACTTACGACTCCCATCAATGCACCACCGGCAATGAATCCGGAAGCCAAGAGTGTACCGCGTTCCATGCGAGCATTGTTAAGTTCTTGATTTTTGGAGCGTGTAGAAACGAACCAGCTAATCAATCCACCCACCACAAGTGGTGTGTTTAAGTATAACGGAATGAACATTCCCAAAGCAAATGGCAAGACTGGAACACCCAATAAATTGAGCAACAAAGCAAGGACTGCTCCTGCTCCGTATAGCATCCATGGAGCACCTTGTCCCATCATGAGAGGTTCGATAACAGCAGCCATTGCATTAGCCTGTGGAGCAGCCAAAGCATTATCACCCGTAAAGCCATACACTTCATTAAGAACGATCATTACGCCCCCCACTGTAGCTGCAGAGACCAAAGCTCCAAGGAATTTCCATGTTTCTTGCTTTGCCGGCGTAACCCCTATCCAATAGCCAATTTTTAAGTCTGTGATGAATCCGCCCGCCATAGACAAGGCAGTGCACACCACACCACCAATAATCATAGAAGCAACCATGCCGCTTGTACCTTCCAGTCCCACACTAACCAACACCATAGAAGCCACGATGAGGGTCATCAGCGTCATACCAGAAACGGGGTTAGAACCCACGATAGCGATAGCATTGGCCGCCACTGTGGTAAACAAGAAGGCAATGACCAATACCACCAAGAATGCTACCACTGTTTGTGCAAAATTATGAATTACTCCAAAGTAGAAGAATACAAACACGATAATGAGTGTAGCCACAATAGAAATCAAGATGAGTTTCATTGAGAGGTCGCGCGCTGTACGAGGCAGCGATGTAGCCACAGCCTTTCCTTTTCCGCCCAATTCTTTAGCTGCCAATCCAGCAGCACCTTTAATGACACCCCATGACTTAATGATACCAATGATACCTGCCATAGCGATGGCGCCTACACCAATAAAACGACCATAGTTAAGGAATATCTCCGTAGTAGTCATAGCCGCCACATCTGGTGCACCATAAGCACCCAACAAAGGCACTACAAAAAACCACACAAAGAATGAACCAGCACAGATAATCAAACTGTATTTTAATCCGATGATATAACCCAAACCCAACACAGCAGCAGAAGTGTTGATGGAGAATTCCAATTTGAGTTTTGCTGAAAGGTCAGCACCCCACTTCATCATTGTAGTGGAAAGCGTATCGCTCCATGCTCCGAAAGTAGAAACAGCGAAGTCATACAATCCCCCAAGAAGACCGGCGAGCAAAAGCGGTTTTGCCTGACTTCCTCCTTTTTCTCCAGAAACAAGCACCTGCGTCGTAGCAGTAGCTTCCGGGAAAGGATATTTTCCGTGCATATCACTCACAAAATATTTACGGAATGGGATTAGGAACAAAATGCCCAAGACTCCACCCAATAGTGAACTAAGGAAGACCTGCATAAAATTAACAGTAAGTTCAGGATACTTAGCTTGCAAGATGTAGAGAGCAGGTAAGGTGAAAATAGCACCCGCCACAATAACTCCCGAACTAGATCCGATACTTTGAATAATCACATTTTCCCCCAAAGCATTTTTACGTTTTGCTGCCGTAGAGAGTCCCACTGCAATAATAGCAATAGGGATTGCAGCCTCAAACACTTGTCCTACTTTTAACCCCAGATAAGCCGCTGCTGCTGAAAAAATAACAGCCATAAGCAAGCCCAGAGAGACTGAGCGAAAATTAACTTCAGGAAAAGTCTTATCAGAAGCCAAAATAGGCTCATAAGTCTCTCCCGGTTTGAGTTCCCGAGACGCATTCTCAGGAAGTCCTTTTACCTTTTCTTCATTTTCCATAAAGTGATATTTTATTAGTTGATATAAAAAGTTTTCATGTTATGCATTTGCAAAATTGCACATTTCTTTCTACCTTTGCAACCGCTTTGCAAAAATAATAGATTTTTTCTATTCGCCAAGCGGTCCTATAGCTCAGTTGGTTAGAGCACCTGACTCATAATCAGGGGGTCCTTGGTTCAAGCCCAAGTGGGACCACAAGTAAAGAGAAGTGTGTTGACAGGCATACTTCTCTTTTGTTTTTATTGACAAAAACATCATGTAATCCTCAAAGATACATCTCAAGAGGGCAGATAATAAGATGTATAATATTAATATACAGTCTATTAGAGTAATCTTTTCAAATACTCATACATACCAAACAAGTGATATGAATGAGTTTCTACTGAGATATTTTAGAGCTAAAACAAGCAGCAAAACACTTCTTTTTTCAGAGCAGAAAACATGGGCACTATATGTTGTATAACATTTTTAAGAACCAATTTATATTCACTGTCTTCACACCATCTCAAATGGATAAGCAAATGGTCAAATACAGCAAAATAAGCATGCCTATTTGACATTTTTACAAAATTTAACCAGCAAAACGTGGTATTTTATGACAAAATGTAGAAGACAGAGATACAAATAGGGAAAAGATTAGTATTTTTTTATAGAAAAATATCTCAAAATTCATGCTGAATATCAGATATATTTCGTTACCTTTGCACGGAGATTTTGCTTCTTAGCAAATAAGACAAAACAAATTAACAAACCATAAATAAATACATCATTATGAATCCAACACACATTGAACATCTCGGCATTGCCGTGAACAAATTGGAAGAAGTAATTCCATTTTATGAAAAATTGTTAGGAACCAAGTGTTATTCCATCGAAGAAGTTGCAGAACAAAAAGTAAAGACTGCATTCTTCAAGATTGGTCAAACTAAGATTGAATTGCTTGAGCCTACCAGTGAAGATAGCCCAATTGCTAAATTCATTGAGAAAAACGGAGGCAAGGGTGGTGTTCACCATGTTGCATTTGCCGTAGAAGGCTTACAAGGACAATTGGACGAAGCAGCTGAAATGGGTATTCAATTGATCGACAAACAACCTCGCAAGGGAGCTGAAGGCTTGAATATTGCATTCCTTCATCCTAAATCAACACATGGAGTATTGACAGAATTGTGTGAAGATCCTAATAAATAATCAAAATAACGTCAAACATTAGCTATATTATTAAATTATGAACAATGTCAGCAAGGTCGCAGACCTTATAGAAAAACGCCAGATAGCCAAATTAGGTGGAGGCGAAAAGCGCATTGAGTCTCAACACAGCAAGGGTAAATACACCGCTCGTGAACGTATTGAGATGCTTTTAGACGAAGGTAGTTTTGAAGAGTTGGACATGTTTGTCACTCACCGTTGCACTAACTTCGGTTTGGAAAAAGAAAAATATCTCGGTGACGGTGTTGTTACCGGTCATGGTACCATTCATGGTCGCGTAGTTTATGTATTTGCTCAAGACTTCACTGTATTTGGAGGTTCACTTTCAGAAACAATGGCTCTTAAGATTTGCAAAGCTATGGATATGGCCATGAAAGTGGGTGCACCTATCATCGGTATTAACGACTCAGGTGGAGCACGTATCCAAGAAGGTGTGACTTCATTGGCAGGTTATGCTGAAATTTTCGAACGCAATATTTTGGCATCAGGTGTAGTACCTCAAATTTCTGCAATTTTTGGTCCATGTGCCGGTGGTGCAGTATATTCTCCTGCTTTAACCGACTTTATCTTGATGACCGAACAAAATAGCTACATGTTCGTAACCGGTCCGAAAGTAGTAAAATCAGTAACCGGTGAAGACATTACTACAGAAGATCTTGGTGGTGCAAATATGCACAATTCAAAATCCGGTGTTTCTCACTTCAAGGTAGAAGACGAACAAAAGGGTATTGAATTGATTCGCGAATTGATTTCTTACTTACCACAAAACAATTTGGAAGACGCTCCAATTGAAGAAACCAACGACCCAATCAATCGTTTGGAAGACAGTTTGAATGAAATCGTTCCTGACAATCCTAACATGCCTTATGACATGAAAAACATCATTCATGGTATTGTGGACGATGGTAAATTCTTGGAAGTACACGCAGGTTATGCACGCAACATCATCGTTGGTTTTGCACGTTTCAATGGTGTATCTACCGGTATTATTGCCAACCAACCAAACTTCTTGGCAGGTGTGCTTGACTGTGATGCATCTCGCAAGGCAGCTCGTTTTGTACGTTTCTGCGACGCATTCAACATTCCTATCCTCACTTTGGTTGACGTACCAGGCTTCTTGCCAGGTTCAGGTCAAGAATATGCAGGTATCATCACTCACGGAGCGAAATTGATGTTTGCTTATGGTGAAGCTACTGTACCTAAAGTTACCGTAACCATCCGTAAGTCATATGGTGGTGCACACGACGTGATGAGTTGTAAGCAACTTCGTGGAGACTTCAACTACGCATGGCCAACAGCAGAAATCGCTGTTATGGGTGCTGCCGGTGCTATTGAAGTATTGGAAGGTCGCGCAATCAAGGGCTTAACTGACCCAACAGAACGCGCTAAATTCATTGAAGAAAAGACAGCCGAATACAAAGATAAGTTCGCTAATCCTTATCAAGCTGCATCTTATGGTTACATTGATGATGTGATTGAACCACGTAACACACGTTTCCGTGTGATTCGTGCATTCCAAGCACTTCAAACCAAGAAATTAGTTAACCCATTGAAGAAACACTCAAACATACCTTTATAATATGGAAATGTTAGCAATCAATTGGGGCAATGTTGGGATAGTAACCCTCGTAGGCTTCGGTTTGGTATTTGTTGTGTTGGTGTTGTTGATTTTTATCCTCCAAGTATTTGGAAAGATCATGGCACCAAAGGCAAAGGTAAGGAAGGGCGCAGAAGTTGCAACCACTTCAGCACAGCCGGTCACACCCGAATCAGAGTCAGACTACATTCCAGCCCTTGACAGTGCTGCAATTGCAACTGCACTGCATTTGTACTTCAACGAAGTGCACGACGAAGAGTCATTGGTGGTAACTATCAAGACCGTAGAACGTCGTTATTCTCCATGGAACTCAAAGATTTATGGTTTAAACAACAATTTCACCCGTTAACACATTATGAAGAAATTTAAATTTGCTATAGACAACAACCCATTTGAAGTATCGGTTACCGAACTTGAAAATGGTCAAATCGATGTAGAAGTAAACGGCAGTCACTATGCAGTTACCATCGATCGTGAAGGCACAAAAGCTGCCAATCAAACTGTATCAGCACCAGTTAAACCCGTAGCATCAAAAGCTCCAGGCAAGGTTGCTCCTATCCAACAAAGTACTACTCCAGCAGCTGCAAGCGCAGAAGTTAAGACTGTTAAGTCACAGCTTCCAGGTAGCATCATTAAGGTTGTAGCCGAAGTTGGCCAAGTTGTGAAACGTGGTGAGACTGTAATGACCATTGAATCTATGAAGATGGAAAACAGTATTGCTGCTGAATGCGATGGTACTATCAGCAAGATATATGTAGAAGCTGGCAAGAGTGTTCTTCAAGATGACAAATTATTTGACATCACTCTTTCTGCAGAAGCACCCAAGGCAGAAGCACCCAAAGCTGCGCCAGTTGCTGTTCCTGCACCTACTCCTGCACCTGCACCAGTAGCAAAGCCAGCGGCTGGCAGTGGATCACCAATGAAGTCTCCACTTCCAGGAAGCATCATTAAGGTTCTCGTAACAGAAGGTCAAGCTGTAAAACGCGGTGAAACCCTTTTGACTATGGAATCTATGAAGATGGAAAATGAGATTAAGGCTGAAAAAGACGGTGTAATTGTATCTATCGCAGTTGCTCCCGGTCAAAATGTAATGCAAGACGACACCTTGCTTATGATGGCTTAATCTGTAAAAAAAGTAATTATTCATTATTAAGTAAAGTATAATTATGAAGAATACAATAAAAGCCTTCCTGCTTTCATTGGTTGCCCTCTTTAGCATCAACTTCACCACATTGGCTCAAGATGCCGTAGCAGTGGAGGAAGTAGAAGTTACAGAGGCAGTAGCTGAAGTTGCGGCAGTAGCTGAAGCCCCTGCTGCTGATGCAGAAGCTATGGAAGAAGACATCCACCTTGGTCAGACTTTCGTTGATTTCTACCAAGGCATGGGATTGTATAAATTCTTTGATTTTGACAACGGAGGTTGGAAGTATCTCGTGATGCTCTGCATTGCATTTCTTCTCCTATATTTGGCAATTGTAAAAGAATTCGAACCCCTCTTGTTATTGCCAATCGCTTTCGGTATGTTGCTCACTAACTTACCTGGAGCCGGCATGTTCCATGAAGAATTGTTCAGTGGGGGTCATGTTCACTGGCAAGAATTTGCTAACGGTGCCGGATTGCTTGACTACCTCTACTTAGGAGTTAAGTTGGGTATTTATCCATGCTTGATATTCATTGGTGTTGGCGCAATGACTGACTTTGGTCCGCTCTTGGCTAATCCAAAGAGTCTCCTTTTGGGAGCAGCTGCTCAGCTCGGTATCTTTTTAGCATTCTTTGGTGCACGCCTTCTTGGCTTTGATGCAGCAGAAGCAGGTTCAATCGGTATCATCGGTGGAGCTGATGGTCCAACCGCCATCTTCTTGACCAGTAAGTTGGCGCCTCACTTGTTAGGTCCTATTGCTGTAGCAGCTTATTCATACATGGCATTGGTACCGGTGATTCAACCACCTATCATGCGCTTGCTCACTACTAAAGAAGAACGCAACATTGTGATGAAACAAGTACGCTCTGTATCTAAGAAAGAGAAAATCATCTTCCCTATCTTAGTAGCTACAATCGTATCATTATTATTACCAGACGCAGCTGCTTTGATTGGTTGTTTGATGTTAGGTAATCTATTGAAAGAATGTGGTGTGACAGAACGTTTGTCAAAGACTGTTCAAAACGAATTGATGAACATCTGTACCATCTTCTTGGGTATCACTGTAGGAGCAACTGCTACTGCCGACACATTCTTATCATGGGCAACCATCGGTATCTTGATTATGGGTATCTGTGCCTTCGCATTTGGTAGTGCAGGTGGCGTGTTGTTAGCTAAGTTTATGAACCTCTTCTTGAAAAACAAAATTAACCCGCTTATTGGTAGTGCAGGCGTATCTGCTGTTCCTATGGCAGCACGCGTTTCACAAACTATTGGTCAAGAAGAAAACCCAAGCAACTACTTATTAATGCACGCTATGGGTCCAAACGTGGCCGGTGTGATTGGTTCAGCAGTTGCAGCAGGTATTATGTTGAGCATGTTAGGATAATCATTCCTTATCCATCAATTAATAAAGCGAGTGTGTCACTTGATTGTGGCACACTCGTTTTGTATTGTAAGACGGAAATTATCTACTTGTTGTACATGCGGTATACTACTAACGACTCAGGTATAAAAAAAGTGCATCAAGAAGTTGATGCACTTACCATTGATTGTCGGGATGACTGGATTCGAACCAGCGACCACTCGCCCCCCAGACGAGTACTCTAACCGGGCTGAGCTACATCCCGTTTTTAGCGGGTGCAAAGATAGGTAAAGTTTTTCAAAAACACAATAGCCCCACAAAAAGTCTTTAAGGCTGTAGCATTTTACAAAAAAGGAGTTATAAGGGTATTGCATGAATCGTTTATTTGCCGTACTTTTACCATGGAAAATTATTCGCTAATTTATTTTTTATCTTACGTATGTTGTACTATTTATTCAACTATCTTGATCAGGTTTTTGACTTTCCGGGCGCAGGTATGTTTCAATACATATCTTTCAGAGCAACAGTGGCTTTTCTACTGGCGCTGCTCAGTTCCACATTGATTGGCAAACGCATTATTCTACTATTACAAAAACTACAAATAGGTGAAATAGTGCGTGATCTGAACCTTGAAGGTCAGATGCAAAAGAAAGGAACTCCGACAATGGGTGGCGTGATTATACTTTCATCCATTCTGATACCATGCCTGTTGGTGGGTCGTTTAGGAAATATATACATGATACTTCTTTTGGTAACCACCTTGTGGCTTGGTTTATTGGGCTTTGCGGATGATTACATAAAGGTGTTTAAAAAAGACAAAAACGGACTGCATGGTAAGTTTAAAATCATTGGCCAAGTGGGTATAGGACTCATCGTCGGAATCACTCTGTTTTGTTCTCCGGCTGCCGTCATCAGAGAAAACATCGACAAACAAATCGACCAAGAACACCAAGTGGAGATAGTAAAATATGCCAAAGAGGACATAAAATCAACACAAACTACCATCCCATTTTTCAAGAACAACAACCTTGACTATGCCGACCTATTTACATGGGCCGGAGAAAATGCACAAACGCTTGGATGGATATTTTTTATTTTCGTAACCATCTTTGTTGTGACTGCTGTGTCCAACGGAGCAAATCTAACTGACGGATTGGACGGATTGGCCGCGGGCAGTTCTGCCATACAGGGTGTTGCACTTGGCATATTAGCTTATATCTCCGGCAATGTGAAATATGCCGGCTATTTGAATGTGATGTACATTCCGGGCGCAGGCGAATTGGTGGTCTTCGCTGCTGCATTTATTGGTGCAACCATTGGATTCTTGTGGTTCAATGCATATCCTGCACAAGTGTTTATGGGCGACACTGGTAGCCTTGCACTGGGTGGCATTATAGCAGTATTTGCAATTGCCATTCACAAAGAATTGTTGATCCCTATCTTAAGTGGAGTATTTTTAGTAGAAAGCCTTTCTGTGATTATGCAGACAACATATTTCCGCTATACCAAGAAAAAGACCGGAGAGGGGCGGCGTATATTTAAGATGTCACCTCTGCATCATCACTACCAAAAACCAGGCGGACAAATCAGTGCATTGATCCAAAGACCACTTCAGGCGATTCCCGAAAATAAGATTACTGTACGTTTTTGGCTCATTGGATTACTACTGGCTGCCATTGCCATTTTAACCCTTAAAATCAGATAATAAGACATGAAACGTTTAGTTGTATTAGGAGCAGGCGAGAGTGGTAGCGGTGCAGCTGTGCTTGCCAAGATGAAAGGTTATGATGTCTTTGTTTCTGACAAGGGCAGCATTAAAGACGAATATAAGGCCTTGCTTAATCAGCACAACATTGAGTGGGAAGAATTACAACACAGCGAAGATAAAATCATGAATGCTGATGAAGTAGTAAAGAGTCCGGGCATTCCCGACACTGCGCCACTCATCCAACACTTAAAAACAAAAGGAACTCCAATCATTTCGGAAATTGAATTTGCCGCACGCTACACGAATGCCAAGATGATTTGCATCACAGGAAGTAATGGCAAAACCACCACCACCACCTTAGTGTTTGAAATACTCAAAAACGCAGGTCTGAACGTATCATTAGCCGGCAATATTGGAAGAAGCCTCGCATTGCAAGTGGCGTGTGAAGAACATGACTATTATGTGATAGAGTTGAGTAGTTTTCAGTTAGACAACATGTATGAGTTTAAAGCAGATATTGCCATCTTACTCAACATTACACCCGACCACCTGGATAGATACAACTATGAGTTCCAAAATTATGTGAATGCAAAGTTTCGCATCACGCAAAACCAAACCCCCAATGATGCCTTTATTTACTGGGCTGGCGACCCTGTAATCAGCGACCAACTAAAGAAACTGCGTCTCAAGGCAACATTATATCCATTTGGCGACAAAAACGACGGACATAACATCGCCTACTTAGATAATGAATACCTGATTTTTAGCCAACCCAACGAATATCAACCATTGGCCATCCCAACAGAGGAATTAGCACTCAAAGGAAAGCATAATTCCTACAACAGCATGGCTGCCGGAATTGCCGCACGCATTCTTCACATCAAGAAAGAAGATATTAGAGACTCGCTGAATAGTTTTGCTGGCGTAGAACACCGTCTCGAATATGTCGCAACCGTTCGGAATGTACGCTTCGTGAATGACTCAAAAGCCACTAACGTTAATTCATGCTGGTATGCATTAGAAAGCATGCGAACCCCCACTGTGCTCATAGTCGGTGGTACTGACAAAGGAAATGACTACAGCGAGATTGACGAATTAGTGAAAGAAAAAGTACACACCATCGTATATTTAGGACTCGACAACGACAAATTACACCAACATTTCGACAGCTTAGTCCCCCACGTGATAGACACACACGACATAGAAACCGCCGTTAAAGAAGCATATAACGCAGCCAAGGAAGGAGACACCGTATTATTGTCACCATGCTGCGCAAGCTTCGACCTGTTTAAGAACTACGAAGACAGAGGTCGTCAATTCAAACAATGCGTGAAGGCTCTATGAGAAGACTGACAAACCCATGGGCAGACGTGGAAGGCTACTATTGTTTTGGGTGCGCTCCCAACAATAGCCAAGGAGTAAAGATGGAATTTTATGAAGACGGAGATGAAATTATTTCCGTGTGGCAACCACAATCCGCATTTCAAGGCTGGCTAAACACACTTCATGGAGGAATACATTCCGTCTTATTAGACGAAATTTGCGCATGGGTAGTATTACGTAAATTACAAACCACCGGAGTCACCAGCCGGATGGAAACACGATTCAAAAAACCTGTCTCCACACAAGATAAATACGTGATACTGCGCGCACAGATAGTGTCACAAAGAAGAAACCTTGTAGAAATCAAGGCCACCCTTCAAAACTCACAAGGCGACCTGTGCTCGGAAGCCACATGTCAATACTTCACTTTCCCAAAAGAAAAAGCTGCAGAAATGTTTTTTAGAGAGTGCTTGCCCGTAGGTCAAGATGTCAGCATAGAAGAAGTTATCGAAAAGCTATCTTAGAAAGCAGACTCCCCCTAGAAAGCATGTTCTTCATACTCCTCAATAGACTGACGCCATTTTTCAGAAATTGGCTTAGTGCAATTATTTTTAAAGTCAAAGCCAACCATCACCGTACGGCAAACACATTTTTCTTGCCCCGTATTCATGTCAACAATGCGCTGTTTGAGGGAGAAACTTTTGTTCCCGATTGAATCAACACGCGTTTGTACAGCTATTTCATCGGTCAGAAAAACAGGAGCTATAAAATCCACATCAATGTGTGCTACCACAATATCCACATCTTTTTGTTCTACCTTTTCCCCCTTATTAATCGTTTGAAAATAAGCTGTTTTCCCCAAGTCATAAAAAGACAAATAAACAGAATTATTAACATGCCCTAAGGCATCGGTGTCATTAAAACGAAGTTGTACCGGAATACTATGTTTGTATTTTTCCATAAAAGTTGGCTTATATTTCAATAGGACAAAGATAGTGCAAGGTGAGCGAAGAAGCAAAAAAAATAAACTTGTTTAATTTTTTGATAATTCCGAACCGCAGCCTATCTTATCCAAAGATAGTGCAAGGTGAGCGAAGAAGCAAAAAATAAACTTGTTTAATTTTTTGATAATTACGAACCGCAGCCTATCTTATCCAAAGATAGTGCAAGGTGAGCGAAGAAGCAAAAAATAAACTTGTTTAATTTTTTGATAATTACGAACCGCAGCCTATCTTATCCAAAGATACAAACAAATGAGCGAGAAATATCAAGCTTGCTTGAATATTTTTCACAGCGAATGCAGCCTATCTTATCTAAAGATACCACAAGGTGAGCGAAGAAGCAAAAATAACCCACCAAACAGCAAGCATCCTCGCGACCACTCCGCGACCATCTCGGGACCACTAGATACAAAACAGATAGGAAGAAGAACCCAAACAGATAAGCAGACGACAACTATATGGTTTCAGTCAGACACCAATAAATATTTTTCACCAAACTAATTTCACACCGCTATTCTATAACGAAAAATGCATTGAACCAACAAAATAATAGTATTTTATTGCAAGAAAATATGTAATTTTGCAGTTTAATAAAACAACTAATGCAGTCAAACCATCTGCAGATAGACACGAGAAACAGCATCTTATGGTCACACCGGACAAACATCACAACATACCAGAGCCAACACTACGCAGACTACCGTGGTACTTAGCCTATGCCAAACTCATCGATGGCCAAGGAGAACAACACCTGTCTTCTACACAAATCGCTCGAAACATTGCGGTTGACTCTTCAGTGGTGGCAAAAGACCTATCCTACGTCGCTATCAAAGGACGTACAAAGGTGGGCTATGTAGTTAAGGACTTGATTGCTGTCTTAGATGACTTTCTTGGATTCACCAATACTCATCGCGCATTTTTATTTGGAGTAGGAAGTTTAGGAGGCTCACTTCTACATGATTCCGGTCTCACACAATTTGGACTAAACATAGTAGCCGGTTTTGACGCAAAATATGAATTATCAGGAACAAGCATCAACCACACGCCCATCCATCATATTGACCGGTTCATGGAACTGCAGTCCAAGATGAACGTAGAGATTGGCGTACTGGCAGTTCCGGTTGAACACGCACAAAACGTAGCCGACCTAATGGTAAAGGGAGGAATTAAGGCCATATGGAACTTCACGCCATTCCGCATACGCGTGCCGGAGAATATCGTTGTGCAAAACACATCTATTTATGCACATTTAGCAGTAATGTTTAACCGCCTGGCAGAACTAAGCCATAAAGATGCCACCACTAAACCATAGGAGCAATTAATTATGAAAATTATCTGCGTAGGCTTAAATTATGCCAATCATATAGAAGAGTTTAACTCTAAACGTCCGAATGAACCGGTAATCTTTTTCAAACCGGATTCTGCCATTTTACGAGAAAACAAACCCTTCTACATCCCTGACTTCACACAACAATTAGACTACGAACTTGAACTTGTAGTGCGCATTAACCGCTTGGGAAAAAACATCAGCGAACGATTTGCTCATCGCTATTATGACAGCGTAGCATTAGGAATTGACCTCACTGCGCGCGATTTACAACGCACCGCACGCGCAGCAGGCCATCCATGGGCACTAAGCAAAGGGTTTGATGGTTCAGCCGTGTTGAGCGAATTTATCCCTTTAAGCAACACACAAGGCATAAACAACATACATTTTCACCTAGAGAAGAATGGCGTCACCGTACAACAAGGATACTCAGGAGACATGTTATTCAAAGTAGATCAACTCATTGAATACATCAGCAAATACATATCACTGAAAATTGGCGACCTTATTTACACAGGCACTCCTGCCGGAGTTGGAAGCCTTGCGGTTGGCGATCAACTGAAAGGCTACATAGAAGATGAAAAACTAATCGATTTTCAAATCAGGTAAAACAAGCATGCCCATCTTAACATCAAAGAAATATCAACTTTTATGGCTCTTCTGCTTGGTATTTTTGCCATTACAAGCTAAGACATTCACCAAACAGATTGAATGGACCACATGCGAGCGACTGACTGATAGCATTCGCACGCATGTGATGAGTTTTGCCGACGCACTCTATAATGAACACTCGCTCCCCATCTGTCAACACGAGTGGACAAATAGTCCAAACCGCAATGAATACACCATCCAAACTCTTTCGTCTGAAATAGTTCCACAAGAATTTATCAACAGCATTGATACGGCAACCTTAGGGACATCACCCGAATTACAACTTGAAAACAACGATGGAACAACCATTATAAATGTAGTACCCTTCTTCAAGGAGAATGGCAAAATAAAACGACTAACTCACTATCAAATAGATGCCACTGAAGCTCGCAACACAAATAACTCTAATCTGCCACGTCATCAGTATAAAGAAAAATCCATTCTTGCATCAGGAAGTTTTGTCAAAATACGTGTTCCGAATAGCGGTATCTACAAGTTAACTTATGAAGAACTATCTTCGTGGGGACTAAATCCTGCGCAGATTCGCATCTTTGGCTATGGGGGTGCCGTGCTAAATGAAAACTTTAACTCAGATCGTATAGATGATTTGCCGGAAGTACCTTTCTACATCCACAAAGGCAGTGACAACACATTTGGAAAAGGCGACTACATATTGTTTCATGCACAAGGACCGGTTAGTTGGAGCTACTTGCCCAACAAATTCACCTACACCCACAGCATGAATACCTACTCCACACACGGATATTACTTCATCACATCTGATGCAAGCACAGGCAAACATCTCAATGAGGTTGCTTCCGCTGTCATCAACCCGGAGACCACACATTTAGTCAACACTTTTGACGACTATCAACTCCACGAACAAGAAGTGTTCAATGCATTAGACCCAACAGGGTCAAATGGAGGCGGACAAGCATTCTTTGGCGAACAATTAAATAGTGGCAACACCTCCTTTAGCACAAGCTTCACATTTCCTAATATCGTGGAAGGCGCTGTGGGTAAAATAAAAACCCAATTAGCGGCTGCTTCCACCATTGCAGCGTCTCATTTCTCACTCACATTCAATGGTCAACAAGAAAAAACCATTACGGTAAGCGCAATGCAACCCAGCATTTATGTAAAAGGAATCTTAAGCACCAACACCCACAATTTTAATCTTACACACAATAAAATCGACATAACACTTCAAGCTGACCTACCGTCTGACGGAAAGGCTTATCTCAATTACATCGAAATGCACATACCCCGCCAACTGATTATGTCGGGAGATGCAATGTATTTTAGAACCAAAGCCAACATCGGTTCGGGTAAAGACAACTGCTATACACTTCAAAACGCCTCCCCTGATGTACACATATGGAATATCACACATCTGGATTCCATCTATCGAGTACCGGTTATATACAGCAATAACACTGTAAAATTCATAGGCTCAACAGATGAATTGCAACAATATGTTGCCGTTCGCACTTCATCAAGTCAATTTAACACACCGGAATTTGTTGGTCATATTAATCCGCAAAACCTACACGCTCTTAAAAATATAGAATATGTCATTATATGCCCGGAGGCATTTCGCAGTGAAGCTGAACGCTTAGCCATGACACATGAAGAGCAAGATGGCCTGTCATGGATGGTAGTAAGCGACGAAGAAGTGTACAATGAATTTTCCTCCGGAACTCCTGATGCAAGTGCCTATCGTTGGTTTATGAAAATGCTTTATGACCGACATTTAGCAGGTATCTCTTCGGTTGCACCCCGATATTTATTACTCATGGGAGACGGCACTTTTGACAACCGAAAACTATTGCACAATTCAGGACCTAACACTTTATTATCCTATCAGTCGGCACTCAACATCATGGATGAAACATTTGCTTATCCAACAGATGACTATTTTGGATTTCTGGATGATACTGAGGACACAGAATTTAAAGAAACACACATGTTTGTCCGCTTGGGCATAGGCCGACTACCTGTTTCCACTGTAGAGCAAGCACGTGATGTAGTCAACAAGTTGATTACATACATGCAAGACAATCAACAAGGAAATTGGCGCAGTCAACTTTGCTTCTTGGCAGATGATGGCGACAGAGCTGACCACATGATTAGTGCTAACAGAATTGCTGACACAATCAGTGTGCGTCAACCCAACTATCTCATAAACAAAATTATATTAGACTCATACTTGCAAGAAGTAACTGCTGCTGGAGAAACCTACCCCATAGCAAAAAACAAGTTTGACAATCAACTTAGAAACGGATTGTTATACCTCTGTTACATGGGACATGGAAGTCCTAACGCCATCACCAATGAAAACATGATGACCCTCGAAAGCATCAACAATATGCGCAACGAATACTATGGTGTATGGGGATTTGGAACATGTAGTTTCTCTCATTGGGATGCCCAAACAATTTCTGCAGGCGAAGCGGCAGTCCTTAATCCACTAGGGGGCGCCATAGGAGTCTTCTCTGCTGCTCGAACCGTATACGCTGATGCCAACGAACGCCTATTGATGGAATTCAGCAAAAACTTATTCAAAAAAGAAAATGGCAAATATATTCGTATCGGAGATGTGGTGCGCCTTGCCAAAAACGCACCGAATAGAGAAGCCAACCGCATGGCATATCTCTATCTGGGTGACCCGGCATTACGCATAGCTCACCCCACCCCCTACACAGTACAAACCGACACAATCAATGCTCATCCTGCACATACCATCGACACATTAAGAGCTTTGTCTGTCAATACTATTAAAGGCAGTATTATTAATGATGAGGGCCACATAGTAAAAGATTTCAACGGCAAAACATTCGTTACCATCTTTGACAAAGAACAAAAACTCACTACCCTCAACAACCACAACGAAGAATCTGCAGCCTATCCATTCCATTTCAAAGATCGTATCAGTGTATTATTCAAGGGTAACGTAGATGTGACAAATGGAAAATTTGAAGTCACCTTTATGCTTCCCAAGGACATTCAGTACAATTACGGAACTGGAAAGATTTACTATTACGCGCTCGACACTATACATCACACAGAAGGTCTCGGACATTTCGAAGATTTCTTGATAGGAGGCAGCAATCCTAATGCTCAATTTGAAGATAATGGTCCGGATGTAAACATCTACCTCAACACGCTACACTTCGTCTCGGGGGGGCAGGTAGATGAGCGCCCACTCTTCATAGCCTACATCGATGACCCCAATGGAATCAACACTTCAGGTAGTGGTATAGGACACGACTTACAACTCACTGTTGACAACAACAATGAACAAACATGGAACCTGAATGAGTCATTTGTTTCCACCAACGGTAGTTTCCGTTCCGGAAGCATACACTACAGAATGTCAACATTAGAGGAAGGAAAGCACAGCCTTCGCTTCCGTGCATGGGACCTACTCAACAACTCCACTTCTAAAGAACTTGAGTTTGAAGTTGTCAAAGGCTTGGCTCCGCACGTTTACCAACTCATCACTTACCCAAATCCTGCTAAGTCTGGCGATGTAATTCACTTTATCTTTGACCACGACCGTCCTTCGTCTGTATTGGAAACCACCCTCCACATATTTGATGTGAGCGGAAGAAAAATTTACACCACAACTCAGCAAGGAGGAGAACATTTTACGTTTACCCCCAACAAAGCAACAATCGGTGCAGGAATATACCTCTACCAATTCCAAATAAAGACTAACGAAAGCGAAATAACTACTCAAAAATCTAAAATAATCATAACTCAACAATAGAATACAATCTTTTACGTTATATATTATTATAGAGAACAAACACTAACTTAAATAAATAAATATGAAAAAAAACCTTTTAACCTTGGCGCTTACTTTCTTGTTGATAACGCCATTTTCTTACGCAGAAGAAGCGATTGATATCACTAACCCTATCATCACTGCCGTACCTTCTCTATCCATAGCTCCTGACGCTAGAGGTGGTAGTTTGGGGGATATTGGTACTTCTACATCAGCTGACCTTTATTCACAATATTGGAATGCAGCAAAATATCCTTTTACAACTAGCAACGCAGGTGTCGGCATTTCCTATACACCATGGTTGCGCAAATTAATTGGAGAAATTGACTTGGTAAACGTAAATGGCTACTACCGTTTTGACGAACTACAAGCAATCAGTGCTTCATTCCGTTATTTCTCTATGGGTGACATTAGCCTGACTGACTTCAACGGTACTGAATTCGGTACTGCAAAGCCAAATGAATTTGCCATTGATGCGGCATATTCTCGCAAGCTATCTGAAACTTTCTCTATGGCAGTAACTTTCCGTTTCATCTATTCCGACCTTAATAACGGAGCAAACACTAACCTTGCTAGTGGATCTGACCTGCGTCCGGGATGGGCTATCGCTGCCGACGTAGCTGGATACCTCAACCAACCTATCGCACTCTCAACTGGAGATGCCTACTTAAACTTTGGTTTCAACCTTGCTAACTTAGGTTCTAAAGTTACATATGACGGAATCACCAGCAACTTTATCCCTACCAACCTGCGTTTAGGATTAGGATTTGAATTCCCATTTGACGACTACAACCGTCTTTCTATCAATGCTGGAGCTAGCAAACTTTTAGTGCCTTCTCAACGTTCACGTTTTGCTGAAGGCTTTGACAAAGACAACTCCAACACATGGATGATGTCACAAGCTGAATATTCTGAAATCAACGCTGCCAAAGGATGGTTTATGTCATTTGCTGATGCACCGGGTGGTTTCAAAGAAGAAATGCAAGAAATCTTGTGGGGAATTGGTCTTGAATACTCTTACAACCAACAATTCTTCGTACGCGCTGGTTATTCTCACGAAAGCAAATTCAAAGGAAACCGTAAATATGTTACTGTTGGTGCCGGATTCAAACTCAGCATGTTTGAATTGAGCGCTGGTTATGTAATTGGTGTTGTTGGAAACAACCCATTAGATGGCACCCTACGCTTTAGCTTAGGATTCGACTTGGAAGGTTTGAAAAATTTGATTGACAAATAATTCTGTCCTTTCAAAAAAAGATTGTATATTTACGGCTGCTTTGGCAATTATCCAAAGTAGCCGTAATTAATTTATAATGACTATGAACATACGAGTAGGACAAGGATATGACGTACATGCCTTTGCCGACAATCGAGCTCTTTGGTTGGGAGGCATTCTGATTGAATATGAAAAAGGTTTAGCCGGACACTCTGACGCTGATGTATTGCTACATGCACTATGTGATGCCCTATTGGGAGCTGCCAACATGCGTGACATTGGCTATCACTTCCCCGACACAGGACAAGAATATGCTGGAATCGACAGCAAGATTCTCTTACAGCGCACCTATGCATTACTACAACAAAAAGGCTACCGTCTGGGCAATGCCGACTGCATCATTTGTGCCCAAGCACCCAAACTCAGTCCCTACATCGATAAGATGCGTGAATGCATAGCTGATGTGCTAAATGTTGATATCGATTGCATAAGCCTCAAAGCCACCACAACCGAACGACTTGGATTCGTAGGCAGAAAAGAAGGCATTGCAGCCTACGCCACGGTATTAATCACAAAAGACTAACATCACACATAATTATAGTAATATATTAATCTATAACCCACTCATTAAAGAGTCAACTAACCCACACCCACTCGCCTATGTTGGTAAAAACCTACGGAGCCGCTGTACAAGGTATCAATGCCACTCTCATCACCATTGAAGTTAATGTAGAGACCAGAGGACTCAAATTCTTCTTGGTCGGATTGCCCGACAATGCCGTCAAAGAAAGCCACGAACGCATCGCATCTGCACTCTCCGTCAATGGATACAAAATGCCACACAAACAAATCACCATCAACATGGCTCCCGCAGATATACGCAAAGAAGGAGCTGCCTACGACCTCCCACTGGCTATTGGCATCTTAGCCGGTAGCGGACAAGTGGAATGCCCCGACTTAGACAAATACATCATCATGGGCGAATTATCCCTCGACGGAAGCCTACACCCAATAAAAGGCGTTTTGCCCATTGCCATCAAGGCACGCGAAGATGGATTCAAGGGATTTATTCTGCCACAAGCCAATGCCAAAGAAGCTGCGGTAGTAAACAATCTGGAAGTGTACGGAGCTAACAACATCAGCGAAGTGGTGCAATTTCTCAACGGAGAAGCCGAGTTGGCACAAACTATAGTTGACACCAGAGCCGACTTTTTCAAAAACTCCTCACTCCCCGACATCGACTTTGCCGACGTCAAAGGACAAGAAAACGTCAAACGTGCATTAGAAGTAGCTGCTGCGGGTGGGCACAACATCATCATGGTAGGACCTCCTGGAGCCGGAAAATCCATGATGGCAAAGCGAATACCATCAATCCTACCACCACTCACACTACACGAAGCACTTGAAACCACAAAAATACACTCAGTCGCAGGAATAATGGACGGAAACACATCACTCATTGCACACCGACCATTTCGCAGTCCACACCACACCATATCCGACGTAGCACTCGTGGGTGGTGGAAGTTTTCCTCAACCCGGAGAAATTAGCCTTGCACACAATGGAGTGCTATTCCTTGACGAACTTCCCGAATTCAAGCGCTCCGTACTCGAAGTGATGAGACAACCATTAGAAGACCGTAAGATCACCATCTCACGCGCAAAATCTGTCACTGAATACCCCGCAAGCTTCATGTTAGTGGCATCTATGAACCCCTGCCCTTGCGGCTATTACAACCACCCCGACAGAGAATGTGTCTGCGCACCGGGAGTAGTACAACGATACCTCAGTCGTATATCTGGACCACTACTCGACCGCATTGACATCCAGATAGAAATAGTACCTGTGCCGTTCGACAAATTGGCTGAACAACGCCCCGCCGAACCAAGTCAGGTGATAAGAGAACGAGTTATCGCTGCCAGAAAAATACAAGAAGAACGCTTTAAAGACGAAAAAGGTATCTACTGCAATGCACAGATGAGTAGCAAACTCCTGCGCACGCATGCGGTGCTGGATGAAGACGGAAAAGCACTCCTCAAAGAAGCCATGAACCGCCTCAACCTCTCCGCACGAGCCTATGACCGCATTCTAAAAGTAGCACGTACTATAGCCGACTTGGAAGGGTCACAAAACATCAACATAGCACACCTCGCCGAAGCTATCAACTACCGCAATCTTGACAGAGCCGGTTGGGCAGGATAAAAGCCACAAGCACACAGACACATGACACACTTTCAGCAAAACATCATACTCATTGGCTACATGGCAAGTGGAAAAACCACAGTGGGAAAAGCATTGTCCACACTCACCGGATGGAAATTCATTGACTGCGATGATCTGATAGCTGAACGTGAAGGGTGCTCCTGCGCCGACATCATACGCACAAAAGGAGAAACCTACTTCCGCAACCTGGAACGCCAAATCCTATCCTCACTTTCAGCCACACCCCCCATGATTATTGCCACTGGAGGAGGCATGCCATGCTATCAAGACAACATGCAGCTCATCAACCAACTGGGCACATCCATCTACCTACACCGAACACCCGAAGACCTGGCCATACGACTCGAACTCACAGGCATACATACGCGCCCACTGCTACAAGGAAAAACAGGACAAGAACTCATTGAGCACGTACACATGCAACTACAATCACGTCTGCCCTACTACCACATGGCACAACACACAATCACCGGACAAGGAGACGACGACCAAGAAATAGCCAACCAAATCTACCACCGGCTCATCTGCCAACAATAGCCTACATACACAACAAACGAGTCGATAATCATTTCAAACACCAAACAAAAAGCGACCGCACTAATAGTGCAGCCGCTTATAAGAGACATTTACTGTCTTTATTGTTCCACCTTACGAACTGACAAATACTCTACAGGAAGCCCTTGAGGAATATTATTAAGCCCTGATTTGAATGTAAATCTGGAGCCATCTTTATCACAATAGAGCGTCATCTTAGTCAATTTTTGTGCACCTTCTCTGACTAATCCTTTATTAATCACATCAATGTAAATCCACACTTGATAATATTGCGGAAGGGTTGCTAATTGACATTTGCTAGCCGTGTTGATCTGTGCTCCTGTATGAGTGAGTGGCAACAACAACGTAGGTTTCCCATCAAGCCCACAATCTGCTACAATGTATTTTTCTCCGTTATCAACATAGGTATCCCCGATTTGGTAGAAATTATGTTGATTTCTGTAGAGGGTATCAGTCATGGTTTTTTTCCATTCTTCATTGCTTGTTTCAAGAATGTTGTTCGCTTGTTGTTTATATTGCATTGCAATGCTTGGGTTTTTACTCACCAGAACACCTTGTGTGTACATATTTGCCAACATCTGTGCTGCGTAATAAACATTACGCTCAGCAGCAACCTCTAAAGCCTGTGTTGGTGTGTAACGATAATTTTGTGCATAATAAGCAAAAGAATTAGCGATGAGGTCTGAATAGCCTGCTGCTCTTAACACACTTTTCGCATACATAAAATAGGCCATGCTATAGTTTTCGTCCCAATAGGTAAGGTCAATTAAGAGTTTTAATAAACCTGCCGCATAACTGCTATTTGCATCTGGGTCAGA
This sequence comes from Paludibacteraceae bacterium, assembly GCA_017647145.1. Classification (GTDB taxonomy): domain Bacteria; phylum Bacteroidota; class Bacteroidia; order Bacteroidales; family Paludibacteraceae; genus Gallipaludibacter. The sequence goes on from JAGCLD010000004.1 coordinate 42,498, forward strand.
ATAGCTCTTTCCATAGCTGAAGTGCTCACACTCTGTGTTATACATAAGATTAGCAGCTGCTTTCATGTAGTAAACCCTATTAGAGCGATAATAGAGCATAGCTATATTTTTTGTGGAATTCTTAAGGGGTTTAACTGCATTATAATGATCTGTCACATAAACTTTTTTACCACTCTGCAACATATCTCCCAAGACAGAAAAGGCATGATGTCCATCTCGTCCACCTTCGGCCTCTATTAAATATCTTTCCAGTAAGGAACATGCTTTCGTAGTATCTGGAGTCACACCCCATCCGCGATAATAGCACACACCCAACATGTGTTTACCTGAAAGATTACCATTCTCCATGCTTTGCGTATAATATTTCACAGCCTCCGGTTCATTTTCTTCCACTCCTTGACCATAGAGATACATATCACCGATTTCGGTTTCACCCACATCATGACCAAACTCAAGAGCTTTCTTATACATATTCATCGCAATGGCATAATCCTGCTCCACAATCGTACCTTCACGATAAATATTGCCCAGATAGTAACAAGCTTCACCATATCCTTCTTTTGCCGCCTCTTGCAGATAAGTAAGTGCATTCTTTGCATAAGAAGACCGCTCATACGAAGTCAGATATTTCGACTGTAGGCGTTCATAATTCTGACGTCCCAAGTCCATATTGTTTTGTGCCACCATTAAAACAGGCGCCATCATTAAGAATATAATAAAACCAAACTTCTTCATATCTATCTCTATTTGATTACATTAAAGTGAAAGTGATACGATTAGATGAATTGCGATAGAGCATAAAGTTTTTACCCGCAATAGTCAGTGAAGAACTCTCTTCATCATAAGAATATTTTTCCGTCAGATAAACTATCAAAGCATCATATTTATCTGCCGCATTGCCTTCTAACGACAACACCATCTTAAAGCGTGTAATAGGCATATCAGCTTGGAATACATTGTTATAACCAAACCATCCATCAGAAACTCTTTTCCATGGATTACAATCTCCTTTTAAAGTCAAAGTAAATTGAGAGGTGCCAATTTCATCCATTGCCACTTCTCCCTTTTTAAACATTTTTTCTCCCACTTTCTCTTTTACAACACCTGCTGTTGTTTCCTTCATTTCATTGGCAATCTCTTCTAAGGCAACACCTATCTTTGAAAAGTCAACATAGTCGGTTTCCACCGCACCAAAGTTGTCTAACATATCCACTCCCCACTCATCTTCCATGAGATCAAGGTCACATTCAAAGTCCATTGAAGTCAACACTTTTCCTTTTGCATCAATCAGTTGATAGATGTAGCGTTGTGTAGAAACGATATACGTATTCTGTCCCGGAACTTCCACCATTCTACGATACTGAGGATTAATCACCCATGCTCCTTTCTCATTAATCACACCCCAGTCACTGCCCAATTTAGCCATAGCCAATCCATTCTCATTAAAGGATTTCAGCGCTTCATACTGAGGATTAATCACCCAAACTCCCTGTTCGTTCACACATCCCCAATCATAAGAATCCACATCTTTTGCCGGAGCCAATTTAGACGCACCAAAAGGCAACACATCTCTAAACTGAGGATTAATAAGGTATTGTCCATCAACTGTACACCAGCCCCAGCGTGACTCTTTTTTAATCATATATTTATTACCATCAAGTGCCATGTCTGAAAATTGAGGATTGATGACAATCTTACCTGAATTATCCACAACACCCCACTTACCTGATTTTTCCACTAACACACGACCCTCTTCCAAAGCAGTCACAATGTCAGAAATTGCTTGATAATTCATAATATCATCATAGATTATTTCTCCGGGAGTTTTTCCATTGATGTTATAAACACCATAACGTTTATCCCCATCAATATTCTCCATCACAAAAATATGATTATTCACAACAAAAGGAATACATGGCATATAACTTTCAGGCAACATCGCCACTTCTTTTCCGGAAGTATTAACCACAATCCAGCCCTTATCCATGTGATAAACAAGACTCTTTCCATCATAGAAAGGATGTGCTACATCCCATGATTTATCCACCATCACCTGCTTACCCTTTTCGTCAATCAACTCCACATGTCCGCCCGGAGCCACCACATAAGCTCGGCCACACTTCATGTCAGAAGCCCATTTGTACAGTTCCTCATTTAAGAATTCACCTTGAGCATTGATATAATTATAGCGAGTTTGACCATCTACATCAAAAGACACCACCGCCCAGTCACCATGAAATTGAGCTGCATCCTCCACATAATGCATTGTGTCCACTTCTACAAATTTTCCATCTGCCAAATTAAGCACATGTTCATTTTCATAAATCTCACCTCCTTCATCTATCAAAGGAATAACCACAAGATGACCGGCTGAATCTTCAGTAGCTGATTGCGAACAATCTGCAAAAGTTAGTGCAGAAAGAGCACACAAACCATAACAAAAAAGTTTTTTCATGATATAATGATATAATTTTTTTACAAGGGTGGGTTCCAACTACCCATTATCAGTATAAAAAAAGCGTGGAACCTTATCTTTGCCTATCCTTCTTTCTGAGGTTCTGGTACACCCTATCCGCAAGAACAAGCAAGAAACGCCCACGCCGAATATGAAATGCCACCAAACAGAGTCGTCCACGGATGGACGCTCTGCGGCAGGATATACATATCCCAAAGGGCGATTACCGCATTCTTGTTTTGGGCGAATGAATTTACCAGATTCCAGAAAGCCAAAACAAACGCTAATAAACGCTTTTCAATATGTCTGCTCACACACCCCGTTGATAACAAACATATCACCGGCGTGAATTCACTATGCAAATATAAATCATCTCACACACAAAAACAAGACATTTTCTTAAAATGCATGAAATGCCAACCATTCACCACATTCCACTAAAACAAACACCCATCCCTGCTCCAACCGACACCATGACAATCTCCAACACAACCAGCCCCCCCGAGTTCTCCTAGCCCCCTAAAGTCCTATAACACAGCCATTATAAATATAAAGGCAGTAGGAAAAATTGCGAGTAAGTGAGGGCAGAATCAAGCTTGCTTGAATTATGCCGAGCGAGAGCAATTTATATAAACGGCGTGCCGTGTCCGCCTATTTTATTTACTTGTTCTCGGCATCAGCGTGCAGTCTCCTTACTACACACTACAGGCGAAGCCGTCCTACAGTGAGTGTAACGAACGTACTACAGCATAGCGTACTACAGCGAAGCGTCCACTAAACTACCCCCTCCCTACCACCGGCAAGCAAAAAAAACCTTCCTCAAAAAAAAGCCCTAACTTTGTAAATTTTTTCCTACCGGACACGTAGGATACACGTAGGATAAAGATAGGAACTAGGTACACAATCAGTAGGAACACCCTCCCACTTTCACAAGAAGCAACATCACCACATCATCCCACCGGCACAAGTACATAAAAAACAACTGACTGCAAGACAACAAGTATCCGCAGCCAGTTCCATAAAAACAACATTGCAAATTATTTGCCACATTCACCATTTAGAGCAGGAACAGAACTCACCTCAATCACATCCTCACTCACACCAATAGCCACCAAAGCTGATTTAATATCCGCCTCAGCATCTCTCAACTGATTCTTAGTAATCCATAAATAATCAACCGTTGACATCTCCTGACCCAAAAGCTTGTAAGTAGTAGTCACTTTATAACACATTTCCGTATTGCCACAAGACGCAAATACAAAAGCAACAAGCAGCAAAGACACACCATAAAATAATTTTTTCATACCTGATACATATAGTTAAATCAATGATCCCCTACTCTATTATGGATTTTCGGGCTTACTCCGTCCATTTTATCTGGTAATGCAAATATAAACCTTTTAAATAACTAAAACAAATATTAACACTTCAAAAAGTATAAGAAGACATACGTAATATCCGGACACTGCCCAACAATCTATCAAAGATAATGTTTCACTTATCCACAAAAATAACTTACCTTTGCAGTAATAATCGAACAATAGGATTTAGTATAAGATGAAACGAAAAATAGCAATAGTAGCGGGAGGTTATTCCTCTGAATGGCAAGTATCTATGCGAAGCGCTCAAGGAATATATTCTTTCCTACCTAAAGATAGATATGACCTATGCATTGTCACAATCATTGGACAACAATGGACAGCACGTCCCTCTGAAGACGAAGAATATTCCATTGACAAAAACGATTTTAGTTACATCAATCAAGAAGGCAAACGCATACACTTTGACTTTGCCTATATCACCATACATGGTACACCGGGCGAAAACGGACTGTTGCAAGGCTATTTCGAAATGATTAACATGCCCTACTCCTGCTGTGGAGTCCTGCCGGCCGCTATTACCTTCAACAAATTCACTTGCAATCACTACCTACAAGGCTTCGGAATTAACATTGCTCGTTCCATTTTGCTACGCAAACAAGAAACAATAGAAAACGAACGCATAATCAACGAGATTGGCCTACCATGCTTCATCAAGACCAATGTAGGAGGAAGTAGCTTCGGTGTGACAAAAGTTAAACACGCCGATGATATACAACACGCAATACAACACGCATTCAACGAAGGCGGAGAAGTAATCATTGAATCAATGCTAGTAGGTACAGAACTCACATGCGGAGCCTATAAAACCACCGACAAATCAGTAGCATTCCCCATCACTGAAGTAGTGACCGGCAACGAGTTCTTTGACTACGATGCCAAATACAACGGACAAGTGGACGAAATCACTCCCGCACGTATTCCAAATGAAATAGCCGAACAAATACAACAACTCACACTGAAAATATACGACATTCTCGCATGCAAGGGAATAATTCGTGTGGACTATATCCTATCAGCCGACAACATCATTCACCTATTAGAAGTAAACACAACACCCGGAATGACAGCCACTAGCTTTATACCACAACAAGTAAAAGCAGCCGGATTGGAAATAGGAGAAGTGTTGCATGAAATCATTGAAAACGAATTAAGTAAACACAACACCACACTGTAAAACCATGAAAACACTCAAAGAAATACAAGAATATATCACACACACCATTCAACAGCTCAACTGGAATAAAGCCCCAAGAGGACTTTACGAACCCATTGAATACACCTTAGAAGGTGGTGGAAAACGTGTGCGACCTGCCCTCCTACTCCTCACAGCAAACATCTATGATGCCAATCTTGAAGAAGCTACAGCAGCTGCTATGGCCGTGGAAATCTTCCACAACTTCACACTCCTACACGACGACGTCATGGACAAGTCTGACACACGAAGAGGAAGAAAAACAGTACACATCAAATGGAACGAAAACACCGCCATTCTCTCAGGCGACCAAATGATGATAGAAGCATACAGCCAAATAGCAAAACTATCAGCCGATAAACTTAAAAAAGTGCTTCCACTCTTCAACAAAATGGCAACAGAAATATGCGAAGGGCAACAATACGACGTGGACTTTGAGACACAAGATGACGTCACCATACCGGAATACACAGAGATGATACGCCTGAAGACCGCAGTCCTGCTGGCCACAGCATTAAAGATTGGAGCACTATTAGGGAATGCCGATGAAACGGAAGCACAAGCACTATACGACTTTGGTATCAACATCGGACTGGCATTCCAGATAAAAGATGACTACCTGGACGTTTATGGAGATGAAAAAACATTCGGCAAGCCCATCGGAGGCGACATTTTATGTGGCAAGAAAACCTACATGTGGTTATCTGCATGGAAGAACGCCACAGAAGAAGAACGTAGAGAACTCATGAGCTGGCTACACAACCAAGAAGCTATCCCAAACGAGAAAATACAAGCCGTAAGAAATATCTACACCAAGGTGGGCGCAAGCAGAGAATGCGAAGTAGCAATGGAAGAATATCACCAAAAAGCAGTCGCAGAACTCGACAAAATAGACACAAATGGAGATAAAACGCAAGAATTAAGAAATTTAGCCGAAAAATTAATGGGCAGAAACAAATAAATTACTTATCTTTGCCGATAGGAAATAGTGTGACCGAAAAAAACACACGAATATCCCCTTAATTTTAGCAGAGAAACCTATGCCCTATAGACGTTTACCCAACACTGACCAAGCAAGACTGAAAGCCCTAAAAATAGCGGTACAGCAAGCTAACAGAGCTACATTTAATGAACAAGCACTTAGTTTCAAAACACTCAATGAAGCTAAGAACTTCTTAATCCAGTTTGAAACACGTCTCACACAGTATCACCAAACAGTAGAAAATAGGGTAAATTCTGCAAAACAATATAGGACAATTGTAGCCAATGCGCGAATGTACGTATCACACTTCATACAAGTGCTCAACCTGGCTGTCATTAGAGGAGACATAAAAAAAGAACAAAAAGAACTCTACAAACTTGACACAAATGTCCACACTGTACCCGACTTGGCTACTGATGTAGCACTACTGGAATGGGGACACAATATCATACAAGGAGAAAACGAAAGAATACGTAAAGGTGGATTCCCAATCTACAATCCGACAATAGCAAAAGTACAAGTACACTACGATCAATTCAAGGAGTATCATGCAACACAGAAACTCCATCAATCCACAGCAATGAGAAATTGGGAAGAACTCAACGCACTACGTGAAACTGCCGACACCATCATCCTCGACATATGGAACCAAGTAGAAGAACACTATGCCATGTGTAAACCCTACGAGAGATTATGCAACTGTGAAGCATACGGCATAGTGTACTACTATCGCAAAGGAGAACAAGAACTAACCGAAGAAACTGACAAGGCCATACAACGACTCATTGACCAATCACCCAGTATATTCGGCAATGAAGACTTTGAATAACCAAAAACACTTCACATAACATAACAAAAAAAGACATGGCTTCCATGTCTTTTTTTGTTACTGCCTGATAAAATGAGTACATCCACCCATGGTTAGTGTGTTTGACTTAAACAACATAACCACAAAGTACTGACTCCTGCTAATATAAAACAGCCCTAATCTTTATTCACTTCAAAAAGTCTTATCAGACACCCATAGAATATTACTACTAAATGCTTGACTCCGGCTACGGAAAACTATTGCTTACAAGCAGTTTAAGTACCTTTGGGTTAGTAGAGAAACTCGCAATAAGTATTGAGGTAGGCAACAGTTGAGAGACTCTAGCCTATTTTTGCATCGTTCTATATTGTGAAGGTGTCATTCCTACTTCTCGCTTAAACAGACGACAAAAATAAGGCGTTGTCGAGAAATTCAACTCTTCGGCTATCTGTTCGATTGTAAGAGCTGAACTGCGCAAAAGCAGTTTTGCTTGCAGAGTAACAGCTCGATTTATCCAGTCACTCGCCACTGTACCACTCACCTCAAAGGCCAAACGGCTGAGGTATTGGGGCGATATATACATCCGCTTAGCGTAAAAAGAAAGATCGTGCTTGCCACGATGCGTGTTTAGTTGCTCGATAAACAGGCGGAATAGTTCTTCTCTGCGCCCATTTGTGTAGTGGCTACTTGCCGTGTTATCCACAATGCGATAGTGCAGTGACAGCAACAGATGTTCAACACTTCGCCTATCGAATGGTTGCACAGCCGAAATTGTATATATCAGCCGAAAATACTCCTCTATCCACGGCTCATTTTCACGACCAACTAGGTACTCTTCTTTGATATTTTCATTCTCTGTAGAGAGCGTAAATCCCAACAAATCGACAACCGAGTTGGTATCATAATCGAGAATCTCCACCACGGAGTTTTGCCCAATATAAAGTGCCTCGCCCTCCGCAATTCGATATTCACGAAGATTGATAGAGAAACGGATAAAACCACGCAAAACCCTGACGATGCGGTTCTCCATAAAGCGGTACGGCTCGCCCGTCTTCATCACACGCCCAATAGCCACAGCAACCTCAACACCTCGATTGATAGCAAAATCGGGGTGCGAAATAAGTGTTTTATCCTTGAACTCCGCAAGAGTGTCTATGGCAATTTGATTTACCTGTGTCATATTGCAAAGATAATATAAAACACATTAATTCGCCACAAAAATCTTAATTAAGTATTGAAAAGATAATAAACGGCTTATATAGGATAACAGCCAAGCATACAAAATAGGCTAATTTTGCATAAACTTAAAACCTATCTAATTATGTTACGAAGTTATATGCGTTATTGGCCAGCAGTCGGGGGTGTTATCTTCGCTGTTGTGGCAATACTTGTGGGCACTTTTGCCAACCTACTTGTTCCTACACAGCGATTTATGGCTGTATTCTTTATGTTGCTCCTGCTCCATGAGTTCGAGGAGTATGTCCTACCAGGAGGCTTTCCTGCTGCGATGAACATCGGACTTATGGGCGAAAAAAAGGATTTTGGAAAATATCCCCTCAACGAGCTAAGTGCCTTTATCGTAAATGTCGTCTTGGCATATCCGCTCTACATCTGTGGTTTTATCTTCCATGAGGTGCTGTGGCTCGGTATCTTTATTGCCTATTTCACAATGGTACAGGTATTTATGCACTGCATCGTAATAAATAGAAAACTACACACTTACTATAGTCCTGGTTGTGCTTCGGCACTCTTTGCAATGGTGCCATTTGGTATTTACTACCTCTGCTACATCGCCAAGCATTTCGACTTCCCGACATGCTATTGGTGGGCTCCATTGGCTGTATTCCCATTGGTGGCTGTTATGATGATTCTTTTGCCTGTGCTTATTTTCAGAGATAGAGATACGCGCTACGGCTTTGCCGAGTATGAAGCAACAGCATTCTCAATTAAAAATGGCATTGCCAAACTTCGTCGATAACACTAAAAAAATGTTAGATATGAAAAAGTTTATCAAACACTATGCGCTCGAAATCTACACTGTGATTTCACTTGCTCTGCTACTCGCAGGTGCGTTGTTGGACAACCTCTCGGTTATTCAGAAATTTGTTATGGTTTTCAATCTTCTCTTTATCCTCCACGAGTGGGAGGAAGGACACTATCCTGGTGGTTTCATCGACCTCATTTCGAGTATGATTGGTCAGGATGTGCCCGCCGAAACTAAACGAGCAAGCCGTATCCCTACAGGCATTCTGCTCATTGCCTTTACTTTTGTGCCATTCTTCTGCGACGACTGCGTGATTCCTATCTTGGTTACGGCTACGCTAGGCATTTTCGAAGGTGTTGTGCATATGATGGCAATTAGGGTCTTCCGCTTGCCAAAGTTTTACTCGCCAGGAATGGTAACTGCCGAGTTAGAGTTGTTGATAAGTGTTGCACTGATTGTATGGTTGGAACAGAACAACCTCGCTTCAGCAACTGATTATGTCTGGGGTGTTGTGATTATGATCGCTTGCTTTATTGCAATGCAACGTAGCCTTGTATGGATGGTTGGAATGAAGTATAGCGACCTTCCTAAGCGCATCCGTGCGCAGTGGGCAAAAAAATAGTTTTTTATTTGCTATCCGATAAAAATCGATAAAGCAGAGAAATGGAGTCTCAATCGCTGATTTAATGCGGTTGAGACACACTTTTATAGTCTTTGTTATTCTTATCAGACACCAATAAAAATTAAACAAAAATCATCCATTTCGCTACAATGCCCTTCGAGCGCTCGTTGTGTCGTTACGTGCGCAATACTTGTTGGATTATGTTGTTGATCTTGTTGTTAAAATAAACATCTCCACATACTTGCCATAGTGGGCATAAGCATCGTGTTGGCGCTAATATTCTACACCGTTTGGCACACATTGGGCGGAAAGTGGTGGCGAGAAGGTAATAGTTGTCGTTATAAACAAGAAACGGAAAGCAACATAATGTAATGTATCGTTATTTATTGTAACGGAACGCCCTAAACGTAACGAAACGTAACAGTGCGATTTTCGGATGTTGTATATTTGCAGTGTTATCCTACGATACATGCGTAGGCTAACAAAGCGTTCTTTGACTTGTTGAAAAATATCAGTATCCAATATATCTTTGGGGATAGCATAAAAATATGATCGGATACCAAAAAGGTGTAGCGGTAGAGTATCAATAAAGTACCAAGCCTAAACATCCGGCAAGGATAATCAACAGAATAGGATGTACTTTAAAGAACATGCCTATCAAAGCCAGAGCAAAAAGTATGTAACTCTTATAGTCTATGAAGTTGTCTGTATTCATCAACAACAATGCTGCTGAAGCAATCAACCCAACCACTACAGGACGTAAGCCAACAAATGCACCTTCTATATAGGCATTACCCTTCAAGCGAAGATAAAGCCGGCACAACACCAGCATAATCATAAAGGAAGGTAGCACAATAGCAAACGTTGCCACCACAGCACCTAGCACACTACCCGAAGCGGTATAGCCCACATAAGTAGCACTATTAATACCTATAGGACCTGGAGTCATCTGAGATATAGCAATGATATCAGTAAACTCCTGCTGAGTCATCCAGCCATAGTGTTCTATTTCATGCTGAATCAACGACAAGATAGCATATCCTCCACCAAAGCCAAATAATCCTATCTTAAAAAAGGCGAAAAACAATTGCCAATATACCATAGTGCAATGATTAGGCGCATTTAATCAAACAAAAAAGGTTGATGTTGTCGGAGCACCAACCTTTTCTTGTCTGTTCGGTCAAAAGACTACTTCTTTTCTTTTAATAAGTCACGAATCTCTGTAAGCAACACTTCTTCTTTGCTTGGTGCTGGAGGAGCTGGTGCTGGAGCAGGAACTGCTTCTTTCTTACGGCTGAGGTTACCCAACACGCGAATCACTGCAAAGATAGAGAATGCAATAATCAAGAAGTCGAATGTTACTTGTAGGAAGTTGCCATAGTTAAGCGTAGCTGCTGCTTTAAGCACCTCACCGGTTTCGCTTAACTCTTCTGGACGTATTACCCATTTAAGGTCAGTGAAGTTCACACCACCAACGATAAGTCCAATCAATGGCATAACAACATCTGCCACCAAAGAAGAAACTATCTTACCAAAAGCACCACCGATAATTACACCGACTGCCATATCCATTACATTGCCTTTCATTGCGAAAGCCTTGAAGTCTTGCAGGAATGATACTGACTTTTTACCTGCTTCTTTTACGTTTAATGCCATAATTCAATGTTTTTTGTTCGTTGCAAAGGTATATATTTTTCTATTGAAAAGCAATGTTAGTTCCCGTTTTATCTACAGAATCTTATTATTTTCCTACAACACAGGACAGCAACTCTACTATTTAGTAATATAACACCTTTTCTACTGTGGTTTTACCTGAGCGATATATGCTATGCTTGAGGAGTAGTCCTGAGCATGGTTTCGTAAGTACTCGCCCGAATAAATCATAATAATTGACCTTCAAAAGTTCATCCTCTGTCGATTCCACAGAAGTCTGTGAAGGATTATATAGTTGAGCGGATATAAGCAAATTCTTCACATAAGCATCGTTATTGGTTTTATTGTTAAGACGTACATAAATAGAGGGTCCCCATGGAGCCGTATCACTATTAAGATTCACCAGATGCGGTTTGTAACTTCCACTTGAACCATTCTTTACTTGTGTCCCAACTTGTGTCCATGTAATTCCATCGGCGGAGAACTCCACAACCACAGCTGCAGAAGAACTACCCACTGCCTTCATATCCATTGAGGCTGTACATCCTTTTGCCAAAGGGAAAGGTCCCCACATAAGTGTAGTAGTCTTCTTCTTTATACTCAATTCTTCTGTATGCATGATAATATCCGTACATTCACCATCAGGACGATTTTCACCGGAACCTGGTACATCAGGTTTTCCCTCTTCTGGTTCGGGTTGAGTGAGCGAACCTTCTACATATTCTTTAGCCCCTAAGTCGGGTGCAGCACCATAATACGACAATGCAAAATTAGGTTTAAGACGTATAGATGTCTGTACAGTCCCCTTGTTGATAGCCGGATTATTACTTTTGAGTTGGAATAGCTTTTCTATACGTGGATCACTGAGACGGTAATTCTCATCGCGAGGCAATTTAGCATCTTCGCAATTAAGACTCTCAAACATATCAGCCGTAAAGGCAAGTCCCATGTTCCAACTATTTGTTGTTTCAATACTTCCGACAGCAATGCTTTGTCCTGTACCGGCATAAGAGAGATTATTAATCATTACATGTTGTCCCATGGTGGGTACTTCTGCAAAAGCAAAGTTACCTATTCCATTGTTATTGTAGCCTGTACAGTTGATGCATGTAACTCCCCATGCATTATGATTCTGGTCAAAGCCTTTGCTCACATTGTTGAAAGCAAAGCTATTGAGCACTACATTGGGAGCATTGCCATCTACACCTCCTCCACCACCTAATTTAAAGCCATTACCATCTCCTTGAAAAGTAGATATATAGTCCTGCCAAAAGTTTTGTCCATTGCCAAATGACCAGCAACTATCAATCAACACGGGCTCACTCCCGCCATAGACATCCCAACCATCATCTACATTCTCCCATGCTCTACATCCTCTAAAGACTGTACCTATACCTTCTTTGGCTGCAAATCCATCACCGTTTTCTCCTTTGTTACCCGTATCAGCATTGCGATAACTATCACAGTTGAGCACTAAAGCATTGACAGAACCACTTCCGATAGAAATACCGTCGTGACCACATTGCTCTATGATACAACCTTCCACTATGATGTTTTCTCCAGCAATGATAATACCATTGTGTCCAGCCTTGTAGATTTTCATTCCTCTAACATGCCAATAGTTTCGTCTTAGGTCAAGCCCTCTATATGTAGAGTTTTCTGAACCATAATTCCTAAAAGACGAACAATCAAAAACGGGTAATTCTCCTTTCACTGCAAACCAACATACGGGTTGTTGTTGCGTACCATCGTTTTTGGCTTTGATAGTAGCATGCACGGTGTAAGTTCCTCCTTTCGTCCAACATGTATCGCCTGCTTGTAGTGTAGTGGCTACCTTTGCGGGAGTGGCCCAGGCTGTTTCCCATGTGAGTCCGTCACTTATATCATTTCCATTTGGAGCAAGATAATAGACTTTTGCATTCAGTTGTGCAAAGACTAATAGACATAATGACAAACAAAATGTAATTTTTTTCATTCTTGATTTATATTTATAGGTCAGGGAGAGGGTCACTCTCCCTGACAATGTGACTATGCTTACTTTTACAGATTTACTACCATTTTACGCGCTATGCGTTCTTGGCCATTGTTCATCATCACAACATACACTCCTTGAGGTAGAGATGTTGTATTGATTGGTAAATAGTAATCAGCTCCTTGTTCGATTGTACCACTATATGCCATCATAATGATCTTACCATTCAAGTCACATACACTCACACGTACAGTAGCCGCAATAGCAGAACTCATCTTCAAGATAGCCTCTCCAGAGTATTGTCCTTGCATTACCTCTAGTGATGTAGTAGCCTCATGATTCATGATGGTCTGTATGTCTGTACTCACTCCTCCTTCAACCAATTCATAAGGACCAAGGTCTCGTGCTGCGCCATAAATAGGTTGGTATAGGAATGGAAATTCATCCGTATAAGGGACCGGCTTGTTGAGTCCTGCATCCACTAGTTTACTTCCACTCTTCAAACGTCCGAACCTTGGAGGCATACTTCCATCTGTACCACGGGGAGCTATAGCATCTGTCTCACTAAGACTCTCATAGTCGCTACGACTGAAGTTGCTCACTAAGTTTTTGTAGAAAGTTTTTCCTTGTTCTGCATTACCCAAATAAGCATTGTTACTTTCGCTTCCTACAAGAATCTCTTGTCTTCCGAAACATACATTATTATAAAACTCTGAATTAGAACCTCCACCTGATTCAAACATAAAGTCGTATCCATTGTCGAATGCCAATCCACCGATGATGACATGTCCACCTTTGTGACTATTGCAGTCAAATCCTTTTGTACTTCCGCTCTTATCACATCCAAAGGCAATACAGTTGTAGGCATAATGCACGCCCTCAGAACTACCACCCGTTCCATTACCTCCTAATTTTATACCATTACCATTACCGGAAAATCCATGTCCTGAATCAAAGTATTCTTTTACCCACAAGTGGTCTTCTGCATTACCAGATTCCCATGCCCAGCACTCTATGAGTGTCACGTCAAAGTCGGTTTCATATAAATCCCAAGCATCATCACTATTGCGCCAAGCACGGCAACGGATAAATCTATTACCTTTTCCATTATGCATTTTACAAGCAAATCCATCGGCATCACTACCATAATTACTATCATAGTCGCAGTTGTGGTGACTATCACAGTCAATAATATCATTATAAGCGCAGAAGCTACCATCATTTTTACTACCCAATCCACTATCAGCAAAGTTGTGTCCGAATCCTAATTGGATTCCTGTATCAAGATTGTAGCTGAACTCACATCGTTCGATGCGATTGTGACTACCTTCGAGTTTGATAGCATTGTCTGCTGCATGCATAATGTGTAGGCCATACAGATGCCAATAGTTACCTGTTAGCAAAATGCCTCTATCACCCACATTGGCTGTGCTACGATTACAATCCAACAACTGTTGTTCAAAGTCAAAGATAGGGGTTTCGCCTTCATAGTTACGGATTGTGATTGGAGCATCGGCTGTTCCTGAAGTCTTAATGCGCACAGTGAGTTTTCCACTACTATCTCGTGTTGTGAATTTATATCGTCCACCTCTACAAATGATGACGTCACCTGGTTTTGCTTGATTAACGGCATGTTGAAGATTCATCCAAGGTTGCGTAAAACTACCATCTCCTGCATCATTTCCGTCAGGAGCAAGATAATACTCGGTAACTGATGTTTCTGCACCTCTACCTGTGAGTGTGACAGTTGATTGAGCGTTTCCACCAGATATATTGATAGTGGCGTTATAGTCGCTTAAATATGTAGGAGCAAATTTCACATGTATAGTGCTTGTCAAGGCAGCATCTGCATAAGGCAGTTCTATGGTTTGCGCATAAGTAGTTCCGTCATTGCTCAGACTGAAGGTGTTGGAAGTGCTTGTTAGAGATATTTTTCCCGTAGCCGGAGTTAAGAATTTAGTAGTAATACTCAAGGTGAGAACTTTTGATTCACCTGTCTTTACATTCTTGAAGGCTATGGAATTGACTTCCGGTGTGATGGAAGGCACCGTCAGTGTAGTAGCCTTGAGAGTAGCCGGCGATGTAGTAAGATAGTTTCTATTATCGTTTACACCATTATACTCATATGCCACAAAAGAATATGTTTCTCCGGGTAGTAATCCGGATACCGAAAGTGTTGCTGCATTATCGGAAGCTACCAAGACAGTGCCATCTTCCAATGTTTTCGGGAAATTGCCCACATAAGCCACTCCATCTTCTGGAACAAAGGAACATTCATCACCTTTTTGATAAACTACCAAGCGTCCTTCTCCATCGCCTTTTTCCACATTGAGCGTAAGGGTATTTCCTTTTATGTCAGAGATGGAGAGAGAGGCTTGCTTTGTAGGTTCTTGTGCAAGATTTACATAAGCAATCTCAATATCATCCACAAAGATCGTTGCACTGCTACATGTGAATCGGATGAGCACTCCCGAAGTAGTAGATTCATTGATGACATGGGTAGCTGACCCATAAGTAGATGAAGAGGATACCTTCACACTACCTATCTCAGTCCATGTTTGTCCATTGTCTATGGATTTTTCAACAGTGAGGGTTTTGTTACTACCACTTCCCCTATGTTTATATGCAATCTGCGTCGGGTTGTTGATAGGTGCTGTCGTCATAGTAGCTTTTGCACCCATTGCTGCGCGTGTACTACCGTTATCTTTTTTAAAAGTTACTCCTGTTGATGTCCATCCTTCAGGAAGAGATGAAGAGTCAAAGTCAACAAAGATTGGGCTTGCTGCATAGAGCATAACACTCATCGTGAGCAAAGAGAGGGTTAAGAATATTTTCTTCATATGTAATAATTATTTAGGGTTTCACACAATAATCATTCAGCAAAATTAAAAGTTACTCCGGACAGGATTGATGTCATAAAAGTGTTTTATGTATTACGAATTGACATGTTGACATTTTTACGTATAAAAAAATGACGTTATACGTGTAGAAATAAATTTACTTACAAGTATTTATACTTGCGATTATGGATGTATGGCAAAAGAGCTGTTAAAGTATCTTGATGGTATCTAGTTCCTATCTAGTTCCTATCTGTTTTGTATCTAATTCCCATCTAGTGATTCCAGAGTTGTCCCTAGATGGACCTGCGATGCTAGGTCAGGGGTGGGTAGGAAGGAGGGAAAGGGTTTAGATGGTAATAATTTTACCGATTTCGACATAACAAAGATAGCCTTGACACTGATAACCCATTTGAGTGATATAGTTCATATAGTCTTTGACTTGTGAGGTGTATTTGTCGTCGATGAGTTCGCCGAATTTATAGTCAATGACAATTGCTTTTCTTTCATTTGGATCAATCATTAGCCTGTCAGGACGACGCGTGAGCCCATTTGGCAAAAGAATGGAAGCTTCATTGTGAACGATGTACTTCTTGTCAAACCAGTCTTCCGATTGCACCATTTTTCTGAATCGATCAAGTTCTTGTCGGATGACCTCTGTTTCATCTGCACTAATTCTTCCTTCACACAGAGCAACCTGAACAGCAGAGTTGAAGTCCTCTTCATAGTGAATATTCTTGAGGATGTCGTGCATAATGATTCCCAGTCTTCTTCTGTCTTCGTGTAGGGGTTTGTTGAGTTGGTGAGGTACGAAGGTGTTTTTTATCTTCAGTCGGTCTGAGATAGCATGATACTGAAATCCAAGGACCTCGGATGGATTCTTAAGGGATTGGGCAGGAAGGCATTGAGAGAGGTCTTCTATACCCTCTTGATAGATGGTTGAGTCATCTGCTTCTGTGAGTTGTTCTTGATGGTTATTGAGGTAAGCACAGAGTAATTGTGCAGTGCTATTAATTTTTCCCTGTTCCTTGTAAGGCGTCATACAATAGAGACCTTGGACTGCACGTGTGAATGCCACATAGAGAAGATTGAGATTATCTATCAATATATTGAGTTTTTCCGCCAGATAAATATCCGCGAAGTCCGTGTTAACCAGATTTTCTTTTGATGAGATGGGCAGTAGTTGTGGTTGTGATTCATCGGTTTTATTTGGATTTTGACACCACAGGATGTCACCCTGCATAACCTTGATGCTCCACACAAATGGAATGATGACATGCTCAAACTCAAGACCTTTAGACTGATGTATTGTCATCACATTTATTGCGTCGTCCACATTGGGACAAGGTACTGTTTTGTTTTTCCCCACTTTCTCCCACCATTCAATGAATCCCCTTATATCAGCATTATTATCGTTGACATATTGGAATACGCAGTCTAAGAAACATTGCAAAAAGATTTCTTCTCCCTGAATGTCGCCTAATTGGAAGAATGAGATGAGTTGTTGTATGCGGTCACAAAGCGATAGTTTGCTTATTTCCGCATATTTTGTCCGCTCATCATCTGTAAAGAGAAGTGATTTTTGCGCCTTGCTGGCACGAGTGATTGCTTCGTCAGTGGGTGTGCCTTGACACTTCAGATAGTAATAGTTGAGGGCAACATAGCGAATCGTAGATTCTTGGTCTAAGTGCAGGAGTAAACTATTGACCAACAATCGTACTCCAAGTGCATTATTAACACAGAGACCTTCATTTGAGACTACACGATGACCTTGTTGTAAAAGAGCCGATGTGATGTGTTGTGCATCTATGTTGTTTCTAACCAATAGAGTTATATCTCGTGGTTGTACACCTTGATTTAGGAGTGTGTTTACCCGCTGAAGTGCCTTTTCCGTAGCCCAAGCGTGATAATTGAGTGTGTCATCTTTGGCTTGTTGTATGATTTGCACATAGCCCTTATTGACATTCGCTTCAACCGGTGTTTGACGAATAGTTTCATAGGCCTTTTGGAGGGTATCTTCCAATCCTTTCTGCGGGTATTCATGCTGCAAGTAGTCAGTAATAAGGTTCACGGCTTCCTTGAAAAAACGATTGTTGAATTCAACGATGTTTTCTCCACTTCTATAATTGTTAGGCAATTTCGCCTCTACAGAAGCCGGAATATCTTGCTGAATACGCGTGTTGAGTAAAGTCCAATCAGAGTTTCTCCACCTATAAATACTCTGCTTCACATCACCCACCACCAAATTACTATGTCCATTTCCGAGGCTTTCTTCGATAAGCGGTCGGAAATTGTCCCACTGCATAGCAGATGTATCTTGAAATTCATCAAGCATAAAATGTTTGTAGCGCACCCCTATTTTCTCATAGACGAAAGGAGTGTCACTCTCTCCAATAATACGACGGAGGAGGACATTTGTATCACTGATTGGCAAAATATTTTGTTCGCTTGCAAGCGTGCGAAGGTGGTGTTCTATATCGCTTAAGATGCCCATTGTATTGAGGTGCTGGAGCATTGTAAGCGCAGTTTCATAAGAACGATAGGATTCATCCCACCAAGCAATTAGTTTCTCTAATATTGGCAAAAGAGACTCGTAAATACCTTGAATAGCCGTCCTCACATTCTCAGGAGTAGTCTTTGCATAACACTGGTCAACTCCATCGGTGAAAGCAGAGAAGGATTTAGAAGGTTGCTTGATGATGCCATTTGCCCAATTGTTCAACAGCGACATTGCAGAACGACTTCCACCCTTGAAATGAGTGGTTTGCAATCCAGCATTGTCTAAAATCCTTAGGGCTTGATAAGCCAAGTCATGAAGGGAAGATTCAAGCGAGTTTTTTTTTGCAAGAAGCGCTTTCTTAAATGCTGACAAATGGGACTTCTCTATTGATTTATTTTGTGAGTTGTTACGTAAGTACTGTTCAGCAAAAAGTTGTTTTCCCAAGTTCTCAATATCGTTTCGGATGTTCCATGATTTGCCTTCCTGAATATTTTCCTTGGTGTATTGTATCAGCCATTTAAAGAGTGGAGTGTTTTCTTTCAAGTCAGAAAACATCACATCAATGGCCTGTTGCAACAACGCCTCCGTGTCAAGATAAACACTGTAGGAACCCGACAGACCTATCTCTCGAGCAAAAGCACGAACGATACGCTGGAAAAAACTATCAATGGTGCTGATAGAGAAAGATGAATAGTCTTGAAGAATGCCAATCAACAGACGCCCTGCCCGCTCATTAACCGTCCATTCATCCATATTGAAGGTTGCACATAACTCAGCTCGATAAGGCGAAGCTTCACCCTTGGACAACTTATAAAGTTGCTGAATCAAGCGTTGCTTCATCTCATTGGTAGCCTTGTGTGTGAAAGTAACAGCAAGAATACGCCTATAGGACCTATCATCTGTATCTTCAAAAAGCATCCGGATATACTCTCTAACAAGGGTATATGTCTTACCAGATCCAGCCGATGCTTTATAGACTGACAGGGGCATAATCTCCGAACTATTGATTAGAAATTAATACGTTTCACCTTGTGTCCTTTTTGTTCCAAGAACACAGCTACCTTTTGACGCATGTCACCTTGAATCAAGATTTCTCCACCTCGCACAGAACCTCCTGTGCTACATGTGACTTTTAGTTCCTTGGCTAATTCCTTAATCTGAACGTCATCCCACGTGAACCCACTTACAATTGTTGCGGGTTTCCCATTACGTTTTTCCATCTCTACACGCAATAATTGACGTTCCATTTCAGCCTTTACGGGCTCTTGAATGGGTGCTTCTTCCTGTATCGGTGTGTCAAGGAGAGCCCCTAATTTAGATTTCCAATCTTCCTGCATTACAAAGCAAAGTTTAGTTTTTCTATTTTCGCTTTAGCATACTCTAATGTAAGTACATATTGTTGAAGGTCGGATGAAGGAATTTCATACATTAGATCAGTCATAATAGCTTCGGCAATAGAGCGCAATCCACGTGCACCTAATTTAAACTCGATAGCCTTATCAACGATATAGTCTAAGACTTCCTCTGAAAAGGATAACTTAACACCATCCATCTCAAACAATCGTTCATACTGCTTGACAATAGCATTTTTAGGTTCAGTAAGGATACGCTTCAAAGCAGTCCTATCCAAGGGTTCTAAATAGCTGAGAACCGGGAGACGACCAATGATTTCAGGGATCAAGCCAAAACTCTTTAAATCTTGTGGCGTGATGTATTGTAATAGATTGTCTGCATCAATTTTATGTACATTTTGTACAGAGGTATAACCGACCGTGTGTGTATTCAATCGAGAAGCAATACGACGTTCTATACCATCAAATGCTCCCCCACAAATAAACAAGATATTCTGAGTGTTAACCGCAATCATCTTTTGGTCAGGATGTTTACGACCACCTTGTGGTGGAACATTCACTATGCTTCCCTCTAACAACTTTAAGAGACCTTGCTGAACTCCTTCTCCACTTACGTCACGCGTGATGCTCGGATTATCTCCTTTACGAGCTATCTTGTCAATTTCATCAATAAAGACTATCCCCCGTTCTGCCTCTTCCACCTTATAGTCGGCAACCTGCAGCAAGCGTGTCAAAACACTCTCAATATCCTCGCCCACATAACCAGCCTCCGTCAAGACAGTAGCATCAACGATTGTGAAAGGCACAGAGAGTTTCTTTGCAATGGTCTTAGCCAAGAGCGTTTTACCCGTACCTGTATGTCCAACCATGATGATATTTGACTTGTCAATCTCCACGGCATTATCATCACCTACACATGCCAACCGTTTATAATGATTGTACACAGCCACAGATAAATATCGTTTAGCAGCATCTTGACCTATGACATATTGATCAAGATACTCTTTGATTTCATTGGGTTTAGGCAGCGAAGTAATGTCTATTTTTTCAGCCTGTTTTTTCGGAGCATCCTTATGAATCAACGAGTTTGCATACTCAATGCAATCACTGCATATACATGCATCAATATATCCCCTAAAGAGTAGAGGCACTTCACTTTCCTTACGTCCACAAAAGCCGCACACCGCTTCCTTTTCGGTAGTTTTTTTAGCCATTATTCTTCTACAATTTTTCTAAACAAATTACGCATATCAACCTCAGCAGCAATCATAGCATGCAGATCGCTAATCTTAACACGGTCTTGTTGCATACTATCACGATGACGTACAGTTACACAACCATCAGTGAGAGTGTCATGGTCAACAGTCACACAGAATGGTGTACCCACAGCATCTTGACGACGATAACGTTTACCGATGGAATCTTTCTCATCATAAGCACAACGGAAGCTGAACTTAAGATCATCCATAATCTCACGTGCCTTTTCTGGAAGACCATCTTTTTTCACCAAAGGCATCACGCACACCTTAACAGGAGCCAATACAGCAGGCAGGCGTAAAACGACACGATTTTCTCCATTCTCCAAAGTCTCTTCACAATAAGCAGAAGCCATTACAGACAAGAACATACGATCAACCCCAATAGAAGTTTCAATCACATACGGAGTGTAAGATTCATTCAATTCTGGATCAAAATATTCAATCTTCTTACCAGAGTATTTAGCATGTTGGCTTAAGTCAAAATTAGTACGACTATGAATACCTTCCACCTCTTTAAAACCAAATGGCATTTCAAACTCAATATCAGTAGCAGCATTAGCGTAATGAGCTAATTTATCGTGGTCATGGAAACGATACTTATTTTCTCCAAAACCAAGAGCTTTATGCCAATTCATGCGGTAAGACTTCCAGTATTCAAACCATTTCATTTCTTCACCCGGACGGACAAAGAACTGCATTTCCATTTGTTCAAATTCACGCATACGGAAAATAAATTGTCTAGCCACAATCTCATTGCGGAATGCTTTACCAATCTGAGCAATTCCAAAAGGAACTTTCATGCGACCCGTTTTCTGAACATTCAAGAAATTAACAAATATACCTTGCGCTGTCTCAGGACGTAGGTAAATCTTCGTTGCCCCATCAGCAGTAGAACCCATTTCAGTACTGAACATGAGGTTAAACTGACGCACATCAGTCCAGTTTTTAGTACCACTGATTGGACACACCACCTCATAATCCACAATGATTTGCTTCAATTCTTCCAAATCATTATTTTCCATGGCACATACAAAACGTTGGTGAAGTTCATCACGCTTCTTTTGATTTTCCAACACACGAGGGTTAGTCTGACGAAACATCTCAGCATCAAACTTATCACCAAAACGTTTAGCAGCTTTTTCAACTTCCTTCTCAATCTTATCATCATACTTCGCCAATAAATCTTCAATCAAGACGTCAGCTCTATAACGTTTTTTACTATCGCGATTATCAATCAATGGGTCATTAAAGGCATCAACATGGCCACTCGCTTTCCAAGTAGTTGGATGCATAAAAATAGCGGAGTCTATCCCTACAACATTCTCATGCAAAAGAGTCATGCTATCCCACCAATAACGCTTAATGTTATTCTTCAACTCAACCCCATTTTGACCATAGTCATAAACAGCGCCTAATCCATCATAGATTTCACTTGAAGGGAAAACAAAACCATACTCCTTACAATGAGCTACCAACTTCTTAAAAACATCATCCTGTGAAGCCATATACAATAAATTTAAATATTAATAATCAATATAAAATAGACTTGCAAAAATAATGAAAAAAAACCACCCAAACAAACATCAATACGGACACATAAACAAAGACTTAGGGCAAGATAATTTCCCTAAAAAAGTATCTATAACAAATGCTCTATCAGGGAATATTAAAAAAGAGCCGTTGAGATTATCCAACGGCTCTTTTTCATGTATATATATACAGATTACTTCATCGCACGAATTACTGCATTACCTTCACCAACAAAACGGAAGATGTAAACACCATTGCTCAAAGATGAATTATCAATCATCATAGAGCCACTGTTTGAAAGTTGGTAAGTAGAAACTTTAGCACCAGAAACAGTATAAACTTCCACTTGTGTAAATTCAGCCGGATATGTAAGAGCAAATGCATTGCTCAAAGAACTAATCTTCACATTTTGAGCCAAACCATTAGACAAGTCAGTCATGCCACCAGCAGCTTGATCTGCAGGTTGCTTACCTTGGTAAACATAATAAGACTTAGAACGTCCGCAGAAAGATATTGTAACTGTTCCATCTCTGAACTCTTGTCCTTCTGGAAGATCTTCAGCAGAGAAATATACAGTAATAATATCAGAATATTCTTCACCTTGCCAATCTGCATCGCTGAATCCCCAAGTGAGCCAATCAGGAGCAGTGTACACCCAATTAGAAACTTGTTTTACAGTATCCACAGGATAACAGTAACTGTAAACAGCAGGTACGAGGTTATCAATATCAGCATATTGGCTATAGATAGCAACATTCTTGAAAGAACCATCTGCCATTTCTACCGGAGACAACACCAAAGTATCATTAACATCAGTATAGGCATCAAGCAATGTAGGGAACAAACCATTTAACATTAACATAGGTTCCACTTGAGCATATTGATACAATTGGTTGTCATCAGCCACAACATAAGCATTAGTTCCATAAGGAGCATTAGCCACAACTACAGAGAAGTCTCCAGAACACTTGCTCATACCAGTAACTCTAACCTTGAATGCTTCATTTACATTGAAGCCAACAGAGAGTTGTTCACCATAAACAGTTGTATCATTAAGGAAGTTGAATTGCAACATAGCAGACACTACATTTCTTCCTGACATTACAGGAGTCAAGTTGTCTTTAGTAGCATATGATTCAGCAATTATAGCACCCATTTGGTTTTCAACAGTCAGCCACAAGGTGTCAGTATCAGCCATTTCAGGAGCTTTAACAGCAGCTTTACCGGCAGTTACGTTGTAAGCTTCCAATTGCAAGGTAATATCCTTCACATAAAGAATTGATTGTGGTTTTTCAAATGCTACGAGAATACCATCAGGGGTGATAGTTTTTTCTGTGCCAGCTTCATCCACAGTAACATCAGTAGTACCCATGAAGTATTGCAAAGGTTGTACACTATAAGGTTTAGAGAGCGTCAACTGACCCAGATTACAATCTTGTGTCAATGCATTTGTCATCGGCCACATAAAGTCTTGGTGGTTAGGATAAGGACATTCAGCACCTGCTAAAGTTAATGGCGGCATATAATTACGATCTAACTCTAACATCGCAGCATTCTTATGAGTAGCATTCAATACGAATGTATCCTTTTGTTCGCCTTCTACAGTCAAGAAAGGCATATCGTAACTATACGTTGTTTGTACACTACCACGAATATTAGTTACCAAAGTATCATGCCAGTTACCCGTCACAGGATCTGTGAAATAGTTATCCGGCAAGCGGTGAGAAATATAAGTTTTATACAACAAGCTAGTATAGTTTTCACTTCTACCTTGGAACACCCATGCAGGAGTATTTTCATCTACCCAAACACCGATGATGCCTTTGTAGTTAAAATCTCCATTACGGCTTACACCGAGGAAATATGTACCTTCCGGTTTCCAATAGAAAGCTTTAGTTTCACCTGCTTGAGGAGCTTTATAAGCAACCGCCTGGAATTTTTCAAGCGGTTTTTTACTCACTTCAGTCAACTCAGCTTCTGCACGTAGATAATTGCTCGGCAAAGAAAATTGGCTTTTTTCCTGTGGCAATTGTGCTTTAGCTCCGACTTGAACCTTATACATATCTGTATTTCTATGTTCAGGTCTTCCTTGAACCTTTTGAGGTAATGCTTGTGCGAAAAGACTCACAACAGTCATCACACATGCCATACCCATAAATATTCTTTTCATCATAATTTCGTTTTTACGTTTTTATTAAAAAGCCTTTTTCTTAATAACAAAGTTGAGATTAGCATCCTCTTTGCTTGTAAAGATCAAGCTTGAAGGATTAAACGCACCACCAACAGAACATGCTACATCATAACGATGTTCAAACATTGCCTTAATCATAGCAAGTCCAGCTTGTTGATCACCATTACCAATACGTTTTAGGAAAGCAATTCCATCTTCACTAACAGATGAATAAGCAATTTCCACACTTGTTGGGTTTGTACGTGGAGTAAATGTATATTCAAAGAAGATACGTGCTTCATACTCACGACCAGCCACACGGTATCTAACGCGTAAAGCAGGCTTAGAAGTTTCAGAAACATACAACAAGTCCATTTCAGCCAATGAAGCTCCACTAGCAACAAGAGCGTCTTTAACAGCGTTCAGAGCAGTAGCAAACGAAGTACCAGTATTATTCATATCAATGCCCCATATTTCTCGAACAGAAGATACTGTGTTTTGGAAAACCTTGATAGGGCTATAACGAGGTTCAATAGTGGCATCAACATCAGGATCGATACATACAAATTTATTCGGAGCTTTAGGGTTATCTAACACAAAGTTATAAGCTGTTTTTTCATTGCGAGTATAACCATTATAGAGACGGAGTCCTTTCGGAGTCAAGATAAATCCGTATGTATTATCTTCTTCCTGAAATACAAATTCATTATAAGTGACATTAGGACCAGCTCCGTCTAATTTCAAAGCATAAGTAGTACCAGTATTACCAGCAAAAGTAAGATTATCTACTCTTGTCAATTCGTTAAAGTAGTCTTCCCAATTTTGCCATTCTTCGCTCAACTTAACCAAAATGATACTAGCACTACGTTTCTTACCTTTGAGAATAAGAGTATCACCACTTTGAGAATATCCTTGAGCATCTACATAGAACTCATAGTCTCCTTCTTGTCCTTTACCAGCTGGGTTTTCAGGATTAGCGAAAGAGTGGAATACTTCGTTGTAGGTTTCAAATGTGAGCATAGCTCCATTACCTTCACGAACATCATAGTAACTGGTAGCTTCTTTATACGTTCTGTATGTATTTCTGTTTTTAGCAGCAACTACCACTTGTGAGTTATCAGAGAACTTTAACAACAATGGATATCCTGCTGTGTTTGCTTTAGCGAAATACTGCATTTCCCATCCATAAGGCGCAGACAGCAATGTAGAATCCAATTTATTAAGCGCAGCCTCCATACGTTCAGAAGGTAGTTTACCTCCGAACGGATCCTTTTCTTCTTGGCAAGCCGAAAAGAATACCGGAATCAAAGCCAGCGCAATTACATATAATCCTTTTTTCATATTCATTTATTTTTGAGGAATTATTCATTTACAAATCTATCATCACCAAAACCTGCTTCAGTCATCAATTGAATAAAGAAGTCTTTGTCACCTCTTAATTGATTTTGACGGTTTTGTACCTCGGTCCGCAATTCTTCAATGTCAATGTTCCAAGCAGTAGCTAACCAGTTTTTAGCCATGTCGAACTTACGAAGAATTATGTCCTTTCCAGTTTCAGTATCACTCACTTTACCAGCATCAGCACGTTTGAGCATAGCATCCCAATCAGCTTGTGTTTCAGTGATGTAACAAGAGATTACTTCTACAAAGTCTTCACGCGCTTCCATACCAGCATAGGAAGTAACAAATCCCAATCCATTAGCTTCAGCAAGCGGACGGTTTTGCCATCCAGTTGGGCTATACTTACCAGCAGAGATTGCATCATATTCTTTTGGATAAGACTTAGTTTGGTGCAAGATGTGCGCAAACTCATGGTGCATTGTGTGGAAGAAGAATTCATTCAAGTGGGCAATATTTGTAGGTTGCATAGAATTCACTTTATACAACGTTACCTTAATACCACCTTCTGCAGTACCCAAAGTTTCAGTACCTTGCTCTGGGTTATAAGCAGGAGATCCAACAATGTAAAGGATGCGAGGTCCGTACTTTTTCAAGAAATCAGGAGCAACAACTGTTTTGTACACGTCAAACCAGAGGTATTTGGTCAAAACTGCCAATTGTACAGATTTCTCATACTTAGCAGGAACCAAGTTGTAAGACAAGTTAGAGCCAACATCATTCATTCTGTACAAGAAGCTAACGTTATACTCTTTTACATATGTATCATACAGATATTTATCAAATGGCGCTGTAGCTAATGTTGAGTCATAACTTGGTGCCTTGGTATCGAACAGTTTTGGTTCTAATGCCTCTTCTTGACAAGAAGAAAGAGCCAAAACAAACAAACTACCTAATAAAATCAAACTCTTTTTCATATATCTCATTTTTTATACAATTCAATTAGAATTTCACTTTAGTTGCACCTCACTATTTAATAGTAGTAGAAACAAGGTCTTCCAATTTCTTAAACTTGTGAGTAGGAATCACAAACATGTGCTCTACCGGCCCGTCCTCCGAAGGTATCATCATTCCTGTTCCTGCATTTTCAGTTTCACGTGGGTTAGCTTCAATACCAGCAGTGATAACGTCTTGTGGCAACTGAATAGCACGACGTGGGTCATTCCATCTCAAAGTAACTTCACCTACTTTAGCGATATCGTGAGTAATTTCAATACCATAACGTTTAATATCAAACCAACGCAATCCATCATGAATTGTTTCAATACGACGGAAGTGCAAGATACAACGTATCATAGCCTTTTGCAATGGAGTCAAAGCATTAAATTGCGTATTACCCATATCAGATGCATAACTTAAATCATCCACAAAGTCCATTGAACCACTATACATAGTTTCGATTTGTACATTGGTCAAAGGTTTTTCGATTGTGTTAGATTTAGTCCAAGCCTCCATATATTGGCGAGCCAATTCAGTTTGTCCTTTATACACAAGTGCTTCAGCAAGGCATAACAGAGTTTCGTTAGTGGTGAACTCAGCACGAACACGGTGGTACATACCAATACCGGCAATCTTATCAGAATATTCGAATAAGTAGTAAGCCTTAGCACAAAGAGCACCATAGTTAGCTCCAAAACTCCATCCAGTGAATCCAGGGAAACGATTTTCCCAGTTAGGTCCAGAAGATTGGAAAGTAGCAGATTGTGCAGGTCCGTTTACACCATATCTTGGGTAGAAGAACATAAGTGTAAAGTTAGAATAAGTAGGTAGGATAAACAATGTGAAGTTTCTGTCCACATTAATCCATTCATACAACTCATTATCAGGATAAGTAGTATTTTCCTTGATATAGGCTGCATCACGTAACAATGTTAATGCTACTTGAGGAGAACCTCCTAATACTCTATTAGCACATTCAATTACCTTGTCATAATTACGCATATACAAATAGAAGCGTGCAGCGAAAGCATAAGCAGCTTTTTCATTGAAGTGATATTTAGGTACAGAATAAAGTCCATCATTTACATACTTCAAACCTTCTTCCAAGTCAGTTTTAATTTTAGCATAAACTTGAGGCACTGTGAGGCGCACATAGTCACCATAAACAGTAGTTTCAGGTTTTTCGGCATAAGGTACGCCCAAGTCAGTTTGGTCATCGTTGATATAAGCTTGACCGAACACGTTCACCAAGATGAAGTGGTGATAAGCACGTGTCAAATAAGCTTCAGCTCTTTCAGCTGACATATCTAAGGTTGGGTCAGCTTCTTCAAGTTTTTCAATAGCATCCAAAGCAGCATTAGCAGCAGCAATAGCAGCATAAGCACTTTGCCAGAAGTATTGAGGAGAGTCTTGTGCAGTGTTGCTCACTACATCTTTCCATTGGAACACTTCATTGTGAAATTCATCAGCAGCTGCTTCTGTCAATTTACGATAAGCATTGTTATCGATCATTTGGTCAGAACTGAGTTCGCACAACAAAGCATAGTCACCTTGTGTGTATGCTGTAGTCAGCAATTGACGCACCTTGTCTTGAGTATCTATTTCAGCGCGTTGGTCAGGCAATTTATCCAGTGGGTCGCAAGAAGCGAATCCAAAGCCCACCAAGGTCAACAAGCTATAAATAATTATTTTTTTCATATTCATTTTCTTTCAATAGGGTTGAATCAAAATTATAGTCCTAAACGCACTGTGAAAGTAAATTGTTTTGGTACAGGCATAGCCACCCCACCGGTGTTAAAGAATTCGGGGTCTTGTCCATTCAATTTCTTGTCTGCATAGAGTAAGCAAATATTAGTTGCTTGGAACTTCAATCCGAGGTTGGTTACTTTGTATCCTTCAAACCATTCTTTAGGGAAGTCATAGCTCAATGAGATTTCTTTCAAGCGGATGAAGTCACCACTTGCAATACGTTCAGTAGAATAGTTATAAGCATTATACAACTTATTCATATCAGTTGAGGTGTATAAGTTCACCAATCTTGAATCTGGAATTGTAGGAATATCTGTATAAGCTTCGTCACCTTGTGTTACCCAACGTTTTTGGAATTCACGTGGCAGTGCAGTCATATCATCATAAGAAGCGCGGAATACCGGGTCTAAACGAATAACATTACCGAATGAGTAAGTCAAGAACAAGTTTAATTTAAATCCGTAATATGAGAATGTATTTCCGAAACTACCTGTGATAGTTGGATCAGTAGGTCCTTCGTATTTCAAGATATCTTCCAATTCTTCTCTTTGTTGGAAGTTAATTTCATCCAATGGAAGAACAGAACCATCATTCTTCTTGAATGTAGGAAGACCGTCTTGATTTAATCCTGCAAAGTTCAATGAGAAGAGAGAACGTACAGGATAGCCTGGTAATGCATAACCAGCACCATATACCATGTAGATCATGTTAGTTTGGCTATCCAATTCAGTAATCTTGTTTTCTGCATAAGAGAAAATCAAGTCAGAGTTCCAAGAGAAATGTTTGTTCTTGATGTTAAGGGTAGACAAGGTAAATTCAACACCTTGTGACCACATACTTGCAACGTTAGCATACTTAATAACTTCACCACCTACACCTGAAGTTGTGGTAGGTCCAATCAAGTCAAAGTTGTTACGAGTGTAATAGTCAACAGAGAAATTGATTCTGTTGTTAACGAATCCCATATCCCAACCGATGTTGAACTCATATTTCTTTTCGTAAGTCAATTCGTCATTACCCAAACTTTGTAAAGCGATAGCAGGTTCTTGAATACCAGCTAATGGGCGCCATGGCGTGAGTGCTACATACACAGCAGTAGAGTTCGTAATCGGACCACGGTCAGCAGTCAAAGAGTAAGAGGCACGTAACATAGAGTGTGTCCATGCGTCTTGGAAAGCACGTTGGAACCATCCTTCTTCGTGCATGTTCCATGAAGCAGCTACGTTCCATGTAGGCAACCAACGAGCTTTACGGCTTCTACCTAAAAGGTTAGAACCTTCATAACGCATAGTTCCGTTGATAGTGTAGCGACGTTTGAATGAGTATGTAGCCATACCGAAGAATGCCAAACCGCGGGTGTATGTCCATGCGTCTGTATAGTATTCAGCACCTTCTTCTTTTAATTGTTTGAAGATTTGTG
Source organism: Paludibacteraceae bacterium (assembly GCA_017647145.1). GTDB lineage: Bacteria > Bacteroidota > Bacteroidia > Bacteroidales > Paludibacteraceae > Gallipaludibacter. Next base: position 72,702 of record JAGCLD010000004.1, read on the forward strand.
GATCCCAGAAAGGAGTGCTACCGTTACCGTATTGCATACCCCAACCGCGGAACCATGTAGCTTGACGATCGATAGAACTACTTTCAGCACCTGCAAAGAGGTTAAGGATGTGTTTTTCTTCATCGAATGCAGCGCTATATGCAGCAGTAGCACGTAAGTCTAAACTAAGCATTGAGTATTCAGTCTTAGAGTAGATACCTGTACCTTGTGGCAATACACATACAGGCAATGCAGTAGGATCATCCGGGTTGGTGTAAAGATATTTATTCGCGTCACGAATAGTTGCATCTTCCGGATAGATACCTGCACGGTAAGCGTTTGCTTGGTTAGATTGTTCTTTAATGTGATGTTCTTGTTTAGATGTTTGATAACGCAAAGAAGCGATACCATTAATATCTAATCCTTTAATAGGTTTATAGTTGATCTCCCCTTGGAATTTAACATCAGTAATATTAATGTCGATATAGTTATTTTCCAACTCATTGAAGATGTTGAAATCAGTGTAGTTTCGACGATAATATTCGTTAGGGTCTAACGCGCGTGAGGTATTGATAGCAAAGCTATATGGGTTAATATCAAAGTCACGTCCTACCTCTCCAGATACAGGGTCAAGGTCGCTGTTTGTTGTACCCGGCGCTTGTTGTTTACGATAAGAAGCGTTACCCAACAAAGAAACGGTCAAGTTCTTCAAGATATCATATGATCCGTTGAAGTTGGCAGTGTATCGTTGTACTGAGTTAGAGAGTGTCCATCCCGGATCGTACATGGCTGACATAGAAGCATAGTAGCGTGCTTTATCTGTACCAGCCGTCATGCTGACAGCGTGGTTCATCATTACGTTGTTTTGGAACAGCAAGTCGAACCAGTCAGTGTTTCTTACTTCAGCAGCACTGAGGTAAGCATTTCGAGCTGCTAATTCGTTAGGAAGACTAAATTCTCCGTCAGCATATGTATCGAGCAATTGATACATTTTTCCGTATGTACCGCTGTTAGACGCAGAATTTAATCTGGTGAATTCCAACAAACCTCTTCTTTCCATAGACTTGTAGATGTCCATTTGTTCTTGAGAGTTAGAAATGTTGAAATTTTGGTATGAAGGTTTCATACGATAGGTAAATTCACCGGTATAGCTTAATTTGCTCACCCCTTGTTTACCTTTTTTCGTAGTTACAACAATCACACCCGCCATTGCACGTGCTCCATAGATAGATGTAGCGGAACCGTCTTTCAAGATTTGGAAGCTTTCGATGTCATCTGCATTCAATCCGGCGATAGCAGATGCGATCAATGTTGCTGCATCACCTGATGACAAGTCATCACTTGATACTTCAACAGCATCTTCCAAAACGACTCCGTCCACCACCCATAATGGTTTACTACTACCGTAGATAGAAGTAGCACCACGTACACGGATTTTTGGCGCAGTACCAAATGTACCAGATACGTTTTGTACGGATACCCCAGCGGCTTTACCTTCCAAAGCGCGGCTGACGTCAGCCATACCATCCATTTTCGCTTTGTCAGCAGATATTTGTGTAGTAGCACCCGTATTGATACGTTTGTCTACTTTACCCATACCTGTTACCACCACTTCTTGAATTTCCTGGGTTTCGGCTTTTAAGGTTACTTTCATGTGAGCTTGGATAGGAAGCTCTTGTTCTTTGTAGCCTACATAGGAGAAACGGATTGTCTTGGCACCACTTGGAGCTGTGAGTTCGAAGTGTCCATCAAAGTCCGTAATTGTTCCCACTGTAGTTCCTGGAATGGTTACGTTGACACCAATGGCAGGTCCCATGTCGTCATAAACCGTACCTTCCACATTTGTCTGAGCATATAGGACCACGCCTATACAACTTAAAACAAGGGAGAGAATTAATTTTTTCATAAATACTTTAAATGTTAAACAATAGTATTTCATTTTATAACTTAGATGCTTTTACTACCCGTTTGGGCACAAAGAGTCCAAGCAGGGGCAAAGATAGATTTTCCGTAGCAAAAAAACAAACATAAACTGCAATAAGATTCATTTTTTAACAAAAAAATACATCACTTTTTTATCTAAAAAGGATTATATGTGGGGTATATGGTATTTGTCAGATATTCAAAAAAATGTTCTACAACAGAGTTGAAGAATAGGTTAAAATATGAAAGCAGATTGAAATGTGCTAATATTCAAGTATTTTAGGGGTTCATCCAAAGATATTATCCCACATTTGAAAGCGCTGTACGGATTCATCCCCGAATTTTATAAGTTTTTTTAAGATTTTTTCTGTGTTTGCGCATGTATCTAGGTGTGTTTTTGAGTAGAATTTATCGGCGTAACTTACTATTTTTTCTTCTAAAGTGTCAGGTTGATAGGTGCGATTTGTGGGTATTGGGAGATTTTGCGTGACAATTTGCCAGTGAGTTATGCCAGTTCCGGTGTGTCTTTCAGCGACGAGAGCGTGTTTTGGGAGTCCTTCGTTACGCAACAAATCGGCTCCAAGATATCCGTGTTCGATGTATTGATGTGTTCCGTTACATCCGATGATGGGTGCATTGCATAGGAAGACTCCAATGTCATGGAGATAGGCCGCTTGGAGGACGAATGTTGTGTTTACTTTAAGTTCCGGGTGAGTCATGATTACTTGCAATGCTTTTTGTGCCACTTGTCGGCTGTGCGTGAGGAGTATTTGGTAGGCTGTTTCTTCTGTCTTATAGTATTTATGTAGTATAGACAATGCGAATGTTTCTGCGTCTTGTAGCAATTGCTTGGTGCGTGGCTTTGGTGTATTCATTTTGTTTGTTTTATTTGAGGGCAAAGATACAATTTCTTTGATATTCTGTCTTGTTTTCTATTGGTGTTGTGATGTGTTTTCGATGATATTTTGTGGGGTGACGTGTGGTGAGTGATTCTTTTTTGTTGCTGAATAGCCTATTAATAACCTACTAATAGCCTACTAGTATTAGGACGGGATGAGTTTTATAGGAGATTTATTTTGCGGGATGTGGGTGATTGTACCGATTGTGGGTTGAGGAAGTGATGATTAGCATGGTTTGAAGGTGTTTATTTCGGATTGTGATATATACTATAAAAAGAGAGTGTGCCCGAAAGGCACACTCTGATTTTTTCCGTTAAGGGTTGTTTGTAATTATTCTACTACAGTACCCAATACGTTGTATTTAACGCCATCTTTGATGATGATCAATTGACCGTTTTCGATTACTTTTACAGCTTTAGCTTCGCCGTCAGCTACAACGTCAGCGATGCCAGTGAGTTCGGCACCGGTCAAGCAGTCAACTGCAACTGCTTTACATTTTTGTTCAGGCTTAGCAGGGTCGAAGTTGGTGATTTTGTAGCAACCGTCAGCAGTTACATTGTTAACATCTTCAGTTTGAGCGTGAGCTTTAATTCCGTCCCAGCTTTCTACTTTACCAGAAACAAACAATACGTTGAATTGAGTAAGGTCATCAACTTGCAAAACGAAGTTGTTACCTGATTTAACCATTGTGCGGAATGAGCCATCAACACCGTCAGCCCAAACCCATGCAGACATGTTTACTGCAGCTTTACCTACTGAGTCAAGTTTATTCCAGATAGCTTCTTCGCTTGCTGTTTCAGCAGGGATAGAAACCTTAAGCATGATAGGGTCTTTAGAGCAGTCGAATACAGTGATAGCAGCTTCGTTTGTGAGAACTACGTCGTCGTATTTCTTAGTAGTAGCGTCTTCCATAACTACTTCGCTACCAAGAGCAACTACTTCAACTGGAGTTTCAGAGAATGCGAAACCGCAAGCCATCATTTTAGAACCAGCAGTACCTACGATGTAAGTTTCAGCTTCAGCGTAAACTTGCAATGCAAGCACACCGATACCGCTTGTAGAGTAAGAAGCGTCGCGTACTACAGCGTAAGGCATTGGAGCAGAAGAGAGCAATTCGTTGTAAGTAGGTTCACCTTTGTATTCCACCATAATAGCACCGTCAGGATTTCCGATAGGATCGTTTTCTTTTGGGTTAACAGACATGGTGAGATACTTGAAACCAACATAAGTACCTTCGATTACACCATTAGCTTCAGCGATACCTTCAAAAGCGAATTGTTGTTTGTTAGGAGTAGATTTAACAGCTACATACAAGTAACCATCTTTTTTTACTTTAACTTTGAAGCAAGCTCCTTGAGTAGGGCAAGCCATGTCAACAACAGGGTTAGCACCACCAGCAGTTGGGTTGTCTTGACCTTGGATGCGTTCTTTGTTGTAGTCAACTACTACATCACCGATTTTAAGGTGGCTATAAGCGGTGTCAGTTACCATACCTACAGCTTTGTAAGTGGTTTTGTAAGCGTTGTACACTTCAAAGTTTTCGCCAGCGATGAAAAGTTCATCAGCTTGTACTTCAACTTTGTCAGATTTGTTAAACTCTGTACCAGCAGCGTTTTTGTCGCCAATGGTAGGCAGATAGTGGAATTCCACTTGAGCCATCAAGCTCATGCTTGCAGCCATAGCAGCTGCCAAAAAGAAAATTTTCTTCATAATAAATAAAATTTAAAAGTTATTAATAACCGAATAATCAGAGATTATTCTTTTTTTACACCATTAAAAGTATTCGCAAATACTACGTTTTTTCTTCCTTCTTTTCCCGTGTTAGAGAAGAACATTGTTGCCTCACCGTTTGCATAAATACGTCCGTAGAACTTCGAGTTCATGCCATTTGCCACTTTGTCATTGCTAAAGACAATGTCGTCACCGGCGTGTGCCACATTAGCGAGTCCTCTGTATTCTGCTGTCCAAGATTCTGTGGGTCTGATTGTAACGAAGCATTGGTTGGCAAGTGTATCTCTAAAGATACTTAACTCAATTTCTCCAGCGAATGTTGATTTATTACCTGTAGAAGAAACACATTCCCACTCTCCTGAAAATACTCCGACAGCATCTGCTGCAGGTGTGTTTTCGTAATGACGAACTTCGTCGCCCGGTGTGCAGCTAACTGCATACACACCAAGCATTAAAGTGACTATATAAAGAAGTTTTTTCATATCTCAAATCGATTTAATAGGTTATGTGGGTTAATATCCCAGATTTTGTTTGCTTGTACCATTTTTATAGGCATCGTTTCCGTTCACCTCAGATTGTGGAATCGGTCTATACCATTTAACTTCTCCGCTGGCATTACTCATCATGGATAATGCTTGTCCTGCAAGGTCAGCATTGAAGATATTGTTATAGCGCACAAGTTGACGGGTGCGGCGGAGGTCCATCCAACGATGTCCTTCGGCATAGAGTTCTCTCGCACGTTCGTCCAAGATAAGGTCAATATCAGTTGCAGTAAAGGCTGCATAGCAGTCAAGATCGGCGTATGCCGGTTTGTAGGAAGCCCAGTCTGTGGCTGCAACACCTGCACGTGCGCGCACATCGTTGATATAAGTCAATGCTGTTGCCGCATCATCAGCCAACAAAGCTGCCTCGGCTGCAACTAAATAGATGTCGGAAAGATGGAGTACTACGATATCACGATATCCGTTAGTTTTATTGACAGCAATTGCTGCAGATGCCGGATCGTCAAACTTTTTAACTACAGGTGCGGCAAACATACCCGGGTCTTGGTTTACATAAGCCACATACTCTTTCTTAGATCCGTTGACCCACATATCGGGATAAGACATTACGAGTACAGCCGGAGCATTAATGCACGCGCCTTGTTGTAATTGAGCTGCATGTTCGGTTTGATAAGTAGAAGCCAGACTTGTAGAAGCTGTTCCCGGGAAAATGCGCAAGGCTACCGGCATAGTGTCTAAAACTGCAGCGTCAGCGTTGTAGTAAGCATAGTATCCTACAGTTCCCCATCCTGCTTGTGGTGCATTGTACATTGTAGTCATGAAGGTTGCATCATAACGTGCATCATCTGCTGTCCAAAGATAGCTTGATTTAGGGTTGCTTGCATGGAGTCCATCTACGTATTTTTCTCCGGTAGATGTACAGTCACCATAGTAACTTCCGAATGTGTTTTGTAAGCCATGTCCACCCGTTTTGAGCTCACCTGGCCATCCATTACGTGCATATTGCACCGCAAAGATTACTTCTTCATTTCCTTCATTTTTAGGACTCCACTTGTCATCAAAAGTCATTGCAAGGGCTTGACTTCCGATGGCTTCTTTGGCGTAGTTTAAGGCTTGAGTGAAGTAAGTTTTATCTTTGATTTGATATGTACCATTGTTGGCGTCAGTAAGGGTTGTTCCCAAATCCCATGCTGCTGCCAAATATACTTTTGCCAAGAGTGCATTCACTGCTCTTTTTGAAGCATTTCCGTCAGTGGCAGTTGCTTTAAGATTTGGATCTGTAAGTGCAGTTGTCAAGTCATCAATTATGTATGTATATACATCATTAAGCGGTGTGCGTGGATAATTGCGTTCGCTATTGTTGATGTATTCTTTAATGTAAGGCACTTCACCAAACTGTTGGCTCAACACATAGTAGCAATAAGCTCTAAGGAAGAGCATTTCTCCCTTGTAAGCACCTGCTTGGTCATAGAACATTGTTGCATTGGCCATATTGATACAAGCATACAAGTCAGCATAGAGCGATTTTACGTTATCGCTTTCGGGTGTGAGTGTATAACGGTCGAATTCACTACCTGTTTTTTTATTGCTTGCCATGTAGAGGTCAACGCCTTCTTCATACACATCCACTCTTGCCACAACCGGCTTGAGCAATGAATAGGCATAGACTCTCAGGGTAGCTGGATCTTTTGTGAAATAATCACCAGCATTCTGTCCACCTGCGGTTTTATTTTCTGCGGTCAAGAAATCTTCGCAACCAGTAAATAGACAACCGACAAGCAGTAAGGTCAATATATAAATTGTTTTCTTCATATTACAGTGTCTTTAAAAAGTTAGCTATTAGAACTTGAGGCTTAAACCGAGTTGTGCATTGACAGTGGCCGGTGCATCATTTTGTAGTGATGTGTGAGCCCACTCTGGATCAAAACCTTCATATTTTGTGAAGCAGAAAGGATTAGTAACCGTGCAATAGATGCGCAGTTTTTTAATTTTCAATTTTTCTAATTCTCTCTTTTGGAAGCTATAAGCCAATGTAATGTATTTTACTTTCAAGAAGCTTGCATCAACAATTTTGTTACATCCATCCAACCAATAAGCATTACCTATACCGCTTTCTACACCCGCATTGTTAGGGAATGGATATTTTCCGTAATGAGTAGTTTCTTGGAATACTGGATTAATATAGGTACCGTTTTCGTTGATTCCATCACAATCTATGAGGGTTCCTGCCGGTATATAATAGTCCATATTCATACGCATACGTCCACGGTCAGAATAGTTCAAATACTCACTATAGAATTCAGACTCAACTGTCTGTCCATATTTTCCATAGAGTGAGAATGAGAATTCAATACCTTTCCATGTGAGAGTTGATGTTAATGAACCGGTGATTTTAGGGTCAGATGAATAGACTTTCTTATCTGCGTCAGAGAATTGTCCATTTCCGTCAACATCTCTGATGATTGGTTGACCTTCTGTCCATCCGTAGCAAGCATAATAATAGTCAGCTTCTTTCATTTCCGCACCAGGTGTGAGTCCTTTTTTCACGGCGATTTCTGTGTTAGGAACTACCATCATCTTGTCACTAACAATACCATCCCATTGGTATCCATATACGTTGTTGATAGGTTGTCCTCTAAAGAGTCCGTCGTTAGGAAGGTCAGTACCTGAACCATTTATTTCCAACACTTCGTTGTGGTTGTGTGCCAATGTGAAAGAGGTTTCCCAACGCCATCCATTACGGTCAACATTCACTGTTTTCAATCCAACTTCCACACCTCTGTTCAATACAGATCCTACGTTGGTGATTACTGTTTGTCCACCGGCTTCCAATGGGAGTTCTACTGCATAGAGCAGATTGTCTGATACTTTATTGTAGAAATCAACTGTACCTGTGATTCTATCGCGCAAGAATCCGAAGTCAAGACCGGCATTCCATTCACTACTGGTTTCCCAAGTTAATTCAGGGTCAACAATTGCGCTTGGATAGTATCCTGTCATGTATGAATTACCAAATGGGTAGTAGATAGGTCCGGCAACTCCTTGTACTGTCGCATAGTTTCCGATACCAGAGTTGTTACCTGTCATACCATAGCTTAAACGCCATTTTAAGTTGGTAATCCACTCAGCTTCTTTCATCCATGTTTCTTCAGACATACGCCATGCTAATGCGGCAGAAGGGAAATATCCCCATTGGTGTCCTTTAGCAAATTTACTTGAACCATCGGCACGCATTGTAGCTGTAACCATGTATTTACCTGCATAAGAATAGTTGGCACGCAAAGCAAAAGATGCCATTGAGTTTTCGGTGTAGCTATTTTTGCTATTACCTGCATCGTAAGTACCTGAAGCAAGGTTATACCATAGTGTGCCATCCATTACTCCGGTGTACTTCAAGTATATTTCATTGGAGTTGAATTGATTCAAAGAGAACAACCCCATGAGATTTACATTATGTTTCTTTGCAAATGTTTCGTTATAAGAGATTGTATTATCCCAAGTGTAAGAGAATCTTTGTCTCTTAGTGAGTTGCGCCACATTTGTGTCATAATCAGTAACGAGGGTGTTGTCAAATTGTCCTGTTGTGTGATTACCATAGTTAGGCGCAAACATAGACTTGATTTGCAATCCTTTTACTGGAGTGATTTGCAAATATATGTTACCCATTGCTCTCCATGCATCTCTTTGTTTTGTTCTGTTTTGCATGTACAACAGAGGTGAAACTTGGTCAGAGAATTGGTACTTACTGATAGAACCCATTGCTTCAAAGTTACCGGGTTTTTCGTTGATTACACCATCTTTGTTGTAGGCCTGCATGAAAGGATTCATGCGATATGCCACTTTGATAGCATCGTCATTTGCATACTCATTGCCCATCCATGACAAGTTGAAATTAATTCCGGCTTGTACATATTTATTGATAGTTGCATCAATAGAACCTTTAAAGTTAACACGTTGTTGTTCGTCACCCACGTAGATACCTCTATCTTGGTTATAACCAATACCCATGTGGTAGGCTACATGTTCATTACTTCCATTGACAGACACATAGTGGTTTTGTTGAAGTCCTGTACGGGTCACTAGGTCCATCCAGTCGGTAGATGTGTTGTCTTTAATGATTTGTTTGAGTCGATATTGCCCTGCAAATTCAGCAGTTCCTGCCGCACTACCATCATTGTATAGCGCCATTTGTTCATATCCTGCCATGGTATAGACTGGCTGTCCGCTTGATGGAATAGATGCACCACCTGAATAACCCATAAATTTGAGGAAACGATAGTTATAGAATTGTTGTGCATCCATAAACATGTCCACTCTGGTTGGGTTGACAGATCCTACATACATATCATAACTAATGGAAGGCTTTGATTCTTTTTTACCTTCGCTTGAACCTGATTTAGTGGTGACCTGAACCACACCGGCTGTAGCACGGCTACCATAGATAGCTGTTGATGATGCATCTTTCAACACGTCAATACGAGAGATGTCTTGCGGATTGAGCCAATCAATGTCATCACAAATGATTCCATCTACTACATAAATAGGTTTGGTGTCGGAGTTTGTTGAAGATTTACCACGAATTTCAATGTCAAATCCTCCACCTGTACGTCCTGTTGCTTGGGTAATATTTACTCCGGCTACAGATCCCTGCAACGCTTCTACAACACCCGTAGTACCTTTAGCAGTTAATTTTTCGTTATCAACTGAAGAAACAGATCCTGTCAAGTCGTTTTTCTTCATTTGACCATAACCCACCACTACTACTTCATCAAGTGCCTTTGTGTCTTCTGATAACACCACCTTCAACACCTTTTGATTAGCAACAGTAATTTCTTTCGTTCCGTAACCGATGTATGAGAATACCAATACATCTTTTGCAGTTACATTTGACAAGGTGAAGTTACCATCAAAGTCAGTAATTGACCCATTCGTTGTCCCCTTCACCATAATACTCACTCCAATAAGCGGCTCGCCACTGTCATCTACAACAGTACCACTTACTGATGTTTGAGCGTACACAGCAAAGCACGACACGCTCAATATAAGCGACATCATGACTTTTTTCAAAAAAGTAAGTTTTTCCATGAGATATTGTGTTTTTTATAAAATGGTATCTACTACAAAAAGCTCAAAAAAAGGTGAATTACACTACACCCTCCACAACTAATCATCACACTACATTTTTGGCAAAGATAATATCTTTTTTTTAAATTATTCAATTGTGGTGAGAAATATCGTCATATTTTCCACAAATATATTATGTTTAGAAAGAAAACTATCACATGTAATAAAAAAAAATATGGGTTTCAGATAAAAATCTAAATGTGCATATAAGGTTAGTCACAATCGTAGTACTTATGCGGTTGGTTTTCTATTTTTAAATTCCAAGCCCGCAATTCAGAAAAGAGTTAATTAATGTGGCAAAATTTCGTCAAGAAAGTACAGTGCTCAGCCATATTTCCAACACAACTACAAAACAGCAAGCGTAACCGATGCCACTAGATACAAAACAGATAGGAACTAGATAGGAACTAGATAGGATGAAGATACTATAATAGTCCATTTACCGCACAGCAATAATTTTATTAATGAGTCTTATCTTTATCATTGCTGAATAACCTACTAATAACCTATTAAGTGTTAGAGAGCTTTCATCGGTAGAAAGTTCATTATATTTCTTATGGTACGGGATAGACGCTGGTCTTGAACTGTAGATTAACTAAAGTTAGAAATAATTTTATCGGACAGCAATATAAAAAATATTGAACCCATCTTTTTGTAAAGACAAGTTCAATATTATGTAATTCTCTTGTATTATCTATGGACTAATTAGGCTTACTTGATGCCTAATTTAGCTTTTACTTGTGGCATCACATCTATAGCGCCATTACCTTGATAAATGACAATTTGTGCTGACGTATCAAAGATGTATGTGAATCCGTTTTCTTGTCCTACCGCATCAATAGCAGTCTTAATTTTTTGCACCACCGGTGTCATCAACACTTCTTGTTGGCGTTGGATGTCTGTTGTGGCTTGTTGACGGAATGTCTGAATACGTTGTTCCATTTCCATTATTTCGCTTTGACGTGCTTCTTTGATACTTGCCGCCATAGTTTCTGCTTTTTGTTGAAACTCTTGTATTTTGGCATAATATTCTTCCGTCATTTTAGATAGTTCGGTTTCATACTCTTTTGCGAGATTAGAGAGAGCTGTTTCAATAGAATCTCTTTCGGGCATCACGCTGAGGAGTTCTTGTGTATTGATATGTCCTAATTTGTTTTGTGCAAATGCTCCCATTGGCAGCAAGCAAAGTAATAAAAAAGCTATTTTCTTCATTTTATTCATAATTTAATTTCTGTGACAAAAGTAATGCTTTATTTTGAATATCCCAATTTTTCTAAAACGAGGTCGCTCACATCCAATTTTGGAGCAGAATAAATCAAACTCATATCGGAAGAACGGTCAATAATCATGTCATATCCTTTCTGCTGCGCCACTTCCTGAACAGCTGTATAAATCTCATCTTGAATTGGCTTCAAAAGACTTTCTCTTTTCTTATAGAGTTCTCCTTCTTGTCCGAAGTATTTTCGTTTCAGTTCGTTCAACTCTTTCTCTTTTGCAATAATTTCTTCTTCACGCTGTTGCTTCATCTCGTCGGAAAGAAACACCAATTCCGTTTGATAATTTTTGTACAATTTCTCCACTTCTTGTTTTTGTGTCTCAATCTCTTTTTGCCACTTCTTAGAAACAATGTTGAGTTGTTCATTAGCTGTTTCATAAGCTGGTACATTCTTAAGTATGTACTGCATGTCAATCAGTGCGTATTTTTGCGCTTGCGACACACACACGAAGGCAAAGAGAAATGCTATGCTTGTTATTATCTTCTTCATAATTATCTGATTTATCTCATTTGTAAGAGCTATTGGCAAATACCATGCCATCCTACAATTCTTGACCTAAGACAAAGTGGAACTGACTACCGCTATAATCCATCGTATTACCTACCTTATCAAATCCATATGCCCAATCTATACCCAAGAGCCCAAACATCGGAAGATAGATACGCACTCCGAGTCCGGCTGAACGTTTAAGGTCAAAAGGATTATAGTCTTTGATAGAGGCAAAGCAATTTCCTGCTTCAACAAAAGCCAACGCCCAAATGGTTGCAGATTGTTCAAGGGTGATAGGATAGCGCACTTCCATCGTAAACTTATTGTATAAGTATCCCATTTGTCTGCCTGTACGCGCATCATACGGCGTCAAAGAGCCACTCTCATATCCACGCATTGATACATATTCGGTAGAGTAACTGGTGTAACTAGCCATTCCATCACCTCCCATGTAATATGTCTCAAATGGTGAGCGCGCGTCAATATTATAATGACCCAAATAGCCAAACACCGCACGTGCCATCAACACAAGTTTATTATCGCGTGTGAGTGGCGTAAACACTTTTGCATTAAAAGTCCACTTATGATACTCCAAGAATTTATAGCGTTGAGCGTCTGTCATCTTGGAATAATCCTTTCCGTTAATGGCTGAATATGGAGGCGTAATCTTCACTCCAAGAGTGAAAGAAGAACCTCTACGCGTATAAATAGGATTGTCAATAGAATTACGGCTCAACGTTAAGTTCAGACTTAAATTATGTGCTTGACCATCAGTAAGCAACAGATAAGGCCAGTTTTTCATCATGTAGAGCTGATACGACAATTCACCATAAAAAGTAAAATAGTCATCTGGCCAGTTCAACCGCATACCATACCCCACTGCCGCACCTACTGTTCGAAGATAAGTATCCGGGTCAACTTCAGTGGCTTGTTGATATTGCAAATACTCATTATAACTGTTTCCATAATAACTATTGTATCCATACAAACCATTATAATAATTATACAGATTGTTGTAAGATTCATAATACCGCTTACTCATGCCGGATTGTGATGCAAAATAAGCCGACAATGAGAATGAATTAGGACGCTTACCTCCCAACCATGGCTCAAGGAATGACAGATTCACGGATGTATAATAACGCCCGTTTGTTCGCGCATTAATAGCAAAGGTTTGACCTTCTCCCTGAGGAACAATATGATGATAAGTCTTTGATTTAAATAAATTTTGGATGGCAAAGTTAGTGAACTTAAAGCCTACACTTCCCACCAATCCGGTAGCACCCCAACCCAACTGAAATTCCACCTGGTCACTACTCTTGGTCTCTAATTGATAAGTAATATCCACCGTACCATCTTCAACATTGGGCTGAATATCTGGCACAAGTTTCTCTTGCTCAAAGTGCCCCATTTGGGCCAACTCACGCAACGAACGCATGATGTCTGACTGACTATATAGCTGACCTGGCTTAGTATCCAAAGCTCTACGTATAACATGCTCATAGACACGAGTATTACCCGTAATGTTAATCTCATTGATTGTGGCGGGCTTGCCTTCAAAAATACGCATCTCAAAGTCAATCGAGTCACCCACAACCTGCGTTTCCACAGGTTCTACATTAAAGAATAAATAACCCTGATCACTATAAAGTTTGCCCACAGCATCATCATCCACTTGCAAACGATCATTCAGTTCCTTCAAATTATACACATCACCCTTCTTGATGCCCAACACTGCATCCAAATAGTCATACGGATACACCGTATTACCCACCCAAGTGATATTGCGGAAATAATACTTCTTACCTTCATCCACTGTCAGATAAACATCCACTTTATCCGGAACCGGCGAAGGAACTACACTATCCGATATAATTTGAGCATCTCGATAACCAACCTCATTATATTTATCTATCAAGGCTGCCTTATCTTTCTCAAATTCTTCTGCAACAAACTTCTTGGCGCGGAAGAAGTTCATAATATGACTATCATTAGTCTTCTTCATCACCCAGTTAATCTTATTATCCGTCAAGGCGTTATTGCCGTTCACATAAATAGCATTGACCCTCGTCTTTTCTCCTTTAGCTACATCCACATTCACCAACACAAATCCGGCTCTTTCTGGATCTGCCTCTTCCCGAACACGAACTTGTGCATTATAAAATCCTTTTTCTTCGTAGTACTCCTTAATCTTCTTTTCTGCATTGCTCACAAGATTTGGAGTCAACTGATTTCCGGCTGTCCATGGTAGTTTTTCTTCCAAATCCTCCTTCTCGCTCTTCTTCACCCCATTATACGTAATCGAGGTAATACGAGGACGTTGAACAAGATTAATCTCCAACCACACCTTACCATTCTCAATCTTTGTTGCCAATATTTTCACAGAAGAAAAAAGACCTTGCTTCCAAAATCTCTTCACAGCCGCTGTTATCTCACTTCCCGGAATCTCAACTTTATCACCTATTTCCAATCCTGAAAAACCAATCAAGACAAATTCCTCATAAGTTTCAGCACCCGTAATCTTAATGTCGGCTATTTCATACGTGCGACCGCCCGATAGCGAATACTCTATCACCGGCACATCCGTTGACGTGGACGCATACAATCCATGCCACGCACCAAACAACAACAGCATCATCGCCATCAGACGACAACACAAAGACTCCTTATGTAATCTCACAGAATACATCAACTCTTTTTTACTTGTTCTCCCGTTTTGCCATAACGACGTTCTCGTTGTTGATACGCATAGATGGCTTCATAAAATTCTTCCTTGCCAAAATCAGGCCATTCCACATCCGTAAAATATAATTCCGCATAAGCCAATTGCCACAAAAGGAAATTACTGATACGCAACTCACCACTCGTGCGAATCAACAAATCCGGATCTGGCATACCTGCAGTCACCAACAAACTTGACACATACGCCTCGTTCACATCCTCCGCTTTCAACCCCTCTTGCTTCGCTGCCAAAACCGCCTTCCTCACAGCCTCTGTTAGTTCCCAACGCGCTGAATAACTCAATGCTATCACAAGGTGCAATCCCGTATTGGTCGAAGTCTCCGCAATACAACGCTCAAAGCGCACACGCGCGTCCTCTGGCAAACGTTCCATGTCGCCAATTGCATGCAGACACACATTATTCTTCTTCAAAGAAGGGGTCTCTTTCTCAATTGTATCAACAAACAAATTCATCAAAGCATCCACTTCTTCCTTCGGACGATTCCAATTTTCCGTAGAAAATGCATAAAGCGTAAGATACTTCACGCCCAACTCAGCCGCTACTTCTGTTACTCGCCTCACAGCCTGCACACCACTACGATGACCCAACACACGTTGCAACCCACGTTTCTGTGCCCAACGCCCATTACCATCCATGATTATCGCCACATGCTGCGGAAGACGTGCCATATCTATCTGTGCCAAATTTGCCATACACTCTCAACACTATTCTAAACATTACCAATCACAACGGCGACATATCGGCTTCTCTCGCAAGAAATGAAAACCTATCCCTACCGTCAAAGTAGACACCAAATCATTTCGCAAAAAATTGCTCTTATTCAGCCCTACCGTATTGTCTAATTCTTCTATTCCTTCTACATTATCACAGAAAAACAACTCATGTTGCCATTCCACATTCAAACTCACCCGAGGTGCCATTTGCCACTTAAAGCCTACACCAAACGGAAGATAGGCACCAAAATGTTGCAAATCACCATGCAAAGCCGCACCAACTCCCAACAACACATAAGGCGAATAACTACGCGCTGAACGGTCAGTCCCGTTTACACGCAAACGAAAAAAGTTATATTCACCTATCACATCCAACTGACCAAGACGCGACCTTTGCACCTCATCATTCCATCCATAACCCAAACTCGCATACTGAGCCTTCGCACGCAAAGCCCAACGAGGCGTAAACTTATATCTAAAATAGCCCCCATAACTCGCTGATATATGCTGGAATATATGAGGATTTGCATCCCCTGTATAATAAGCCAATCCACCCATCACACCCAACTCACAACGATACGAATGACCCGTCCCATAAGCAAGCACACTACACATGCTAACCAAAGCCAACAGAACACATTTCCGCAAGCAACAGACCAATCTAAGCCCAACACATCCTTTCATTTGCAGCACAACTTTTTGAAAATACATTCTGTTGATTTAACGAAAACTTAACCATTTTATTTTACAATACACCGTACACCGACAAATTTTACAATCGTCCATGATACGGCAAACATCGGACAAAGGTACGGAATATTCCTAACAATGACAAAATATATGCCACCTAAAAGCACTTCAACCCAACATCAAATATAAAAATACAAAAGATTAATCACACAAAGTGTTAAATTAGAAATAAAATTAGTAATTTTGCACCGTTTTTTCACAATCACTAACAAATTTTACTCTATTATGATAAACTACAAAGACTTAGGATTGGTGAACACTAGAGAGATGTTCAAACAAGCCATTGAAGGAGGATACGCTATCCCCGCATTCAACTTTAACAACATGGAACAATTGCAAGCCATCATTCAAGCGGCTGCAGAAACAAAATCTCCTGTCATACTCCAAGTTTCTAAAGGAGCAAGAGCATACGCCAACCAAACACTGCTGCGCTACATGGCAGAAGGAGCGGTGGAATATGCCAAAGAATTAGGATGGGAAAAACCACAAATCGTACTACACCTCGACCACGGTGACTCTTTCGAAACATGCAAATCATGCATCGACATGGGATTCTCATCTGTAATGATCGACGGATCACACCTACCATACGAAGAAAACGTAGCATTAACAAAAAAAGTAGTAGAATACGCACACCAATACGACGTTACTGTCGAAGGAGAACTTGGAGTATTGGCTGGAGTAGAAGACGAAGTGCAAGCTGACCACCACACATACACTAAACCTGAAGAAGTGGTTGACTTCACCACTAAAACTGGCTGCGACTCATTGGCTATCTCTATCGGTACATCACACGGTGCTAACAAATTCAAACCTGAACAATGCACACTCGACCCACAAACCGGACGACTCGTACCACCTCCATTGGCATTCGACGTTCTCGACGGAGTAATGAACGAATTACCGGGATTCCCTATCGTTCTTCACGGCTCATCATCTGTTCCTCAAGAAGAAGTTGAAACCATCAACAAATACGGAGGCGCATTAAAAGACGCTATCGGTATCCCTGAAGAAGAACTACGCAAAGCGGCTAAATCTGCTGTATGCAAAATCAACATCGACTCCGACAGCCGATTGGCTATGACTGCTGCAGTAAGAGAAGTATTCGCTAACAAACCTGCCGAATTCGACCCAAGAAAATACCTCGGACCGGCTCGCGACAACATGAAAAAACTCTACAAGCACAAAATCATCAACGTGCTCGGTAGCGACGGAAAAGCACAATAAAAACTTTTCCACATACCACAAGAAAGAGGATACACGCTCAGCATGTATCCTCTTTCTTTTCACCACCACCCATCCGTCACATCCACAAACACGCACACCCACCATCGCAAATCCATTCACACAGCAAGCATCCCCGCGACCATCTCGGGACCACTAGATAGACACAAAACACAAAACCAATAAAAACCAAATAGAATCAAGATAAGTTGATAACAGCGAGGAAATACACACACATGCACACATTCCCCATCTCACCACACACATACTCTAAGGCTGTGACTTGTTCCAATACAAATAATGAAGTGGATTAGCATGCTCCTCAGCAGCACGAATAAAATGTAGAGGCAATTCCTTATTCCAAGACTGATAGGCCGAATTAGATGTCGTATCTTCAATAAAACGCAACACATTACCGGCCCACGATTTCCAATCATACCTGTCATCACCCCTAAACTCACCATAAAGCCTACTACGCCCAATCTGATTATTATGCAGGTCCATCACCATGTCACACGGAGCATTATTCCCAACAGCCTCCCAATAAACATCCATTATCAGCCATGCCAGACGCTCGGAAGTATAACGACGCAACAACATATTCACATAAATATGCTTAAACGCATCACCCCTCATACCATCCTTTGCACCACCGGGATAAAAACATTCCGCAACATACTCAGCACGGGCCTTACTCTGGATAACACGATAAAACATCGCTGAACCAATACCTGAAAGCAACAACGAAACACCCAGATTCTCTTCTAAAAAATAAGGCACGCTATCCGTCAACATAGAACCATCCAAACACCACGTACTATCCTCCACAACAATACGCGCAAAATCACACATACGCGCAAAACCCGCACTATCTGCCAACGCATTCAACTTATCATACACACCTTTCTCTGCCACACTCATCGACATAAAGACAGCCTCACGCTCATCACCCTGATAAGGATAAAATGCATCACCGGACAAAGACCCACCTACACGCACACCCGAAAACTCACCTGAACTCACCTGCAACTGATTCCGATGCTCCGACAACATAGACAACGCCGCACGATGCATCTTCCCAAGCATACCCTCATACACCAAATGAGGAAACAACTCCATCAACCGCTCCTCCATATACTTCTCCATGCTCATTCCCTGCCGTAAACGCACTGCCTCACTCTCCGGAGCATAATACTTCGGGCGCGTAGAGTCATACACACTTTCATACTCACGAGCCAAAACATACAACACAGATGCCGGAAGACTCACCAAACGAGTAGTATCAGGCTGCGCAACATACCCTCCCGATGAACGAACAACCGAACGCCGCAACTGACAACCCACTAACAACAAAACAAAGGCAAATAACAACCAACGTCGCACCATAAACAGAATCTAAATCTAATAAACGCTGTAAAAATACAAACATTTTTTTACTGCACACGCGAACAATTCACACATTAACATTGTTTAAAATATACAAACACTCTTCTCCAAAAAGAAGAACAAAAAAACAGAATAAAAACCTCTTTAAAAAACACTACTATGAAAAAACTAACTATTATCGTAGCAACAGTCCTAATGTGTCTCACAGCATGCGCAAGAGAAGAACCCATCGCATTAGCCAATCTACCCACTCAAGCACAAAGCCTGCTCAACACCTACTTCACCGACCTACCTGTAGCACTAACCAAAGTGGACCATGAAGGACTCCAAAAAACCTATGAAGTAATATTCACAACTGGTGGAAGCATTGAGTTTAACCACAACGGAGAATGGAAAAGCATTGAAATCAGCACAGGAGTGCCAATGGAACTTATTCCGGAAGCAATAGTTGATTATCTCAAAGCAAACTACCCCAACCAAATTGTAATACAAATCGACCGTGACATGTATGACTACGAATTACAATTAGACAACGGAGTAGAACTCAAATTCAATAAAAAATACCAACTCATTGACATTGACTACTAAATCACATAAGTTAAAGTTAATTAGTGTAACAAGAAAGGACATATCCACCCATGGATATGCCCTTTCTTCTGTATAAAGCATCAACACCCCAAGTATAATCCCACACAACCCCGAGTCCCACTAGTTCCCTCCACCTCGCTCCGCGACACACCCTGCCAACAACACTCATTCTCGCAAAGCGACTCATCCGCTGCCCTGCAGACCTTACCAAGAAAAGTAACTTATCGTAATTTATCGTAACACAACGCCCCAAACGTAACAAAACCTAACAATGCGCTTCCCGAATGCTGTATATTTGCACTTGCAATTAGCTTGATGAGATAACAATCATTATCACGTTATCACATCAACTTAAAAGCAAGCTATCTTTGACATAAATATGGATTGTGCATTACAATTATTGTTGCTGATTGTAACACACTTGATGGATTGCTATGGGGTATATTGGCAAGAATCAGTCCTTTTGAGGCGATCCGACACTTAATTAGGTGGGGAGTTAGAAACGAATTCTATCGCACACCAATAATAAAAAAGGAGAAGTGAATCTCACACACCCTTCATAGCAACACAAAAAAAAGAGGAGATGCTGACATGCATCTCCTCCCTAAATAAGTTATCTGAGTATAGATTAATAGAAGTTAGCTCTGTTATCTTCTATCTCTGCTCCGTCTTGCAACATTTGAATAGTCATGTAAGAAAGTGAATAAGCACGACGCATATTAAGTTGCATAATTTCTGATGTTTCATCATAGTTAGTTGCACTTGCATTCACACTATCAGCTTTCACAACAAACACACCTGCATTACCCTTCAATGGTTGTGAACTTGCTCCCGCTTCTAACTGAGAAGTAGCACCAATAACATAAGGTTCTACACCTACACTGCCAAAACGGAAAGCGGCCATGTTAATATTTTCGGCTTGTTGAACTTCTGCTTGCAATGCTTGTGCTGCTTCTTCCAAAGATTTACCTTCAAGTGAAGCAATGATTTGTGCTGCTTTTTTATCGTTCTTCAATTCCATTTGCAAGTCAAATGCCACTTCATCCACTGATTTATATTTGGTGTCATTTATTTTCACCAAAGTAGCCACAACAAAATTGTCTTCACATTCAAACACATCTGACACTTTACCTTCTTTGGTTTCAAATGCCCAACGCACGATTGGACGTGATTGCGCCAAAGTTCCTACTGTTTCTGTGTTTTCAAGCAAAGCAAATCCGGATTGAACGCTCAAACCTTTTTCTTTTGCTGCTGATTGGAATTTCTCTGCATTATCATTCTCAACAACAAATTGTTTTGCTTCATTATAAATTGCACTTTGTGTGCGACTGCTTGGTACTACGGTTCTTTCCAAAATAGCCAATTTCACTTTTGGAGTCAATGCACTTCTTTCTAATACTTGGAAAATTTGAACTCCTTGAGCATCTTTCACAGTGAACACTGCATTTACAGCTTCTGTGAAAGCTTGTTTTGACATATTTTCTGGCAATGAGTTTTGTTGCAACCATCCCAAATCACCGCCCATTTGAGCTGTTTGAGCCACTGAATAAGTTGCAGCAAGACTTGCAAAGTCTGCTCCTGCTTTAATCGCACCAACAATGCTATCTACACGTGCTTGATCATCACCAAGCATATAGATGTGACGCAAATTTACTGAGTCTGGCAATTGAACTCCTGTTTCCATGATGCGAGCCATGTAATATTTTGACTGGTCAAACATCACAGGAGTAACGTCATTTTCTTTACTGGTAAATGCAAATTCTTTCAATGCTGCAGGAACTGTATTTTCTGAGTAATACTGTCCATCATACATTACGTCTGAGTTAGAGTTAACCACGCCTACAATATCAGTGGTTGTTGCAAACTCTTCTTGAAGATTTTCAATCCATGCTTTCACTTCATTAAAGTCGTCTTCTGAAGGAAGGATTGGATATGTCACATACAAGATATTGCGATTGTGCTCTTGTTTGAATTGTTCTTTTCTTTGATTGTAGAGAGCTTTCACCTCTGCATCTGTTGCTTGGAATGCTGAGTCTGACAATGCATAGTAAGGTTGCATTACATAAGACACTTGTGCAACTTTGCTTCTTCCTGCAAAATTGTCTTGAGCCTCCATGGCATTAGCGGTTAAAGAATTTGCCAAAAGCGCAACATACTTTTCTTGGAGAATACTTGTACGTACTGCATTTTCCCAGAAAAGCCAATATTGTTTGAGTTGCATGATTTGTTCTGAATTAGCCATCTCCTCATCGTCTGAATTGATTGCTGCCAAGAAGTTCATCAAGATGGCCGGACTGAATTGTCCGTTTTCATCAAAGAACACTCTTCTTTGTTGAATGATAGGATGGATATTTGCTCCCATCAATCGTTCTGCCAACTCTTCTTTGGTTACTACGATACCAAGACGTTTTGCTTCGGCTTCTAACAATTTTTCGTTTACAAGTGTTTCCCAAACAGAATTACGAATTTGTGAACTCAACTCTTCGGTCAAAGTTTGTGTTCCTGTTTCAATTTTGTAAACTTCTGTCATTTGGTCAACAGCTGCTGTGTAATCCAAAATGTGTATGGTTTCTCCATTAACCTTACCTATATTCTCTCTTGACTTATTGAAATAGGTAGCACCGGAGTTAAGAAAGTCACCAATGATGAAAGCAAACATTGCAACTCCCACCACGACTAAAAGCAAAACGCTTTGATTTCTAATTTTTTGTAAAATAGCCATTTTTCCTTATATTTAATTTCTAAATTTTATTAAAAGATTTGAGCGCACGAAGATACGGACTTTTGTTTTAGTTTCAAAACATTAGCAGAATAATTTTACTAAATCTATGCGATTATCCGCCATTTTGACACATTTGAAAGTAAATTTTCTCACTCGAATTACTTCATTCACCTTTGGGAAGTGTCCACAATGCTCAAGAATAAGACCTGCAATGGTTTCATATTGATCTGATTCGGGCAAATCTAATCCGAATTGTTCATTAACTTTTTCCACTTCCAGCCTACCTGATAGAACATATTCATTGTCATTAATCTTCTTGGCAACATATTCACGCAAGTCATGCTCGTCCTTGATATCCCCAAATATCTCTTCCATGATGTCTTCCAGAGTAACAATGCCGGCGGTTCCACCAAACTCATCCACAACAACGGCAATGCTCTTTTTCTCTTGCATAAACATTTTCATCAAGCGCTGGGCAGCCATGTTTTCCGGCACTATAGGCACTTGATTAATGTGCTTCTTCCACTCTTCTTTATGATTAAACATCTCGGAAGAATGAATGTAACCGATGATATGGTCAATATCTTTGGTGTAAATCAATATCTTCGATAATCCGGTCTCTATGAAGCGTGTACGCAATTCTTCCACAGCGGTTGTGTCGGGCAATGCCACAATTTCTGTACGAGGAATACAGCAGTCACGGAGTTTTATCTTGGAAAAATCTAACGCATTCTGAAATATCTTCACCTCTGCTTCTACATCCTCTATGGTTTCTTGTGAATCATAACTTTCTTGTAAAAGATACATAAGGTCGCTTCGAGAAAAAGTTATATCATCCACCTTGTCATCTAACTTCACACCAAATAAGCGCAAACTTCCCACCGAAATCCATGTCGCAAATATAGTTACTGGATAAAGCAAAACATAAATGACAAATAAGAAGGGAGCAAAGATATTCAGCCATAGGTTAGGATTCAGCCTGAAGATAGTCTTGGGGAAAAACTCTCCAATAAAGAGCACAATCACTGTGGCTACTATGGATTGCAATAAAGAGATGAGCAAATCTTCTTGAACAAATAGACGGAAAGAAGGCTCCAACCATTCTGCCATCAACATACTAAACACCACCAAACAAACATTATTACCCACCAGCATGGTAGTAATGTACTGTTGCGGACGTTTATAGAAAAATCTCATCACCCTTGCAGTGATAGACTTCTCCTTGCTCTCTAACTCAAAACGCAATTTATTAGAAGACACAAAGGCAATCTCCATCCCCGAAAAGAATGCAGAAAAGCACAATGAGAGTATCAGAAGTATGTAACTATACATTTCTATTATTCAAATATATTCCTCTTACCTACACAGTCCTGTTATAGACATAAGTGTTTGCCTGACGCGCAGGAGTGAGGAGAACGTCATTAATCATGACATGCGCCGGGCGAGTTACCATAAATTCCACAACGTCGGCTATATCCTCCGCATTCAGTGGTGTAAGCCCCTTATACACTGCTTTGGCTTTTTCTTCATCGCCTTTGAAGCGAACAATTGAAAACTCCGTCTCTGCTGCTCCCGGAGAAATAGAGCCCACTCGAATACCATAAGGCAATAAGTCCATGCGCATCGCTTTTGTTATCGCTGTTACTGCATGCTTGGAGGCACAATATACATTGCCATTCGGATACACTTCCACACCGGCAATAGATGAAAGGTTGATAATCATACCTGTATTTCTTTTTTTCATAACGGGTATCACCTGTTGCGACATATACAACAAACCTTTTACATTGGTGTCTATCATTCGATCGAAATCATCCAAGTCTGCTTCGCCTATGGGCTCTGAACATGCCGCCAAACCTGCATTGTTAAACAACACATCTACTTGTTTCCATTCGTTAGATAGACTATTCCAAGCATTCTCACACTCTTTTCTACTTCGAATATCAAAACACAGAGTTCTCACTTGAGTGTGATAGTTGGTTTTTATTTCTTCTTCTAATTGCAACAGACGTTCATTGCGGCGTCCTGTGATGATTACGTCATATCCTAATTTTGCCAAGCGAATGGCACCTGCTCTACCAAATCCGGAAGTCGCTCCGGTAATGAGTGCTATCATAATATTTTGTGTTTTAATTGATTGTTTTATAAATGCAATGTATGACCCATTCTCTTTTGTTTGGTTTCAAGATATCGTTTGTTGAATTCATTGGGGCTCACCTCTATGGGCACTATTTCGGCAATCTCCAGTCCATATCCTTCTAATCCTACGCGCTTAATCGGATTGTTAGTCATGAGTCTCATCTTATTAACCTTCAACTCACGAAGAATGCTGGCACCCACTCCATAGTCGCGTTCATCGGCCTGAAAACCAAGATGCAAATTAGCATCCACTGTATCCATGCCTCCTTCTTGAAGTTTATATGCTGCCATTTTTGCCATCAAGCCAATACCTCTGCCTTCTTGATTCAGATACACCAAAGCTCCTTTTCCTTGCTTCTCTATCATGCGCAATGCTGAGTGTAATTGTTCGCCACAATCACAACGCTTGCTGCCTAATATATCGCCTGTAATACATGAAGAGTGTACACGCACCAATATAGGTTCTTCGGGTCCCCATTCTCCTTTAACCAACGCAAAGTGCTCTAATCCGTTTGATTTCTGACGGAATGGTATAAGGCGGAAATGTCCATACTCTGTTGGAAGATCGGCTTCTTCGCCTTTTTCCACAATGGATTCTTCTTTCAAACGATATGCGATTAAGTCCTTAATCGTAATTATCTTAAGTCCAAATTGTTCTGCTTTCTCCATCAATTGTGGCATACGAGCCATCGTACCGTCTTCATTCATGATTTCTATCAATGCGGCAGCTGGCTGCAACCCTGCAAGTCGTGCCAAATCCACAGCGGCTTCTGTATGACCTGCTCGTCTCAACACACCTTTATCTTGGGCATAAAGGGGATTAATATGACCCGGCTTTCCAAAGGTTTGTGCTGTAGAGTTTGGATCTGCCAAAGCCATAATTGTTGCAGCTCTGTCGTGTGTAGAAACACCGGTAGAACATCCTTCGATCTTATCCACAGTGACGGTAAACGGCGTCCCTAATATGGAGGTATTATCCGACACCTGTCTTTCCAATCCTAATTCCTTACAACGACTGATGGTAATAGGCGTACAAAGAACGCCTCGTCCTTCTTTTAGCATAAAATTCACCTTCTCTGGCGTAATCTTTTCTGCTGCTACTATGAAGTCACCTTCATTTTCACGGTCTTCATCATCGACTACAATTAAGAACTTACCTTCACGGAAATCTTCAATAGCCTCTTCAATTGTGTTTAATTTCATGGGAGTGTTTTTGTTTAAATATTTGTTTTATTCTATTATTGCTAAGTAGTTTCATCCAAGCTTCTGGATTAAACAAGGCCGAATCGGTTGCTGCCTTATAAGTAAGAAAAACTCCTATAGGCAACAAAACTGCCGAACTCAACCACATGCCTTCCAAGGCTGTCCAAAGACCTTCTCGGGCCATCTTATATCCGGTATTGTCTATCATGTAATAAACAATAAACATAATCACCGAGATAACCACCGGTGCACCCAAACCTCCTTTTCTTACAATAGCGCCCAACGGTGCTCCAATAAAAAAGAAAATTAAGCATGCAAACGAAAGCGTAAACTTACGATGCCACTCTATCTCATGCCTGTGAATATACATGATATGATCATTGAGCATCAATTTATTATACTTAATTTTATCTAATTTACGTTTCACCTCCTCACTGGCCTTCTGGAGGGCTCTATACCTATTCACACCCGAAAAACCCGCATAAGCTCTCAATGGATTATGATCCGCTTTCTCTACATCCGAAATAGGCTCCATCACCATACCCGAGGTTCTTTCTCTGCAAAAATAATTGTGTGCCACATACTCCGTCCCTTGCTCTTCCGCCCTTCTTAATTTCAACTCTGTCACCGAGTCTATGGATTGTTGCAACTCCACAATATCTTTACTCACATGCTGATCTTTCAAGAGGTTCTCATCATATCGATTGAATTCCGAATCAAACTCAATCAGCAGTTTTTTCGTCTCAAATGTTTCGCGCCTATAGGGGATATTGGCTGGACTGATACCGGCCTCACGCTTAAGATTCTCAAAACTTTCACCCTTGTAGAGTTGCAGAACCATATGCTTCTTATCCTCTGTAAAAAACACCCTGCCCGAATCTGCCAACATCACAGTAGCATTATCAAATCCTTCTGAAAAATCATATATCATCATATTCTTCAGAAGTTTTTGCTTATTATCTTTTTCTCTCACATACAACTGATAGCCGTTAATCCCATCATAAAACTCACCCACAGGGATGTCAAACTCTGGAGACTTCTGCCGCAACGAGAAAATCAGCGTCCACAACTTTGTCTGCCCCACCGGCAACACATAATTCGAAAAAAAGAACGCACCCACACACACAAATGATATGGCAATGGCCAACGGACGCATAATACGAAACAAAGGAACTCCTGCTGCCTTCATCGCCGTAAGCTCAAAGTACTCACCCAAATTACCAAACGTCATTAGCGAAGCAAGAAGAATTGCCAATGGAAGACTAAGAGGAACCACGGATATACATGCATAAAGAAAAAACTCAGCCAACACACTCATTTCTACCCCCTTGCCTACCAAGTCGTTGATATGCATCCACAAAAACTGCATCAAGAGAATAAACATACATATCACGAACGTAAAAATAAAGAGTCCGAGAAACGATTTCAGTATGTAAATATCCAGTTTCTTCATTCCATTTTGTCGCCCACACGCGATATACGGAGCAAAGATACACATTTTTCGGTTTATAGCGGATATGATTCTCACACATTAACTTCCATATTTCACACATTTCACACTTTTACACTCCTCCTACGCTGCCCTAGAATCCCCCACCCTCATACAAAACTAACTAAAAAGCCCCATCCCCATTTAAGGGGTACGAGGCAATTTATTGCCGGAGGGGGTAACCCTTGCACAGCCCATAGCGAGGATCTTATGAAAGTAATGCCATGTCCGCCTGTTTTATTTACTTGTTCTCGGCATCAGCGTGCAGTTTCCTTACTACACACTACAGGCGAAGCCGTCCTACAGTGAGTGTAACGAACGTACTACAGCATAGCGTACTACAGCGAAGCGTTCACCAAACTACCCCCTCCCTTCCCCCTGCAAGCAAAACAACCTTCCTCAAAAAAAGCCCTAACTTTGTAAATTTTTTCCTACCGAACACGTAGGATACACGTAGGATA
>JAGCLD010000005.1 GCA_017647145.1 Paludibacteraceae bacterium
AGATTTAGCAACCTGGGCAAAAGAGTTGATTGAAACCAAAATTAATCAACTCCCTGATGGTGAGTACACATTTACGCTTAATCAAAAGGATGATGCAATGACCATTCATTATGATGTGGTTGGCAAAGACATCCAAGGGGAGCAGAGTACCGAATATGCTTGGGAAGGATTAGAATCCTTAGTAGGAAAAGTTTTTACTGACATTAAACAACAGATTAAAAACATACAATCTCAAAAAGCTGTTGCTCTTGAAACAACTGAAATTACTTCGCCATCTCAGCCAAACAAAGAAGAAGAAAAAGTAGATCAACATACTAGTGTGAAGAGTAAAGAAAATAAACTTACTGAACAATTAATAGCTCAAGAGGCTTTAGAAAGATATATAAAAGAAAATTCTTCAAAAGCTATTGACGAAACTAATAATAAATATACCAATGATACAGAAATATCCACAGAAGACCATAGCAAGTCTTATATCTACATACGTAGACCTTTTCAATATATGGGAGCAGGACTTAATCATTTTCTGGAAGTTAATGGTGAACTTATTGGTAATTTAACAAGCGGTGGATGTTTATTGATTGTAACTGATCCGGGATATATTACTATCAAAGATTATTATGGATTGATTAGTTATGACAAGTTAAAAAATAAAGGAAAATTTGTTAATATATCAGTTGATGTTAATGCTGGTGAAAAAGTTTATTTTAAAATGAATGAGGCGCTACTAAAATATGAGAAAGAAGTAGACAAAGAAAATAAGTATGAGCCACAAACAACCATACGCATTAAATAATCTTTAGTGTGTAAAGGTGGTTCCTATACTTATATTAAGAATTTCTTCAATCGGTCTCTGTACTAGTATCTTAGTGCAGAGACTTTTTTATAACACGACACTTCGCAATGATTAGTTGCTGAATATACTATGAAAGTTTTCTTTCAATAAAAAAGAGTTAGATGTACGGCATTAAGAAAGATTTGCGGACAGGGTTAGCCATTTTGATAAATTAATTTCACCTTTTGCTATCTTTGAATAAGATATACTACACTCGCTGGGAAAAATATTCAAGTAAACTTCATATTTCTCGCTCGTTTGTGGCTATCTTTAAATAAGACAGGATGCGGTTCGGCATAACAAAAAATTTAAACAAGTTTAATTTTTTGCTTCTGCTCTTGCCTTTCACTATCTTTAAATAAGATAAACAGCACTCGCTGTGAAAAATATTCAAGCAAGCTTGATATTTCTCGCTCGTTTGTTATTATCTTTGCAGATTGGTATGAAAGCAATGAGATCAGAAAGGAATAGTAAGCTGGACTGGGTGCGGTGTATCGCCATTTTTTTGGTTATCACGGTGCACACGTGGTCGTTGGCTCAGGTGAGTGAGGCGGACCATCCGTTGCTTCATCGTGTGTATGAGGCTTTTGTGGGGTGTGGCGTTCCGTTGTTTTTGATGTTATCCGGCGGGTTGCAGTTGAGGGTTGCCCCTCAATCTTTGCAAGAATTTTATCGTAAAAGGTTTCAGCGCTTATTGATTCCGTTTTTCTTTTGGGCTACGCTGATTTATGTTTTATCTGCTTGTATGGGAAAGTATGTTGAGGTGCAATCGCTGAAAGATGGCTTGATTCACTACTTGCCTTTTTTGCTGGAGAACAAAATCAATATGGCTTATTGGTATGTTCCCTTGATGTTTGTGCTTTATGCCGTGACTCCTTTTGTGCAAAAGGCGCTGTGTGAGTGTTCTCGCAGGACACGTGTGTGGCTGATAGCTGTGTGGCTGTGTGTGATTGCTCTACGCAATGCTTATCCGGAGATTTATATGCTTCGATATACCTCAGAATTAGTGGTTTACCTTGGTTTTTATGTGGTGGGGTTTTTTGTGTGTAATCCTATTGATAAGAGGCAGTTGTCTTATAGAGAAATGTGGGGGGTGTTGAGCTTGTTTGTTGCGGCTTTGGTTTTGTATGTTGTGGTGGGAGGTGTGCCGACTTTGTGGCGAGCAATTATGTGCATTTCGTTGGTTTTGTTGTTGCTCAACATTCGTTTGCCTGAGGTGAAGATGGTGCAGAATGTGAGTCGCTATAGTTATGCTATTTATTTATTTCACATGGTTTTTATCTCTCCGTGGTACTTGGTTAGCGGGTTTGACGGGAGCGCTGCTGCAGGGTGGAAATGTTGTGTGTGGCCGCTGCTTACGTCAGTGGTGGTTATGTTGGTGTGTTATGTGATTTGCTTTGTTTTGAGTAAGTGTATTTCAAAGCATAAATGGTTGGGAATTAGCTGATAAAATTATTTATATAAACTTATGAAACCAATGTTTAAAAAGTATTTACCTTATGTCGGTATAATTGCAGTGTTTATTGTAGCAGCTGTGATTTACTTTATGCCGGCAGTTCAAGGAAAAGTTATTTATGCCGGTGATAGTGTCAATGCGGAGGCAGCAGTGCGTGAGTCAGTGGAGTTTCGTCAGACCACCGGCGAGAGTACATGGTGGAACGGAACGATGTTTTCCGGTATGCCAAACTATCAGATAGGTGGGGGAAGAAACTTGGCGACTAAGATATTGTTGCCGTTTTATAAAGTGTTGCAGTATGGTCCTCGCAATGCTGTGTTCATCTTCTTTTTCTACTTGATTGCCTTCTTTTTGCTTTTGCGCACGTTTAAGATTGATAAATGGGTGAGCATGGCCGGGGCTTTTGCAACGGCAATGTCGAGTTATTTCTTTATCATCATAGCCGCTCAGCATGGAGGTAAGACTGTGGCTATCACATGGATGACGCTTGTGCTGATAGGTTTCTTGCTTATTTACAGGCGACAGTATGCTTTTGGTGCTCTTCTGACTATGTTTTTCATTCCGATGGGCTTCTTCATTCACCCTCAAATGTCTTACTACATCTGTATGCTCATTGGGGTGTTGTTTTTTGCAGAGTTGGCAGAAGCATGGAAGCAGAAAGCTTGGAAACATTTTGGTGTAGCCACCGTTGTGTTTTTTGCTTCTTTCGGTGTGGGTATGGGCATTGGTAGTGCCAATGTTTTTGCCAACATGGAGTATGCTGAACAGACCATGCGAGGCGGACATTCCGACCTTGAGAAAGTGACCGATGAAGAAAACAAGACGAAAGGGCTTGACCTCGACTATGCCACGGCATGGAGTTATGGCATCAATGAGACAATGACCTTGCTGATTCCTAATTATATGGGAGGTGCAAGTGGTTATCATCTGGACACAGAATCAACGCTGTATAAGGATTTGGTCGCAGCGGGAGTTCCTCGCGCGTCAGCCAAGCAGTTTTGCCAATCGGCACCTACTTACTGGGGTGAAAAGGTTTTCACTTCCGGTGCTGTTTATGTAGGTGCTGTTGTGTTTTTGTTGTTTGTTTTAGCTATTTTCATTGTGCAAGGACCTTATAAATGGGCGTTGCTTGTAGCTACCATTTTCTCGATATTGTTGGCTTGGGGACGTCATTTTATGCCTATGACAGAGTTGTTCTTCAACTTCTTCCCTATGTACAATAAGTTCCGAGCCGTAGAGAGTATTCTCATTGTAGCTGAAATCACCATACCTCTGCTGGCATTTCTGGCTGTACAAAAACTCATTGACGACCGACAAGATGCTTCTGCTCAAAAGAAGAACATGAATGCACTCTATATAGCAACGGGTGTGACAGCCGGGGTTTGTTTGCTCTTTGCGCTCTTTGGAAAGAGTTTTGTCGGCTTTACATCATCGTATGACGCACAATGGAAAGCGCAAGTGGGAGAACCTATCTATCAAATGATTATTGACCAAAGAGCCGCAATGATGGTGGCGGATGCATGGCGCAGTTTTATCTTTGTAGCGCTCACATTTGTGCTACTCTGGGTGTATGTGAAGAAACAATTTAATGTGATAGCACTCGGCTGTGCACTCACAGCGTTGACTGTGGTAGATATGTGGCCGGTGAACAAGCGATTCTGTAATGACGACATGTATGTGAGCGAAAAGAAGTTTAGTAACTCCTTTGCTATGCAACCGTATGAGAAATATCTCTTGGAAAACGACACTACGCACTATCGTGTGCTCAACCTGACTACTAACACCTTCAACGAAGCCAGAACGAGCTATTATCTTAAGTCAATCGGAGGCTATCATGCGGCAAAACTCAGACGTTATCAAGACTTGATTGACCAACACATCTCCAAGATGAACATGAATGTGATTGGTATGCTCAATGCAAAATATATCATCACCCAAGATCAAGCCGGACAAGTGGTGCCTCAACGTAATCCGTATGCCATGGGTAATGCATGGTTTGTAGATTCGCTGATGGTGGTCAACAATGCCAACGAAGAGTCTGAGGCACTCAACACACTTAATCTACACACCACTGCTGTGCTGGACAAGGCATTTGAGCACTTTGTTACAAATCAGGTGACACCACATGATTCAACAGCAACTATCAGACTGAATCATTATGCGCCAAATAAACTGGACTACACCTCATATAGCTCTGTGGATAAAACGGCTGTATTCTCTGAAATCTACTATCCTTATGGATGGAAAGTAAGCATTGACGGAGAGCCTGCTGAACATTTCAGAGTCAATTACACGCTGCGAGCTCTCAACATTCCGGCGGGCGAACATAGCATTGTGTTCGCCTTTGAGCCCGACTCTATTCGTAAGGGAAACACCCTGTCTGTCATCTGTATAGGCGTGATGGTGTTGACCCTCATTGGAGCAATAGTGCAATGTTTGCGCAAGCGCAAAACCTCTAAATAAGTAGTTGAAATATTACTTTATGACATTTTGACATAGAACAAAATGTATGGCATAATGTTTGAATTATCAAGGAAACAACTATAAAAAAATAAATTAAACACCCTATGATGGTAGAAAACGAAGTAATTGTACAGAAAATTATTGAAGGAATACAAGAAAAGAAAGGCAAAGCTATAACAGTAGTTAATCTTACAAAACTGCATGATGCTCCATGCTCTTATTTTGTGATATGTCAAGGTGATTCCGTAACTCAAGTTAATGCTATTGCGCTTTCAATACGTGATTATGTGAGAGACGAGATTAGAGTGAAACCTTATGCTATCGATGGACTGGATAACTGTGAGTGGGTGGCAATGGACTATGCACAAATTATCGTACACGTATTCCAACGTGAGCCGCGTGCCTTCTATGACATAGAACACCTGTGGGAAGACGCAGAAATCGCTCAGATACCAGACCTTGACTAACCTATTAAACAACCTACATGGAACAAAAGCAAAATAACAAACTAACAAACAATAAATTGCAACCTAAGAAAAACAAACGTTTTAGTTTTTCGTGGTTCTACACAGCCTTATTCGTCTTTCTCATTGGAGCTTTCTTGTGGTCTTCGCCGCAAGCTGATAGCAAGAAGGTGACTTATTCTGAATTCCAACAACAGATTGAAGCAGGAAATGTGGAGGCTGTAGTGGTATATTCTTCCAAAAAGGCAGAGGCTACTCTTAAACAAGACTCTACCCAAAAGCTTGATGACAAAGCCATCCAACAAAAGAAAAAAATTCACACACAGATTATTTCGGAAGAAGGATTTGAGGCTTTTCTGGAAAAAGCAAAAACAGAATACGGATACACCGGAAGTGTTGACTATGAGGAAGACAAAGACTATCTGGGAATGTTCCTCTACAGCATTCTGCCTATTGTTCTCATCTTCGCACTCTTCTTCTTCTTAAACAGAAGAATGATGGGGGGAGGTGGAGGACCCGGAGGTGGAATTTTCAATGTAGGTAAATCACAAGCCAAATTGTTTGATAAAGATACTGCCAGCAAAGTAACATTCAAGGATGTAGCCGGATTGGCTGGTGCGAAACAAGAGGTGGAAGAAATCGTTTCTTTCCTCAAAAATCCTAAGAAATACACCCAATTGGGAGGTAAAATACCTCGTGGTGCACTCCTTGTAGGACCTCCGGGCACTGGTAAAACATTGTTGGCTAAAGCAGTGGCAGGGGAAGCGGATGTGCCATTCTTCTCCATGTCTGGTTCCGACTTTGTGGAAATGTTTGTCGGAGTGGGTGCATCACGTGTGCGCGACCTGTTCAGACAAGCTAAAGAAAAATCGCCATGTATCATCTTTATCGATGAAATTGATGCGATTGGTCGTTCGCGCGGTAAGAGCCTGAACATGGGAGGCAATGATGAGAGAGAAAACACACTCAACCAATTGCTCACAGAAATGGATGGATTTGGAACTAACAGCGGCGTGATTATTCTTGCTGCCACCAACCGAGCTGAAATCTTGGATAAAGCCCTCCTACGTGCAGGACGTTTTGACCGACAAATTCATGTCGAACTTCCTGACATACAGGAACGAAAGCAAATATTCAATGTACATCTGCGTCCTATCAAAATTGATGAAACTGTGGATGTCAATTTCTTGGCAAAACAAACACCGGGATTCTCCGGTGCTGATATAGCGAATGTGTGTAACGAAGCTGCTCTCATCGCTGCACGAAAAGACAAAAAATACGTGGACAAAAAAGACTTTATGGATGCGGTGGATAGAATCATTGGAGGATTGGAGAAAAAAACAAAAATCACTACTGAAGAAGAAAAACGCTCCATTGCATACCACGAAGCTGGACATGCCACCATCAGTTGGATGTTGCAGTATGCCAACCCTTTGGTAAAAGTCACAATCGTACCACGTGGCGAGGCTTTAGGGGCAGCATGGTATTTACCAGAAGAACGTCAACTCACCAACTACGAACACCTTGTTGATGAGATGTGTGCTACTCTCGGGGGTAGAGCGGCAGAAGAACTTTTCTTAAAACAGACCTCTACCGGAGCAATAAATGACCTTGAAAGAGTAACTAAAAGAGCCTATGCAATGGTGTCATATTTCGGCATGAGTCCTCAGTTGCCAAACATCAGTTTCTTCGACTCATCCGGACAATCGGATTATGCCTTCTCTAAACCTTATTCCGACAAGACGGCTGAACTAATTGACGCTGAGGTTAAACGCATCATTGCCGAACAATTTGCACGAGCTAAACAAATCCTGGATGAAAACAAGGAAGGACACCACAAGTTGGCCGAACTACTCATTGAAAAAGAAGTAATCTTGGCTGACGACTTAGTGACCATCTTTGGAGAACGCAAGTGGAAATCAAGACAAGACGAACTCATTGAAGCCAATCAGAATGTAGAAACAGGGGAGACGGCTCCTAAGATTGAAAGCAAAGAGGAAAACTCACTCCCTGAACCACAAAAGGAAGAAACGGTATGATTAAGACAGCTGAATTTGTAATATCCAACTCTGACTACCGAAAATGTCCGGCAGTCAACTTGCCGGAATACGCGTTTATCGGACGATCTAATGTAGGAAAATCATCCCTCATCAATCGTTTGTGCAACCAAAAAGATTTGGCTAAAGCTTCTTCCAAACCGGGCAAAACACTGCTCATCAACCATTTCCTCATCAACAAAGAATGGCATCTGGTCGATTTGCCCGGATATGGATATGCCTCAAGGGGTAAGAGTCAGAGAGAAGAACTCAAGCGAATCATTGAAAGCTACATACTCTATCGTGAGCAACTTGTATGCTTGTTCGTGTTGATAGATTGCCGACATGAAGCACAGAAAATCGACCTTGAATTCATGGAATGGCTCGGAGAAAACGGAGTGCCATTTGCCATTGTTTTCACCAAGGTCGACAAACTCGGAACTGAACGCCTTAAACTCAACATGGAAGCCTACAAAGAAAGGCTGCTCGAATCATGGGAAGAACTCCCGCCACTATTCTACACTTCAAGCCAAAATGGAGTGGGAAAAGAAGAATTGATTGACTACATAGAAAGTATAAATGCCGAAATACAGCAAGCATAAAAGAATGAAGAGCGCATACATGCTATGCGCTTTCTTCATGTTTATACTGGTAGCATGCAAGCAAAACACGCAAGAAACCGCTGCTGCCACACAACAATTAGCCTACGCACAGGGATTCACCATTCAAGAACACACCTCCTACAAAGAACTCACCGTGTGGAATCCTTGGGCTAAAGGAAAGGTCTATGCACGCTATTATCTCGTCACTTCCGACACCGTCACCACCCCTACTGATGGCACAAGAGTGCACATCCCGCTACGCAATGTCGCACTTTCTTCTGCTACTCACATAGCTTTTGTCAACCAAATTTCCCAACTTTCCTCCGTCAGAGGGGTCTGCTCTCCTCAACTGGTGTATGACGAACACATCCGACATGCATATAACACGGGAGAAATAGCCGACTTGGGCGATGCTTTACAACTCAACCTCGAAGCAACTCTTCATCTCAACCCCGAAGCCTTCTTTGCGGTTGGATACAATAGCACGGACCACACCATCTCACAACTTCAAAAAACCAATATACCCGTCATCCACACCATTGAATGGATGGAAAACTCCCTTCTCGCACGAGCCGAGTGGATTAAGTTTATAGCCGCATTCTACGAACAAGATTCCCTGGCCAACTGCCTATTCAATCAAGTGGAAACAAACTACCGCCACCTCTCACAACTCACACAATCACTCCCCCATAAGCCCACCATCATGAGTGGGGGCAATTTCAGAGGCACATGGTACATGCCATCAGGAAAAAACTACATGGGACAACTGTTTCAGGATGCAGGGGCTCACTATCATTATGCTCACAATCAGCAGTCTGGAAGCCTTCCTCTTACTATTGAAGAGGTAATGGCCCACTTTGCGAATGCCGACGTTTGGGTGGGAAGCAGTGCTAATTCTCTCGACGAACTGGCACGCATGGACAATAAACACACACTCTTCAAGGCTTTCCGCGAAAAGAAAATCTACAACTTTAATAAAAGAATAACGCCACAAGGAGCCAACGACTTCTGGGAACTCGGACTCACACGTCCCGACCTGCTCCTTGCCGATCTTATCTCCATCCTACACCCGGACCTACTCCCCCGGCACACCGGCGTTTTCACCACTCAATTACAATAAATCCGGACACTTACCTTTCTCCTCTACATCTTCATGCCGTCATCTCCACACACCTGTGCCTGTCCCTCAGTCAATATGTAAGACGATGGCCTTAGCCTTGTAAAATGGCATAGATGGTAAAGGCGATGTACATCAACAATAGTAGCGCTGAGCACGCTCTGCCTTGTTTCTGCGCACGAGCAGTGAAGACCCAAAAGACTATGCTACCCAACATTAGAATGACGATGTCTATGTTAAAACGGCTTGAATAAGCCAACGGACTAATCAACGAGCACACCGGGAGAATGAAGAGTATGTTGAAGATGTTGCTCCCAATCACGTTTGCAATGGCTATGTCGTTTTTCTTGCGTATTGCTGCCGTCACGGAGGTGGCAAATTCCGGAAGGGATGTTCCCATCGCCACAATAGTCATCCCTATGAGTTTTTCACTCATGCCCCACTCACGGGCCAGATATAGAGCATTATCCACAAGCAGATTTCCTCCAAAAATCAGTCCGGCCAATCCTATGATAATAAGTCCTATTGAGAGCCACAGATTAGGCATAGGCTGTTGGATGTTGGCTGTTTCTTGTCGGTTTTTCATCGCCATTTTCATGACATAGCCCATGTAGAGAGCAAAGATGGCGAGCATAATGAGTCCTTCTCCCCAACTGATGGTGTGCTGAGAGGCGTTAAAAGGAATCACACAACCCATCAACAACAATAGAATAGCGCCCAACAAAGAGATAGGAGTATCCACCTTTATAATGCTTTTGTTCACATTCATGGGGAAAATGAGTCCTGCAACACCGAGTATAAATAAAAGATTAAAGATGTTGCTTCCTACAACATTTGCAATGGCTATATCGTTCGCGCCTTTCAGTGAAGCGCTTCCGCTGACTACTAATTCGGGCATGGAAGTACCGAATGCCACAATAACTAATCCGATAACTAATTCGGATACTCTAAGGCGTTGCGCAAGTTTCGACGCACCATTGACCAACCAATCTGCTCCAAGGATGACTAACACCAGTCCTGCGCAGAATAATAACAAATGAAGTAACATGTTTTTTAAGAATGTTATGATTGTTTAACAGATATATTCTCAAAGAGAACATCTGTCATGGTCAATTTGTTCAAGGGCAGTCACTATTTTTTGGGCAGATAGCAGTGTGCGATGATTCCTCCGATGATGGCTAACAGAACAATGAGTATGGGAGAAACATTTAATTGCCAGATGAGCAAGGCTGCAGCTATGGGTATGATGGCTGTTTTCCATGTGAGCTTCGCTGCTTTCGACATCTTCCACAATGGAGCTACAATGAGGGCTACTACTGCCGGTCTGATTCCTTTGAACAGGCGCTCCACAGTCGGATTGTCCGCAAAGGACGTAAAGCTGATGGCTATGGTGAGTATGATAAGAAAAGAAGGCAAAGAACTACCCAATGCACACGCCACGCTTCCTTTGATTCCTTTCAGTTTATATCCCACAAAGATGGATGTGTTTATTGCAATCACCCCGGGTGCTGATTGTGCCATCGCCACCATGTCAAGAAACTCCTCTTCGCTCATCCATTTTCTCTTCTCCACCACCTCATGCTGTATGAGCGGAATCATGGCATATCCTCCGCCGAGGGTAAAACTGCCAATGCGAAAAAACGATGAGAATAGTTGCCAATAGAGATTCTGCATGGTGAGGGTTTCTATTGTGCCAATAGTTGTTTAATCTTGGTGTCCATTTGGTCAAATGGTATGTTCTTTCCAATGATTTCGCCTGTTTTGTCAAACAAGAAGGTGGTGGGCAGGTGCGTGATGTTATACTTGCGCAGCACTTCAGCGTTTTCTGCTTCTGTTCCTCTCACCGATATCCATGGCAGCGCTTGCACTGACTCTTCCCATAAGAGCTGATTGGCGTCCGGCGACACTTGGTAGATTTGGAAGCCTTCTCCGTGATATTTGTTGTAGAGTTCTCTCAGCTCAAATGTGTAAGCAATGTTATTCTCCGCCGTGGCCAATGAAAAGTCCAGCAGAAATACACTTCCTTGCAACGATGACAATTTGCGTGCGTTTCCGTTGATGTCTTTCAGTTCGATGTCTAAAAATCCTACCGACGCGTCATCAATCATCTGCTGTATTGTTGCCTGATTACGTTGCATGCGCTCAGCATTCACAACTTCAAGCACTGTATTATAGATGTTTTGGCTTCTTTCATACGCAGGCATATAGGCGTGAAATGCAGTTGCCACAGCTGAAAAGTACTTACGGTCTTCGTTGTCATAAGGAGTGAATAAGAACAGTCCATCCACTTTTTGGTAGAGTGCATAGTACGCCACAATGGAACGTGGATCTTGCAAGATGATTTGCTTGGCTTTTTGCTTGTGTTCATTAATCTTGTTTAACACTAATTGGATGCTGTCCGCATTTTCGCCCGTTTGTTGATAGAGTTTTTGCAGTTGCGCCACCGAGTTTCTCAACTGTTGCAGTTGGGGCGCTTTGTCTGAGCCTTCAATACTTTTCGGAGAGTCAAATGTACTCGCATCAGCCACAATAGTAATCACTTCGCACGAATCTACCGGAAACAAAAACTGTTTGTTTCCCAGTCTCAATCGATAGATTTCAGGATAAGCAGGTGAAGAAACTTTCAGTTTGAAATCACCTTGTGCACTAATGACTGCAGAATCGATCAGGATGTTTTTTGTCAATGCCATTTGTTCCAAATAAATAGTTTGATTGGCTGCATTGTCAATGTTTCCTGTAATTTGAAATGTATTTTGCTTGTTGCAAGCTGTAGTTAATGCACAAAGGGCTATGAATAGATAATGTTTTAGTTTCATGATAAGTATATTTTTTTGCAAAGGTAGTGATTTTTATCTATTAGTATCATTCTTTCAAGAGGCTTTCTTGCTGAATCCTCTTCTGCATGTACAACGACTCTACTCATAGAGAGTAAACACTGCAAACAAACCACCCCCTCCACCTCGCTCCGCGAGCATCCTATAAACCCTCCTCATACAAAAACTAACTAAAAAAGCACTGTCGCTCCTCAAAGATCCTACCGATGTGCTGATAGAATTTATTTGTAAAACAAAATACAATAACTCTCTCACATTCAAGTTCTAATCGCACTGTCGCCCTGGGCTAGGGGGACGAGCGAGGTACTTGTAGGATGTACTAAAGCTTTGAGTAAGTGAGCGGAGTACAAGCTTGCTTGTAATCCCGAACGCGAAAAGTTTATCCAAATGTACATCCGTGCCGAGCGAAAGGCTACGGGTAGGCGACCGGAGGTCGGGAATGGGGAGCAAAATTGCGATTAAGCGAGTGCAATAGAGTTTACTCTAATTGCCGAACGTGAGCAATTTCAACGAAGTTAACAATTGTCCTCGTTGCGACGGAGGCAAAGCGAAATGAAGCTTTAGCGAAATGGAGCGGAGGGGGTCTCTTTGTGATGTACACATAGAATTTATTTATATAACTTTTATATTTAAGTAGTAACTAAAAAAGCACTGTCGCCCTGCTCAGGGGGACGAGTGGAGAGCAGCGCCAGCGGAGCGGAACGGAGGGGGTCTTTCTACATACAACGTCCCCGACACGACGGAGTTCCGAGCGAAACGAAGTGAGCGGAGGGGGTCCGTCTATATACCTACAACAAGCATCCTCCAGCGCTGCGTCCTACATCCCCCACTCCCCAAAAACATCATCCGCAATGCCTCTCTCTGAAACATTGCGGATGAGTGTGATGAATGGTATTTATTAAAAAACTTTTATTTAGAACTTATCTTCTTCCAAATAATGACCCCTCCACCGCCTAAGTAAGGATTGCCACTTGTTACTAAAAAGGTATCGTCACCTTCTGTGTAAAACCTTACGAATGATGATTTGGTTTCGCCTGTTAATTCATTATACAAATCTATGTATACGAAACTGCCTTTATTGCCAATGGTGTCTTTCCACTCTTTTACTTCCAAAGTTCCTTCACCAACCAATTTATCATTAATTATTAAAGTCCATGCATTATGCTGATGAAAAGTATAATATTGATTATATCCAACTGAGTCGGGAGTTATCAGATTGTTCTCTCCTCGAGGATAACTTGTTTTACTCCACTGCCATGTGCCATGGAGTTTTGAAAGGGTTTCTTGGGTAATAGTATTTGGTTCTTCACATCCTATCCACATCATGGGCAGTAACAAAAATGCAAATAAATACTTTTTCATAAAGCGTATCATTTATACGTTTATATTGCAAAATTACTAATTCTGTTTTATCGGACATTTTATCTCACCATCAAAGGTTTGTTGTCCACTTGTATATCCAGCCTATCAATATTGCGGACGGGAACATCCACTACCATTGGTGCATCCTAATCCAACGTGGGATGGAGTGAGGGGATTAATTGATTTTATGTTAAAATAA
>JAGCLD010000006.1 GCA_017647145.1 Paludibacteraceae bacterium
ACCGTTTCAATATTTGCCTTTAATAATACTAATGCTACATTCATCGTGTTTTTATTTAGTAAGTATATGCAAATCAACTACAGAGTTTGGATCATTATCTATAATTGTACGATAATGTTTCTGACTATTCTTGGTTTTATAATCATATTCTACATTATAATGAATATCATTAAAATCATATTGAATATCTGGGCGATTATTTCCAACTTTCATTCCATTAATATCAACTTGTACTTGATTTTTCCGTATATTAGAACCTCCACATTTATTGATGTCGGAAATATATTCATCTATTGCTTTATTATGTAGTAAACCTCCATGTTGTTTAGCAATTCCTCCATTAGGGATTGGACCTACCTTATTGGATTTATGTATGATCTTATCTACATCTAATACACCCTCTACTTTATCCGCAGTTCTTACAGCCTTTATAGTTGTACTCGCACCTCCGGGGACCACAGGAAGAATTGTTGCAATTGCATCTAAAGCAATCCCAACCCCATCTACTAATGCATCCGAAACATTACCTTCATGGATATTGGAAACAAAACTCTCCACACCCATAGCCACATTGACTGCATCCCATAAACTTTCTATCCACCTTCCATCCGGATCCACATACTTTATCGGATTGTTTGAACAATAAGCATAAGGAGAAATATGTGCATACTTCTCTGCAAAAGGATCAACAACAGTAAACCGACCAATTGCAGAATAATAATCTCGTGCGCCATATAGGTAATTGTCATAACCAAACGCCTCTACCCACTCTTTACCATTATACTTGCGAGCTTGCACCTCCGACCCTTCTAAACCAGCCCATGGCAAATTATCTCAAAGAACTTTCACCTTGCAATATACAACTTTTTTGTGAAATGCTTTGTAAATTTAAATAATTTAACCAAAAACAAACTAACTTTGTAAATTTTTTCCTACCAAACACGTAGGATACACGTAGGATACACGTAGGATACACGTAGGATACACGTAGGATACACGTAGGATATACGTAGGAAGCAGCAACCAAAAAGATAGTTGCAAAACAAAAAATCCCCAAGAAACACCACCCCTGCAGTTCACATAGTGAACGCCCTGTAGCAAGCAAAGCGAGCGTTCTGTAGTGAGTGAAACGAACGTCCTGTAGACTCCGCCGTCCTATAGCTCACATAGTGAGCGTCCTACAGCAAGCG
This sequence comes from Paludibacteraceae bacterium, assembly GCA_017647145.1. GTDB lineage: Bacteria > Bacteroidota > Bacteroidia > Bacteroidales > Paludibacteraceae > Gallipaludibacter. The sequence continues at coordinate 1,191 of JAGCLD010000006.1, forward strand.
AAGTGTAGCGTCCTAACACTCACACAAGGTAGGTCTGAAACAATAACAGACAAAACAATCTGAATCTCCATGCTCTGCACAAAGAAATCAAATACACCCAAAAAGAAATCTGCTTAGCGAATAATAGCTATACTGAGCTCGTAAAGAAGATAGACAGGAGCAGTGACCAACAAAAGCGTAAAAGGATCACCGGTAGGCGTAATCACTGCTGCAAGGATAAGAATCAACACAAACACATGACGACGATACTGACGCAAATGTTCCCTGCGGAGAATACCCATACGCGAAAGAAACCACGTGAGCACAGGCACTTCAAAAAGAAGCCCTAACAAAACGGACAACACCAGAAAAAGGGACACATAGGACGAAAGACTTATCTGATTCACTACAAAAGAGCTCACCTGATAGGTACCCAAAAAGCGGAAAGAGAACGGGAATATCAAGGCATAATTCAACCCCACTCCCAAAGCAAACAAACCAAATGAAAGCAACACTAAAGCAACACCATAACGACGCTCACGGGCATAAAGAGCAGGAGATACAAAACCATAAATCCAATACACTATAAAGGGCAAGGCGATGGTCAACCCTGCAAACATAGACACCTGAAGGTGAGTCATAAATTGCGCCGTCAACTCAGTGTTTATAAACGCTACATGCACACTCTCCCGACACAACACACCCCAACCTGTAATCTGCGCCACATGACACAAACCACGATAAAGGAAAAAGTCCGGTTGTGATGGTGCAAAGAGTAACTCAAAAAGTGGTTCCTTGAAGCAGAACGCTCCCACAGTCGCTACACCCCATAGACATAACGACTTAACCAACACAACACGCAACTCATCCAAATGTGCCCAAAAGGAAAGATCCTTAGCCATCTTACTTTTGTTGCTCGTCTTTCTTCTCTCCTTCTGAAGATTCGTCCTTACCATTCATACCATCCTTGAAGGAACGAACTCCCTTACCTAAACCACGCATAAGTTCAGGAATCTTCTTACCTCCAAAAATCAACAAAATAACAAGAACGATCAGTATAATTTCCCAAGTGCCTAACATAATGAATCTGTATTGTATAATATATTTATGATTGTTTTAAATCTTCCACTAAAGCATTGATGCGCTGCATTTCTTCCGGAATCTGGATACGCTGCGGACAATGGGGCAAACAATGATTACACCCAATGCAATGGTCTGCCTGGCGCATACGCTCCACCTTCTTATCATATCCGATAAGCCATCTTCTACGCGCTTTTTTATATGCCGTATCTGCATGGTCACCTTCGGGCAACACGCCTTCTGCTACGCTGTTATTGTAATAGCCAAACACGGCCGGAATATTGATGCCATACGGACAAGGCATACAATAGTTGCACGCCGTACAGGGTATAGCTTTCAAGTCGCAAATAGCATCGGCCAACTGCATAAGCATCGCGTCTTCTTCGTGTGAAATAGGACGTAAAGGCGAGAATGTACGACAATTCTCCTGCAAATGCTCCATATAGGTCATCCCGCTCAATACAGTCAGTATCTTCTCAGGTGTACCGGCATATCGCAGTGCCCACTCTGCCGGAGTGGCATGAATATCAGCTCGCTTCATCTCACGTAGTATATGCGCAGGCTGTTTGGCTAATCTACCTCCCAATAAAGGCTCCATAATCACCACCGGAATACCGCGCTTCTCTAATTCTGCATAGAGATAGGAAGCATTGGTGTTACTGGATCTTTGCACCTTGGCATGATTCCAGTCCAAGTAATTGAGTTGTATCTGAACAAAATCCCAATGATATTTGCCCTCATCATGCCAACGAAGCAACATGTCAAAGATACTGATATCGCCATGATAGGAAAAACCAAGATTACGTATGCGACCTGACTGCTTTTGTTCTACCAACCAGTCTAAGATTCCATTGTCTATATAGCGCGCATTGAAAGTCTGAAGAGGGTCTTTCCCTGCTGACTTACCCCCAATGCTATGCAGCAAAAGATAATCCACATAGTCTGTTTGCAGATATTGAAGGGAGCGTTCAAACATGGCTATTGACTCTTCACGTGCCCATGCAGTGGGTGAGAAATTACTCATCTTTGTCGCTACGAAATAACTACTTCGTGGATGACGTGCCAACGCAATACCGGTGGCTTGCTCTGACAATCCCTGACAATATACAGGCGAAGTGTCAAAATAATTCACTCCATGAGCAAGAGCATAGTCCACTAATTCGTTAATCCGCTCTTGATCTAACTCAAAAGGTGCTCCTTCCACAACTTCTTTCTCCGGTAAACGCATCATACCATAGCCTAACAAAGACACTTTATCTCCGCTATTGGGATTAACACGCAAGGTCATATCTTTAGGATCGCTCTCTTCCTGAATAACAGGGAGAGAGTCATTCTTAGTTTTACAAGCAGTGAGCAATAAGGATGAGCCGGCCACTGCAGCGGTTGTATGTTTGATAAATTCTCTTCTATTCATAATCAGTCTTTGTGATGCGTGGTATATCCTTCTACATAAATAGCACTAAATGGTCGCGCAGGACATAGGTATTCACACTGTCCACAACCTATACAGCGCTCTTCATCTACTGCCGGCACTTGCACGGTGCGACCATCGGGCGTGGTATAATCTACCATCACGATGGCTTCTGCCTGGCAATGACGTGCACAAGCGCCACATGAATCGCCATTTGCCACAGGAATACAGTTTTCAGCCACCCACACAGCCCTTCCCACACGAATGGCGGTCTTATCTTCCGGAGTAATAGGACGTATAGCTGATGTAGGACACACCTGTGAACAACGATTACATTCCGGTCGGCAAAAGCCTCTTTCAAATGACATCTCGGGTTGCATCAGACGAAGCGGGTCAGACGAAGGTCGCAACACATTGTTTGGACACGCACTCACACAGAGTTGACACGCCGTACAATGTTGCTGCACATTGCGCACTGACAGCCCACCCGGAGGCATGATAGGCGTAGAACGACGGGGTGCTTTCTTGTTTTCTATCTCAGCCAGTCCACCATCCACCTTAATTTTAGCTTGTGCCATAGCAGCACTTCCCACAGCAAGTAAAGCACCGGTAATCATAGCACGGCGTTCCGGAGAAACGGGTTCATCGGTTACGCTCAATTCGGTTTTTTTAGAGGTACAAGTAATCGGCTTATAGTGCAAAGCATCTCTCTTACATTTGGTCAAACAATCACCACATGCCACACAACGTGCATAATCAATCTTTCCATTCTTCGCATCGATAGCGGCTGCCTTACAGTTCTTCTCACACAAGCCACATTTATTACACTTATCTTCATCCACCTGCACACGCAACAATGAGAAGCGAGCAAAGAAAGAGAGCATTGTACCCACAGGACACACTGTGTTGCAATAACTCCTGCCATTACGCCAAGCCAACACTGCCAATACCATCAAGGTGAGTAAAGCAACAACAAGCGTAGTCACACTACGCAACCAGAGTTCTGCTTCGGGTATAAGATACCACTCAAAATGTGTATCTACAAGCGCCAAAGCATTATTAAGCAAATCGTAGAGCGGTCGGAAAAGTGAATTCACAATACGGCCGTAGGCTGAATAAGGCGCCAAGAGAGTGGTCACTGGAGCAAAGCCAACTACAAGACACACTACGAACAGCACCAGCACGCCATAGCGCAACCAAGTTTTTTCTGTTGAATACGCATAACGATTCTTTTTACTTTTCTTGCCAAACCAAGCGAAAATGTCTTGCATAACGCCAAGCGGACAAATAACACTGCAATAGAGTCGGCCAAAGATGAGCGTCAGCACAATAAGAGCCGCCAAGACCAGAAAGTCTAATGCCATAAGAGCCGGCAAAAATTGCACCTTTGCCACCCACGCAAACCACAAATTAAATTGCCACCCTACCCTAAGAAAAAGGAGAGTCACTGCAACAAAGGAACATATTGCCAGCACAACACGGATTGTACGTAAAAGATGTGAGGGTTGTTTCATAATATGGGTTGTATATTTTTTAGTATTTCTACACAATCTTCAATAGTTTCTATTCCTTCCAACTGAGAGTCAATAGGACACATGCCCGACTTAGCACGATTGAGTATCTGTGGGACTTCTTCCGCAGCAAAAACCTTAATGCCTTCGCGCTCTAATAATTCACGGGCAGGAGTACAAATAACATTAGTATGTACCTCCACCACACCACCCGTTGCCATTAAGGCGGCTGCAGCCTTACCAATTACTTTATCAGCAACTATCGCACCTTGAAGTCGCTCCGGCTGTGAACTAATCAAAGCAAGCAAGTCTTGCACCCCTCGGTTATCATGCGTAGTGAGGGTACTGTCATTATAGACCAGCAGACTCAAAGCTTGTTCATTAAGCATTTCAAGCATCTGTTCCCCGACAGAGAGTTGATCCGTCTTCTTAGTAGTACATGCCACTAATGATGACAACACCAGCACTACCAGCATAAGTTGTTTTCTCATTGCACTTTTTCTTTCTAATTTGAAACTTATCCTGCAAAGAGAATATATTTTTTTGAATTACGCAAATAAATACCCCCACCACACGAATTATTTCTACTTAACAAAACTAAAATAGCAAGCTACCAGCAACAAAAAAAAGAGACACCTTCCTAAGAAGATGTCTCTTTGTGCGTAGGATGAGACTCGAACTCACACGGCCTTGCGACCACTACCCCCTCAAAGTAGCGTGTATACCAATTTCACCACCTACGCGTACTGTCTGTGCCCAAAACAGGACTCGAACCTGCACAACCTTGCGGTTACTAGTCCCTGAAACTAGCGCGTCTACCAATTCCGCCATTTGGGCGCGTCTGTATTTTTGTCAAAAAAAGCGAAACCGCCTGTTTCGCCATTCGAGCGGAAAACGGGACTCGAACCCGCGACCCCAACCTTGGCAAGGTTGTGCTCTACCAACTGAGCTATTTCCGCAAATGCGAGTGCAAAGGTAGTAATAAAATAGATTTCCTGCAAATATTTTTTTCAAAAACTTTTATTTCTCGTTTTTTTAGGGATTTTTATTGGTTCAAAGGTGTGATTTATTCTTTGACAAGCCTCATCATTGCCCAATTGTTTTTTTCTTTGTATTCTAAGGTTTTGAGTCCATGCTTCAACGCCTCTGCTTCTAATATGGGTATGTCTTCTGTATAAAATCCGCTTAGATAGAGTTCTCCCTGTTCATTAAGACATGATGCATAGGTTTTCATATCGGAAAGCAGGATATTTCTATTGATATTGGCCAGTATAACATCGAAATGCATTCCCTTCAACAATCTGGCGTCACCTAATCGTATATCCAGATTGTCAATCTTATTGATTTGTGCATTTTCATTAGCATTTTCCACACACCATGTGTCAATATCTATGGCGGTGATGGGAGTTGCTCCTCTCATGGCTGCTAATATAGCGAGTACTGCTGTTCCACATCCCATATCCAAGAGTGCTTTACCTTGGAGTTCTGCTTTTAGAAGGGCTGCTATGATAAGACTTGTTGTGGCATGATGTCCTGTTCCAAATGCCATTTTTGGATTTATCTGTATGTCGTACTGCACTTGAGGTACATCTTTATGGAATGAACTATGTATCACACATTCGTCTCCGATGACGATGGGTGAGAAAAAGTTTTTCTCCCATTCTTCATTCCAATTTTGATCGGGAATAGCATTGACATCCAAAAGTTCTACGCCTTGATAGGGGAAACTTGTGATTTTCTCTACGAGTTCTTCTTCACTGAAATCTTCAGAAGGGATGTATGCTTCTATACCTTCTTCCCAATTTTCAAAACTATCAAATCCATTCTCTGCTAAAAAGGCTACAAACAAATCAGCTGCAAAGGATTCTTCAAAACGGAACTTAAATTTAACGGCGGTGTATTCCATACTTACTATATTATTTGTACGGGCAAAGATAATGTATGCGTTATGTAACTCCAAATATTTTTGAATGATTTTGTCGGGAAAATAGTATGTTTTTTTATGATCGTTCTTATCTGTTTTGTATCTTCATCCTATCTAGTTCCTATCTGTTTTGTATCTAGTGGTCCCGTGATGGTCCCGAAGTGGTATCGGGGATACTAAGGATGGGGTAACAAAAAAGCGTGCCCCCGCAATGGAGGACACGCTTGATATTGGATAGAATCAGTGTGTTATAGCACGATTAGTTTTGCCATGTAGATATCGCCTTCGTCAGTGGTAATACGTATGAGGTAAGTACCTGAGACATTGAATCCACTTAGACGAACATCTTCTGCTGTTTGCCTATCAAAGACTTGTTCTTTGACCTTTGCGCCAATCGGGCTGAATATTTCTACCTTGATTTTGTCGGCATCAAATTCTTGTTCTACTACAACTACTCCACCTTTCTTCACCGGATTAGGACTGAGGGTGAGTGTAGTTGCGTAGGCTTCGTTGATAGCCACTACCGGTTCAACAATCAAGGTAAGCACTACGATGCTGTCACATCCGCCTACTGCTTGGAGTGTATCTTTGTAAAGACCTTCCTCGGTAAGGTTGACGAATCCATACTTATTATATACTTCACCTTCTTGAATAGTATCTGTCAGTATTGTGTAGAGTTGTTCTACAAAGTTGAGTTTATAATTAACTACACTATCACAACCTGTCACTGCAGTCAGATGAAGTGGATAAACACCAGACTTGGTGTAGGTTTTTCCACCTATTTCAAACGATGTACCTTGACAGAGGTTATATTCTAAGGTTGTAGAATAAGCAGGATTAACCGTAACATTCACAGTAACCACACTGTCACATCCTTCCACAGAGAGGAGAGGTTCAGCATAGGTGCCCGCTTGAGTGATGCGTTGCGTACCCAATTCATATACATCTCCTTGACAGATTTCCACATCAAATGTATGAGCGTAATTGTCAACCAGAACCAAATTGAGCACATAGACACTATCACATCCTAAAACAGAAGTGTGTGTATCAAAGTATTCACCTGCTTCATGGATTGTTTGTCCTCTCCATGTATATGGCAAGTCAGCGCTACAGAAACGTATAGTTTCTTCAAATCTGTATGACTTATTCATTGAGAGTATGAGCACAGTTGCACTGTCACAGCCAAGAGTTGAGGTAGCCATATTCACATAGGTTCCCGGTTCTGAAACTTTGAAGCCAAATTGTTCAAAGACTTCACCTTGACAGATGGAATAACGAATAGTGTCCATCGTAGCTTGACCTACAGCAAGAGAAAGTGTGTAAAGCGTATCAGCGCCAGCTTCATTGACAACCAAACGGGTGTAAATGTATGGTTCAGGTTGCGCTACAACATTGAGAGCCGGAATTTCAAAGCCGTTTTCACGATAAGCATATCCGGCACAGGTTGTATCGGCAAGAGCAACTTGTGCAGTTTGACTAATGCGAACATTATCCAAGTGTACATAACGATATGCATTCATTATACGTGATTCACCTGCAAAGGCTACGCGAATAATCTTTCCAGCATACCTACTCATATCCATGCTGTAGGCTCTACCATTGAGAGGAATATTGCTATAGACAGAATCACCGTCAACATCATTCCAGATTATCGCATTTTCTCTATCCCAAGATTTTCCATTATCTAATGAAACGAGTACAGCAAACTTATCATCTTCCACTTCTCCTGTTACCTCTTCACACATATCTATTGGTGTTGAATTATCGGCTCCTCTATTGCCCTGAGAGAGTGCTAAGTCAAAAGTAAGTTTTACATCCCCTTCAGGAATAGAAATAGCCGGTGTAAGTATCCAATTACGTGTAGATGTTTTTACACTACCAAAGATTTGCATATTTTGACTATAAGTGAAGATACCCAGTTTAGCATGTACACTATTCCAAGGACAATCTTTTCCATACACCCATGGAACTTCACCTTCAAGTGTCAAAACTCCACTGGAAGCCAAATCCTTTTCATTTTGCTGCAACGGTGCACCATTTATGACTTCATCGATATATCCAACAGCCTTATCCCATCCCGCAAGTTCCAAAACATTACTTGTTGAGGCCACGTTGAATGTTTCATAAAATGGGAGAGTACGCGGTGCTGCCATTGTACGTATTGTTGTAAGTCCCCATGATGTAGTACCATCTTCACAACGTGTGCGAACTGCGCAATGGTACTCTGTATTAGGTTTGAGCCCTGTTATCACATATGGTTTCTTATCAACGACTCCATTAAATACATCGGCTGTATAGTCAGCATTTTGAAGATTTTCTTCTGTGAAGGCAGTTGATGAAACTTTCATTTCCCATGCTTTACCATTCACCCAATCCAGTTCAACTTCTGTTCCAGTCATGATAGCATTGTAAGTGAAGTGTTCAGGTGTTGCACATTCCACTTGTTCTATCTTCACATTATCTACAGCAGCCGGTTTTTCACCAGAGCGAACAGAATTATAATTGTTCCAATAGAATGCCAGATAATACACACCATCTTCAGGAACAAAGAAGGACAATGTATCAGTCAGCCATGTCTGTTGATCACGCATTGCTCTTGTAGAGATTTCCGCAACTACAACATCTGACAAATCAGTGTTTTCCAAATAGTTTAGACCCGCTGAATTATTCTTCAGCTGATTGGATTCATATAAACCATTGTTCTTCATAGGCGATATATTTTGCATATCCACCATCGCATCAATAAGGAAAATACGCATGTAATCATACATATTCGTAGAGGAAGACGATGTGGTGGACATTGATGCCTGTGAGGTCCAATCCAAAATCAACTGATGGCGTCCGGCAGCGAAGCTAACAGGTTTATATGCATAAGTTTGCGCAGCAGCACTTGAATAGTCAAATTTGCTTCCATTATTGGAAATATACAAACAAGTATCATTTTCTTTTGCTCCAGTTCCAAATGTCCACATATTTAACGCCGTATTAGTATTCAGAACTTGAACCATATTCCATTGTTGATTTTGTTCAGCTACAGAGAAATCGTCGTAATAAGGCAATTGTGCAGGTAACGATCTTGTTTTGCGTTCACCTATCTTCCTCCACAATCCGACTCCTTTATCTTCGCAGATAGTTCTCACAAAGACATTGTAGAGTGTATTTGGACGAAGTCCTGTGATTGTAGTTTGTTCAGTTCCTTCCACATGCACAATCATTGAGTCTGTTTGACCGGAATAGTAAAGCACATCATATGACGGCATTGGTTCTTCCATATTCCACTTCACAAGCATAGTGCTTTCAGTAGCATCAAGCAACTCACCATCTATTGGAGATGGACATCCCACAGCAGTTACTTCAATATTATCAATTTGCACGCATGCGTCATTACCAGATTGACGGAAGGCAATATATTGACCATCTCCTTCATATTTGCTGAAACGCACAAGCACTTCAGACCATTCCAGATATTTTGGATTCAATCTGCAAATCGGAACAAATGTACTGGTATCTCTCGGATTAGTCATAACACCCACTTCCGGTCCTTTGGCAGCACTCACTGAAGAATGAATCATAAGTGAGAGTTGTACTGTATCCATTCGGGCATTCAGTTTTGGCAAGACATAGTACTGCCAATGTTCATTACTGAGGAATTGAGTACTACAAGAAGCATCCAAATACATACCATCTAACACATAAGTGCTTTTGTTATCAGCATAAGGGTCAGTAGAATTAGAGTTCATTGTCCAGCAAGCACTTGAAGAACCTTTTTCCCAAACATTAAAGTTTTCACGATAAGGCAATTCATAGATAGGAGGGCACGCTGTGCGAGTAACAATCATATTCGACCATGCTTCCTCATTGTCAGCACAGAGCACAGATAGACAAGCGTAATAATTTCTATCAGCGTCCAATGCATTTAACGTAAAGCTGTTACCCGTCACCACAGTATCCAACATAGCTGAAGCAGTTGCTACTTGTGTCTCATCCACATATTGGGTAAACACTTTCAAGCGATACTTTTCTTCATACTTTCTTGTTGACCATTCATAGGTAATAAAATTTGAATACCTCGTCTTTGCCTTAAATGTAACCGGTGGGAGACATCCACTGATTTCTTCAACTGTCAAGTTATCAATATAAACTTTCGGTTGAATATCCAGAGCTCTCACCTTAAGTGCAATATTTTTACCCCATTCAACTATGGTATCCAAATCGCCTTCTTCATTCACTTCCACCTTGATATTTCCAATATAAGAATCAAATGGTATATTTACCTTTTGCCATTCATATTGTTTGAGAGAAATAGTTTTAATCACTTCGAATTCATCTTTAAGATAGACACCCACTTGTAATTCTCCAGACTCTGTTATGGTAGTAGCATAAAAACTTATCATCAAAGAATCAACTCGCTTAGGCATTTCCGGCAATGAAGCAGAAACCCATCCGGCTTGTGGTGCATGGAGACACAATGCCGCTCCATAAGAAAGTTCCTTAGTATAGTCAGTTGTTCCACCTGACAATTGTGATACTGTTCCTCGATGAAGGTAAGCATAGGTTTTGTTTATTTCTTTATTTCCCTTAGCTTCCAAGCAAGGATGGTAACATCCTCTTATGATCTGATGTTCTGTACTCAAAGAATATGTATCAAACTTTTCTACATAAGGCAAAGTATATTTCGTAGGACAAGCTGTTGTGAAAGTTTTCGCATCCAACCACAAACTTGAACCATTTTTCGGATTAGCCACATCACATATTGATTGCAAATAAACCGCATACGGATGTCCAGCTTGTAAATTAGTAACCACGCATGATGGCTGTCCTGTAACAATGGTATCCAATACTACATTTGCGCTACTTTCGATATTGCTCAAAACTCTATTAGACACTTTCATACGCCAAGCAGTTTCTGCTTCACCCGGCGTCCAAGTTACCTTAACAGAGTTTTCTTGAATATCTTCAAAGGTCAAATCTTTTGGTTGTTCACAAGGTTTTGGTCCCACATAGAAATTATCAACCACACAATATACAGTAGTTCCTGCCGCTTCACGTGCTGAGAAGATATGGAAGGCAACTTGCAAAGAATCACCAGCATATTCAGCCAATGAAATTGTTTGATTATAGAATTTACCTTCACCCTTATTAGCGACATCCAGCAATGAGTTTACAGACTTATAACCTTTACCCTTATAGTCGTCTGTATTCAACACCCAAACATGTGCATCTTCTTGTTTCCATGTTTTACCCATATCTTTAGAGATCAACACAGCAAACAAATCCGCTTCATCCAGATAGGATGTAATATCTTCTTGACAAGCTTTCGTTTGAATGCTACTGTTAATATACACCATATCAAAACGCAACTGATATCCATCTTGGGCAATGAAAGAAGGAGAATATGCATAATAACGAATACCCCCTTTTGAGCCTTTCTTTTTAGAAGCAACAGATCTCAAGAAACCATTTTTTTCAAAAGTTTCACAGCCAGCGAAGTTGCTGGTATTGTTAGAATATTTACTCCATCCTTGTGTACCAGTACCTTTTGAAGCCCCTTCAAAGAGTTCTTGCATTGTTGGTGCCGAACTAGCCGCTTGTGTTTCAGCCGCCCCTATCCTTACCCAAGGTGCATTGATAGTGGTTATAGCATCATTAAAGTTATTATTGTATGGAGTAGCCACTGAAGAAGCAGTGGTAAACGAACCTACAGCCCAATCAGATTTATTTGTGTCGTCATACGTACGTATTGCATAATAGTAAGTTTTACCCACTGTTAATCCTTCCGCCACAAACTTATGTGTAGTTATGTCACTACCAGAGACAACAGCACTTGCGTTTTCAATTTGTGAACGTTTGCTTACTGCTGTTAAATCCGTAGTTAAAATCTTCACCATTGCTTTTTCACCACCTTCCCATGTCAACTCAGCCTTTGTTCCCGGAATAAAGTCAGTTTTGACTTTCACGAAACGCGGTTGCGGAGTGGCACAAGTGTCGATAGCTACATTATCAATCGCCACCGGACATTTAGAACCACTTGCACTATTTTCACACCACAAGAAAGCAACATTATACAAGCCATCAGCAGGAACCACCACATCAACGATTGATTCTTTCCATCCATTACTCCATATAGAGTCACCACTCAAATAGAAGTTTTCTGTAGTAGTCGTTTTATCCACAGACAAACAAATCCATGTTTCCGGCATAGATGTAGCCATTGTGCCATATTTAGCATAGAATTTATTAGCCACTAAAACCTCATCAGCTGGAACCAAGAACGCTCTCAAGCAATTGTTCTTAGCATTACCAAAACCTTTCCAATTGAAAGAGATCTTATATCCCCCCTTCGCAAATTGGAAAGTACGATAGAGATAAGACGTTTTATTACCGGAGGTTGGCTTAAACTCAAAAGTTTGTTCTGCTGGGTTATTAGAAGCATAAGCAGCAGGATTGCCTGGCTGAACCAATGCCTTTGTACCCACAACCCATTGGTTGACATTATTACCATTCTCATACGTCCATAAAGCATTTTCCTGTTCATTGCTAAAGTCATGACGATAACCAACAGGTTTAGCAGGCACTTTCAATGTAGTTGCAGAAATCAAACGCCAATTAGAAGCATCATTATTACCACATTCAGCACGTACATAAACATCATAGGTAGTAAATTCTTTTAGACCTGTAAGTTTATATTCAGGTTTATCAGTCACCTTAACTTTAGTACCTTCAGTTTTCACATCAAATCCCTCTTCTCCGTAACAAACGGTCCACTCTGTTTCATTACCACGCGGAGTCCATGTTGCGACAAATCCAGAGTTAGTTAAATTTGCCACATCAATAGATTCAACCATTTTACATGTAGGAATTTTTTCAATCACAACATCATCCACCATTACAGGTCCCAAAGTGATTTTACCCACTAAAAATGCTATGTAGCGTCCATCTCCCTTATACTTATCAAATTCCACCGTAAATTCTTGCCATTGATTTTTAGAATTGAAACTCAACGTATCAATCGGCGTGAATGTAGTTGGTTCAGAAGGGTCGGTCATCACTCCCACTCGAAGTTTATAGCCATCGGTAGCTATATATCCCATAAAAGTAACTTGGAGTTGATTCAACGGTGTGTTCAGTTTTGGTGTAATCAAATAGTTTTCGCATTGCGTATCACTATGAATCTGGCAACTTGCAGGGGCTGAGTGAGGATTTGAAGCATAGAGCCATGGAAATGTAGAATATGTTCCTGCCGCTTTCCATCCATTAGGAAGTGCAGAATTTTGTCCATATGCATAGCCGTCAAAATTCTGTGTATAAGGGACCTTAACTTCGTCTGTAGGTTCACATGCAGTGTTAAATCTCCACTCGCTCCATTCTTCCGAACAAGAAGGCTTCACATACCACTTGTATGACACAGCCGGTTCAAGTCCTGTGAGTGTATAACTAAGATCATTAACCTTACCATCAAAAACTTCCGCTTTTTGAGTCATGGCACGTAAAGGTTCTTTAGAAACCTTCAAATCATAGCTATCTGCATTGCCGGCCCATGAAAGGGTAACCTCATCAGACTTCACATCAGCCACTCTCAAAGCAGTCACTTTGGCACATGTAGGCATATACTCCACTCTGATATTATCGATGTAACATGTTGTAGAGGAACCTCCTTCTTTGGTTTGATATTTACCGGCTTCTTGTTGGAAAGCAATGTACTTACCAACTCCTTTATAGCTGGCAAAAGACACTGTCACTGTTTTCCACTCATTTACATTGGCTCCTAATTTAATGGCAGACACCTCATCTACCACAACGAAGGAACCTTCATCTGCAGGATCTTCCACTACTCCTATTCGCAAATTAGCATGGGCTGTACCTGAGATTTTATAATCAAACGTAACTTGGACTTTTTGAATCTTGTCCACATTCAGGCAAGGCATAATAGTAAAGGACTCAATTGTACCATATGCTGTGCTCACATAACCTTTAATATTCAATACGCGATTCTCTTTTGCCTCTCCTGACGGATTAAACGCAGCTGTTTTTCCACATCCACGATATGGATAATACTGATAAGCTGAAGCATATTCCTTCAACAATTGTTCGTTCTTCCAATACGTCCAATTGGCAGGCAGGTTAAGTGTATCTACATTCGTTTTGTCGGTATATTCTTTATTATCCACACCCGGCCAATCTTCAAAATCCATCAAATAAGGTACATCCACCATCACAAGCGGGCTATAAACCAATGCGGACCACACTGAATAATCTTCATATCCGCAGTAATTGCGCACATATATATAATATTCTTTTTTAGGAGCAAGACCGGTCACGTGGTATTCTCTGAGCACCACAGTGCCATCATACACATCAGCCTTCTGACTCATATCTGTAAGCGGAGTACTTGACACCTTAAGTTCTGAATACCGCACATCCTGACTACCATCCCAACTTAACTTAACCGAAGTTGAGGTATTTTCAGTCATACGAACATTAGGCGCCACACCACAATAAGAAACCGCCGCCACTTTCACTTCATCCAACATCACGCCACGACCATTACCATTAAGAGCCTCGAAGCATATTTGATAGTTTTGACTTAGAGCATAAGCTTTCAGTTCCACTGTATCTTTCGTCCACACGTCATGACTCTTATCTATCGTCTTAAGCAAGGTCCAAGCATCTGTATCTTGTGCACGTCCGTAGATGCGCAAGGTATCTACAAGAGAGTTGCCATCAAGAATACGTCCCGTGTTAGCATACCAAAATGTCAATAAGGGCTCACCCACTCCCACATTAGCAAAAGTAGTAAGATCCAATTTTGGAGTAAGCAACTTAGACGTTTGAGTAGACGTAACACCATCTACAAAGAAGAGCATATCCGCTTGACCCGCATATGCCTTAGCCGGAAGTTCATTACCCGTGTCAGTTGCATCATGAGTCCACAGAGCCGTACCCTGACCATTCTCGATTACCCAACCATCAGGTAATCCTGCTTCAAAACCCGTGTTAAGAATGCTGTACTGCGCAGAAGCCAAAAACGCAAAGCACATAAAGCACAACATCCACACCTTTCTCAAATGTTTTTGTGTTACTTTCATAAATCAGTAAATTAGATTAATAATTATTGGTTAGTTAATTTTTTTTTATCAAACTACGACACATAATAGAGTTTCAAGTACAAGAAATGCCTTTCCTCTCCATAATCACCCCCTTCACTCTCATTCTCTCGCATATAACAAAATGCTACAAACATATTCCCACAAATGCAACTTTGTCAATATTCCAATCAGCAAAATACAGCCATTAGTGTTACATACTTTCAAAATGTCATAATATTACTTAAAAATAGCAAAAGAATAGACCATTTTTACAGTAAAAACATGGCAAATATATAAAATTTACTAACAAATGCAAAATAAATAGAAACTTATTTCATGACATCTGCGACACACCACCTCATCCTATCACTCCGCCACTTATAGTCCATATAGCGGAGTGATTTTTGATAGTATTTTAGGAAAAATAAAAACAACATCCCAATACCTCAATGTGCCTTCTTGTAAATCAAGCAACAATTGGCGTATTAGAACATTTAGTTATGATCTTTTGCCTTTATTTATTTGTTCGATTTTCTCCTCAAAAAGCAAGGAAAGCCTTGAAAAATTGAAGTAAACACGACCCGTCAGCATCCCGTAAGAACTGCTGGCGGGTCACTTTTTATCATTCGAGAATAATGGTTACTCGAATATGGTTTTAATGGAATGAAATAACAAGGGGATGCACCGTAAAGGTACATCCCCTGATTGTGTAGTTATTTAATCTATAAGATTACTTCGCAGTCTTGAAGATGAAGCTTACGTTGATAGTCTCGATTGCAGCCTCGACCTGGTCGAATATTGCCTTTACTGCAGCTGCATCGTTCAAATCCAACTTACCCTCATTTGCCATCATCTCAACAACAGTGTTAGCAAGGAAAGTCTCGAATGATGACACAGGCATGTACATATGCATCTGTGTGTTGTCCTTATCCTGGAAAGTCCAGACATTGATATCCTTGCAAGCAGGGTTGCTTACACTCTTTTTGATTGTCATCTTGTTGCCATCAACAACAATTGGTGAAGGCATAGGTACATTCTCGCCGTTATAGTGGTAGTTGTAGACAATCTTGTCTGCTGAAGGGAACGACACGTTGAACAGGAGAGTCTTCATCATCTTGTCCAAGATGCGACCATCCATATTAGCGAGATTCAATGTCTGACCAGCAAACTCGAACTCTGCATCCTTAGCCTTGACATTCGTTACATAGATATTGTTGTAATCGTAGCTCTTGTTTGGAAGGTCAAGGGACTGTTTAATTCGGAGCCAAGATGATGTTTCTTTTACAAGACCATTTTCAGTTGACGTAAATCCTGTAATAGTCATCATATCACCCAAATCTGATGCATTAGAAGCAACATTGAACTTGAAAGCTTTTCCTTCTCCTTTACCATGAACTATATACAAATCACCGAATACCTTATAATTAGACTCACCAACTACAACATAATCGTCTATATCGGGTATTCTTCCTGTTAAGATAAGCGTTCCATCTTCTTGGAATGTGTGAATCAACATATCGCCTTCCTTTCCTATTGGAAGTTGAGTGCAAACCCACATACCAACAATCTCATCAGCAAGGTCATTTGCACAGTAGTTGTAAACGTAACGCTCTCCAGTGTTCTCGAAGAGAGAGAATGCCTGACCAGGGATGATGTCAAAGTGTCCTGTGAAGTTATCATCATCCTCAAAGATCATAGTGATATTGTTCTCTTTGACAGTGACAGTACCCCTTACATTCTCCCAATACTCGCCGTCCTCGACGCCATAAGATACAGCAGTACCATCTGCATTGATAATCAAAACCTCAGCATAATTTTCAGTAAAGCAAGACCAAGTACCAGCGATATCTGCGCTGTGATCGTCATAGATGTGCTCAGGGTCATTGTCGCAAGCGGTGAAACCCAACATTGCCACGAGGGCAACTACCATTAACTTAAAAATCTTCATACTTTTAGAATTTTGAAATTATTAAACGTTTTAAGAATTTGCACAAAAAAAAGGCGTTACGCACCGGACACAATATGCCAAGTGGTAACGCCAATATATGACTTAGAGCCGCATTGCTACGGCTAACTATCTGATTATAAGAATGTTTATAAGGGGGGGGGTAAGCATTGTGAACAATGACTCAGATGCCGTTGCATAGGAGATAAAGCTATTGCCGCATGTAAACTTACCTGTCATTATTCTTTGTTCACTTCTAAAATTTCAACTCGCAAAGGTACTGATTTTTTTTTACAAATAGCCAAGACGTGACCGCAAAATATAATTTTAGGCTATCAATTTTCAACTTTCATAAGCAAATTTGGCAAGCGGAAGATTTCACTCCCTCCAAAATAATAGATTGATAAGAGTGTGCTTTTGCTATGATTAAATACCCGGCAACACAAAATTATGGATAGTGCCAAAATTACAGATAGATCTTGATAATATTTATTTTATTTTTATCCTTAAATAATTTATCCTTGTATTTTCTATTTATCAAATCTTCTGTATAACTCAGATTCAACTTTTAAATGCAATGGATATATAGGTTACAATCAAAGAAGTATAATTTAACTCAAAAAGATTTTTAAGCAGTTGGTAATAGTTTTTACTGTGTCACAAACACTCTCCAACTACCATCCTTCTCTCCACGTTCAACATATTTCTTTTGAATGAGTTGATCAAGGAGTTTTTGAATGGCGGCGATGCTGATGCCTGTAATCTCACGCATATCAGCCAACGTGAGTGTTGGTTCAGTTCGCATAGCATTTAATATCTTTGTGTAGTTCGGAGTACGGAAGGCGATTCGTTCTCCATCGTACCACCTACCACTCACACAAGCGCAACCCTCTCATATACAAGTACTAACCGCACTGTCGCCCTGGGCTAGGGGGACGAGCGAAACGAAGTGAAGCGGAGGGGGTCCGTCTATGTATCTACGATGAACACCCCTACACCTCGCTCCGCGACTCACCCTGCCGCAGGCACACACCCTTTGCGCAAGCAAACACATCCGCACCCTCTCCTCCACCTCACACCGTGAGCATACTATCCACAAAAACCCCTAACTTTGTAAATTTTTTCCTACCGGACACGTAGGATACACGTAGGATACACGTAGGATACACGTAGGATACACGTAGGATACACGTAGGATAAAGATAGGAACTAGATAGGAACTAGATAGGAAGAAGATAGAAACTAACCACCATTACATGGCGGCTATGCAACAAACAAGGATATTTTTTTGTTTCTTCGCTCACCTTTCACTATCTTTGCCTATCTAAGCAAAGAATGAACTATAAAACATGGCAAAAAAGCGTATTGACTTCATCACAATGGGATGCTCTAAAAACCTGGTTGACACCGAACATCTCATGCGACAATTTGCAAAGGCTGGCTACAACGTCAAACATGATGCGAAAACTCCTACCGGACAAATTGCCATCATAAACACATGTGGATTTATTGGAGATGCTAAAGAGGAAAGCATCAACACCATTCTGCAATTTGCCGAAAGAAAACAACGAGGCAAATTAGACAAACTCTTTGTGATGGGATGTCTGTCTGAACGTTATAAAGAAGAACTACGTGCAGAAATACCTGAAGTAGATGGTTTCTATGGAAAATTTGAATATCCACAAATCATCACAGACATGCAACACACATGGGATAATGAAATCGCATCTGAACGCATTATCACCACACCACCCCACTACGCCTACGTCAAAATATCCGAAGGATGTAATCGCACCTGTTCTTATTGCGCCATCCCCATCATCACAGGGCATCACAAAAGCCGCACAATAGAAGACATACTGCAAGAAGTCAAATGGCTCACAACACAAGGCGTAAAAGAATTTCAAATAATCGCTCAAGACTTATCATACTACGGCATTGATTTGTACAAAAAGATGCAGCTGGCAGAACTCATCAATCGGATGGCAGACATAAAGGGAGTGGAATGGATACGGCTTCATTATGCCTACCCCGCCAAGTTTCCCTATGACATTCTCAAAGTGATTCGCGAACGAGACAATGTTTGCAACTATTTAGACATTGCGCTGCAACACATCTCCAACAATATGTTGCAACTCATGCGACGCAACATCACATCTGAAGAAACCTACCACCTACTCCAACACATACGAGAAGAAGTTCCGGGCATACACCTGCGCACCACATTACTCTTGGGACACCCCGGAGAAAAAGAAGAAGATGTGCTCGAATTAGAAGAGTTTGTAAGACGTATGCGCTTTGAACGCCTAGGAGCATTTGCCTACTCTGACGAAGACGGCACATATGCTAACCTACACTATGAGGACAACATAGACCCGGAAGAAAAGGAACATCGTGTAGCACGCATAATGCGCATACAAGAGAACATTTCCGCAGAAATCAACGCTCAGAAAGTAGGCAAAACACTACCCGTTATTATTGACCGACAAGAAGGGGACTACTATATCGGAAGAACAGAATATGACTCGCCCGATGTGGATGGTGAAGTGCTGATCGGACTCAACACACCACTACAAGTCGGGCAAATATATCCCACACACATAACAGCAGCCGAAGACTTTGACCTATTTGGGGAAGTAACACTATAACAAACAACAAACAGCACATTATGAACAGCAAAGAATTTACACAGAGCCTCATGCACGCCACATCTCTCAAAAAAGATGTTGTGGAAATGTGTACACTACAGCTGACTAATATCCTCACATCACACCTCTGTGATGGAGAATCTGTATCCATACAAGGATTCGGAACATTTGAAGTGCGCAAGAAAAACGAGCGCATATCCGTGCATCCCAAAACCCAAGAACGCACACTCATACCTCCAAAGCTGACTATGAACTTCAAGCAGAGCAGTACACTAAAGGAAAAACTAACAAAGAAGGGAGATGAACTATGAGTGACAACAAAATGAATCTGAGCGACCTAATTCAAGAGTTGGCAACGAATTGCGCTATCAGCAAAGTATCTGCCGAACTCTTTGCGAAAGCCTTCTTTACACAAATAGAAGAAGGACTCCTAAAGGATGGAATGGTGAAGATAAACAACTTCGGCACCTTCAAAGCACAATGGAACGAAGCACGCAAGAGCGTGAATATCAACACTGGAGAAGAATTTATTATTCCTGCACACCCTCGCATCACTTTTACACCTGAACAAGAAATAAAAGACCTTATCAATCATCCCTTTGCTTATCTACAACCCACTCCAATTGGCAAAGACATCCAAGAAGAGGAAGAGAAAGAACATACAGAAGTAACACCAGAAAAAGAAAACGACACAACAGAGTCAGTAGGTGACACGCTTCAAAAGCTCAATGATGATGCAGATGAAATAAAAGCCTTGCTGTGTGACATCAATGGTGAAGACTGGATGAGAGATAACAATGAAAAGCAAGAGGAGGATGTGCATACTGACGACACCACACAGGAAGAGCTTCAAGAGACTGAAGAGATTGCAACTGAAGCCATAGGAACTCCAGAAGAGGAAGCAGAAGTACATGTGGAAGTAAAGAAAGCGGAAGAACATGTAGAACCTAATGTAACTGAAACACAACACATCAGTACCCCTCAATATGAAGGCACACCGGACAACACTCCAGAAGAGACAAAGACACCACAAACAAAAGGTAAGTTCTGGAAGATAGCCATCAGCATCACTGCTGTGCTGTGCCTATTGGTGGTGGGAGTGTATGTATATCTGACGCACAGAGTAGAACAATGGGCTGAAGACAAAATTGCATCTGCCACTACAACAGAAGAACCACTGACTACAGAGACTGACTTACTCGAAGATACACTTACAACAGAAGAAAGCATAACAGAAGATAGCATTGCGCCTACACCTACTGCAGAGACTACAGAGGAAGTGGTAGAAACTACCACTGAAGCACCTGTCACTTATGAGGAATTTATAGACACTGTGCAACTCACAGAAGGAAGTCGCTTAGCATGGTTGGCAAAGAAATACTATGGAAGTGCTTATTTCTGGGTGTATATCTATGAAGCCAACAAAGAACATCTGCCTAATCCGAATGACATACCTGTAGGGACATCTATCAACATTCCTAAATTACCACAAGAGTTGATTGATCCTACCGACGAAGAATGCATTAGTAAAGCCAAAGAATTACAAAACAAAATATTAAATAAATAAAACCTCAATCTATTACCATGAACTTCACAACACCACAAGAAGCGGTCAAGTTAATCAAATCTAATGACCACGTATTTATTCAGGGTAGCGTATCTACTCCGGAAACTCTAATAGATGCCATGGTGGAACGTGCACACGAATTAAAAAACGTTACCATCTATAACACCTTTGCTATTGGACGACGCGATGCTCCTTATTGCGACCCTAAATATGCAGATAGTTTCCGCACCATCAGTTTCTTTGTTGCCAACAATGTGCGTAAAGCAGTCAATGCGGGATATGCCGACTGTATTCCGGCGTTCTTAGGAGAAATCCCATCATTGGTAAGAAGAGGAATTGTAAAAGTGGACACTGTATTACTCAATGTCTCTGAACCAGATGAAAACGGTTACTGCTCATTTGGCACATCAGCCGACATAGCCACATCGGCTGTGGAATGTGCGAAGACCATCATTGCACAAGTGAACAAACAAATGCCGTACACCTATGGAGACGCACGCATACATGTCAGCCAAATAGATGCTTGCATACATGTGGATGAACCATTAGTGGAACTACCTATTTCAATTCCTAATGAGTTGGAGACTAAAATAGGTAACTACATCGCTGAACTCATCCCTGATGGAGCGACACTACAAATTGGTGTGGGCGGAATACCCAATGCTGTATTATCTGCATTAAGCAATCATAAGCATTTAGGATTGCATACTGAGGCACTCACTGACGGTGTGGTACCTTTATTGGAAAGCGGTGTAATTGATAACACACAGAAGAAGATATTGCCACACAAAACCGTATGTTCACTTATCCTTGGTTCAAAACGCTTATACGAATGGGCTCACTACAACGAAAAACTCCTCACACGAGATGTAGCATGGACGAATGACCCATTCATCATACGCCAAAACCCTAAGGTGATGGCTATCAACTCAGCGTTAGAAGTGGACCTTACCGGACAAATCTGTGCAGATTCAATTGGCACACGCATTTTCTCCGGAGTAGGAGGTCAGCATGACTTTATGTATGGTGGCGCTTTATCTGAAGGCGGTAAAACCTTTATTGCTTTACCTAGTCAGACTAAGGGCATGTCGAAGATCGTAAATACGCTCACCCCGGGTGCAGGCGTTGTGACTACTCGCTTCCAGACTCAACATGTGGTGACAGAGTATGGTGTGGCACATCTTTTAGGAAAGACACTTGCTGAAAGAGCTAAAGAACTCATCAAGGTGGCACACCCTGATGCACGTGAAGAACTGGACAAAGCTGCATTTGAACGCTTCGGAAGAGAATATTCACGTATTCGCTAATAGAAGCATACACACAGCACTCCCTTAGAGTGTATAAGACATGGACTACATCACCAGTGGATGTAGTCCATTTATTGTTTTATAGCTGGTGAATTTGCATATCTACCTAACTGAAGAAAGTTTTAAAAGAACGTTTGGTGTTCGGCAAAAGAAAGAGAAAAGTATCTTCTTCCTATCTAGTTCCTATCTGTTTTGTATCTAGTGGTCCCGAGGTGGTCGCGGGGATGATGGGTGTGTGCCGGGTGAAGGTGGAGGGTGAGAGACTAGGGGACTAGGATACCAGGGGATAGGGAGAGGTTTTTTAGAGGAAAGTAATAATAAAAAAGATATCCCAACCGCAGGAATTGGTTGAGATATCTTTGTTTGTATTTCAGAGAGAAGAGTTATTCTTCGTTCTTTCTTTGTTCAGCCATTTTAGCCAATTCTTTGGTGTAGTTCTTTTGTGCTACTTCTTTGACGATGTGTGATGAAGGTCCGGTGACACATCCACCTTCACATGCCATAACCTCAATGAATGGATTAGGACACTTACCGGTCTTAGCGTAAGCACGTAAGAGTGCAATATTTTTCTTATTAAGATTGCTGACAAGCAATGGATTAATTTTTGTATCTTTCAGATATGAATTAACCGCATTAGACACACCACCTGTTTGACCATAGCCATGGCTTTCAAGATAGGCTTCTTTATCAAGTTTATAAGGTTTTGCCTCTTTGATATTGATACCCAATCCGGCAAAAACAGAACCAAGTTCTTCAAACGTGAGGATATAATCCACGTTTTCAGTGTATTGTGCTTCTTTTCTCTTAGCGATACATGGTCCGATAAAGACTGTTTTTGCATCAGGATATTGTTGTTTGGCAATCTCAGCCGTGTAATACATCGGTGAGCGTGTAGTGGAGATATATTTCTTGATATCCGGGATGTGTTTTTCTGCCAATTGGATGTAAGACGGACAGCATGATGTGGTCATGAATGGTTGTCCTTCTTCAAGTCTTTCAAGCAATTCAGCCGATTCTCGGCGAGTAGTTTCATCTGCACCGAGGGCAACTTCGATTACCTCATCAAAACCGACTTCTTTAAGTGCTCCATAGAGTTCAGGCAAGGTGACTCCAAATTGAGAGAGAATAGCCGGTGCGACCATTGCCACTGTTTTTTGTTCGGGATTGTCAATGTGTTGCAGAATGTCGAACACTTGTGATATTTCGAAGATGGCACCAAACGGGCATGCGTTGATACATTTACCACAATAAATACATTTTGATTCATCAATGTGTTCAATTCCGTTTTCGTCTTTGGAAATAGCCTTCACGGGGCATACTTCCTCACATGGAATTGGGAGGTAAACAATGGCATGGTATGGGCAACTTTGTTGGCAAATGCCACAAGAGATACATGTATCGTGGTCGATTTTTGCTTGTCCGTTTTTCTTAAATGAGATAGCGTTTTTAGGACAGTTCATGTAGCAACTTCTTGCCACACATCCGCGACACAAGTTAGTGATTTCATAGTTTACTTGCACACATCCGGAACACGCTTCATCCATAACACACAAGATGTTTTCTTTAGGATTTTGCTTGCGAGTGAGTGCTTCTTTAGCATAATGAGAGAGAGGAGTGAGTTCGTCATGTTCATCGGTCATATCAAATCCAAGCAATGGAAAAGATTTGTATTTCCACACTGCTCTTTCTTTGTGGACACAACATCTTCCTCTTACTTTTGATGTACGTGGACTCAGCTCGATAGGGAGACGATCAATGTCTTCTACAAGTCGTTTTTCTTTCCACATTTTGACCAATTTTGCCAACAGTTCGTGGCGAACAATCATGACGTTGTTAGTGAATGCCATAAAATCTTTTTTTGTCAGTTGATAAATCGAGTGCAAAGATAGGAGTTTTTTTTTGCAAATGAGAATTTTAGAGCATGTTTATAGATAAAGTTTGTATATGATGTTGAAAAATGATAGAAATAGAGGTTAAAGTGGGTTAATATAGTTGTGTAGGTGTGATATTTTGTGTATTTTTGCAGGCAATATTTTTCGGTAACATATTCTTTAAAACAGAACTTGTAGTCCGGAAGGCAATGTGTAATCATTCTAAATATTTTATACCATGTCATTTATTGCAGATAGAGTTCGTATGGAGGGGTTAACATTTGATGATGTATTATTGGTCCCTGCTTATTCTGAAGTACTTCCTCGCGAAGTAAATCTTTCTACCCGTTTTTCTCGCAACATAGAGTTAAAAATACCTTTTGTAACAGCAGCTATGGACACTGTTACGGAAGCTAAAATGGCAATTGCCATCGCTCGCGAGGGGGGCATTGGTGTAATTCACAAGAACATGAGCATTGCAGAACAAGCCAAGCAGGTGGAGATGGTAAAACGTGCTGAAAACGGCATGATTTCTAACCCAGTAACCATTTTGCAAGATGAGACTGTGGGTGATGCGCTTCGTTTGATGGCAGAATATAAGATTGGTGGTATACCTGTGGTGGATGCGAATGGGTATTTGGTGGGTATTGTGACCAATCGTGACTTGCGCTTTGAACGCGACATGAACAAGTGTGTGGGAAAAGTGATGACCAAAGAAAACCTTGTTACCACATCACGCAGCACCAATTTGGAAGAAGCAGCAGAAATTTTACAACAACACAAGATTGAGAAACTCCCTGTAGTGGATTCAGACGGCAAGTTGGTGGGACTTGTTACTTACAAAGATATCACCAAAGCCAAAGATAAGCCTATGGCATGTAAAGATGCGCAAGGACGTTTGCGTGTTGCAGGGGGCGTGGGTGTTACCGGTGATGCTTTTGACCGCATCGAAGCCTTGGTGAATGCCGGTGTGGACGCTGTGGTGATAGACACTGCTCACGGACACTCAGCTGGTGTGATTGAATTATTAAAAGAAGTAAAACGCAGATATACAACTATTGATGTAGTGGTGGGCAACATTGCCACCGGAGAAGCAGCTAAAGCTTTGGCAGAAGCAGGAGCAGATGCAGTGAAAGTGGGTATCGGCCCGGGTTCTATCTGCACTACTCGTGTGGTGGCCGGTGTAGGTGTACCACAACTTTCAGCTATTTATGAAGTAGCTAAAGCGCTGCAAGGCACTGGAGTACCATTGATTGCCGATGGCGGACTTCGCTATTCAGGTGATGTGGTAAAAGCATTGGCAGCCGGAGGTTATTGTGTAATGGTGGGTTCATTAGTAGCAGGAGTAGAAGAATCCCCAGGCGAAACCATCATTTTCAATGGTCGTAAATTTAAATCATACCGCGGTATGGGCTCATTGGAAGCCATGGAGAGAGGTAGCAAAGACCGCTACTTCCAATCAGGAGAGGTGGATGTAAAGAAATTGGTTCCGGAAGGAATCGCAGCCCGTGTTCCATATAAAGGTTCATTGTTTGAAGTTGTCTATCAATTGGTAGGTGGTCTTCGCGCCGGCATGGGTTATTGCGGAGCTAAAGACATATTGACACTTCACAAAGCACAATTCGTACGCATCACCAACGCCGGAGTACAAGAGAGTCATCCACACGATGTGACTATCACTCGTGAAGCACCTAACTACAGCCGCGGTGAAAATTAGTGCATACAACAAGAAACAACAATAGAATATAAATAGAGAGAGTATGAAAATACGCACATGGTTGCTCGGATGTTGTTGCTGTATAGCTTTCGCAACATTCGCCCAAGATGAAGTATTGTTAACAGTAGGCGACAAGTCGGTGTATGCATCGGAGTTTGAATACATCTACAACAAGAATAATGCAGCAGGAAGCGTTCCCAATCATCAAGCATTAGAAGAGTATTTAGACTTGTTTATAAATTTCAAATTAAAAGTTGTGGCTGCCGAAGCTGAAGGTTTAGACACAACCGCTGCTTTCAAAGCAGAACTAAGAGGTTATAGAAATCAACTTGCTGCGCCCTACCTCACCGACAAAGAGGAAACAGAACGCCTCATTCAAGAAGCGTACAACCGCAAGAAAGAGAGTGTAAAAATAGCGCATGTAGCCTTCAAATTACCCGACAACCCAACAGCAGCCGATACTCTTGAAGGGTACAAAAAAGCAATGGAGGTGCGCGCTGCTCTAACACACAAAAATAAGAAAAAACGCCTAACATTCGAGCAAGCAGCTCGCAAATACTCTGATGATCCTACCGTAGGAGAAAATGGCGGTGTATTAGGATGGGTAAGCGTATTTCGCTATCTATACCCTTTGGAATGTGCAGCTTACAATACGCCGGTTGGAGAAATATCTATGCCTATCAGAACGCATTTTGGTTATCACTTGGTGAAAGTGATGGAACGCACACCCAGTGTAGGAGATGTATTAACAGCTCATATCATGCTCTTTACAAGCCGTGACAATGACAGCATCAATCAACGTGCGGCCTTCTTGGCCGATTCTCTATCGCAACGTCTGAAAGCAGGTGAGGACTTTGTCAACTTAGTGCGCAACTACTCACAAGACAGAGGCTCAACCATGCGTGACGGACAACTACCTTGGTTCGGCAGAGGCGAAATGGCATCACCCGAATATGAAGATGTAGCATTTGCTTTAAAAACAGGAGAAGTAAGCGAGCCATTCCGTTCAGCTTATGGATGGCACATTGTACAGTTACAAGATAAACGTGGTGTAAGACCTTTAGAAGAAATACGTGATGAATTGGAACGCAATGTAGAACGTGACAATCGCGGACGAAAAGTAGCAACTTCCTTCATCAATAAGTTGAAAGCAAAATATGCCTATGTAGCGCAAGAAGAAAATTGGCAATCCATCTATAAGTACGCAACCGGGACTGAAATGGACAATTCAGTCTTCCTTGATTCCGTAGCTCAACTTTCCACCACTCTATTCACTATTGGAGGTAAACCATACACTGCTAAAGACTGGAGCCAATACTTGAAGACGCACACAAGAAAAGTATCACAATCCATTCCGGAAGAAGCAGTTAAGGAACGCATTGCTGATTATGTCAAAGATGAGTTAATGACAATGGCCGATGCCGATTTAGTGAATGAGCACGTTGAGTTCAGAAATCTCCTCA
Source organism: Paludibacteraceae bacterium (assembly GCA_017647145.1). GTDB lineage: Bacteria > Bacteroidota > Bacteroidia > Bacteroidales > Paludibacteraceae > Gallipaludibacter. The sequence continues at coordinate 28,700 of JAGCLD010000006.1, forward strand.
ATGAATATCACGATGGAATATTACTCTTTGAAGTGAGCAATCGTGAAGTGTGGGAGCGCGCATCGAAAGATGAAGAAGGCATGAAAAAATACTTTGAAAACCATCGCACTAGCTACGCATGGGCAGAGCCTCATTATAAAGGTAGCGTGATATATTGCAAAGACAAAGCCACATGGAAAGCAGCTAAGGCTATTACCAAGCACACAGAGACAGATTCATTGGAAACTTATTTAACTCGCCGTTTGAACGACAGTATACAGTATGTACGCATCGAACAAGGGTTATATATCAAAGGAGATAATCCTGCCGTGGATAAACAAATATTCAAAACCGGCAACTACAAACCATCGGGTGAATACCCATACGTAATTGTCAAGGGATATTTGCAGAAAGAATTACCTGACGACTACAAAGATGTTAAAGGCATCTTAACATCCGACTATCAACAATATTTAGAAAAAGAGTGGATAAAACATCTCCGAAAGAACTACCCTGTGGTGGTAAATGAAAGGGTGTTTGAAGCAGTAAAACAACGAATAAAACAACACTAAAACAAACAATCAACAGGAGTGGATTCTGAGAGAATCTGCTCCTCTGCATCTTCATAAATTCAGAATATATAACCTAACACAACACAGATGAAGCACTTTAAATTATGGAATAATGTATTGGGCTGGTTGGCCTTTGCAATAGCAGCTATCACATACCTAGTAACTATGGAACCAACTGCTAGTTTTTGGGATTGTGGAGAATTTATTTCTACTGCCTTTAAATTAGATGTTGGACACCCTCCCGGAGCTCCATTCTTTATGCTTACCGGACGTTTCTTCTCGCTCTTTGCTTCCGACCCAACCAAAGTAGCAATGATGGTGAATGCTTTATCCGCCTTGTGTAGCGCATTTACTATTCTTTTCTTATTCTGGACAATTACTCGCTTAGGACGCATTTTAATCGACAACAAGAACTCAGAAGAACTCAGCCTTGGACAAGGAATTGCTTTACTAGGCGCCGGATTAGTTGGTGCTTTGGCTTATACTTTCTCCGACACTTTCTGGTTTTCAGCCGTTGAAGGGGAAGTTTATGCGTACTCATCTTTATTCACGGCTGTTGTATTCTGGAGCATACTCAAATGGCATGAACAAGCCGACGAAGAAGGGTCAGACAGATGGCTCATCCTCATTGCCTACCTAATGGGGCTCTCTATCGGCGTCCATTTATTGAACCTCTTAGCAATACCAGCTATTGTAATGGTGTACTACTACCGCAAGTTTAAAGCATCATGGAAAGGCGCATTGTGGGCATTTATAGCTTCAGCAGCCATTCTTGCTACCGTACTTTATGGTATGATTCCGGGATTTGTAGAAGTTGCATGCTGGTTTGAATTGCTATTTGTAAATGTACTACACCTACCATTTAACACCGGTGTATTGGTATATATTTGTCTAACAGTAGCAGCATTGGCATGGGCTATTTGGGAAACTGCCACTGCCAAAAACTATTGGCGAATGGTGATATCATTTATTGTGGCCATCACCGCTGTTGGTATTCCTTTCTTCAAAGAAAGTGTTTTCATCGGAATCTGTATCATTGCTTTATTAGCAGGATTTTTCTATTGGAAACGTGAATCTGTAGAAGCACGTTGGCTCAACACTGCCATTATGATGGTCACTGTGATGTTGATAGGGTATTCATCCTACGCCGTCATCGTCATACGCTCATCAGCTGAACCTCCAATGGATCAAAACTCACCTGACAATGTATTTGCACTCAAATCCTATTTGAATCGCGAACAATACGGCGACCGTCCACTTATCTACGGCCCCGTCTACAATGCACCCGTCAAACGCGTTCCTGAAGGCATGTATTGTGTCCCTGAAACTAAACAAGGAGGCGCACAATATGCACCCAAACCAAAAACCAACCCTAACGATCCTGACGAATATATCGTTACCGGATATAAAATGAACTACGTCACAGATGAAAAGTTCAACATGCTCTTTCCACGCATGTACAGCAGTCAAGATAGCCACGTAAAAGCATACAAAGAATGGGCTAAAATCAAAGGAAATAAAGTAAGTTACGAGACATGCGGACAACGTCAAACTGCTGTCAAACCCACTTTTACCGAAAACCTACGATTCTTTTTCAGTTATCAATGCAACTTCATGTACTGGCGTTACTTCATGTGGAACTTTAGCGGACGCCAAAATGACCTACAAAGCCATGGAGAATTAGACAAAGGAAACTGGATAACCGGTATCCCATTCATAGACAACGCCATGCTAGGTGACCAAAGCACATTGCCCGACTCCCTTGCTAATAACAAAGGACGCAATCGATACTACATGCTGCCTTTATTATTAGGAATTATCGGTATTATTTTCCAACTAACTAAGGGTAAAAAAGGAGAACAAAACTTCTTTATTACATTCTTATTGTTCTTCCTGACCGGTTTGGCCATTGTTGTATATCTCAATCAAACACCCTATCAACCACGTGAACGTGACTACGCTTACGCCGGATCTTTCTACGCTTTCTGCATTTGGATTGGATTGGGTGTATTAGGTGTATCCAAAGTGATTGAAAAGATTATGCCACGCCAAGTAGCCGCCATCCTTGCATCCTTAGCATGCTTGGGAGTTCCTGCTTTGATGGCATCAGAAAACTGGGATGACCACGACAGAAGCAATCGTTATGTTGCACGCGATTTTGGAGCCAACTACCTCACCTCATGCGACCAAAACGCTATTATCTTCTGCAATGGCGACAATGACACTTTCCCATTGTGGTACAATCAAGAAGTAGAAGGCTATCGCACAGACGTTCGTTCTTGCAACCTAAGTTACTTGAACACAGATTGGTATATAGACCAAATGAAACGTCCGTACTACGAATCCGAAGCACTGCCTATCAGTTGGGAAAAAAGTGATTACATGGCTGGTAAAAATGACTACGTCATGGTTGACAATCGCCTCAACATGGATTTACCATTACAATCCGCTTACGACTTCCTACTCTCAGACGACCCACGCACCACCATGGAAAATGGTGACTCGTACATACCGTCCACAAAAGTACACATACCGGTAGATGCCAAAGCCGTAGCTGCAAGCCCGATTTTTGGTGACTCAACAAAATATAATCCAAAAGATTACGCACAACGCTTAGACCTCAAAATGAAAAGAGGCATGACTAAAAGCGAACTCATGGCTATGGAAATGATTCAAACCGCTCAATGGAAACGTCCTATTTACTTTGCCATCACTGTGGGTAATGACTATTACCTCGGACTAGAAAAATATTTTGAACTCACCGGTATGGCTTATAGAATTACCCCTATTGCCAGCAAAGATGGTCAACCCAGAGTGAACACAGAAATCATGTATGACAATCTCATGAACAAGTTCCGCTATGGCAATGTGGCCTCTGAAGACGTATATTTAGACGAAAACACATTACGAATGTGCGGCACACACAGAATGATGTTTGCACAATTAGCTGACGCATTAATCAGAGAAGGCCAAACTGAGAAAGCACTCAAAGTTGTAGATTATAGTTTTGAAGTATTACCGGGCAACACAGTAAAACACGATTACTATTCTACACTTCTCGCTGAGGCATACTACCGATTGGCTCAACCTGAAAAGGCCGATGAAATCATGCGCGCTGTAGCCACCGACTGCATACAACATCTTTATTGGATTGACAATCTTAGCGCACAAAAAGCCCTTGCCATGAAATATCAAAGCGGACAACGCCTTGCCATGCTCAACCACGTGCTAAGTATTTGCAATCAATATAATCGAAATGACGTCTTAAAGGAATACGAAACCGACTTCATGAGATTTGCCGACACACGCAACAGATAAAAAAGAAAAACAGAATACACTTTACCCCCCCACAAAAAAAAAGAAAGAATAAATTATGAATGCTAAATTAAAGAACTTTATCACACGAGTGCTTAGTGGTGCAGTATTCGTTTCTTTAACTATAGGGAGTTTACTATTCTGTTCCACGGCATTCACAGTCCTTTTCGCTCTTTTCGTCGCGATAGGTCTATATGAATTTCATCACGCCACCAACAAAGATGAACACATTGCTGTGCCAACATGGAGTGCCATCATAGCCGGCGTACTGCTATTCTTGGCTTTTTTTCAACAAGCATCCGGACAAGAGGGTCCATCACTCTTTGCCATTTATGCTTTGTGGTTGATGGGAACACTCCTGGCTGAACTATTCCGAAAAAAAGAAAAACCAATACACAATTTAGCATACCTCATTTTAGGACAACTCTATGTAGCAACCCCTATGGCCATGCTCTCACAACTGCTCTACGCCAATGATGCAACGTGGCAATCAGCATGGGTATTAGTGATGTTGCTCACCATCTGGGTGAATGATTCATTTGCCTATTTATTTGGCATACTATTCGGCAAACACCGCATGTTTGAGCGCATATCACCCAAAAAATCATGGGAAGGTTTTATCGGAGGAGCACTCATGTCCTTAGGTTTCGGCATTGCATGCTATTACTATCTCCCACAATTCTTCCCATCATGCACCCCCACACTAACACTGTGGCAATGGATGCTCCTAGCCGAACTCATTGTTGCCACAGCCACATTAGGCGACCTCCTAGAATCACTCATGAAGCGAAGTTTAGGCATCAAAGACTACGGAAATATCATGCCCGGACACGGCGGTGTCCTTGACAGATTCGACAGCCTACTCACATCAGTGATAGCACTTTGGGCGTTTCTTGCTCTCCTATAGCAATAAAACACCATTTTTGACGTTCAATTAAGTAGATATGAAAAAAATACTATTGTTGTTTTATATAGTCACCATAACTTCTTTTAGCACACTGCTAAAAGGACAAAACCTTTTATATGTAGATGAACGCCCACTGCACTTCGGCTTTTCATTGGGCATGAACATGATGGACCTGACAGTAAACCCCAGCATGCTCCCTTGTGGCCCAAATGGAGAAATCCTACAAGCACGCGTATCATCCATGTTGCCCGGATTCTCAGTAGGTGTCATAGGCGACCTAAGGCTCAATCGTTATTTCAACCTACGCCTACACCCCACATTCCACTTCGGACAACGCACAATCAGTTACAAACCCGACGGAGCAGACAAAAAAGACCCGATAGCCTATCAAACTGACATCGTATCCATGCCAATCACAGTGCCGGTATACATCAAGTTCAACGCAGATAGAGAATGGAACGGACGACCTTACCTCTTAGCCGGAGGGGGAGTATCTTTTGACGTCGGTCGTGATAAAGAACGCTACGTGCTCACCAAGTTCTTTGACTATTTTGTTGAATTTGGAGTAGGATGCGAACTCTATTTTTCTTTTTTCAAACTCTCACCGGAATTAAAATTCTCAATCGGACTCAACAACGCATTAGTACCAGTGGACCAACGCCCCGAACTACGCGACGAAACCGTACAATTCTACACCAATGCACTCAGCCGCTTAGGCACACGAATGCTCACACTCTCCTTCAACTTTGAATAACCCACAACCATATACACACAAAAAAAACGACGGAATACCACCGTCGTTTTTTTGTTTATATTGCTTCACACCAACACCACACCCACAAGAGTCCTATCATCACCGCGACCACATCGCGACCACATCGCGACCATCTCGGGACCACTAGATAAGATAAAGGTAGTATTCTTAAAATAAAGCTTTTTACGTCAGCAGAAAAAAACTATGCCAAAGCATCAATACGCCTCAAGACATCCATTCTCTTCTCTTCTACATATGCCCACAAAGCATTAAAATAAGCCTTCACAGCCTTCTTATCTCCAACATTAGCATGAGACACACGTCTGATAGCTTCAGTTTGATACTCAAACACATCATTTAAAATCTGCATAATCTCAGCAAAATCTGCTTTTGTTTCATGTGATTTAAGCAAGCAAACAAATTGAATGCACTCACAATCTTGTGCAATGAGTTTCTTTAATTCTCTACGATTAGCCATAATACGAAATCTTTAACATGAATAAATAATACGCTCGAACAAGAAGCCCGAAGACTACCCCGTTCAGAAGGCAAATATAGTGAATAATTCGCATAAACCAATCAGCAACACCAACTTTTGCTCACTCCCAAAAGAAATCAAGAAACTCACTAAACTTTTTTACGCTCTCTTAACATTTGATTTGGCATTTCAGTCACCTTGCACTATCTTTGCAGTTTGTAACATTATTTAGTAGCGGAACTATGGAATATAATTTCAAAGACATTGAAAGCAAGTGGCAAGAACAATGGAAAAAAGATAACATTTACAGAGTAAACAACCACAGTGAAAAACCTAAATACTATGTACTTGATATGTTTCCTTATCCCTCAGGAGCAGGACTACATGTAGGACACCCACTCGGATACATAGCTTCAGACATCTATAGTCGCTACAAACGATTGAAAGGATTTAATGTGTTACATCCGATGGGTTATGACGCATACGGATTGCCGGCTGAACAATATGCCATTCAAACAGGTCAGCACCCAGCCATTACAACCGAAAAGAACATTGCGCGCTATCGCGAGCAATTGGATAAAATAGGTTTCTGCTATGATTGGAGTCGCGAAGTGCGCACTTGCGAGCCTAGTTACTACAAATGGACTCAATGGGCATTTATGCAGATGTTCAATCACTGGTATTGCAATCGTGCAAATGCGGCACGACCTATATCAATGCTTGTTGACATATTCAAAGAACAAGGTAATGCAAAAGTGAAAGCAGCTTGTAGCGAAACACCTGTATTCACAGCCGAAGAGTGGAACTCGTGGGACGAAAAACGCCAACAAGAAGTGTTAATGAACTACCGTATCGCTTATTTGGCAGATTTGAAAGTGAACTGGTGTCCTGCTTTGGGAACTGTGTTGGCCAATGATGAGGTGAGCGAAGGTTTGTCAGTACGTGGCGGTCACCCGGTAGAACAACGCGTTATGCGTCAATGGAGTTTGAGAGTGAGCGCATACGCACAACGCTTGTTGGACGGATTGGACAATGTGGATTGGACAGACTCACTAAAAGAGACTCAAAAGAACTGGATTGGTCGTTCGGAAGGAGCTGAAATGCGATTCAAAGTGGCAGATTCAGACATCGAGCTCGAGATATTTACTACACGTGCAGATACCGTATTTGGTGTAACCTTCATGGTGCTTGCCCCCGAGAGCGAATATGTAGCACAATTGACAACAGAGGAACAGCGCGCTGATGTGGAGACATATCTCGACCAAGTGAAACGCAGAACAGAGCGTGAGCGCATTGCTGACCGTCGTGTAACAGGTGTATTCTCCGGCTCATACGCAGTGAATCCATTGACAGGCGATAAGATTCCGGTATGGATTTCGGACTATGTATTAGCAGGTTATGGAACAGGTGCAATTATGGCAGTTCCAGCACACGATAGTCGCGACTATGCTTTTGCACGTCATTTCAATTTGCCTATTATCCCACTTATTGAAGGCGCAGATGTGAGCGAAGAGAGCTATGATGCGAAAGAGGGCGTGGTTTGCAACTCAGGATTCTTGAACGGTTTGCAAGTAAAAGACGCGATTGCCAAGATGAAGGAATATATCACAGAACACGGTCTTGGTCAAGTGAAAGTAAACTACCGCTTGCGTGATGCCATTTTTAGTCGTCAACGCTATTGGGGCGAGCCATTCCCTGTATATTACAAAGACGGAATGCCTTATATGTTGGACGAGAGCAAATTACCACTCGAATTGCCTGAAATAGACAAATACCTTCCTACAGAAACAGGCGAGCCACCACTGGGTCGTGCTGCCAAATGGGAGACAGAAGAGGGTTATAAATTAGAGTTGAACACTATGCCAGGTTTTGCAGGTTCGTCGGCTTACTACCTTCGCTATATGGACCCACACAACACAGAGGCATTGGTTGGCAAGTCAGCCAACAACTATTGGGGCAATGTTGACCTCTATATCGGAGGTACAGAACATGCTACCGGTCACTTAATTTATAGTCGTTTCTGGAATAAATTCTTGTTTGACCTCGGCATTGTGTGCAAAGACGAGCCCTTCCAAAAATTGATCAACCAAGGTATGATTCAAGGTCGCTCGAACTTTGTGTATCGCTACATTGGCGAAGATGCGACAGGCAATCTCTATGTAAGTTACAACTTGATTGACTTGCCAGAATATAAAGACAAAGTGCAACCTATCCACGTGGATGTAAATATTGTGAAGAATGATATTTTGGACGTTGAAGCATTCCGTAATTGGATGCCCGAATATCAAAATGCACAATTCGTCTATTTGGATGGTTCGAACGATATTGACAACCCTTATTTAGGACAAGCTGCTGATAAACAATACATTTGCGGTTGGGCAGTAGAAAAGATGAGTAAATCTATGTTCAATGTGGTTAATCCAGATGACATAGTAGAACGCTATGGTGCCGACACCCTGCGTCTTTACGAGATGTTCCTCGGACCATTGGAACAATCAAAACCATGGGACACAAATGGCATTGACGGTGTACACCGCTTCTTGAAAAAATTGTGGGGCTTATATACAGAAGGCGAAGAGTTCCGTATCACAGAAGATGCGCCTACAGCAGAAGAGCTCAAAACCCTTCACAAGACCATTAAGAAAATCACTTTTGACATTGAGAACTTCTCGTTCAACACATCAGTATCTGCCTTCATGATTTGCGTGAACGAATTGACTTCAGCCAAATGTCATAAACGTGCAATACTTGAGCCATTAGCGATATTGATTGCACCATATGCACCACATATCGCTGAAGAAGTTTGGCATGCGATGGGTCACGACACATCAATTTGCGATGCAGAATTCCCCGTTTGCAATGAAGCCTACTTAATTGAATCCACCCTAAAATATCCAGTATCATTCAATGGGAAGGTTAGATTCACTATTGAATTACCGGCAAACAGTGATAAGAATGAAGTTGAAAAAGCAGCCTTGGAAAACGAGCAAACCCAAAAATATTTAGATGGTAAGACCCCTAAGAGAATTATTGTCGTACCAGGAAAAATCATCAACATTGTACTCTAATTGACTAAATAGTAAATGAAAGGGCTAAAAAAATGACATGTACAACAGACAGCACGGGTAAACTTTCAAAAAAATCGCAAGCTATTATCTCAGAGATAAAAGAATATATACTCATGGGTATTGGAGTGGTGTTCTATGTAATTGCATGGAAAGCATTCTTGCTGCCCTACACCATCGTTGGGGGAGGAGCAACAGGGATTTGTGCCATAGTATACTTTATCACTGAAAACATTTTGGGTGCAGGCAACGGCATACCCATCTGGCTGTCATTCCTCATTCTTAACACCGTATTGTTGGTAATGGCAATCCGACTATTAGGGTTGAAATTCTGCATACGAACCATCTACAGCACCATCTTGATGACGCTCCTATTCCGTTTTGTACCACAAGCCGAAATAGGACAATTTCTAGGGGAAAATGACTCGTTGTTGGCATGTATATTAGGAGGTATCATGTGTGGAGGAGGATTAGCAATCAATTATTCAAGTGGAGGAAGCACAGGAGGAACAGACATCATTGCTGCCATGATTAACAAACGCAGCAACATCACACTCGGAAGAGTATTACTCTACTGCGACTTAATAATAATCAGTTCATCCTACTTCATTGGCAATGGCATTACACCTATCATCTATGGTTTGGTGAATATGACCATTCTTAGTTTCAGCGTAGACATGATGATGAACGGAAGACGTCAATACGTACAGTTCTTCATTTTCTCACCAAAATTCGCAGAAATTGCCGACACCATTCACAGTGAGGTAGGAAGAGGTGTCACCCTACTGGATGGCACAGGATGGTACACTAAGCAGTCAATCAAAGTCATTACTGTACTCGTAAGAAAAAATGAAGCACTGAAAGTCTTCAAATTAGTACACGAGATAGACCCTAATGCATTCGTATCACAAAGTGCTGCAGCAGGTGTTTATGGTGCAGGCTTTGATACCATCAAAACTAAATAAAAAGCCATTGTGATTACCGACCAAAAAGCGATACGTGCATTGGCATGGAGCGCTCTTGACCGCACATGCCAACAATTAGCACAACTACTTGTTGGCATTTTATTAGCACGTCTATTAGCTCCCTCCGATTTTGGTTTAATGGGAATTATCATGGTCTTTGCCGGGGTGTCTTACACATTAGTGGAGGGTGGCCTCGGACAAGCCGTCATAAAAGAGCACAAGAATGCTCATAGTTACTACTCCTCCGTGTGGTATATGCAGATGGCCATCTCATTATTAATTTACTGCACATTCTTCTTTACAGCACCCCTCATAGCCAAGTTCTTTCACCAAGAACACCTCACACACATTATCCGCGTGCTGTTTTTTGCATTAATATTTAATGCCGGTTATTTGATTCAATTCACTCAACTAACCATTCAACTCAATTACAAAGCAATAGCTTACATCAACTTCATATCAACCATTCTGAGCGGCATTGCAGGAATCACACTAGCATATTGCAATGTAGGAGTATGGGCATTAGTAGTACAACAAGTATCTTATCACTTCATACGCCTATGTGCATTCTCTCTACATACACGATGGAAACCACAAGGAAGATTTTCAACTGAGTTTATTCGAAAATACGGACGATTTAGTGCGAACTTACTAGGCACCGGACTACTTAATGCGTTATTTACTAATTTGTACGCATTCTGCATAGGAAAATTATATCCCATCAAACAAACCGGCTACTACACACAAGCACAACGACAAAATGACACCATACAGTTCACATTCATGTCCATCTTCAATAGTGTAAGCTACAATCTATTCGCACAGACACAACATAACATTCATCATCAAAAAGAACTATTCAATAAAATCATACACAAAGCCAACCTATTAACCATTCCTCTATTCATCATACTGGCAGCGACGAGCCCTGCCCTATTTGACCTATTATTGGGGAAACAATGGATACCGGCTATTCCCTACTTTCAATTATTGTGCGTAAGCCAATTATTTACAATCACCGACCTACTCTGCTACAATCTATTAAATGCACGAGGAAATACCCAACTGACATTCAGAGTGGAATGCCTAAAAAAAGGATGCATGCTATTTTCCTTACTGCTACTCCCAATAGGAATTCACTATACACTTATTGCCTACATAGGGATATGTTGGGTTTTCACCATCATATGGCTCTATTTGGTACATAAAGAAATCACACTCGGAGTACGGAGTATATGGCAAGACCTTGTGCCTGCCATCGCTATAGGATGTATTGCCGGTTGTCTGATATGGAATATCAATATCCTCATACCACAAGCCACTCCAGGATGGATGCTCACAAAGATTAGTATAGGATTCACTACCTACGCACTCCTAACGGCAAAAGTATATCCACACCTTTTGCACGAAATCAAAATCATCATTAAAACTCTGCAATCTAACAAAGACGAATAGCCACTATTCCGTACAGTTTCTACACATTTCTATCGAAGAACGACTGTGCAATACTCGCTTTCTCAATGCCTGAGCACCAACACTCATCCATATATCTCGAAAAGACTGGTGATGTAAATTACCCAGCACATGTTCAGCACCCTTGTCGAAACAACAACTACGCACATTACCCTCCACATCGATTACTGCTCCTGTCCACAAACGCCAACAACGATTACGTAATTTACGCTTTAACACCCAACTCCCATCAGGCAAACAACGATAACGATTATACTTCTCACTACGAGGCATAAGAGGATCGCCATGAGGTAGGCTATAAAACTGTGCAGTCTTAAAAGAAAGCTTATCTGCCCCCATTGACTTATAGCGCTTACGAACCTCCTTCATCTCTTGTTCATTACTCCGCAACACTAGCCACTGCAATTCCACTGTTGGATGAGTACAACGGAAACGTTTCTTCCAAGCAGACAAGTGCTGCATCCCCTCCACTACTCTACATAGTTCACCACCCACTCTATATGTCGCATAGGCTTCTTGCGAAAGGCCATCCATACTAACAATCAGCTTATCAAGCCCTGACTCCACCAAAGCACGTGCCATAGGCTCATCCAATAACTGTGCATTCGTAGAAACAATAGTATAGATACCCTTACTCTTAGCCTGCTTTATCATCTCACAAAGAGAAGGACACAACAGAGGCTCTCCTTGAAAATAAAACTGAATACACAGCAAATAATCTCCCACCTCCTGCAATACACGCTGAAAAAGAGTTTGATTAAAATAGGACTTTTCTCGACGATACATACCCATTCCCGTAGGACATTGTGGACAACGCAGATTACACACATTAACAGGCTCCACCGACAAGAAATAAGGAAGATGATTCACTATCGGACGTTTCAACAAAGAAGACAACAGATATCCTCCCCACAAACGACAACAATTTAACGTGCATTTTGTTATATGAGAAAGCGAGATGTACATACTAAGAAAAACACATTAAATTGAGCAAATTAGTTGTTTGAAGTGCAAAAAAACCAAGTTTTCTGTAATTATTTCAAAAAAAACAAGAAATTTCTTGCGCAAAATTACTTAAATTCATTGAAAAGATTGTACATTTGCACACATATTATGCAAAATTGAAAAGATAACTAATAACAATAATTGATTGTATAACACAAAAATCACGTTTATGAAGAAAATTTTATTGATGGCTGTGGCTTTCTTGGCCATATCTTTAAGTTCTTGTAAGGACATGGGAGCACCCACCGAAATTCGATGCAATCCTAATCCTCTCGTTGTTGTAGGTAACTCAGTTAACGCTGACATCTCAGCTACATTCCCTGAAAAATATTTCAAAAAGAAAGCGGTACTTTGTGTAAAACCAGTTTTGAAATATGAAAACAAAGAAGTAGTTGCTGACTCTGCAGTTTTCGTAGGAGAAAAAGCTAAAGAAAACGGTATTAAAGTTGCTTATAAAGATGGTGGTAAACTTGAAATGTCTGCACACTTTGATTATGTTCCAGAAATGGCAAAGAGCGAATTGTTCTTGCGTTGTCGCGTGAAAGTTGGCAAAAAGACTTATGACATTCCTGACGTAAAAGTTGCTGATGGTTTAGTAGCTATCGCTAAAATGGCTTCAGTAAAATCAGACGAACTTAAACCAGCTGTAACTCCTGACAAGTTCCAACGCATCATTCAAGAAATCCAAGAAGCTGACATCAACTTCTTAATCAACCAAGCTAACTTGCGTTCTTCTGAAACTAAAGCTGAAGACGTAAAAGCATTAACCACTGCAGTTAAAGAAGCTAATGACAATGAAAGAAAAGCTATCAACGCTTTAGAAATCGCTGGTTACGCTTCTCCTGATGGTACAGAAGAGCTCAATGCTAAATTGGCTGAAAATCGTCAAAAAGCAGCAAGCAAGTTCTTGGCTAAACAACTTAAGAAAAGCAAAGTTGAAGCTGAAATAGCAAGCAAATTCACTGCTGAAGACTGGGAAGGATTCCAAAAATTAATGGAAGCATCAAGCATCCAAGACAAAGAATTAATCCTCCGTGTTCTTTCTATGTACACAGACCCAGAACAACGCGAACGCGAAATCAAGAATCTTGCTGCAGCATACAAAAACATCGCAGAAGAAATTCTTCCTGCATTGCGTCGTTCACGCATCCAATTAACCATTGACTTGATTGGTAAATCAGATGCTGAAATCTTAGCACTTTTGAAAGAAGATGCTTCACAATTATCAGTTGAAGAACTTCTCTTTGCTGCTACATTGGTAAACACAGCTGACGAAAAAATGGCAGTTTACGAAAAAGCAATGGAATTATATGCTACTGACTATCGCGCTTACAACAACGCTGGTTTGATTCAATACGAAAAGGGTAACATCAAAGAAGCAGCTCGTTTGTATGGTAAAGCATTAGAAATTGCTCCTGCTGATCCTAATATCAACTACAACGCTGCTGTTGCAGCAATGGCTGATGGTGACTTGGCTAAGGCTGAAGTATTGTTAGGTAAAGCAGCCGGAACTTCATCTGACCTTGGCAATGCATTGGGTACGTTGTATGTAATGCAAGGTGACTATGAAAAGGCTCAAGCTTCTTTCAGCAAAGTTCCTTCTAACAACGCAGCATTGCAACAAATCTTGAACGAAGACTACAACGCAGCACGCAACACATTGGCTGCTGTAGCTAATCCAAACGGTACTACCGCATATTTGCAAGCTGTTATTGCAGCACGCACTAATGATAAGGATGGTGTTTACAGCAACTTGAAAGTAGCTATTGAGAAAGATGCTACTCTTAAAGCTAAGGCTGCAAAAGATATTGAGTTTGCTAAGTTCATTGATGATGCAGAATTTGCAGCAATCATCAAATAAGACATAGTTCTCTTATGACATAAAAAAGTGCTACACTTGAGGTGGCACTTTTTTTTATTTTCTATACACTCCATTCGCTTTCACATCAGGAGATGAATAAATCCGGCCTAAAGTATTCTATTTCCGTCTTTTTTTAGTACTTTTGCAGAACTATTCATGGAATGACTATCGAGTCACAACAACAAACACATATTTTTAGATAAATACATTATGAAAAGAACAGTTATCGTAGATGCTCTCCAATCAAAGGACTTTGGAAATACCATTCAGATTAAGGGATGGGTACGCACACGACGTGGCAACAAGAATGTTAATTTCATCGCACTTAATGATGGTAGTACCATCAACAACATACAGGTAGTGGTTGACATTGCTAAATTTGGCGAAGATTTTCTTAAACCTATCACAACAGGTTCTTGTATCTGTGTAGAGGGCACTCTTGTAGAGTCTATGGGTAAAGGCCAAAGTGTAGAGGTGCAAGCCGAAAGGATTCAGATTTACGGTACTGCTGATCCTGAGACTTATCCTTTACAGAAGAAGGGACATACGCTGGAGTTTTTACGTGAAATTGCTTATCTGCGTCCACGCACTAATACATTTGGTGCTGTGTTCCGCATGCGCCACCACATGGCCATGGCTATACATACTTTCTTCCATGAAAGAGGATTCTTCTATTTCCACACTCCGCTTATCACTGCTTCCGATTGTGAAGGTGCCGGCCAAATGTTTCAAGTCACTACTATGAACCTCTATGATTTGAAGAAGAACGAGAACGGACAGATTGACTATAGCAGAGATTTCTTTGGTAAACAAGCAAGTCTTACTGTATCCGGACAATTGGAAGGTGAGTTAGGAGCATTGGCATTAGGTAAGATTTATACTTTTGGTCCTACTTTCCGCGCTGAGAATTCGAATACTCCACGCCACTTGTCTGAATTTTGGATGATTGAGCCAGAAGTGGCCTTCAATGAAATAGAGGACAACATGGCACTTGCACAAGACTTTATCCAATATTGTGTTCGTTGGGCGTTGGATAATTGTCAAGACGACCTTAACTTCCTCTGCCAGATGTATGACAAAGAACTAATTGACAGACTTAAGTTTGTTACTGAAAACGACTTTGTACGTCTTACTTATACTGAGGGTATCAATATACTTAAAGAAGCTATTGCTAAAGGCAAAAAATTTGAATTCCCTGTGGATTGGGGCACAGACCTTCAATCTGAGCATGAGCGCTATCTTGTGGAAGAACATTTCAAAAAGCCTGTGATTCTCACTGACTATCCTAAAGAAATTAAGTCATTCTACATGAAGCAAAATGATGATGGTAAGACTGTTCGCGCCATGGATGTATTGTTCCCTAAGATTGGTGAGATCATCGGAGGTTCTGAGAGAGAAGATAATTACGACAAGCTTAAGCAACGTGCTAACGAAATGGGCGTTCCTGATAAGGATATTTGGTGGTATCTTGACACTCGTCGTTTTGGTAGTGCGCCTCACTCCGGTTTTGGTTTAGGATTTGAGCGTTTGCTTCTCTTTGTTACCGGAATGGCTAATATCCGTGACGTTATACCTTTCCCACGCACACCTAATAATGCTGAGTTCTAATCGAAAGATGGAAAGAAGCATTGTTACTACAGAAGATGGTTCGCCTTCTATCTATGTTAAAGCGATAGACGAGTGTTATCATTCCACTCACGGGGCACGCCAGGAGTCTGAGCATATATTTATACAAACCGCTTTGAGACAACATGCCTCAAAGCGGTTGTCTATTCTTGAAGTGGGCTTTGGCACCGGGCTTAATGCTCTGCTTACGTGTATTGAAGCACCTCTACGAGAGTTGGATGTTCACTATACGGGCATTGAGCTCTATCCTATTTCTGGTCAGGAGATAGAGCAATTAGTGGCGTTTAGTCATCCTCATGAAGATGTTTTTTTACGCCTTCATCAAGTGACCTCTTCCGGGTTTACACCCATCACTTCTCATTTTCAACTCAAAAAGTTGGAGGTTGATTTTACTCAAATAGAGATAGAGGAAAACTCTGTGGACATCATCTACTTTGATGCTTTTTCTCCTGAGAAGCAACCGGAGATGTGGTCTCAAGAGCGTTTTGATATGCTGTATAAGGCATGTCGTCCGGGTGGTATACTGACTACGTATTGTGCAAAAGGAGTAGTGAGACGAGCGATGCAACATGCCGGATTTGTTGTTGAGAGACTGCCAGGCCCTCCTGGTAAGCGAGAAATCCTCAGGGCAAGAAAATTAGATATTTGACTATAGACAAGTATTGGGGTTCGGAAAGAACAACATTAAAGTGCCTTGATGGTATCTAGTTCCTATCTAGTTCCTATCTGTTTTGTATCTAGTGGTCCCGAGATGGTCGCGAGATGGTCGCGGTGATGCGTGCTCTTGTATTCGTATTTGATTGAACAAAGATAACAGAGAAATGTTATAATTATAGTCCGATCAGCCTCAAAAGCCCGGTCGTATAATTATATTTTATAAAATTTCACTCAAACTTATGCCATTTTGAAAAGCCGACTTTACAAACCTTCCTTTTAAGGAAGAAAATCCGTAATATGCTTGGTTGCTTGAGCGTTTTTTTGTAACTTTGCCCTCGTTTTTGGCGTTTCTATTCAGTAGAAACAAAAACAAAAATAAAGACTAACCATTTGAAATAAAAGTATAACATTTTTTAAATTTAAAAGTAATGATTAAAGTAGGTATTAATGGTTTTGGCCGCATTGGCCGTATGGTGTTTCGTGCTGCTGTTCAAAATTTCAGCAACGACATTCAGATTGTAGGTATAAATGACTTGCTTGATGCTGATTATTTGGCATACATGTTAAAGTATGATTCAGTACATGGCCGTTTCAACGGCGATGTTGCTATTGATGGCAACGCTCTTATTGTAAACGGACAACGCATCCGCCTTACTGCAGAAATGGATCCTGCTAACTTGAAATGGGACGAAGTAGGTGCTGACGTTGTTATTGAATCAACCGGTCTTTTCTTGGAAGACGAAAAAGCACGCAAACACATCACTGCAGGCGCTAAGAAAGTAATCATGTCTGCTCCTTCAAAAGATAGCACTCCTATGTTTGTATATGGTGTGAACCACAACACATATGCCGGACAAGACATCATTTCTAATGCATCTTGCACCACTAACTGCTTGGCTCCTATCACTAAAGTATTGAACGATAATTTTGGTGTTGTAAAAGGATTGATGACTACTGTACACGCTGCTACTGCAACTCAAAAGACTGTTGACGGTCCTTCTAAGAAAGACTGGAGAGGTGGTCGTGGTATCCTTGAAAACATTATTCCTTCTTCTACAGGTGCGGCTAAGGCTGTTGGTAAAGTACTTCCTGAGTTGAATGGTAAATTGACCGGTATGTCATTCCGTGTTCCTCCTTCTGATGTTTCTGTAGGTGACTTGACAGTTGTTCTTGAAAAACCAGCTACTAAAGAAGCTATCTGCTCTGCTATGAAGGCTGCTTCAGAAGGTGAATTGAAAGGTATCCTTGGTTATACAGAAGATGCAGTGGTTTCTACTGACTTCCGCGGATGCGCTCTCACTTCTATCTTTGATGCTAACGCAGGTATCTCACTTGATGAAAACTTCGCTAAGGTTGTTTCTTGGTATGACATCGAATGGGGTTATTCAAACAAAGTGCTCGAAATGGTACGCGTAATTATGAAATAATAACAGACATTATTCATAACCAACTAAAAAGGTATGCCGGATTATCTCCGACATACCTTTTTTTATTGATTCATCTCTGGGAGAATAAGGGCGTGATTGTTGCTGAATAGCCCGCAAAAGTCAGGAGTTTATTTTGAGGAATATTAATCTTTGCTTCTGAAAGGAGTCGTAAGTGAACTGAAGGATGTGTTGCGTATATTTATAGGCTAATCAAAAATTTTGCCGTACATTTGTAAGGTTAAATCAGCGAAAGATTGTATGGCAGAAAAGAACAGACATATACTTATCAAAGGCGCACGTACGCATAATCTTAAAAATGTCACACTTGAAATTCCTCGCAACCAACTTGTAGTCATAACCGGGCTCTCCGGAAGCGGGAAATCAAGTCTTGCTTTTGATACTTTATATGCTGAAGGTCAGAGAAGATATGTTGAGAGTCTCTCAGCCTATGCACGTCAATTTTTAGGTAAATTGCAAAAACCGGAAGTGGATTTCATCAAAGGTCTTCCGCCTGCGATTGCGATACAACAAAAAGTAAGTACGCGTAATGCGAGGTCAACTGTTGGCACAGTGACGGAGATTTATGATTATTTGAAATTGCTTTTTGCACGTATAGGCAAAACCTATTCGCCCATTTCAGGGAAAGAGGTAAAAAGATATCAAGCCGAGGATATTGTAAGCCACATCATGAAACTGCCCATTGGGCTAAGGCTCATGTTGTTATTTCCTCTAAAAACGACTCAAGAGAGTAGTCTTAGCGAGCAATTATTACTGCTCCAAGCACAGGGGTTCAACCGCATTTTGATCGATGGTAAAGACATGCGTATCAACGAATTGATAGATGAGCCAGCATGTGCTGTGGGCGGGAAAATCCATGTTGTTGTAGACCGCATCACCACAGACGGGCAACCATCTACGGCCAATCGACTGACCGACTCGGTAGAAACTGCTCTATTTGAAGGGAAAGGCACATGTTCAATCTGTATAATACACGAGGATGGAAACAGAGAAGAACAGCATTTTTCTACACATTTTCAGGCAGACGGAATGCAGCTTACACTTCCATCACAACATTTGTTTAACTTTAATAATCCTCTTGGTGCTTGTCCGCAATGTGAGGGTTATGGTAAAATCATTGGAATAGACCCCGACTTAGTGGTGCCCGACAAGAATCTATCCATCTACGAAGAAGCCATTGCATGCTGGCGAGGCGAGAAAATGGGACTATGGAACAAAGAACTCATTGCCAATGCAGAGAAATTTGACTTTCCCATACACAAGCCTTTCTACCTGCTGACACAAGAGCAAAAAGACCTTATCTGGCGAGGGAATGAATATTTCAGAGGACTGAACCGGTTTTTTGAGATGCTGGAAGAAAAGCAGTATGCAAAAATACAATACAGGGTGCTATTGTCAAGATATAGAGGGAAGACTAAATGTCCTTTGTGCGACGGGAAAAGGCTCAAACAAGAGGCTTACTACGTCAGGGTGGGCGACAAAAACATTGGAGAGATTATAGAAATGAGTGTTAGAGACCTTTTAGCATGGTTTGACTCCCTTTCTCTTTCTGAACATGAACATAACATTGCCGATCGCCTTATACTTGAAATCACTAACCGACTGCATTTCTTGGATGAAGTGGGGCTAAACTATCTCACTCTCAACCGTCCATCCAACACACTCTCGGGCGGCGAGAGCCAACGCATACACTTAGCCACTTCTCTAGGCAGCAGTTTAGTGGGATCGCTCTACATCCTGGACGAGCCAAGCATAGGGTTACACCCACGTGACACACAACGACTTATCGGCGTGTTAAAACAGTTGCGCGACATGGGAAATACAGTAGTGGTAGTGGAACACGATGAACAAATCATCAAGTCTGCAGACTACCTCATTGACATTGGTCCGGAAGCAGGACGCAACGGAGGAGAAGTGCTATTTGCCACCCCTCTCAACCAGATTGACTACCTGAGCGAAACAGAAAAGCAAACATCACACACATGGGCCTACCTCACCGGCAAGGAACACCTTGACACGCCGGAATTTTATCGCAAATGGAACAACTACATACAAATAGACGGTGCCACTGAAAACAACTTAAAAAACCTTAGCATAAAATTTCCTCTCAACATCATGAGCGTGGTTACAGGAGTTTCCGGCAGCGGTAAATCTACCTTAATCAAGCAAATACTCTATCCGGCCTTGAAAAAACACTATGGCGGAACAGCACAAGCGGGAGGTAGTTTTAGCAAATTATCCGGAAGCCTACACCTGTTAAACGATGTAGAATTGATAGACCAAAACCCCATTGGCAAGTCTTCACGCTCCAACCCTGTAACCTATCTGAAGGCTTATGACGAGATAAGAAAACTCTTCGCTGAGCAACAACTATCCAAACAGATGGGGTACACAGCCGCTCACTTCTCATTTAACACTCCTGGCGGAAGATGTGAAGAGTGTCAAGGAGAAGGCACCATCACCGTGGAAATGCAATTCATGGCCGACCTCGTATTAGAGTGTGAACACTGCCATGGCAAACGCTTCAAATCCGACACATTGGAAGTGCTCTATCAGGAAAAAAACATACACGACATCCTTGAGATGACTGTAAACCAAGCCATTGAATTCTTCTCACAACAAAACGGCAACACCGAGCGAAAAATTGTCAAACGCCTGTTGCCTTTACAAGAAGTGGGCATCGGATACATCAAACTCGGACAGTCAAGCAGCACACTCTCTGGTGGTGAAAGCCAGCGCGTGAAATTGGCAGCCTTTTTAGCAATGGAAAAACAAACGCCAACATTATTCCTCTTTGACGAACCTACCACCGGGCTACATACGCATGACATAAAAACATTAATGAAAGCTATTAACGCTCTCATACACAAGGGTCATACGGTCATTATCATTGAGCACAACATCGACGTTATCCGACAAGCCGACCACATCATTGACCTCGGACCAGAAGGAGGGGAAGAGGGAGGAAACATTATCTTTGAAGGCACTCCACAAGAACTCAAACAACTGAAACAAAGCGCCTCGCACACCGCAAAATTTATATAAAGAGTTGATCAGCAATTCCATTTCAAAATCAAACATATAGCAAACCTTAAAACACTCAACATCATGTACCTGGAAAACGAAAACATTCGCCTCAGAGCATTAGAACCTGAAGACTTGGAAATACTCTATAAATGGGAAAACGACACAAGTATCTGGCAAGTGGGATGCACCACTGAGCCTTACTCCCGCTACATCTTGAAAGAGTATATCGCCTACTCCGACAAAACTATTTATGAGAAAAAACAACTTCGCCTCATGATCACACGCAAGGAAGACAATGTCACGGTAGGAACAATTGACCTCACTGACTTTGACCCACACAATCTGAGAGCAGGAGTCGGCATACTCATTGACAGCACATACAGAGGTGAAGGATATGCTTCACAAGCCGTACAACTCATTAAAGAATATGCCTTCAGATTCTTACACCTTAAACAAATCTATGCACACATACCGGTGAATATACCAGCATCTATGCACATTTTCCAACAAAACGGATTTGAACAAACAGGCATCATGCATCAATGGATCAGACACAACGAAGCATTTATTGATGTCACACTCTGGCAGTGCATCAACCAATAACAAAAGATAATCTTACAAAAAAGAGCTGAAACAGAAAAGGTTTCAGCTCTTTTCGTCTATCATCGCATCGCATTTTTACAAAATGTACTTCTTGCACAGAACACTGACAAAAAACAAAAAGAGACGTCTGATTTCTCAAACATCTCTTTCTGTACCCGAAGCGGGACTTGAACCCGCACAGCCGTGAGGCCAAAGGATTTTAAGTCCTTCGTGTCTACCGATTCCACCATCCGGGCAGACTTGTGAGCGGAAAACGGGACTCGAACCCGCGACCCCAACCTTGGCAAGGTTGTGCTCTACCAACTGAGCTATTTCCGCATTATTTCAAAGCACCTTCTGTCAAGGATTTCAATTTTGCGAGTGCAAAGATACAACTTTTTTTGAACTTAGCAACAAAAAAATCCTTTAAACAAAACTTTCATTCAAAAAAAGATGGCTCATTTAAGATGTAGAATGTTAAAAGCACACTCTTTTCAAGCAAAAAACATAGAAAAAACATGCATCTTTGAAGAAAAGAACCTATCTTTGCCATAGAATAGGAAGAGTGGCTGATAACTAACAAAGCAAGCATCTCTCAACCTATCATTATTAGTATTTTTTAACCATATAATATAAACGAATATGAAAAAATTATTAACCTCATTGTGCATTCTTACACTTGCAATCACTGCAATGGCACAAAAACCAGTTATCAAGTTTGACAAAACAACTCATGACTTCGGTACTATGAAAGAAGCAGACGGACGTGTAACCACTGTTTTTGAATTTACCAACGAAGGTGCCACCCCATTGGTAGTGAGCCAAGTGAGAGCATCCTGCGGATGTACTACACCTAACTGGACAAAAACTCCTATCGAACCAGGACAAAAAGGTAACATCACTGTAACTTACAACCCTACCGGACGTCAAGGCGGACCATGGCAAAAATCCATCACCGTCACATCTAATGCTGAAACAGCTACAATGAGATTGACTATCAAAGGAAACACTATCTCTAAAGCAGCACAACCTGCCAACAACTATCCGGTGAAAATTGGCCCTGTAGGACTCAAGTCTGGATCTTTCCAATTTAACAACGTCAAAAAAGGAAGCACTGTAGAAAGAAGCATTGAACTCGCTAACAACTCCAACGAAAGTGTTACAGTAGAACTCGTTTCTGCCGAAAAATATGTAGAAGTAATCGCTATGCCTGAAGTGGTTGAACCGGGAAAAACTGCTGTGCTTAAAGTGCGCCTCAACAGCGAACTCTGCAACATCTGGGGACCTGTAAAAGGTACTGCTCACCTGCTTATCAATGGCAGCAAAGAAAGAACCAATGCTAACCAACTCAACATTGTTGGAAACATCATCGAAGACTTCTCTGCCATGACAACAGCTGAACGCCAACAAGCCCCTATCGCTGAATTCTCTACCAGAACTATTGATTTAGGAGTAATCAATGCCGACAAAACTGCTACTGCTAAAGTAAGCATCAGCAACAAAGGTAAGAAAGCTCTTGCCATCAGACGCGTGGTAAACAACAGCGCTAACCTAAAGCTTACAACTTCAAAAAACAGCATTAACAACGGCAAGAAAGCCGACCTTAAAATAGAAGTTAACGCAAAAGGGCTTAAACCATCATCATACAGAAGAAGCATCACCGTTATCACTAACGACCCTGACCACACTAACACTATCATCACAGTAGTGTGGAAAGTGGAATAATAAAATAATAGTGTCATGCAATACCATCCGGAAAACGATCCTCAACACATTGGACTCAAGGTGAATGAAGGCGTCACTGACATGCCCATGGTCAATCCCTACATGAGGCCTAAACGCATCCGTCGCACATATACTGCCGACGAATACGTAGAAGCCATTCTTCAGGGAGACATCACCATGCTGAGTAGAGCAGTCACATTGGTTGAAAGTGCACTTCCATCCGACCAAAAAATGGCCCAGGCTGTTATTGAAAAATGTTTGCCACACGCTGGTAAGTCCATTCGTTTAGGGATTACCGGTGTTCCCGGGGCTGGAAAAAGTACTTTCATTGATGAAATAGGTACCCTGCTCACCGGAAAAGGCAAAAAACTGGCAGTCCTAGCAATTGACCCAAGTTCTGAACGGAGCAAAGGTAGCATTTTGGGAGATAAAACCCGCATGGAACGTCTTTCCACCGACCCTAATGCTTTTGTACGTCCTTCACCCTCTGCCGGGTCTCTTGGCGGAGTGGCGCGCAAGACAAGAGAAAGCATTATTCTCTGCGAAGCCGCCGGATTTGACACCATTATCGTAGAAACCGTAGGAGTGGGACAAAGCGAAACTGCAGTACACTCCATGGTTGACTTCTTCCTGCTTATCCAACTTGCCGGCACAGGAGATGAACTACAAGGAATTAAAAGGGGGATTATGGAAATGGCCGACGGAATTGCCATCAATAAATGCGACGGCAATAATATAGAAAAAGCCAAAGTAGCCCGCAACCAATTCCAAAACGCACTCCATCTGTTCCCGCCTCACGAATCAGGATGGAGCCCAGAAGCCGTAACATGCTCAGCTGTTGAAGGTAATGGCGTAAATGATGTATGGGATATGGTAGAAAGATATGTCGCACACACACAAAACAACGGGTTCTTTGAAGACAAAAGAACACAACAAGCTAAGTATTGGATGTTTGAAAGCATTAATGAGCAACTCAAAGACAACTTCTACCAAAACAAGACTATTGAAGATTTACTTCAACACTACGAACAACGAGTCTTGCAAAATGAAGTAAGTTCTTTCATTGCCGCACACGAACTGCTTGAAACTTACTTCAACATCATCAAGGGCTAAGCAATTATCCACAACAAAGCAGACCGACTCAAAGAAATTTGAAGTCGGTCTGTTCTTTTCTCGCCTGCTTACATTCCACATCGACTACTGCCTATATCCCAATATCCGTCGGCAGCGCACAAAAACACTGTGATGTTCAACAAAATAATTTCCAACAACAACTCACCACATGAGCTTCCTCCTACCACAACGAATAAAATGAATCCCCACAGACAAGACTATGCTTACCTTAGTAGGTTATTAGTAGGATATTAGTAGGATATTCAGCAATGATGAAGATATAATACTCATCAGCTAACAACAATTCTCTTCTGAGTCTATATCAGCGCAACAATGTAGTAATACATAAAAAAGCCTACAATAATCAGTTTGGCAATAGTGCCAAGCATAAAACCGACAAACGAACCAAAGCCTGATTTCAAGGCAACAGCGGTCTCTTTGCCATGCAGCATTTCACCCACAACGGCGCCCAAAAACGGACCTAAGATAATACCCCATGGCCCCAAAAAGAGTCCTACCACAACTCCCAACGTACTACCCCACATACCCCATTTTGTTCCTCCCAAGCGCTTTGTGCCCCATGCAGGTACCACTGTGTCAAGCAGTTGAACAACCACCACAACAACACCCCACAAAACAAGAAAACTGGTGGAATAGTCAGCAAAATCAGTAAAATGAAGCAACAAAAGTGCCACATAAGCAATGGGCAACCCAGGCAAAACCGGCAACACACAACCTAAAAAAGACACAATCAACAAAAGCGCTGCAATAACAACAAGTACAAT
Organism: Paludibacteraceae bacterium; assembly: GCA_017647145.1. Classification (GTDB taxonomy): domain Bacteria; phylum Bacteroidota; class Bacteroidia; order Bacteroidales; family Paludibacteraceae; genus Gallipaludibacter. The sequence continues at coordinate 54,034 of JAGCLD010000006.1, forward strand.
ATCCATAATCCAACATTACAATGATTACATAATTAAAAGCAAGATAACAAAATGCGTTCCAAACATGATTACGCCATGCGGATCAGACAATGACAAAACCGCAACACGAGCACCTTCGTTTCAGCCCACACCGCCTCCACTAACTAAAAAAATAACACCTCACTTACCCCAAATAAAGAACACAGCAAGCCAAAACCCAACCATAGAGCAGAGAATTTATAAAAAGAACGTAATTTTCTTGCAATTAAATTTCAAAATTGAATTTCTTTGCGTAAATTTGCCAACGATAAAGTGCAATCATTAAAAATAATACATAATTATACAACCATGAAATCGGTCGTTAGAATTTTATTAGGAATCTCCATCGTATTTTTAGGCTACTTATGCGTAGTAAGTGTATTAACCCCAATTCGCTTTGAAGAAGAAAAAGCAAAACGCGAAAAAGTTATCGTACAACACTTGATTAACATCCGTGCTGCTCAATTAGAATTCAAAGAAGCCAACGGACGCTACACTGCAAACATTGATAGCTTGGTCAACTTCCTTCAAACTGCTAAAAAGAAAGAAGTAAAGAAAGAAGGTGCACTTACAGAAGCACAATTGGAAGCTGGATTAACAGAAGAAAAAGCTGTTAAAATCATCAAGAAAGGCGACATGAAAGAAATCATTGCCAATGGCTTGACCAACTTCCGAAGAGACACAGTGTACACAGACATGATTGTTAGCCTCTACAAAGATGCATACACTGCTGAAAACATTGCTAACTTGTTTGTAATCCCATTCAGCAATGGTCAACAATTTGAAATAGAAGTAAACAACACTTACATGAGTTCTTCTAACATCAATGTACCTTTGTTTGAAGCACGCGCAGCTTACGACACTTACTTAGGCGACCTCAACAGACAAGAATTGGCTAACGCAAAAGACGTTGCCAACACATTGGAACGTTACACCGGTTTGAAAGTAGGTTCTATCGTTGAGCCTAACAACAACGCCGGTAACTGGGAATAATCATAGGATAACTCCCAAAATGGCAGAAGCGTTGCTGATACCATATAGTTTATCCATCCGTATCACTACGGATGGATTTTCTTTTACCTTGGAACAAAACCAAGAGACAATACTCAAACGCAGAGTATATTGTCCCGACACCATGCTATCCGAAAAACTACTGGAAGAATTTCAGCAACAAAACCTTTTAGGCAAACAGTTTGAACACACAAAGATTACTCTCCATTCTAAATCACAGGCTGTTCCCGACGAATTATACCGCAAAGAAGACGAGGCTGTATGGTTTACATCCTTACACCCCACAAAGCGAATACAAGATATTGTTTTGACTAGTCAATACATTCCCGAATTTGGCTGTCACAACATATTCGCCATTCCTAAAACACTGCATGACACCCTACACAATGCACTGGGAGACAACATTATTTATCAACACGTCACGTCCGAACTCATCCAAGCCCTGCTCAATCAGAAAAACAAATGCATGGCCATCTACCAACAACAAAATGGTATTGATATGGTAGTGGTGGAAAATGGCACCTTAGTATTGACGAATCATTTCCCCACTCAGACAGAGACCGACATTGCTTATTGGGTGCTAAACGCCATGGAACAACTAAAACTGCCTACATCCCTAAACAGTGTACTCATACTACCCGAAAACACACCGGCACTCAACAACCTATTACAAAAACTTCTATCATAAACCTCAAACACAAGGCGTATGCGTATTATAAGCGGAAAATTCAAAGCAAGAAGATTCAACCCACCACAAAACATCACTGCACGTCCTACCACCGACTTTGCGAAAGAAAGTTTGTTTAATCTTCTCAACAACCAAATCGACTTTGAAGACATTTCTGTATTAGACCTATTTGCCGGAACCGGTAGCATCAGTTTAGAATGTGTATCAAGAGGATGTAAAGACGTCATTGCCATCGAACAAGCCTCCACACAAGTCAATTTCATACGCAAAACATGTGCATCACTGAAGGTGGATAATCTGCATTTACTCAAAACGGATGTCTTTCATTACCTGAAATCATGCAAAATCAAGTTCGACTTCATCTTTGCCGACCCACCTTATGACCTCCCTGCCCTACCCACCATTCCTGACATAATATTTGACAAGGAATTATTAAACGAAGAGGGTGTATTTGTGCTGGAACATCCTGCCAAATATGATTTTTCTTCTCACCCTCACTTCTATGATCATCGGGTATACGGCAGTGTTAACTTTACATTCTTTCAATAATGCGCTACTACATCGGACTTGGCACCAACCTCGGTGACAAAGAAAGCAACATTCGGCAAGCCCTCGAGAGAATGACAGAGATTGGTTCCGTCATCAGGCGCTCCGGCAATTTCTACTCCGAACCATGGGGATTCACATCCCCCAACTCATTTCTCAACATTGTGTTTGCCTTTGAAACAGAAAAAGACCCATTTGAATTATTGGCATACACACAACAAGTGGAAAAAGAGATGGGGCGCCAAGCAAAGTCACTCAACGGCATCTACAGCGACCGAATCATAGACATTGATATATTGATGTACGATGGCGAAGACATACACACCGACACATTGCAAATACCTCATCCACTCATCTGGCAAAGAGACTTTGTGAAGATACCCCTGCAAGAACTGTTAGACTCCATATAAACTGACAAAAATACCTCTGACACTTTCTCCTCCCTCCCAAGCAAACCTTCACTTCTGCACCACAAAAAAAAGAAAGACCGACTTCAAAATCTCTTTTAAGTCGGCCTCTCAAAAACAGTGTACATTGAGTGTTACTCAACTGTGATATTCTCTAATTCAATCATAAGCGTGTCTTTTGCCACTCTCTCTCCTTCTGCTATTTCAATGCGTTTAATTTTAGCCGTAAACGGCATATCTATTCTGTTTTGCATCTTCATGGCTTCAAGAATAAGCAAAGGTTCGCCTTCTTTTACAATTTGCCCTTCTTGCACAAAAATCTTTATCACAGTTCCGGGGATAAAGGATTGTATCTCATATGCACTCGGGCTCACCCACGGTTTTCTTTGCTTATATTTAGCAGTGAGGCGGGTTTTATATTTGCGTGCTGTTACCGCAAAATCCACGAATTGTTCTTCTCTTTCTTCCATAGTTTGCTCTTTGATTAGAATGGTGGAATACCGTGTTTCTTAGCAGGGCGGTAGTCATGTTTTTTCTTTGACATAGAGAGCGAATGAAGCAACACACCTCTCGTCTCACCTGGCTCTATCACTGCATCAATAAATCCTTTGGATGCTGCCACATATGGGTTCGCAAACTTATCAATGTATTCTTGCACTTTGATTTCTCGCATGGCGTCCTTGTCTTCTGCTTCTTCTATCTCTTTCTTGAAGATGATATTGGCTGCTCCTTCCGGACCCATCACAGCAATTTCTGCACTTGGCCATGCAAACACAAAGTCAGCACCAAGGTGGCGTGAGTTCATGGCTATGTAACCTCCACCGTATGCCTTACGCAGAATAATCGTGATTTTTGGCACTGTGGCTTCTGAGTATGCATAGAGCACTTTTGCACCGTGTCTGATCACGCCGGCATGCTCTTGATCCACTCCCGGCAAGTAGCCCGGCATGTCTTCAAGGGTGATGATGGGAATGTTAAACGAATCACAGAAGCGAATAAAGCGAGCGGCTTTGTCTGACGCATCACAATCCAACACTCCGGCAAGATAAAGCGGCTGATTGGCAACAAATCCCACAGTCTCTCCTCCCATGCGGCCAAATCCAACTACAATATTAGCCGCCCACAACTCATGCACTTCCATAAAGTGTGATTCATCCACCAACGATTTAATCACATCTCTCACATCATAAGGTTGTTTCGGACTCGCTGGTATGATATCTTCTATGTTCTTTCGGGTTTTGGGCTCTTTGGGAGTCACGGTTTTAGCAGCTTCTTCATTATTCTGTGGCAAGAGGGCCAAGAGGTCTTTGATTTGCTTAAAGCATTCTTGTTCGCTGAGAGCATAGAAGTGGGCATTACCCGTAATTTCTGCATGTATGCGAGCTCCTCCAAGGTCTTCTTGGGAAATCTTTTCTCCAAGCACTGTCTCAATCACATTCGGACCTGTAATAAACATCTTGGAGATATTTTCCACTACAAACACAAAGTCGGTCAATGCAGGCGAATAGACTGCTCCTCCGGCGCAAGGACCAAGTATCACGGATATTTGGGGTATCACGCCTGAAGCCATCGTGTTGCGATAAAATATCTCGCCATACCCCGCCAAGGCGCCAATCCCTTCCTGAATACGCGCACCTCCCGAGTCATTGATTCCGATACAAGGGATTTTCATCTTGAGGGCATGGTCCATTATCTTGGTAATCTTTCTGGCATGCTTCAGCCCCAGCGAACCTCCCATCACTGTGAAGTCTTGGGCATATATACACACTGGCTTACCATTAATGGTTCCTGTTCCCGTAATCACACCGTCTCCGGCTAATTTCTTTTGATCCATTCCAAAGTTACGCTCCTCATGTTCCACAAAGAGGTCATACTCATGAAACGATTTATTGTCAAGCAGTGCCAAAATTCGCTCACGTGCCGGAAGCTTACCCATAGCCAATTGCTTTTCAATGGCCTTTTCGCCTCCTCCCATTTCCACAATGGCTTTTTTCTGGCGCAGTGCGACAATGTTCTTTTTTGTACTCATTAGTTATAAAGTTTAGTGAAGGTACTTGCCCTTCTGGTTAATAATCTAAGCATCTCTTTTAGTAGAAATGCATATATAAACATACAAACAATTGAAATACAACGCGTTTTCTCAAACACATCCCCCAACGAGTGCAGTTTATACTAGGCAAATATACACAAAAAAATAGAAGGAACAAAGTCAAGCACTCTTGACATTTGCTCCTTCTCTATGGTAATCGTCACGCGTAACGCCTGAACAACAGTCTTATAAAGCTATTTTTTCCACGCGTCTGATGTGTCTTCCTCCTTCAAAATCTGATTGAAAGAATCCATCCACTATCTCAAGTGCCAACTCCGTCGAAATATATCGTGCCGGCATTGACAATACATTGGCATTGTTATGCTGACGAGCGAGCTGTGCCAATTCTGGCAACCAGCAAAGCGCTGCTCTGATGCCTTGATGTTTGTTGGCTGTCATGCTGATACCATTGCCACTACCGCAGATAGCAATGCCATATTCATACTCTCCACCCTCCACTGCTGATGCCATAGGATGTGCATAGTCTGGATAGTCACAACTTTCTGTGGATGGACAACCATAATCTTTAATCGCTTTCACACCTTTTGCTTGAAGAAAGGCAATGACAGCTTGTTTAAGTTCATAACCTGCATGGTCTGAACAAATTGCAATAGTGAGTTCGTTGTAGGATTTCATGGTATAATGTATTATGAGCTTGGTTGAAATAAAATTATAATAATATTCTTTGCTTTAATCTGCTTTCATGATTAGTTATTCCACCATTGCTTTTCATGGTGAAACAACATCTTGTCGGCCGTACGCTTACCCTTACGTAAGAAAGGTATCTGATAGCCCACACCAAATTCCACATATTCGCAAATCTGCATATGCGTTTTGGCAGTCGCCTGAAGATACAGATTATCCCACACACGACATTTCAAGCCGAAACGGAAATAATGGAAGGCTTCTTCACTACCCGGGCCACTCGATTTATAAAACAACGGGCGCTTCACAAGCCCATCTTGACAATTCAAGCGCACATACTCGTCATAATAATTACGAGACGGGTTATACAAGTAAACACCCCAATCAAAAATTGCGGTCAGCAAACCAAATTTAAACTCATTATCCACACTCAAGCCGATGCGCAGTTTTTCTTTCGGACCATAGGTGATTCTGGCATCCTTGCTATACAAGTTGCGAGTGGTGTTTTTTGAAATACCGTCATTGTAGAACATATCCACACCCGGACCCACTCCATACCAGTTGCACACATTATAGATGGCTCCCAAATGAAGAGAAGCAATAGCAAATTTATGGTCCTCAATGTCTTGTGCCACACACCCTGCTGCAGCCGTAAAGTTTAAACTCCACTTATAAGGCAAATCTGGGAAGGTCTTAGGCTCACGCTCCTCTTCCGGATTAATCGTTGCAATAGCCCCCAAGCCGCCATAGAAGATATTCGCACCCACATTGGGCATGCAAGTACGACCGTTACTCATGTGAATAAAGCCAAACTCACTATTAATGGCAAAATTACGAGTGATAGGAAAATTCAAGTTCAATCCCGCACTCAAATAAGCATTCAAGTAACATCCGAAAATAGCATTCGTCGTTTTATCATAATAATGATCCACATTCTGGTCTTCTTGTGTGTACCAATGCTCATTGACCACACCTAAACCCGAAGCCAATTTCACTTTCATCTCAAAGTTTTTCACACGAACACAGTTCAGCATGATATAAGGATACAAAGCCACTACCTTTCCGAAGCGCTCTGAACCTAAGTCCATGTACGTCATTCCCAAACCTACAGTCGGATTCTGCAAGTATTGTTGCCAAGGACGTTGTTGTGTTGAGGGAAACTCCACACCCAAATTGATTCCCACCGGTGCACTCGGCATGTCAGCGGTCATATTACTATGCTTATCCACATAAAATCCCATCATGTATTGCGCCTTCAATGAAAAACGGTCATTACCCGTTTTTTCATTAGGACTTAGCTTGGCAAGTGCTGAGGTCGTGAATAAAGTCACAAGAGATAAAATGAAAAAAATGCGTTTTACCATCTCTATTTAAATATTTTAATTATTTTTTTTGCAAAGTTAGGTACTTTTATTTAGTACTCCAAATAAACAGATGGACATTTTATCATTTATATTCTTTTGATAATGAGATTAATCACTTTTTAGAGTGGACATCTTATAATTCCATCTCACAATCTGTCTCTTTTTTGCCTACTCTCCACATCATAACATCATCTTCCCACAAAGCTTATATGTACACCTCATACATACCATCATGTGGCATGTATGACAGATTTTTACACATCTCAAGGACGTCAATCGCTGCAATGTCTTGGAATAATGTAGAATTTGCGAGATCCCGGATAGCCAAAACATAGCGCATATAACGCCTTTTAATCAATATGTCTGCACCTCCCACCTATCGGACACGTAGGATACACGTAGGATACACGTAGGATACACGAAGGATAAAGATACAAAACAGATAGGAACTAGATAGGAAGAAGATACCTGCAAGCTTCGAATAAGAACACGATAGTGCCACTTCATATAAGAACAACACACCTATAGGTCTCCACTCACTGAATGAATCAAGATTCCTACTGTCTGTATCCCACAATCCAATCACAACCCCATCTAATGGTCACGGCATGCTCCCGATGAGGCTTGCTGTCGCTGGTACAAACGACAATAGAAGGGAAGAGAAACAATGTTTATTAATATAAATATATGTTAAATTATGTTATTATTCCGATTTACAAAGCAATAAGGTATTATCTTTGCTTATTAAAGTCAAGATATATCATCGGGCAAGTTGAACCTTTCCCTGTGATGTGTTGTTTTTTGTGTATAATGACAATAGAATTTATCGAAAAATCAGTAATCGTTTTATGGCAGAAATGGTAGATATTAGAGCTCTCAATGAGAGGATTGAGCGTCAAAGTGCTTTTGTAGATGCTCTAGTTATGGGCATGGACCGCGTAATTGTGGGTCAAAAACATTTGGTAGAGTCATTGCTCATCGGATTATTGTCTGATGGCCATGTCTTGCTGGAAGGTGTGCCTGGTTTGGCTAAAACTTTAGCTATTAAGACTCTGGCTGAATTGATTGAAGCCGACTTTAGTCGCATTCAGTTTACGCCCGACTTATTGCCGGCTGACGTTGTCGGCACACTGATTTACAGCCAGAAGAAGGATGAGTTTTCCATCAAAAAAGGTCCTATCTTCGCTAACTTTGTGCTGGCAGATGAAATTAACCGCGCCCCGGCTAAAGTACAAAGTGCACTTCTGGAAGTAATGCAGGAACGACAAGTGACAATTGGTGAGGAAACATTCAAATTGGATGAACCATTCCTAGTATTGGCCACCCAAAACCCTATTGAGCAAGAAGGTACTTATCCACTACCGGAAGCACAAGTAGACCGCTTTATGCTTAAAGTAGTTATTGACTATCCTAAAAAGGAAGAGGAACGACTGATTGTACGTCAACAAATCAGCGCTAATAAAGTAGCGCTTACACCTGTGTTGAGCACTGCTGACATTATCAAAGCACGAGAAGTGGTGCGCGAAGTGTACATCGACGAAAAAATCGAAAAATACATCGTGGATATCGTATTCGCTACACGCTACCCTGCTGACTATGGACTCGAAGCACTCAAAGACATGATTGCATTTGGGGCTTCTCCTCGTGCTTCCATCAACTTGGCATTGGCTGCACGTGCTTATGCGTTCATTAAGAGAAGGGGCTATGTTGTTCCGGAAGATGTACGTGCTGTGTGCTACGATGTGCTGCGCCACCGCATCGGATTGAGCTACGAAGCTGAGGCTACAAACTTGACTTCGGAAGAAGTAATCACAGAAATACTGAATGCTGTTGAAGTGCCTTAATCTAACCTATGGATACGCGTGAATTATTGCAGAAAGTTCGGCGTGTGGAGATAAAAACGCGCGGACTGTCGCAAAACATCTTTGCCGGAGAATACCACACTGCGTTTAAGGGACGTGGTATGGCGTTTAGCGAAGTGCGTGAGTATCAGTTTGGGGATGATGTGCGAAGCATTGACTGGAATGTGACTGCTCGCTTCCAGCGACCGTATGTGAAAGTGTTTGAGGAAGAACGCGAACTCACCATGATGCTACTGGTGGATGTCTCTGGAAGTAGGGACTTTGGCTCTGTGGTGCAAACTAAACGTGAGTTAATGACCGAACTGGCGGCCACACTGGCTTTCTCAAGCATTCAAAACAATGACAAAATAGGGGTAATTTTCTTCTCTGACAGAATTGAAAAGTTTATCCCGCCCCAAAAAGGACGCAAGCATGTACTACACATCATACGCGAACTGATTAGCTTTGAACCTGTGAGCCGAAAAACTGACATCGGGGGAGCATTACGCTACTTCACCAGCGTTATTAAAAAACATTCTACTGCCTTCCTTATGTCCGACTTCATGGATAATAACTATGCGGATGCTTTGATGATTGCCAACCGCAAGCACGACATCGTAGGACTTCATCTCTATGATGTGCGCGAAACTGAATTGCCCGATGTGGGACTCATCAAACTGAAGGATGCAGAGACCGAACAACGTTTGTGGTTTGACACCTCCGATAAGCGCGTGCGTAAGGCTTATCACGACGCATGGTTGGCCAACAAACTTACCATGCAACAATGTTTCACCAGAGCCGGTGTTGACCATGTCTCTATCTCTACAAGTGAAGATTATGTGCGTTGTCTGATGCGCTTGTTTAGAATGCGAAGTGCCTCTTAATGAAAGAATAAAATGATTATGAAATATTTGCGTTTTTGTTTGTTTTGCATAGGATTACTGATGGCCGTGAGCACACAGGCTAATGTGTCGGTCAATGTTGCTATTGACTCCACCATGTTGGTGATTGGTGATCAAGCAGGACTATCTCTTTCCGTAAATCAACCCATGGATAAACAGGTGACTTTCCCGCTCTATGTTGACACACTGCCGGGAGGTCTGGAGGTTGTGGAACTCCCACAAGTGGACAGCCTGAAAGAGGGCGAACGCTGCGTGGTTACACATCATTATCGCATCACAGCCTTTGAAGACTCACTTTACCTGCTATCGGCACTGCCATTCGTGTGTGAAGGCGAAACCATCTGGAGCAAACCACTTGCTCTCAAGGTCATTCAACCTTTTGAAGTGGATACTGCATCACATATCTTAGCCGACATTAAGGACATCTATCGTGCACCTATCTACTGGTGGGGCATCGCACGCACAGTTTTACTCATACTCTTAATCTTAGCACTAATCGGAGTGGCATACTGGCTCTATCGTCGCTTTGCCAAACGTGAGACAAGTGAAGTCATTGTAGAACAAGTGGAAGTGCGCGACCCATGGGAGGTGGCTTTGGAAGGTCTTGATCGTATCAAGCAGGAAAAAACATGGCAACAAACCGGACGACAGAAAGTGTATTTCACAGAACTTACCGACATACTGCGCAACTATGCCGACGGAGTGTTTGGAGTAAATTGTATGGAACTGCCTTCGTCCGAAATATTGAAAGGACTCACACCGCTTCTGAAGGATAACAAAGAAGCTCTTCTTGCCTTGAAAATGATATTAAACCTGGCTGACTTAGTAAAATTCGCTAAGTGGACTGCCATGCCGAATGAGTGTGAAGATAGTCTGAAACAGGCATATCATTTCTTGGAACTTACTCGTCCGAGACCTGCTGAAGAGACGGCCCAAGATGAAAAGACTGAGAAAGAATAAAGAAAGAATAACACTATTTAAAAACAGAATATGAGTTTTTTACATCCGGAATATCTGTTCTTGCTTTTGTTGCTGATTCCAATTGTGATTTGGTATATATGGGAAATGAGAAAGAGTGATGCTAGTCTGCAAATCTCCTCTCACACATCTATTCGTCATCTATCTTCTTCCTATCGGGTACATTTACTGCACTTGCCCTTCGTGCTACGTCTCTTGTGCCTGATCTTATTGATTGTCGGATTAGCTCGCCCGCAAGTGAGCAACAGTTGGCAAAACTCCAGCACAGAGGGTATTGACATCATGCTGTCCTTAGACGTATCGGGAACTATGTTGGCGGAAGACTTAAAGCCTAATCGTCTAGAAGCAGCGAAGGATGTAGCGACAGAGTTTATTTTGTCGCGTCCAAATGACAACATCGGACTGGTAGTGTTCGCGGGAGAAAGTTTCACACAGTGTCCTCTCACCACCGACCATGCAGTACTAGTCAATCTGTTTAAAGAAATTAAATACGGACTCATTGAGGATGGCACTGCCATCGGACTCGGATTGGCAAATGCGGTGAACCGAATCAAGGATAGCGAGACACAATCAAAAGTGGTTATCTTATTGACTGACGGTTCAAATAACGCAGGAGACATCTCTCCTAAAACGGCGGCTGAAATAGCGAAAACATTTGGCATACGAGTTTACACCATCGGGGTGGGTTCTCATGGCCAAGCACGCATTCCGGTGCCTACTCCACTAGGCACACAATACCAAGTAATCGACTCAGAGTTTGACGAAACAACACTGCGTTCAATCGCAACTGAAACGGGTGGAGCTTACTTTAGAGCCACAGACAATAACTCACTGCGCGAGATTTATAACCAAATTGACCAACTCGAGAAATCTAAGATTAGGGTTCGTGAGTATAGCAAACGCCAGGAAATATTCCCTATGTTTGTGGGAATAGCGGCATTGTTAGTTTTGTTAGAGTTATTATTGCGCCACACCTTGTTGCGCAGAATACCATAAATTTACAGGGAAATAATTATGTTTAGATTCGCACATCCTGACTTCTTATATTGCTTGCTATTTGTTCCTCTTTTTGTGGCACTATTCTTACATAGTCTGCACAGCAGGAAGAAGAAATTTCAAGCTTTGGGGGATATGAAGTTGTTGCAACAATTCATGCCCAATGTATCAACCACACGACCATGGGTGAAATTCTGTCTGCAAACCCTCGCATTTGTTTTCATCATACTGGCATTAGCGCGTCCGCAATTTGGCGTGAAAGAACAGACGGTGAAGCGCGAAGGCATTGAAGTAATGTTCGCTTTAGACGTATCTAACTCAATGTTGGCACAAGACCTTGCGCCCAATCGACTTGAACGCTCTAAACAAGTGCTTTCCAAATTGATTGACGACATGGCAGAAGATAAAGTCGGACTGGTGGTGTTTGCCGGTGATGCCTACACCCAATTACCCATCACATGTGACTACGTATCGGCTAAGATGTTCTTGTCATCTATCAATCCGAGCCTCGTACCAAGGCAAGGCACAGCCATTGGGAGTGCCTTAGATATGTGCATAAAAGGATTTGGTGCACTAGACACAGAAAGTTCTAAGGTTATTATCTTGTTTACGGATGGAGAAAACCATGAGGATGATGCCATTAGCGCTGCCAAACTGGCTAAAGAAAAGGGCATCAAAGTATTTGTAGTGGGAGTAGGAAAGCCGGAAGGTAGCCCCATTCCGATGGATGGTTCATCCAATTTCCGAAAAGATAGGAATGGCAATGTGGTAATCTCTAAATTGAATGAGGGAATGTGTCGTCAGATTGCTGAAGCCGGTAATGGAATGTATCTAAGAGTGGATAATTCTAATGGGGTATTGCGTTCCCTACAGAAGGAATTAAACCAATTGGCAACAACAGAGATGGAGACGACTATTTATGCTGACTATAATGAACAATACCAATCGTTTGTGATACTGGCATTACTGCTCTTGATAGTGGACTATTTTATTTTTGGTCGTAAAAATAAACGTTTGAGTAAGATTGACCTTTATAAGTAAGATGATGAAGAGGATATGGATATTAGTGTTCTTAGGAACAATTGCACAAGGGCTTTGGGCTCAAAAAGAGGCTAAAAGTGTGCGCTCAGGAAACCGATTGTATCGGGATAGTAGTTATGTGGAAGCTGAAGTGGATTACAGACGGGCATTGAATGAAAACAATAAGTCTTTTGAAGGACACTTCAATCTAGGTGACGCCTTGTTTAAACAAGAAAAATACGCTGAGGCTGTCGAAGAATATAAAGCGGCTGACGCACTGACTGAGGATAATAAATCAAAGAAAGCTGCTGTCTATCACAATATAGGTAATGCCTTGTTTGCCCAACAACAATATGCTGAAGCTGTAGCAGCCTATAAAAACGCACTTAGGAATAATCCTAAGGATGATGAAACACGCTATAACTTAGCTTACGCACAACAAATGTTGCAACAACAGCAACAAC
>JAGCLD010000007.1 GCA_017647145.1 Paludibacteraceae bacterium
AAAGATTCAAAAAATGGCTGATTCGTCAACTCAAGTTCGGATTGTCTAATTTGTAGCCATGCACCATGTAAAACTCATATTATTATTCTCCCTCTGCATTGGGCTGAGTGCCAAAGCACAGACTCCCTATGACTCTTTTGCGCCGGAGACATCATGTCCGATGTTGACTTCCGAGGCGTTGTCAAGAGAGAAATGCGCACAAGATTTTTCATCGGACACCACTTTGCTTGTTGCCATGATAGATACACAACAAGAACGAATCCTACTCGTGGATATGTCTGATGGAAGCATTGTCGCCTATGCTCTATTGACAGACAACAAAAGCCATTGGCTATCGCCCGACCCACTAAGTGATAAATACCCGGAAATTTCTTCTTATGCGTATTGCCATTGGAGTCCGATGAGGTATGTCGATCCGGATGGAAGGGATATTTATCGTTATTTTCCAATAAGCTGAATCATAGCACAACAAAAAAACACCCTCCTTATTTGTGTGTCTCGTCGGGTTATAGTATCTTTGTACACTTAAATAAGAAGGAATTTATTGGAATGAAACACATACGCAATTTCTGCATCATTGCTCACATCGACCACGGTAAAAGTACACTTGCCGACCGATTATTAGAGCACACCAACACACTCGCACAAAAAGACTTACAAGCACAGGTACTCGACAATATGGACCTGGAGCGAGAAAGAGGTATCACCATCAAGAGCCACGCCATACAGATGAACTATCAGCACGAAGGAGAAAACTACGTACTGAACCTCATTGACACTCCGGGACACGTGGACTTCTCATACGAAGTATCACGCTCCATTGCTGCATGCGAAGGTGCATTGCTCATCATTGATGCTACACAAGGAATACAAGCACAAACCATCTCCAACCTATACATGGCCATTGAACATGACCTGGAAATCATACCCATCATGAACAAAATGGACATGGATAGTGCTATGCCGGAAGAGGTGGAAGACCAAATAATCGAACTGCTCGGATGTAAACGAACAGATATCATACGTGCCAGTGGAAAAACAGGCATGGGAGTAGAAGAAATCCTACAAGCCATCGTAACACGCATACCGGCACCTGTAGGCGACCCGGAAGCTCCTCTACAATGCTTGATATTTGACTCTGTGTTTAACCCATTCCGAGGCATCATAGCCTACTTCAAAATCGTAAACGGAACAATACAAAGCAACGACCTCGTAAAATTCGTTGCGACAGGTAAAGAATATGACGCCGACGAAATTGGAATCCTCAAACTGGATATGCAACCCACAAAACAGCTCTCGGCGGGTAATGTGGGATACATCATATCCGGAATCAAAAATTCAAAAGAAGTAAAAGTAGGTGACACCATCACACACGTAAAACGCCCATGCACCAAAGCCATTGAAGGGTTTGAAGAAGTAAAGCCAATGGTCTTCGCCGGCGTTTACCCCATAGAAACAGATGAATTTGAAGACCTGCGTGCTTCACTTGAGAAACTACAACTCAACGATGCCTCACTCACTTTTGAACCGGAATCATCCGTAGCACTTGGATTCGGATTCAGATGTGGATTTCTCGGGATGCTACACATGGAAATCATCCAAGAGCGTCTCGACAGAGAGTTCAACATGAACGTAATCACCACAGTACCGAACGTATCCTACAAAGTGTACACCAAAAAGGGCGATTGCACAGAAGTGCACAACCCATCGGGACTGCCTGAAATTACACTTATCGACCGAATAGAAGAACCCTACATCCGCGCCTCTGTCATCACACCAAGTGAATACATCGGACAAATCATGACACTCTGTCTCGGAAAAAGAGGAGAACTCGTCAAACAAGAATACATCTCCGGTAATCGCATGGAAATACTATTTGATATGCCATTGGGAGAAATCGTATTTGACTTCTACGACAAACTCAAAAGCATTTCTAAAGGATACGCCTCTTTTGACTACCACATGAGCGACTTCCGTCCGTCTAAACTCATCAAACTTGACATTCTGCTCAATGGTGAGTCTGTGGATGCTCTTTCATCACTCATACACTTCGACAACGCTGTTACATTGGGAAGACGCATGTGTGAAAAACTCAAAGACCTCATACCAAGACAACAGTTTGACATTGCCATACAAGCGGCTATCGGAGCTAAAATCATAGCAAGAGAAACAGTAAAGGCTGTTCGTAAAGACGTAACTGCCAAATGTTACGGAGGAGACATCAGCCGTAAACGTAAACTCTTGGAAAAACAAAAAGCCGGAAAGAAACGCATGAAACAAATCGGTAGTGTAGAGGTACCACAAAAAGCATTCCTCGCCGTATTAAAACTTGATTAACAATTTACACCCACATAAACTGAACAATATGTTATCTTTTTTCAGAACATCTAATGAAACCATTATAGCTGTTGAACACATCAACAGCTTTACAAAGGAAGACATTAACAAGTTGTGTTGGCTCTTCAGCGACGCAGCCCTCATCCAAAATGAAAATATAGAGGGAATACACATCGGACCAAGAAGAGAAATGATCACACCATGGAGTACTAACGCCGTGGAAATTACACAAAACATGGGAGTGAAGGACATAATTCGCATCGAAGAATTTATCCCGGTACCCAACAAAGAGGCACAAATCGACCCCATGCTTCAACGCTTCTATGAGGGACTCAACCAAGACACATTCCTCATCAGCAAACAACCTGAACCTATCGTATATATTGATGATATTGCTGCCTATAACGAACAGGAAGGTCTTGCTCTCAGCGAAAACGAAATCGCCTACCTGGAAGACATCAGCAAACGTTACGGAAGAAAGCTCACTGATAGCGAAGTGTTTGGATTCTCACAAGTAAACTCTGAACACTGCCGCCATAAAATATTTAACGGCGTGTTTGTCATTGACGGAGAAGAAAAAGAACTCAGTCTTTTCAAACTCATCAAACTTACTTCTGAAACAAACCCAAATGCACTTATTTCGGCCTACAAAGACAATGTGGCTTTTAACGACGGACCAAGCATTGAACAATTTGCTCCGGCGTCTGCCGACAAACCTGACTTCTTCACTACTAAACAAATCAAGTCTGTCATCTCACTTAAAGCAGAAACACACAACTTCCCAACTACCGTAGAACCTTTTAATGGGGCTGCAACAGGTACTGGAGGTGAAATACGCGACCGACTCGGAGGTGGTAAAGCATCACTTCCTATCGCAGGAACTGCAGTGTATATGACAAGCTATCCACGCAACAAAGAAAACGCAAAATGGGAAAACAAAATGGCTGAACGCCAATGGCTCTATCAAACACCGGAACAGATTCTCATCAAAGCATCTAATGGCGCTTCAGACTTCGGTAATAAATTTGGCCAACCTCTTATTTGCGGTTCTTTACTCACCTTTGAACACGAAGAAAACAACAAGCAATACGCCTATGACAAGGTAATTATGTTGGCAGGTGGTGTGGGATATGCTAACCAACGTGACGCACTCAAAGGGGAACCTCAACCGGGAGAAAAAGTAGTAGTGTTAGGAGGAGACAACTATCGCATCGGTATGGGCGGTGGCGCTGTATCAAGTGTGGAAACAGGACAATATAGCAGCGGTATCGAACTGAATGCCGTACAACGTGCTAATCCGGAAATGCAAAAACGTGCTGCCAATGTTATTCGTGCATTAGCTGAATCGGATAACAACCCTATCGTTTCTATACACGACCACGGAGCTGGAGGACACCTCAACTGCCTATCTGAATTGGTAGAAGCTACCGGAGGACATATTGACCTTGACAAACTACCTGTAGGAGACCCTACTCTATCTGCTAAAGAAATTGTGGGTAATGAAAGCCAAGAAAGAATGGGGCTGCTGGTACCAGAAGAAGTTCAGGAACACATACGTCGTATCGCCGACAGAGAACGTTCTCCTATGTACACAGTGGGAGAAACTACCAACGACATGCGCTTTGTCTTTGAAAAAGAAAATGGCGATAAGCCAATCGACATGGCACTGGAAGACTTCTTCGGAAAGGCGCCTAAGACCTACATGCACGACAAAACTGTGGATGAACACTACGAAAATGCTGACACCAAAGATACATTACTCACCGAATATATTGAAAATGTATTGCAACTGGAAAGCGTAGCTTGTAAAGACTGGCTCACTAATAAAGTGGACCGTTCGGTAACCGGTAAAATCGCACGTCAACAATGCCAAGGTGAACTTCAATTACCTTTGAGTGACTTAGGCGCTGTGGCATTGGATTATAGAGGTAAAGCCGGTATTGCTACCTCCATAGGACATGCTCCTCAAGCTGCTATGATTGACCCTGCAGCCGGAAGTGTATTAGCCATTGCAGAAAGCCTCACAAACTTGGTTTTTGCTCCACTGAAAGAAAAAATTGAAAGTGTATCTCTCTCTGCTAACTGGATGTGGCCATGCAAAAACGAAGGAGAAGATGCACGCTTGTATAAAGCAGTGGAAGCATGTAGCCGCTTTGCATGCGAATTAGGTATCAACATCCCTACTGGAAAAGATAGTCTTTCTATGACTCAAAAGTATGGAAAAGACAAAGTATTCTCTCCCGGAACAGTAATCATATCTGCTGCCGGTGAAGTGAGCGACATCAAGAAAATAGTGAGCCCTGTAGTCATAAATGACGAAAACACAGCTATCTACCACATCGACTTCTCATTCGACGCATTCAAATTAGGTGGTTCTGCTCTTTATCAGTCTTTAAATAAAGTAGGTAGTGAATGCCCTAATGTAAATGATAGCGAATACTTTGCAGCCGCATTCAATGCTGTACAAGAATTGATAGAAAATGACTTAGTGCTGGCCGGACACGACATCTCTGCAGGGGGACTTCTCACTGCCTTATTGGAAATGTGCTTTGCCAATAAGAAAGGTGGTTTGAATGTAACACTCGACCAACTCAACGAAAAAGACATAGTCAAAATATTATTTGCAGAAAACCCAGGCATTCTACTACAAGTCAAAGATTGCCAACAAGTGGAAAAACTATTACGCAATGCCGGTGTTGGATTCTGCAAAATTGCACAACCATGCCAAGATCGCTACATTAAAGTACAACACAACAAGAAAAACCACTTGTTTGATATCGACCAATTACGCGACCTATGGTACAAAACATCCTACTTACTGGACAGAAAGCAAAGTGGAGAAAAATGTGCTGCTCAACGTTATGCTAACTACAAGAATCAACCACTCAACTATGCATTCTCACCACGATTCACCGGCAAGTTAGAACAATTTGGAATGAATCCTGACCGACAACCGAGTGGAATTAAAGCGGCCATCATCCGTGAAAAAGGTACTAACGGTGAACGTGAAATGGCATACGCACTTTACCTTGCTGGCTTTGATGTGAAAGACGTACACATGACCGACTTGGCTTCAGGAAGAGAAACATTAGAGGATGTTAACTTCATTGTATTCTGTGGTGGATTCTCTAACTCTGACGTTCTTGGCTCTGCTAAAGGATGGGCGGGCGGATTCCTCTATAATGATAAAGCTAAAGCGGCTTTGGATAATTTCTACAAACGCCCTGACACTTTATCATTAGGTATATGCAACGGATGTCAGCTCATGGTGGAACTCGGATTGCTCACTAATGATGAAAAACAACCACGCATGCTACACAATGACTCACACAAATTCGAATCATGCTTTGTAGGACTTGACATTCCGGAAAACCACTCTGTATTGTTTGGTTCTATGGCAGGTAGCAGACTGGGTATCTGGGTGGCTCACGGAGAAGGAAAATTCTATTTACCTAACCCGGAAAGCCACTACCACATCATTGCTAAGTACACATACGAAGGATATCCGGCTAACCCGAATGGCTCTGACTACAATGTAGCCGGTATATGCTCAAACGATGGAAGACACCTGGCAATGATGCCTCACTTAGAACGTGCTATCTTCCCATGGCAATGGGGATACTATCCTAATGAGCGTAAGAACAATGACCAAATCACACCTTGGATGGAAGCATTTGTAAACGCAAGAGAATGGATTAAGAACCAAAGCAAATAGGCGAAATATCCATATATTTCGTCAATTTGCCTACATAATAAAGCATTGACTTCTCCGCAATAAAAAAAAGATTATCTACCTTTGCAGGAGTCATAAAAAGTAAAAAGACTTAACTTTTATTTAATAAACTAATTTAAAAAACTCAACTATTATGGAAGCATTTGTAATGCCGGCATGGGCAATGATTCCGTTCGGAATTATGCTATTGACTATTGCCGTTGGGCCATTAGTGGCAGAACATTGGTGGGAGAACAACCGTAACAAATTGATTGTATCAATGTTATTGGGAGTGCCTACTGCTATTTGGTTAATCGTAAATGGTTTGGCACACAATGTTGAACATCAACTAATCTATGATTACGTTCCGTTCATCATTTTGTTATGTGCTCTCTTTGTGACTACCGGGGGTATTCACTTATCAGGTGACATCAAAGCAAGACCAGCTATTAACACTGCTTTCCTCGGATTAGGATGGTTATTAGCCTCATTCATGGGAACTACCGGTGCTGCTATGTTATTGATTCGTCCTTTATTAGCCACCAACTCACAACGTAAATACACTGTTCACACTGTCTTGTTCTTCATTGCATTAGTAGCCAACTGCGGTGGTTTGTTAACTCCACTTGGAGACCCCCCATTGTTCTTGCTTTACTTGCGTGGAGCTGAATTTACATGGTTCTTCAGTATGATACTTCAATGGGTATTTGTAGGCATCATCTTGTTAGTGCTTTACTACATCTTTGATTCTTACTACTATAAAAAAGAAGACTGGACTAACCTCTCTGCAGATAGCCGCGAAGTTCAACCTATTCGCATTACCGGTACTATCAATTTCATTTACCTTCTCGGTATCATTGCCTCTGTAGCATTTATTAACCCAGGCTATATTCCTCAAATGGGTGAAGAACATGCTCCAATGTGGTTGAAGTTATTACGTGAAATCGTATTGGTATCTATCATCTTCTTGTCTATGTACACCACAAAGAAGAAGACTCGCGAAGACAACCACTTCTCTTGGGGACCAATCATTGAAGTGGCTGTTGTGTTCTTAGGTATCTTCACTACCATGATTCCAGCCATGATGTACCTTAACAACAATGCTGCTGAATTAGGTCTCACCAAGCCTTGGCAATTCTTCTATTGCTCTGGTGCATTGAGCTCATTCTTAGACAACGCTCCTACTGCAGTAGCATTCCACAGTTTAGCACAAGGACTTCCTGCAGAAGTGCTCAGTACAATTGGTACTGAAAATGTAGCCGGTATTCCAGAGATTTTATTGCAAGCTATTTCTATGGGTGCCGTATTCTTTGGAGCTATGACTTATATCGGCAATGGTCCTAACTTCATGGTAAAATCTATTGCTGAGGAAAGTGGCGTTAAGATGCCAAGTTTCTTTGGCTACATGATTAAATTCTCATTGATTATCCTGTTACCAGTGTACATCTTAATGCAACTATTATTCATCTAACACGAATATCAACTATCTAACACCATACGTCCTATGGGCGTATGGTGTTAATATATTAAGTTCAAAACATCTATTATGAAAGAAGACAAAGACACCAACCTTTTTGACCTACTGATTCTCTTTTTTCGTTGGATCGGAAGATGTTTTCGTCACATGTTTACAGGAATAGGATGGTGCCTACAATTAAGTGCTCATTACATTCCTCTCACTATCATTGTATGTGCTATTGGTCTAGCTTTAGGATTTTATTTCTCTCAACCTGAAAGACGCTATTATAATGTTGAGGGACTCGCCATCCTCAATGGACCTTCAGCAAGTATCACAAAAGAAATCAGCAGACCCCTTGAATGGGCATTTCCCCACACCCTACACAACCAACAGAACTTTATTACAAAGTGTGGCATATCAAGCGAAGCTGCTTCCAGCATCAAGCGCATGGAAACATTCTTTGTTATCGATAATCTAAACGATAGTACCCCTGACCATATTGACTTCAAGCATAAACATGACTTAACAGACACTCTAAACGTCAGAATGCAGAACTACCTCTATTTTCGTTTCCGCACTAAACGAATAGACAAAGTCAGCGAGATTGAAGAAGGACTGCTTCGCTATTTCAACAATCATCCTACTATGGTAGAGTGGAACAAATTGCGTCGTCAGAATCTCCAGGATGCTGTCAATATGTATAACCAACAGATATTGTACCTTGACAGTCTTTCTAAAAAAGCCTATTTAGATGACCCTGTTCATGCAAAACTGACACTTCATAACAATTCACTCATCATTGGCGAACAAAAGAAACAGTACTTTCACGAAGAAATCACCATACTGCAAAATCAACGTCAAGGCAAAGAGATAGAACTTGTATGTGATAGTGTACCGATGTACTTCCCTGCTCATCTTGCTGTAAACCCACGAGCCATCAATGGACGTATCAAGACTCTTGCCATTGCAGCAATTGTATCTTATATATTATCCCTACTACTTGCTTCCGGATGGAAATACAGACGTGACATACGGGAATTTCTTCTACGTAAATGAAAAAACAGATAAATAGTTTTAGATATGCTTTAAATGGTCTCAGATGTGCTTTCAAGAGCGAAGCACATCTGAGATTTCATTGTTGCATAGCAATTTTAGTCATTCTATGTGGCTTTCTGTTTCACATCTCTTTCATGGAATGGATAGCATGCATATTATGCATCGGAAGCGTTATTACTGCCGAACTTATTAACACCGCCATTGAATCTACCATTGACCTCTACACACAGGAGCAACACCCTTTAGCAAAAAAAGCCAAAGATGTTGCTGCCGGAGCAGTACTTGTGTGTGCAATCACTGCTGCTGTTATCGGGCTCATGATTTTCCTTCCCAAAGCACTCGATTTTCTACTAAGTCTATTTGCCGCATAACGATGCACATCCATCACTTTTTTCGGTCATTATTTGATTTATTCTATCCAAACCTATGCGCGTGCTGTGGAAAAACACTCTTGCGTGGCGAGGAGTGCTTATGCTCATTATGTCTTCACGACTTGCCGCGAACCTATTTTACAGACTTTCAAAATAACGAAGCCGCACAACGCTTTTGGGGTAAAGTCCGTACTGAACGAGTTACTGCTTTCTACTTTTTCTCAAAGGGAACTACATTCCGACAGCTACTTCATAAGTTTAAATATCATGGTGAAAAAGAAATTGGGCTCTACTTGGGAAAGATAATAGCCCAAAAACTCGTCAAAGAACAATTTATGGAGGGAATTGACTTAATTATACCCGTTCCTCTACACCCACGAAAAGAACATAAAAGAGGGTACAATCAAAGTGAATGGATTGCAAAAGGACTTTCTGAAGTAAGTAAAATACCCTACTCAACTAAACACGTAAAACGTGTTATTGACAATGACACACAAACTAATAAAAATACTTACGAACGTCATCAGAACACCTTAGGCATATTTGAATCCTTGAAACCCAATCTTTTACAAGGAAAACACATACTGCTGGTGGACGATGTACTCACTACCGGTTCAACACTTGAAGCATGCGCACATGCTTTTCATTCTATTCCTGACATAAAAATCAGTATCTTTGCACTATCAATTCTTAACGGATAATAACACTACAACATAATGATAGTCTGCATTGCCGAAAAACCATCTGTTGCTAAGGAGATTGCCGATTCTCTAAAAGCCTTTACCCGACGTAATGGCTACTACGAGGGAAACGGTTATCAGGTGACATGGACTTTCGGTCACTTGTGTGGACTACTTGAACCCCATGAATATGAACAAGGATGGAAGCCTTGGACTCTCAGCAGTCTGCCTATGATACCCAAACGCTTTGGCATCAAAGTGATGGAAGAGGAAGGTATTCAACGACAATTCCAGATCATCAAAGAACTGGTGAGCAAAGCAGATGAAGTAATCAACTGTGGTGACGCCGGACAAGAAGGTGAACTTATACAACGGTGGGTGTTGCAAAAAGCAGGATGCAAATGTCCTGTTAAACGTTTATGGGTATCTTCGTTAACAGCAGAAGCCATCAAAGAAGGATTTGCACAGCTCAAACCAGAAAACGCTTACCAAGCTCTCTATGAGGCCGGCTTAATGCGTGCTATTGGCGACTGGTTATTAGGCATGAATGCAACACGCGCCTATACGCTCAAGTATGCATCGGAAGGACAAATTCTCTCCATAGGACGTGTACAGACCCCCACACTTGCTTTGATTGTAAAAAGACAGCATGAGATAGACAACTTTGTTCCCGAACCGTATTGGGAACTAAAAACCGTCTATCGTGACACAACATTTTCTGCTACAAAGGGACGCTTCAATACAGAAGAAGAAGCACAAGCATACATTCAACAAATAACCGGCTCCTTATTCACCATCACCCAAGTTGATACCAAAAAAGGAACCGAAAGTGCGCCACGCTTGTTTGACCTGACTTCACTACAGGTGGAATGTAACAAGAAATATGCATTCACTGCAGATGAAACCCTTAAAATCATTCAAGGGCTGTATGAGAAACGACTCACTACCTACCCACGTGTGGACACCACTTATTTGAGTGATGACATTTATCCTAAAGCGCCACATACACTCAAGCAACTCAAACAACTCTATGGTGATCTCATCACTCCTTTGGAAGGCATTAAACTCCCTAAAAGCAAAAAAGTGTTTGACAACAAAAAAGTGACTGACCACCATGCTATCATACCCACCGGAGAAATACCCAAAGCACTCACTGAACAAGAACGAAAGGTGTATGACTTAGTGGCTTTACGCTTCATTGCTAATTTCTATCCAGAAGCGAAAATATCTACTACAACAGTCACCGGAGAAGCCGCACAAATACCTTTCAAGGTTAATGGGAAACAGATATTATCACCCGGTTGGAAGGTAGTTTATGATGATAAGAACGAAGAAGAGAATAACAAAGAAGAGAAAACCCTTCCTTTGTTTACTGTTGGCGAGAGTGGAGAACACACACCTAGTATCAGTGCCAAACAAACCACACCCCCAAAGCCTTACACCGAAGCTACACTACTGCGAGCTATGGAAACAGCCGGTAAACTCATAGACAATGAAGAGCTGAGGGAAGCACTCAAAGAGAACGGCATAGGTCGTCCTAGTACGCGAGCTGCTATTATTGAAACGCTATTCAAGCGCAACTACATCCGCAAAGAACGTAAGAACCTACACCCTACTCCAACCGGCATAGAGCTCATCAACACCATACACACCGCTTTATTAAAGTCGGCAGAACTCACCGGTATATGGGAGAAGAAACTTCGCGACATAGAACGCGGTAATTACGTAGCGATTGACTTTTTGAACGAGCTCAAGCAGATGGTGAGTGAGATTACTCTTCAAGTAAAGTCCGATATCTCCGGTGCACGTTGTCCACAGTGCAAACAAGGAAAGATTATTCGTGGTAATAAGAGTTACGGTTGCTCACGCTGGAAAGAAGGTTGCACCTACCGAGCACCCTTCTAACACTATCTACCCACAACAAACAGCATAAACTATTGTATGTTTATTTGCATCCTGCATTTCTCTCATGCAAAAAGACTTTTATTGCCATCACCGGTCAAGGAAACAGTGTCTTTATGCAACTCAGAAAAATAGGCAAACACAACCCTTTTCCTATCTAGTTCCTATCTAGTTCCTATCTAGTTCCTACCTAGTTCCTATCTGTTTTGTATCTGTTTGCAATGATATTGTAATGAATATGAGGGGTATAGTGTAAGAATGTGCGGAGTGTAGGAAAAAATAATGCTGGTGTCCGATAAACAAACTCATTCCTATCTAATGGTAACGGTATGGTAACGGTGTGGTAACGGAGGCACTCTGGTTTTATTGCCAACACCAATAAAAGATGTATTATATACCAATAGGGCTACCCGCAAATGCATGAGGTAGCCCTGTTTTATGGTATTTAAATACAATCAAAAAAACACATATCACCATACATTATCCTCTAACGATAGATGAATGTTCTTTAGGCGGATATATTATTACTTTGGACATACATAAGGCACTACTTGTATGGTGTACGTAAATGGCGTAAGTGGTGCGAAAAATATATCATCTAACGTAAAATCATTACCTTGACTTTCCGTTAATATATCTTGAATTGTAAACAAAGCCTCTGTATTATCACCCGAATTCCACACAGTATAAAATCTTTCCCAATCGCATCTCAGTTGTGGCATGAAAGTTTCTCCCACTTGTGCGCCATTTATACAAAACCTTAATTGTGCAAACGTTTTTAAACCGACTGCTAAATAACTCCAGTTGCTTGCCCAAGTAGATAAGGCATATTCTGTATTGGGTGTCAATTGGGTGATTCTATAACGATAAGCCACAACTCCATCCTGTGTATTCCCATTTACAGCCAACATTTTGCCCATTCTGTTTTGAAAAGTGTGGTCCATTGCACAATCAGAATCTCCATGTACATACCCAATATCCCGCGTCACCGTGAATGTTCCTTCGGGACCTAAATTGTCAGGTTCGTCACGAACGAACTGATAATCGCTTTCAAAGAATGTTGCCCCTTGTTCAAAATCCCCATTTATGATTAAGTTCTCTCCCATCATGTTCCCTCTAAATTGATAGATCTTCTCTGTTTCTTCTACTTGTGTTGTTGCAAACACTTCATTGGTAGGCAACTCTACCCATTGTTCATTTTCCCAAACATACCATTGTCCATTCACGACTTTATCTGCAGGTTCTGGTGAGAGGGTTATAGTTGTCCCAATGCAGTCTCCCACCACGCCTTTTTGTGCCACATTTACATTTGGGGGAACAAAGAAAAACAATTCTCTACTATCATGATAGCCCGCATATGTAATACTATCCATTTGCTCTAATGGAATGCCAAATATAGGAGTGCTTTCTTTATAACTGATTAGTGCCGGTGTAATCATCCCATCCTTGTTGGGTAGGGCGGGAAGTAGGATGTCAAGAGTGTCCATCTCGATAATTTCTCCCCCTACTAATGAGTCCATTTGCTCTGGAGTTATATCAATATAGAGCAATCCATTATACCAAAAATTAGCATTTACTTTTTCTTCTTCCACAGGAGGGAAGATGGGTGTTGTATCTTGCCTTTGCTCTGATTTACACTGCGCATTTTTAAACCATAATGGTATTGAGCGATAAGCAGAGCCTTTTTTTGCCTTCACAATCACCTCATAACTACCATGAACAAAAAGCGAATCTGCTTGAATAAATGCATACGTTGTGTCATTTATAACAGGATTGCTAATCTCCCAACTCAGTCCATCTGTTTGCCCAAGTTTTGCCCAACAATGTTGGATGTTACGCGTATAATCATACGGCAACTCGCCTGTTGGGTCATAGTGATATTCTTCCAGATATACAGGAGTGGCTGCTACATATGCTTCATCTGTTTCTGCCAGCAAGGCAGGACGGGGATACAAACTGTCTGTATAAACCCATTGATCTTTCAATGCCCATTGTAGTTTAGTTCCTAACATTTCTTTGGTGAAATGGCGGTAAGAAGTGGTGGGGTTAATCCAGCACATCTGTTTGTCAAAATGCGCGTTACCCATCGTTTCTTTATTAACTTTGCTTAAAGAAGAATTAGCAAAATTTGTGTTCACGCAACGTAATACGGTCGCATTATTATAACCGCATATACCTTGTGTGGCTCGATACTCACACAAGCCCCCGTTTAAGCAATCTGTAATAGTTGCCATGTTATATCCACAAATACCACCTGTCCATCCATAGGCACTGATAGTTCCCACATTACAACATTGCGTTACAGTGCCTTGATTTAAACCTACAATGCCACCACAATAGCCCGTACTATAAGAACTGGCCAAGCTATATTCACATTTGATGTCGGTCATATTTGAACAAGCAGTAATAGTTCCCATGCTGCCACTACTGGTGCTAAAGGTTCCACATATCCCAGCAAAAGCTCCTGTATTATCACGATCTTCATATTCCGATGGTAACAATATAATGTTGCCATAGTTGCAACAATATTCTATCATGGTAACATTTGATACACCATATGTCATAAAATACTCTCCAACAATTCCACCATATTTATAAAATCCGGATATCGTTCCATGATTATCACAATGAGAGAATTGAATATAGCCTTGATTGTTATATCCACTCACACTTCCACAAATACCACCTAATGCATCACCACCTAAGTTATGAATGTATGTAGGGCGCTCTTTGTTGGTTGACACATTATTACCATTCACACAATGACTAATAGTTGCATGTGCACCAATGTATAAGTTGTCATCAATGTACTCTGAATAACGTACATGATAATAAGCTCTAGCACAACCTATGATACCCCCCACTCCAGCGTAACCTGATATTTTACCATTATCAGTGGTAATGTGAGATACATTACTATTATATCCCAGGTGTCCACACAAGGTTCCAACTCGCTTACCTGTGCTTACTATGTCTGCATTCACAAGACGAATGTTACGAAACGTACTATTGATCACTGCACCAAACAGCCCTACATTACAAGAATCAGTGCGGATATATAAATTAGATATCGTATGGCCTTTGCCATCAAAAACACCTTGAAAATATCTCCATCCATAGATAGGACGATCATCTTCATAAGTAGAAGGACCTAAGCCTATAGGGGTCCAACTGAGGGTATCTCCCTCCCGTACACATAGTAAGTCAATATCTGCTGTCAGTACATAGTGTAAGACGTTTTCACCATTCTCTCCATCGTTGGTATGTTGTGCCAATAAGGCTAATTGTTCAGCTGTTGCTATTTCAAATGGATGCTCTGCCGAGCCATCGCCGCCGGCATAGGATTTGGCCACAGTTCCGTCCCATGCAAACAAAGGAAACATCAACTGCACTAATAGAATGATTATAGTTATTCTTTTCATTGTTGTAAATCAATCTGATTGGACAAAAACAAAGGAACTATTTGGTAGGGTTGCGTATTTTCTACTGGTTCACGAAAAATTATACTGTCATTTACCACAGAAATAATCTGAGTTCGAATGGCATGTATCTCGTGAGAATCATGTTGGATTAATACTTGACGTGGAATGAGAATACGCACTTTTTGACCAGTGCACGGCTCATAGCGCACACTATCAACATTAAGCGTGGTCGTTCCATATTGCAAACGTCCTTCTTTCCATACATATTGATTAGTTTCTGCTTTACTCATACACAAGCAAATACAGATATAAAATATGAAAAAGACTATTCTTTTCATGGCATTTACGATTTTATAAATTTAACAACTTTATTTTCCGCTTGTAATATATAAACTCCAAGAGGAAGATTGCCTACATAAATCCGTTTACTCGTCAATGATGGTTGTTGCAAAACCACACGCCCTGATATATCAAACACAAAAACAGAACCTTTAACCTCATCTTCAAAAACTATCGTACTTTCCATCACGTCATAGTAAACATTCAGTGGATTCTCCGGTGCATCAATCGCATTATATTCCGGTTGATGCATAATTTGATATATAAACGTAGTGCTTGTTAGAGGATAAGAGTATTCTTCTCCGGAATGCATAACGATCACCCATGAAGCATCATTTTTTTTAATGTGATGGATATTGTGCAAAAAGTAACAATGACCTGCTTTTTCTGAAGGGTGAATCACTAAAGCATCTTGCGCATAAAAAGCAAGGGAAAATGTCAATAGGAAAATGGTGATTATTAATTGTCTCATATGCATTTATAATTTAGCCCACCATGTTGTAATAAATAAAAACCATACACACAAAAACGCTTAAGGATGACATGATTTATTCAGAAACGTAATAGTGCTTATGTGTGTGCGTTTGCAAATATAGAGTTTTCGAAACAGTTACTCAAACACACCGCTAACTTTTAGTATAATTTAACATCGCATTTTCCTAAACACCTGATACTTATTTACATATTAAACACTTAGAGGAGTAGAACATCTAATATGCCTGTGTCAAGTAATAAAAAAGTTATCTCAACCGCATTCGGCGATTGAGATAACTTTTTTTTATTCCAAGCCCTGCATTTGATATTGCTTTGGCTGTCCGGATAATGGTTGATGTGGGATTATGGCGTTTTTCTTCACATTATGCCGCGCTGCGGTTACCTTCCTCCGGTGGCAAGGCACCTTTGGGCTCTGGCGTGTCTGGGACGTTATATATATGTAGACATACCCCCTCCGTTCCGCTCCGTGTACACTACGCTACACTCGTCCCCCTTGAAGCGGGGACAGTGCGTTTTGATTACCTTTGTATGAACAAATTACATCTATTTATATGATAAATAAATTCTACGTGTACCTCGCTACGCCCCCTTTTAATTGAAAAATTCGCTGCCAATCTAAGGATGTAAAAGATAAAAAAAGAAGGATAGTGTAATACTATCCTTCTTTGTATATCCTATTCAAGCAATTAAGCCAACTTATTTAAGTGTTGAGCCAATTTAGATTTCAAATTGCTTGCTTTATTCTTGTGAATGATGTTGCGCTTTGCCAATTTATCAAGCATTGCACTTACTTTAGGCAACATTTCAGCTGCTACAGCTTTGTCTGTTGTTGCACGCAATTTACGAACAGCATTTCTTGCTGTCTTTGCATAATAACGATTATGCAATCTGCGTTTTTCAGTCTGACGAATTCTTTTTATTGATGATTTATGATTTGCCATCTCTTTTTTTATTCAAAAACTTTTAATACTTAGTAGCCCATAGCGGAATCGAACCGCTCTTTCAAGAATGAAAATCTTGCGTCCTAACCGATAGACGAATGGGCCATTGCTTTCAAGAGAAACACATTGGTGTTATCCGAATGCGGGTGCAAAGATAGGACGTTTTTTTGAACTAGCAAAATATTTCCAACTTTTTTTTCTATTTTTTTGATATTTATTTTACCACACTCAAGAAAGACCTTGCTTATCTGCTTGATTTCTTGTACTTTTGCACTAAATAAAAAAACATCATCATGTTCCAATCCGGCAGAGCTATTGTACTACACACCACCCATCACACGGACAAAACTACCCTTATTCATATATATAGCCGTGAGTTGGGACGCATTTGCACTGCTGTGAGTGGACTTCATGGTAAGAGATCCAATACCAAGAGTGCACTTTTTACCCCTTTAGCCTTGCTTCAAGTTACTCTTCAGATAAAGAATAGTCATATACGAATTCAGGAAGCTACCGTCGCCTCCCCCAATTCGTCTATTGCTACACATCACGGCAAACGCACGATAGCTTTTTTTATTGCCGAGTTTCTCACCCACTGTTTGCAAGAGCAAGATGCGGACGAAGAATTGTTTGATTATTTATGTCACATGATACAATTATTGGAAGAACAAACATTTCAGCCCGACTTTCATTTACACCTCATGATGCATCTCACCCATCACTTGGGTTTCTTTCCTAATATAGATGGTGACGGAGATTTCTTTGACTTGATTAACGGCATACGGCGCACCTTACGCCCCAATCACCCGAATTATCTCTCTCCATCAGCAGCCAGTGCATTTTTCACACTGTGCCAATCTTCCGGAGGACATCTTAATCTTACACGTACAGAACGACAAGAGTTGTTGAACAACCTGCTACATTATTACCAACTTCACCTTCCCTATTTCGGGAAGTTAAAATCTGTGAGCATACTGCAAGAACTATTTGATTAAGCCAGGTCTCAACGGCGTTGTGCTTTTTTCTTCAAGAATTGTTGGCGTTGTTTGTTTTTGGAGGGTTTTTCATATCGCGGAGCAACATCGAGCAATTCCTCCAGCTGAGGTTTATTGTCTTCCACCAAGATTGTGTCACCCGCTCGCCTACACAAGACCTCATCATACAACACATGCGTATCGGCCAAATATGTCAGTATGTGTAGTGTATCTTTAGTTACTCGCAGGAGCGAGTACATCCTATGGCCACATGCTATACGGTCAAATCCTGTATCACAGTTTGCCAAATAATGTTTTTCAGACGAATTGCACACCATATATATAGGAACAACCGGCAGATTATTCTTTTTGTCCACTCGGCGAGCATAAACATGATCGTGACCATTCAACACCAGATGCACACCCATTTCTTTCACCATAGGTTCAAAGACCTCTCGTATGATGTAGGTATGTCGTTCGATAGCAGCCGGGAAAAACGGATGGTGCATCATGAGCACATTCCACTTTCCATTCCGGTGAATCCATCCTTCTCGGAGCATGGTTTGTTTTTGCCGGAACAATTCATCAATATGAAAGGATACATCCGTATTGAGCGAGGACCAGGTCATATTATCCCACTCATAATGTGCATTGCCATGTGAACCTTCTACCACGCTCTCCCCAAAGGTAGCCACAAAGCGTTGGTCTAAGGTGCGTTTCCAAGCTTTCACATGTTCATGATTACCCGGGCATGCCACAATCGGCACTTTGCCCACTATCGGAGCCACTGAGGCAAACCATATATTCCAATATTCATCCGTCGGTCGTTCCACAATGTCACCCGTAAAAGCACACATATCCACTTCCGGATGAAGCTTTATCGCTTCTTGAAGCATTGTAGCGAAAGGATGTGCCACTTCGTCTTGCAAATCGCCAAAGAGCAACACTGTCCATTCTCCGTCATTATCCACCTCAAAAGCGTAATAAGACGAACAGAGCGAATCATTATGCACGCGATAGAGAAATCTGCCTTCCTCCACAGGGAAATCCACTTGATAATACATTTGTTGCCCACTTCGACTTGACACGCTTGTGCCTTTTGCCACATAGAACACCGTATCATTCATGAGGCAATCAATCACCTCCACACTCGCCTCACGCGCAATAGTGTCGCATCGCCATGAGACTCGTCTCCACGCTTGAGAATGTGAAGGGGACATACTCAACATCACTCTATCGGGAACAGCAGGCACTTGATAAGGCGCTTCAGGCGGATTACCAAACCAAGC
Organism: Paludibacteraceae bacterium; assembly: GCA_017647145.1. GTDB lineage: Bacteria > Bacteroidota > Bacteroidia > Bacteroidales > Paludibacteraceae > Gallipaludibacter. The sequence continues at coordinate 18,978 of JAGCLD010000007.1, forward strand.
CCTCCAACGCACAGCACAGACCAATGCCATCACCCCCAACAATACAAACATCACTGTCCCTATAATTATTTTTTTTGTCTTCATAAGTCCACTTTGTACAGCGCAAATATACTTATATTTTTTTATTACACTTCGACAAAACGAGAGCGAAGCACAAAAATCAGGCTGAATGAACGACGGGAAACAGGAGGAGATTCATCATTATTGCTGAATAACCTACTAATAACCTACTAATAGCCTACTAAAGATAGGACGCTCGTTACACTCGCCACAAAAGGGGCCGGATAGCCAAAGTGACACAGCCAGATTCCCAGCTTCAAACACTTTAGTTATATCTTTAGTAAAACAAAGATTATTTGTACCTTTGCGAAAGAATATAATAACGACTAAACACAGAGGTATGAACATATTATTATTAGGTAGCGGTGGACGCGAACATGCCATTGCTTGGAAACTAAAACAGAGTTATCGATTAGACCAACTATTTTTAGCACCCGGAAATGCCGGTACGGCGGCTCTCGGTACTAATCTTAACATCAAAGCAACCGACTTTGAAGGCATTAAAGCCGCTGTAATAGAGCATCACATCGACATGGTGGTAGTTGGTCCGGAAGAACCACTCGTAAGAGGTATAGCCGACTTCTTCCGCGAAGATGAATACCTAACCAACATCCCTGTTATTGGTCCAGACAAGCAAGGAGCCCAATTAGAAGGCAGCAAGGACTTCTCAAAACGCTTCATGCAACGCCACAACATCCCTACCGCGCGCTATAAGAGCGTGACCGCTGACACCATCAGCGAAGGAACCGAGTTTATGAAACAACTCAATCCTCCGTATGTATTGAAGGCCGACGGGCTGGCGGCAGGCAAAGGAGTGCTCATCATTTCCGACTACGCAGAAGCATGCCAAGAACTCAATAATATGTTAGGCGGCAAATTCGGTGCAGCCGGTAATACTGTAGTTATTGAAGAATTTCTCAGCGGAATCGAATGTTCTGTTTTTGTTCTAACCGATGGTGAACATTATCAGATTCTTCCCGAAGCAAAAGACTACAAGCGCATTGGCGAGGGCGACACCGGTCTCAATACCGGAGGCATGGGTGCCGTTTCACCTGTCAGCTTTGCCACACCAGAATTCATGCAAAAAGTAGAGCAACGCATCATACAGCCAACCATTGAAGGCCTTCGCGCCGAAGGAATTGTCTATAAAGGATTTATATTCTTTGGTTTAATCAATGTGGAAAATAACCCTTACGTCATTGAATATAACGCGCGCATGGGTGACCCAGAAACCGAAGTTGTAATGCTCCGCCTTAAATCTGACCTTGTTGACCTCTTTGAAGGTGTGGCACAAGGTAACCTAGAGCGCAAACATGTAGAAGTAGATTCACGCAGTGCTGTTACCGTCATGCTCGTTTCCGGAGGCTATCCAGGCGACTACGAAAAAGGAAAGATTATCACAGGTCTTGACCAAGTGAGCGATAGTGTTGTGTTCCATGCCGGCACCGCCGTGAATGGTCAAGAAATTGTCACTGCCGGCGGACGCGTCATTGCTGTCAGCTCCTACGGAACCAACAAAGACGAAGCACTTACCACCAGTTTTGCCAATTCACAAAAGATTAACTTTGAAGGCAAATATTTCAGAAAAGACATCGGCTTTGACCTATAATCCTCACACGCACGAACCAACTGTAAACCAATATGGCTAAAATACTCATCATTGACGACGAACGAAGCATCCGCAACACACTGAAAGACATTCTTGAATTTGAGCAATACAAAGTGGAAGTAGCGGAAGACGGCAAACAGGGACTTGACATGGCCAAGGCCGGAAACTTCGACCTCATATTTTCCGATATCAAAATGCCCGAAATGGACGGGATGGAACTCCTTCAAGCCCTGATAAAAGAGGGCATTGAGAGCCCCATCGTGATGATTTCCGGGCATGGAAACATTGAGACAGCCGTTGAAGCCATCAAACTGGGGGCATTCGACTTCATTGAAAAGCTCATTGACCTCAATCGTTTATTAGTCACGGTGAAAAACGCATTGGACAAGAAACAACTCATCTCAACCACCAAGACGCTCAAACGCAAAGTGGACAACAAATACCAAATGGTGGGTGAGTCTGCCCCCATTCAACGCTTGCGCAGTATGATAGAGCGCATTGCTCCCACCGATGCACGCGTGCTCATTACGGGCGAAAACGGAACCGGGAAAGAAGTAGTGGCGCGTCAAATCTACACCTACAGTCAGCGCGCCAATGCGCCCTTTGTGGAAGTCAACTGCGCAGCCATTCCTTCAGAACTCATCGAGAGCGAACTCTTTGGGCACGAAAAAGGCGCTTTTACTTCAGCCATCAAACAACGCATTGGTAAGTTTGAGCAAGCCGATGGAGGTACACTTTTCCTTGACGAAATTGGCGACATGAGTCTCTCCGCACAGACTAAAGTGCTCAGAGCCCTACAAGAAAACGAGATATCACGCGTGGGAAGTGACAAAAACATCCACGTCAATGTGAGAGTTATTGCAGCCACCAATAAAGACCTGCAAAAAGAAATTGCAGAAGGAAGATTTCGTGAAGACCTCTTCCACAGGCTCAATGTTATTCCGCTCCATGTCCCTGCACTCAACCAGCGTCGCGAAGACATTCCTCTGTTGGTGAAACACTTCTGCCAACTCATCTGTAACGAGCAAGGAAGAGCTATCAAGACCTTCAATGAAGAAGCCATAGAGACACTGCAAGCACAAAACTGGACAGGCAACATCCGCGAACTACGCAATGTAGTGGAACGACTCATTATATTAGGAGGAGACACCATCACCAAAGAAGACATCCAATTATACGGCGGACTACGCTAAGCATCCAACACATTAACCCACATGAAAACAGCATTTATCACCGGAGCCACAGAAGGTATCGGATACGAACTCAGCCAACTATTTGCCCGCGATGGCTATCGTCTCATCATTGTAGCACGCAACGAAGCCAAGCTTGCACACATGGTCCAACAATGGAAACAACAAGGCATCGATGCATATTACTATGCCAACGACCTTTCCGACCTCAGCCAAGCACAAATGATATATGCCGATCTTCAACGAAAAGGAATCACCCCCGACTGTGTGGTTAACAACGCCGGATTTGGCACCAGTGGACACTTCACCGACATCGATTGGGAACAAGAACTGCGCATGATGCAACTCAACATCATCACCCTCGCCTACTTCACCAAGCAATTTGCCCACGACATGAAGCAAGGTGGTGCAGGACGAATCATGAACGTAGCAAGCACAGCCTCATTCCTTCCAGTGCCCTACATGGCAGCCTATGCCGGCACAAAAGCCTTTGTGCGCAATCTGTCGGAAGCCCTGGCATTTGAACTCAAAGACACAGGAGTAAGCATTACATGTCTATGTCCGGGAGTCACAGAAAGTAAGTTCCACCAAACAGCCAACACTGTCAACACCCTGCAAAAAGCACGTCTCCTTCCCCAAGCAACAGCAGCCGACACAGCCGCCTTTGCCTACAAAGCTATGATGAAAGGGAAGACCCTTGCCATTCATAAACTCGGGAACCAGCTCTCCGTATTTGCAGAACGTTTTCTGCCCCGTTGCGTCATCACCCGAATGGCTGCAAGCACTACTGTTTAGAAAAAAATATCACACTCTCATTAAACCTTTACACATCTCTTACGTCTAACCTTACAAAAGCATGTAAAGAGATGAATTGGCAAGAAAAACACCTACTACGAGCACTGCGCCATCCGGACACACTGCACAAAGCTTTTGAAGAGCTGGTTAAAGCCCATCAAGAGCCGTTGTATTGGCACATCCGAAAGATGGTTGCACTCCACGATGACACCAATGACATCTTACAGAACACCTTTATCAAAGCATGGAAAGGGCTCAATAATTTTCGGGGAGAATCCACTCTCTCCACATGGCTCTACCGAATAGCCACCAACGAAACACTCACATTTTTGGAACAAAAGAAACAAAGGGCTCTCACCCTTGGAAATGATTACCAAGAAGAGCTCCTGCAACAACTCTCCGCCGACCCTTACTTTGACGGAGACCAGCTGCAACTCGTACTGCAAAAAGCCATACTCTCACTACCCGAAAAACAAAGGCTAATCTTCAACATGAAGTATTTCTCAGACATGACTTACGAAGAAATAAGCCAAGTGCTCAACACCAGTGTAGGCGCACTCAAAGCGTCCTACCATCATGCCAGCAAAAAAATTGAAGAACAAATCAAAGCCACCATCCTTTAAACACACGGAGGACAAAAATATGACACCACAAAAGCCCAAGACACTATCCGACCCACAACTACAACAGTTACCTTACAAAACACCAGATGGATACTTTGATACATTCTATCAAAATCTATCCAAGGAACTACCTGCGCCCACAACTCAAACACGCCAGCTACGCTCCTACATTCTATGGGCTGCAGCCGCACTCCTGCTTCTACTCCTCTCACTACCGCTGTTCACGCAACTCAACACACAAGCAGCCACAGAAGAATATGAACTGTATCTATACTCACAATTAGATCAGAACACTTACTACGAACTACTTTCGTCAAACTATTAAAACATAAAAACAATGAAAAAAACAATCTTTCTATGCCTTGTTGGCATCATGACAGCCTGGGCATCACTCTCCGCACAAAACCCAAAAGCACAAGTTCCTTCAGCAGAAAACATGATGGAGAAAAAATGGGAGTTCATCGTTCAAACAGTGGAGATTGCACCCGAAGTACGCCCACAAATAGAAAAAATCTTCAAAGAATATGAAATATCCACATTCAGTCTGAGCAAAAAGTATATACAGAAAAAGCGCGCCATCAAGAAGCAAGAAAACCTTACTGAAGATGACTACAAACAACTCAACCAACTCACGTTACAATCAGAAGAACAAAGAAAAGAGTTCTTTGTAAACTACTTTCACCAACTCGAAAACCTGCTATCACAAAAACAATTGTTCCACTACTTTGAAGCAGAAAAAAACTTTAAACGAACCCTATTTGGCCCCAAACAAAAAGGCGAAGGGCACAAACACCCACACTCCATGCCCCAACCAAGAAAATAAAAAGAAATAAAAACAAAAAACGAAAACTACCAAAGGTCGGTCACTTTTGAGAAGACCGACCTTTTTGGTTCATTTACCAAAAAGCCGGTACGTTCCTCTACACAAGACAATATATACCTCAACACTGAAAAATATAATTACATTTATTTTGTTCTGCTTTCGGTTTTCACTATCTTTGTAAAAGATATGTGGCGCTCGTTTTGACAAATATTGAAGTAAACTTCACATTTCTCACTCGCCTGCCGGTATCTTTGTAAAAATAGATTATGAAACAAATGATATGATGAGAAAGAAAGAAGAATTACGCATCTTGTTTATGGGAACTCCTGAATTTGCAGTGGAATGCTTGCGCCCATTAGTAGAGGGAGGATATAATATTGTAGGTGTGGTAACCATGCCTGACAAACCAGCCGGAAGAGGACACAAACTGCAATTTTCTGCCGTGAAAGAATATGCCTTATCTGTGGGATTACCCGTCTTGCAACCCGAACGACTAAAAGATGAAACTTTCTTACAACAACTACGCGAATTGCGAATTGATTTACAAATAGTTGTAGCATTTCGAATGTTACCTGAAGTGGTGTGGAACATGCCTCCATTGGGAACATTTAATCTACATGCTTCACTACTACCACAATACAGAGGTGCTGCCCCCATCAACTGGGCTATGATAAACGGTGAGAAAGAGACAGGAGTCACCACCTTCTTCTTAAAACATGAGATTGACACCGGCGACGTTATCTTCCAAGAAAGAACTCCTATCAGTCCTGACGAGAATGTAGGACAATTGCACGACCGTCTGATGTTGATGGGAGGCAAACTAGTAAGACAAACTGTGGACGCAATCTTGGAAAACAATGTACCACAACTTCCTCAAGAACAATTAGAAGAAGGAGAACTAAAACCTGCACCCAAGATATTCAAAGATACATGCCGAATCGCATTTGATGAAACATTGGAGCACACCCACAACTTCATCAGAGGATTATCGCCTTATCCGGGCGCATGGTGCGAACTCACATTGCCGGGAATGGATAGCGCCACCATTGTGAAGGTTTACGCTGCACATCCAGAACAAAAAACAGATATGACCATTGCACCAGGCAGCATAGAAACAGACGGAAAAACCTACATGAAAGTAGCCACAAAAGACGGATACATCCACTTGGATGAAGTACAATTAGCCGGAAAAAAACGCATGGCAGTACGCGACATGTTAAATGGTTTAAAAAAATAAGCAAAGCACTACACTATTCCGCCTTTGCACTTTGTTCTTTGGGAATTGTTTAGTACATTTGCCAAAGAAAACACGTAGATAGCGACTCACCATATCACTATCAAAAAAGGCATAAAGAGCATGAAAAACACACCGCTCTTCACAAAGGGTCAACGCATAGCAATTATCACATTGATTGTTATGATGGTTTGTTTTGTCGGAGCAAGAATATACATCCAACAAAAACCATCCGAACTACCCAACTATGCCCAAGAAGCAGAGGAATTCCAAGAGGAAATTGAACGTTTTGAAGACTCTCTAAGAGAGAAAGCAAAGAAGACATACACGCACAAATACACCGAGGGCAAGAAACAGGCAAGCGGGCTGCCAGAGTACACACTGCGCGAGTTTAATCCAAACAAAGCAGATTCCGCTAGTTTAGTGAGCGTTGGACTATCTGAATATGTGACGCGTAACATCTTGCGCTATCGTGCAAAGGGAGGAACTTTCAAAAAGCCCGAAGACCTGCGCAAAATATACGGCATGACAGATGAGAAAATGGAAGAACTACTCCCTTATATCGTCTTACCGATAGACACGCCGACAACAAAACCAGCCAAACAGTATGTTTCCAATAAAAAAGATACCATCATTGAATTAAACACTGCAGATACCGCAACACTGCAATTCATCAAAGGTATTGGACCTGCATACGCACAACGCATCGTCTATTACAGAGAACGATTGGGAGGATATCACCACATTGAGCAACTTCAAGAAGTCATCAGTCTGAACGATGAAGAATTTGCATATGCCAAACAACACTTTATCATAGACACCACACTCATACAAACCATTCCTGTGAACACAGCGAGTGTAGAACGATTAAAAAAACATCCATACATCAATTTCTATGCAGCCAAGTCAATCTATGACACACGGCGGAATGCATTTGAATTAAACGACATCAAACAACTGAAAGGGAAAGAACAGCTGCCGGACACAACACTACGGAAGTTATCTCCTTACTTATCTTTTGAAAAACGAAATAAAAAATATCAACCATAACAAGTAAATAGTACTATGCAAAAACGAATTTTGGAATGCGTACCTAACTTTAGTGAAGGTCGCGACATGGAAATTATCAAACAAATCACTGACAGCATTGAAGCTGTTGAAGGTATTCAATTACTTAATGTAGATCCAGGTGCAGCTACTAACAGAACCGTGGTAACCTTTGTTGGGGAACCCGAACAAGTGGTAGAAGCTGCCTTTCAAGCTGTAAAGAAAGCTGCCGAACTCATTGATATGCGCCATCATCACGGAACACACCCACGTATGGGAGCTACAGATGTTCTTCCGTTGGTTCCAATTGCCGGAATTACATTGGAAGAAGCTGCTGAATTAGCACGCCAATTAGGAAAACGCATCGGTGAGGAATTAGGCATTCCTGTATATAGTTATGAATCTGCCGCATTTACACCAGAACGCAAAAATCTTGCTGTGTGTAGAGCTGGCGAGTATGAAGGGCTTTCAAAACGCTTAAACACCGAAAAAGGACGTCCTGACTTCGGACCATGTGAGTTTACTGAATCTGTTGCATGCTCCGGTGCCACTGCTGTAGGTGCACGCGACTTCTTGTTGGCTGTTAACTATAATCTCAACACTACATCTACTCGTAGAGCAAATGCCATCGCATTTGACGTACGCGAAAAAGGACGCCCCGCACGTGAAGGAAATCCTATCGTAGGTAAAATAAAGAAAGACGAAAACGGTGAACCAATCATGATACCCGGTACACTCAAAGGATGTAAAGCAATTGGATGGTTTATTGAAGAATACGGCATTGCACAAGTGTCAATGAACATCACAGATATGCAAACAACTCCGCTTCACGTAGCATTTGACGAAGTGTGCCGTTGTGCTCAAAACAGAGGTATCCGCGTGACCGGTACAGAAGTGGTGGGATTGATGCCTAAACGTGCCTTGATTGATGCTGCTAAATATTTCTTGACAAAACAAAACAGATCGCTCGGTATTTCTGAAAGCGAAATGATCAAAATCGCAGTCAAATCACTTGGATTGGACGACTTGAAACCATTCAACCCACAAGAAAAAGTCATTGAGTACATGATTGAAGAAAAAAACACCAATCGCTTAATTGACATGACTTGTAAAGGTTTTGCTGAAGAAACTGCAAGCGAATCACCTGCACCTGGTGGTGGATCTATCTCCGCTTACATGGGTGCATTAGGAGCTGCATTAGGAACAATGGTGGCTAACCTTTCTTCTCACAAAGCCGGATGGGATGATCGCTGGAACTACTTCTCACAATGGGCAGAACAAGGTCAACATATCATGAATGAGTTATTACACTTGGTGGATGAAGACACTGCTGCATTCAACAAAATCATGGATGTATTTGCTATGCCAAAAGGTACTGATGAAGAAAAAGCCGCTCGCGCTGCTGCTCTTCAAGAAGCCACTCTCTACGCTACTCAAGTGCCTTTACAAACAGTAAAAACAGTGGCACGCGTATTCCCATTAGTTAAAGCAATGGCTGAAGAAGGTAATCCTAATTCTGTGTCAGATGCAGGTGTTGGTGCTTTAGCAGCTCGCTCTGCTGTGATGGGTGCAGTACTGAATGTGAAAATTAATGCTGCCGGACTGAAAGACCGCACTGTGGCTGACCAATTAGTGGCAGAAGCCGAAGCTATCGCAGTGGCCGCACAACAACAAGAAGATGAAATATTAGCCATCGTTAACGCTAAAATACAATAATCCCATGACTGACTTTCAAAAAGAAATTTGCGCAGGGATACCTGAGGTACTACCCCCTCTAAAACCCTATGACAAGGACATCAACCATGCTCCTAAGCGCAAAGACATACTCACTAAAGAAGAAAAACGCCTCGCTCTAAAAAACGCATTGCGCTACTTCCCGGCTCATCTACATGCCGAATTAGCTGAGGAGTTTGCAAATGAGTTAGAGACCTATGGACGTATCTACATGTACAGACTGCGTCCTGACTACGAAATGAAGGCACGCAACATTAACGACTATCCAGCTCGTTCAAAACAAGCGGCAGCCATCATGTTGATGATCAACAATAATCTTGATTATGCCGTAGCTCAACACCCACACGAATTGATTACTTATGGTGGAAATGGTGCAGTATTCCAAAACTGGGCACAATACCGACTCACCATGAAGTATCTTTCAGAAATGACAGACGAACAAACACTCGTGATGTACTCCGGACATCCAATGGGGCTATTCCCTTCACATAAAGATGCCCCAAGAGTGGTGGTTACCAATGGTATGGTTATTCCTAATTACTCTAAACCTGACCATTGGGAAAAATTCAATGCATTAGGTGTTAGCCAATATGGTCAAATGACTGCAGGTTCATACATGTACATCGGACCACAAGGTATTGTACATGGCACCACCATTACCGTATTGAATGCAGCTCGAAAACAAATCCAAAAAGGATTGGCCAAAGAAATACCGGGACAAATATTTATTTCTGCCGGTTTAGGTGGCATGTCGGGAGCTCAGCCAAAAGCCGGTGTGATTTCCGGAGTGGTAGCTGTTATTGCCGAAGTCAACCCCAAAGCTGTGAATGTACGCCACTCTCAAGGTTGGGTGGATGAAGTTTACACCGACTTAGACCAATTGATTCCACGTATGCTGGAAGCCTCTAAAAACAAAGAGGCTGTGTCTCTGGCTTACCAAGGGAATGTAGTTGACTTGTGGGAACGCTTGGCTGCCGACAATATCAAAGTAAATCTTGGTTCTGACCAAACTTCTCTACACAATCCATGGGCAGGTGGTTACTATCCTGTAGGATATTCCTACGAAGAGAGCAACCGCATGATGGCAGAAGAACCAGAAAAGTTCAAAGAAGCCGTACAAGCTTCATTGCGCCGTCACGCTGCTGCCATCAACAAATTGACGGCTAACGATATGTACTTCTTCGACTATGGAAATGCATTTTTGCTTGAAGCTTCACGTGCGGGAGCTGACGTAATGGGTGAAAACGGCCGTTTCCGTTACCCTTCCTATGTACAAGACATCATGGGACCTATGTTCTTTGACTATGGATTCGGTCCATTCCGCTGGGTATGTACAAGTTGTGATCCAAAAGACCTTGCTATCACCGACCGCATTGCTACAGAAGTGCAAGAAGAAATTCTGCTCACCGCACCGGAAGAAATACGCGGACAACTAGAAGACAACATCCACTGGATTAAAGAAGCACAAAAGAACAAACTCGTTGTTGGTTCACAAGCGCGCATCCTATATGCTGACGCAGAAGGACGTGCTAAGATTGCAAAAGCCTTCAACGATGCAATTGCTTCTGGCGAATTATCCGCACCTGTCGTATTGGGACGCGACCACCACGATGTATCCGGTACAGACTCTCCATTCCGCGAAACCTCTAACATCTATGATGGTTCTTCATTCACTGCTGACATGGCTGTTCACAACTGCATCGGCGACGCATTCCGCGGTGCCACATGGGTATCAATCCACAATGGTGGCGGTGTTGGATGGGGCGAAGTAATCAACGGTGGCTTCGGAATGATGATTGACGGTTCTGCCGACTCTGAACGTCGATTAAAATCCATGCTACTTTGGGACGTAAACAATGGTATTGCACGTCGCAGTTGGGCTCGCAACGAAGGTGCTATGTTTGCTATACAACGTGAAATGGAGCGTACTCCTGGATTGAAAGTCACCATCCCTAACCTTGCAGATGATGCGTTAATCTCTAACATTATTAAATAAAAAACAGTATGGAAAAACATTATATTAGTCCAGACCATTTAACCATTGATTGCATTCATGCAATCCTCAAAAACAACACGCCTATTGCCTTGTCAGACGAAGCAAAACGTCGCATTCAAGCTTGTCGCGACTACTTAGACAAGAAGATGGAAAATCAAAAAGAACCCATCTACGGTGTGAGCACAGGTTTTGGTTCTCTCTGCAACATCAGTGTTGGCAAAGAAGAGCTTTCTCAATTACAAAAGAACCTTGTCATGTCACATGCATGTGGCACAGGAGATGAAGTACCTCAAGAAATCGTACGTCTCATTGTTCTCTTGAAGATTCAATCCTTGTCATACGGTTACTCCGGTGTGCAGCTCATCACGGTGCAACGTTTGGTGGACATGTTTAACAACAACGTACTTCCTGCCATCTACCAACAAGGATCATTAGGTGCATCTGGCGACTTAGCACCTTTGGCTCACATGAGCCTCCCATTGCTCGGTTTAGGCGAAGTTTATTACGAAGGGAAAAAACAACCTGCAGCTGACGTATGCGCTAAATTCGGTTGGGAACCCATCACCTTACAATCAAAAGAAGGACTTGCATTATTGAACGGAACACAGTTCATGAGCGCTTTCGCTGTATGGTCACTCATCAAAGCTGAAGAGTTGAGCAAGGCTGCTGACTTCATCGGAGCCATCTCATTAGATGCTTATGACGGAAGAATTGAACCTTTCACTGAAGCGGTACACCTCGTACGCCCACACAACGGACAATTAACTACTGCAGCTAACATTCGCCGTTTAATGGAAGGAAGTGAAATCATTAAGCAACCCAAACAACACGTACAAGACCCATACTCTTTCCGCTGTATGCCACAAGTACATGGAGCTTCTAAAGATGCGATTGCTTATGTGAAATCTGTTGTCACCACTGAAATCAACAGTGCTACAGACAACCCAACTGTTATTCCCGATCAAGACATGGTCATCTCCGCAGGAAACTTCCACGGACAACCTCTTGCCATTGTCATGGACTTTTTGGCAATTGCCTTGGCAGAATTGGGTAGCATCTCCGGACAACGCATCACACAATTGATTGCAGGTAAACGTGGATTACCTAACTTCTTGGTGGCTAAACCCGGGTTGAATAGTGGATTCATGATTCCACAATACACCGCTGCATCCATTGTTAGCCAAAGCAAACAACTCTGTATGCCAGCATCCGTAGATAGCATTGAATCATCACAAGGACAAGAAGACCACGTGAGTATGGGTGCTAATGCTGCAACCAAGTTATACCGCGTGGCGCTCAACACTGAACGCGTCTTGAGTATTGAATTGTTTAACGCTGCTCAAGCTTTAGAGTTCAGACGCCCAATGAAGTCTTCTGCAATGATAGAAGACATGGTCAGTGCATATCGTAAAGAAGTTCCGTTTATCGACAACGACACAGTGATGTATCCTTTAATCGAAACTTCCATCCAGTTTGTTCGCTCACAATTTGACACCCTATAAAAGATGAAACAAACACTCATAACAAACATAGGTAAGCTTATCGGCGTCACCGATAAACCACGCCTATGTGGCATGGAAATGGCTGACATAAATGGGTTAGACAATGCCTATCTACTCATTGAAGATGGTAAAATAGCACAATATGGCACAATGGACACCGCCCCTGAGCATGCTGACACCATCATTGATGCCAAAGGAGGAATCGTGATGCCATCCTATTGCGACTCACACACCCATATTGTCTATGCGGGAACACGTGACCAAGAGTTTCTCGACAAACTGCATGGCTTGTCATATGAAGAAATAGCTAAGAGAGGAGGAGGTATTCTCAACTCTGCACAACGCCTGCATGAAACGGACGAAATGGCTCTTTACGAACAATCTGCCATGCGCCTTGAGGAAGTCATGCGCACAGGAACAGGAACTATCGAAATCAAGAGTGGATATGGACTCACACTGGAAGACGAACTAAAAATGCTACGCGTTATTCGCCGCCTGAAAGAGTCATACCCCACACTCATCAAGTCTACTTTATTGGGTGCTCATGCCGTACCTAAAGAATATAAAGGAAGACAAGATGACTACGTCACACTGGTATGTGAACAAATGATTCCTGCTGCCGCACATGAAGGACTCGCTGATTTCATTGATGTCTTCTGTGACGAAGGATTCTTCACTGTGGCCGACACTGACAGAATACTCACAGCAGCTGCCAAGTATGGACTCCGTCCCAAGATTCATGCTAACGAATTGGCTAATTCGGGTGGTGTACAAATTGGTATTAAGCACAAGGCCTTGTCGGTTGACCACTTAGAACGTGCAGAAACACCTGAAGTACAAGCTTTACTCGCTTCTACAACCATGCCAACCGGATTACCCGGTGCTTCATTCTTTTTGAATATCCCGTATGCGCCTACTCGACAAATGGTTAATGCCGGACTATCAGTTGCGATAGCATCCGACTACAATCCGGGTTCTTCCCCATGCGGTGACATGCGATTTATCATGGCATTGGCATGCATTTACATGCGCCTCTTGCCGGAAGAAGCCTTCAATGCAGTCACCATCAACGGGGCCTACGCAATGGATGCTCACCAAGAAACAGGTTCAATTGCCATCGGAAAACGAGCCAACCTGATTCTCACGAAGCCGGTTCCTTCTGTGGCATTTATACCTTATGCACATCACACTCCGTATATTGAAAAAGTATTCCTCAACGGGGAGGTGCTTTAGGCTATTTTATGATAAAAAGAGAACGACTAAAAAGTAATTTTTAGCCGTTCTCTTTTTTATTGAGCATAAACACCTAATTAGTCAATATATTCAAAACCTGTGTATGGAACTAAGGCTTTTGGAATACGTATTCCTTCCGGAGTTTGATGATTTTCCAGTAATGCTGCTACTATGCGAGGCAAGGCCAATGCACTTCCATTTAAAGTATGACAGAGTTGGATTTTCTTGTCCGCATTGCGATAGCGGCATTTCAAGCGGTTAGCCTGATAGTTTTGGAAGTTCGACACAGAACTTACTTCTAACCAACGTTTCTGCGCTTGAGAATACACTTCAAAGTCAAAGCACAATGATGCTGTGAAACTCATATCACCTCCACAAAGACGCAGTATTCTATATGGCAATTCCAACTTTTGAAGCAGACCTTCTACGTGTGCCAACATTTCCTTATGCGATTCCTCTGAGTGTTCAGGCGTATCAATACGCACAATTTCCACTTTAGAGAACTCATGCAAGCGATTCAATCCTCTCACATCTTTACCATACGAACCCGCTTCTCTACGGAAACATTGCGTATAGGCACAATTCTTAATTGGAAGTTGTTTTTCATCCAGAATAACATCTCGATAGATATTAGTCACAGGGACCTCAGCCGTAGGAATCAAATAAAGATCATCTGCTGGGCAGTGATACATTTGTCCTTCCTTGTCCGGCAACTGTCCTGTTCCATATCCCGATGCTGCATTCACCACAGTAGGAGGCATGATTTCTGTATATCCGGCCTTGCGAGCCTCATCCAAGAAGAAGTTAATAAGTGCTCTTTGCAATTGGGCACCTTTGCCTTTATATACAGGGAAGCCAGCCCCTGCAATCTTCACACCCAAATCAAAGTCAATAAGGTCATACTTCTTAGCCAAATCCCAATGAGGAAGCGCTTCGTCTGTAAGTTGCACCATCTCTGCCGCCTCTTTCTCCACCACATTATCCTCCGCAGTTTTACCTTCAGGAACAGAAGGATGTGGCACATTAGGAATCTGAAGCAAAATCTCTGTTATTTGATTTTCTGCTTGTTCCATTTTCTCACTCTGCAACTTCACAGTCTCTTTCAGTTCAGCAGTCTTCTGTTTAGCCTGTTCAGCCTCTGCTGTTTTACCTTCTTTAAAAAGAAGACCTATTTGTTTTGACAACTTGTTAAGTTCGGCAGCACAATCATCTTGCATTCTTTGCGCATTCTTTCTTTGCGCATCAAGTTCAATGACTTGTTCAAGCAATGGGCGTGCATCAAAGTGCTTTTTAGCCAATGCCGCCACTGCTTCTTCCGTATGTTCAGTGATATATTTTAGCGTAAGCATGATAAAAACAAATTATATCAAATCTGTAATAAAGTGAAAACCTCCTGCTATTTTACACATTGTAAAACAACAGGAGATTTATAGTTAGCTCCACATAGCCTAGAGGTTATGCTTCAGCGATAGGTCTAATAGAAACAAATGACTTGTTGTCTTTTTTCTTTCTAAATTCTACAATACCATCCACTAAAGCAAACAAAGTATGGTCCTTACCAATACCGATGTTTTCACCTTTGTGGTGTACTGTTCCACGTTGACGTACGATGATGTTACCTGCTTTAGCAAATTGTCCGCCATATATTTTCACGCCGAGTCGTTTGCTTTCTGACTCACGGCCGTTCTTCGAACTACCAACACCTTTCTTATGTGCCATTTCTTCTAAATTTTAAGGATTAAGCAACAATTTCTTTAACTAACACTTCTGTGAAATTTTGACGATGACCGTTGCGTTTACGGTAACCTTTACGACGTTTTTTGTGGAACACGATTACTTTTTCTCCACGAACGTGTGACAAAACTTCTACTACTACTTTCGCTCCTTCTACAACAGGTGCACCTACTTTAACGTCACCTTCTTTGTCAATGAGCAACACTTTTTCAAATTCCACCACTGAGCCTTGTTCAGCTTCTTCCATACGGTGGATGAACAAACGTTTACCGGCTTCAGCCTTAAACTGTTGTCCCAAGATTTCTACTACTGCGTACATTTATTATTATTTAAAAAATTATATCGGTAAGGCGGGTTTGACTTGCTTCATGCAAAAACCACTTGACGGCCTCATCCGAAAAGTGGGTGCAAAGATAGCGTTTTTTTTCGTTACACGCAAGACTTCCTCGTTTTTGTTTCAAAGAATCTGCTGTATTTCTATATAATAGTTTGCAAATAAACATTGACTTGCAATTATTTTATCGGACAGCAGAGGGTTAAAATCTATTTTTTAGCATTAAAACACAAAGAAACACTTGTCAGTACGAAAATAAAACACTACTTTTGCAACCTGATTTTTGGGCGGAGTCTCTAACAGGATGACAAACCATTACAAACGATGTCTGTTATACTCTGCTTTAACCCTTAAATAAACAATAAACATGGATTTAATTAAAATCGCCGAAGAGGCATTCAAAACTCAAACCAAAGAGTTCCCCGCATTCAAGAGCGGTGACACTATCACAGTTTCTTATCGCATTATTGAAGGAAACAAAGAACGTATCCAAGATTTCCGTGGCGATGTGATTCGTATTTCTGGTCATCAAGACAAAAAACGTTTTACACTTCGCAAAGTATCTAACGGTGTTGGTGTAGAACGTATTTTCCCAATGGATTCTCCATTTATCGAAAACATCGTTGTTAACAAATATGGTAAAGTTCGCCGTGCTAAATTGTACTACTTACGTGCATTGACCGGTAAGAAAGCAAGAATCAAAGAACGTAAAGCTTAAGACATTTACCTCAAGAAACACAATAAAGAGGAGACTCCGAAAGGGTTTCCTCTTTATTATATCAATACCCACACAAATTATCACACCCCACAAAGATGAAAAAGACCACTACACTGGAAATGAATCGTCACAGCATTGATTCCTACAAGTCCACACCCAAAATACCGCTTGTGGTTATATTAGACAACGTCAGAAGCCTGCACAACGTAGGAGCCATTTTTCGTACCTCCGATGCTTTCCTCATAGAAAAGATTTATCTTTGTGGAATCACCAGCACACCTCCTCATGCTGAAATACACAAAACAGCATTAGGCGCTGAGTTCTCTGTAGATTGGAGCTACGAAGAAGACACCGTGACGCTCGTAGAACGACTAAAATCGGACCACTACACCATCATGGCGCTTGAACAAGTACACGGTAGTATATCCATGGAGAATATTCAATTACTCCCCCATAGAAAATACGCGTTAATCCTGGGCAACGAAGTCAAGGGCGTACAACAAAGTGTAGTCGACCAATGCGACCTATGCATTGAAATCCCCCAATACGGCACAAAACACTCACTGAACGTAAGCGTAAGTGGCGGAATCGCCATCTACCAATGTGCCACTCAACTCATAAAGAAAACACAAGCATAAAGATAACACCATGAAATGGGACCTACTCCTAACCCCTAAACGCTTTGGGTTGGAAGAATATCACCGAGAAGACAGCGACAATCGCAACGAGTTTCAACGAGATTATGATCGACTCATATTCTCATCATCTTTTAGACGACTACAAAACAAAACACAAGTATTTCCACTACCCGGAAGCATATTTGTGCACAACCGACTCACTCACAGCCTTGAAGTCGCATGCGTTGGACGCTCTTTAGGCGACAGAATAGCCAGACACCTTCAACACACCAATCCCAATATCGGAGAAATTGGGTCCATCGTCTCTGCCGCATGCTTGGCGCATGACTTAGGCAATCCTCCATTCGGACATTCCGGAGAGCGCGCCATTGGCTCATTCTTCTCCGAAGGAAACGGCAAAAGCCTATCCTCCATGTTAACACCGGAAGAATGGTCGGACATCACACTCTTTGAAGGCAATGCCAACGCCTTTCGCCTGCTTACACACCAATTCAACGGAAGAAGAAAAGGCGGATTTGTCTTAACTTATAGCACACTGGCATCCATTGTCAAATACCCCTACCCTTCAACAGAAGCCAAATCAAAAGCCAAATTTGGATATTTCAAGTCAGAAACAGAAAGTTATAAGAAAATAGCAGCAGAATTGGGCATTGAACCCGACCCGGAAGACCCCAGACGACACATGAGACATCCTCTTGTGTTTTTAGTAGAAGCCGCCGATGACATTTGTTATCAAATCATGGACATTGAAGACGCTTACAAATTGAGGATTCTCTCCCTCAAACAAACCACCGACCTTCTAATGAGCTTCATCCCAACAGCCAAACACGATTACACCCAAAAAATATGTCAACTCGTGAGTGACCCTAACGAACAAGTCGCTTACCTGCGTTCAGCAACCATAGGTAATCTGATAGAAGCATGCGCCAACACTTTCCTTGAACACGAAGAAGAAATACTATCCGGAAAACTACACGCTCCGCTCATCAAGTTAATCCCTAATCACCTCAAAGAAGCTTACGAAGAATGTGTCAATACAGCCGTAGCATCCATCTATTGCGCTCCCATGGTATTGGACATTGAATTAGCTGGTTACAAAATCATATCCACACTATTAGAAGAGCTCACACTTGCCGTCACAAGCCCCAATTGCAACTACTCCAAGCAACTGTTAAAGCGCATCCCATCACAATATGAAATCAACTCTCCGGACATGTACGGACGCATTCAAGCCATTCTTGATTACATTTCCGGAATGACAGACATATATGCATTAGATTTATATCGCAAGATAACAGGCATGAGTTTACCTTCCCTATAAGTAAGGCACAAACAAGCGACTAATAAAAGACCGGATAATTAACGAAAATCAATAATGTCATGAATACTAATCACACCAACCACATTATCAGGGTTGGCATTTTGTGTAACCGCAAGATTAGTAATATTGTTTACATCCATGAGCTCTAGAGCATCGGTCAGCAGAGCATTTTCCCCGATAGACTTAAAGCCTGGTGTCATAAACTCACTCGCAGTGACACTTTTAAGATGGTCAAAGCGTTGGACAGCACGGCGAACATCACCATCAGTGATAATACCCACAGCACGATTACTATCATCATAGACCATGGTCATCCCCTTACGCTTATCACTAATGGTATGTATTATATCTTTAAACAGCGTTGATACTTGCACGCGCGGTATATCAACAGACATAACATCCTTCACGCGCGTCAAGAGTTGACGTCCTAAAGCACCACCCGGATGATAAAGAGCAAAATTCTCTGCTTTGAAGTTCCTTTTCTCCATCAAGCACACCATCAATGCATCACCCATGAGCAAAGCTGCCGTAGTTGATGTAGTAGGCGCTAATCCCAACGGACATGCCTCTTTCTCAATAGACACATTCAAAACCACGTCCGATTTTTGCGCTAAAGCCGACTTAAGATTACCCGTCATGGCAATAATCGAACAACCAATATTTCTTATGGGGGATATGACATTAAGTATCTCCGAAGACGCACCGCTATGCGAAATCAACATCACAAGGTCATTTCTGTTAATCATTCCCAAATCACCGTGTATTGCTTCCGCTGCGTTAATAAAGACTGTCTGAGTGCCGGTAGAAGCTAAAGAAGCCGCAATCTTATGTCCGATAATACCGGTCTTACCAATACCCATTATCACCAATTTACCCTGACACTGATAAATCAGTTCCACTGCGCTATTGATTTCGTCACCAATATTATCGCACACCTTCTTGAGTTCCTCAATTTCCAAAAGGAAAATCTCTTTACTCCTCTTACTCCAACTCATCTTCATCCTTATTATGCTTAATGATTACTTCTACTAACTCCCTCACACAACCTTCCCCGCCCCTTTTCTTCAGACACATAATGCCCGGAATGCGTTTAATCACATCCATAGCATCAGAAGGACAGGCCGCCATTCCTACATGCTGCAACAATTCCATACAATTAACATCATCGCCTATGTAGGCTACTTCACTCAAAGCTATGCCCATAGCATCACATATAGCCTTTGCAGCAGAAAGTTTACCCTCATTACGTTTACCCTGCACCAAGAAGTCCAAATGTAGTTTCTCAAAGCGTTTTCTCACTATCTGATTATCCTCCGATGTGATTATTCCCACCTTAACGCCCTTAGTTTGCAACAATTGTAGTCCCATGCCATCATGCACATGGAATCTCTTCATCACATCACCTTCAGCCGAATAATACATACCCCCATTGGTCATCACTCCATCTATATCCGTCAAAAGCAATTTCACTTTAGGCACGGTCTTCATCACATTGAGCGGTTGCTCCATAGGCAAAGAACCAACAGAAGGATATGACTTCACTACATCATCTATCCTCACCGCATCAGAGAGGAGTTGATACATATCCTTTAAGAATATCTGATTAGGTCCGTCAGACCATGCGTAGTCGGGATTTGGATGTGTCTCAACAAACAGTCCATCAATACCCACAGCCAATGCTGCCCTCATCAAATGAGGCGCCATATCTCTATTCCCACTTGTACTACCCCCATTTCCACCAGGCTTCTGCACAGAGTGCGTAGCATCAAACACAATCGGATAGCCATAATCACGCATTTGCACCAATCCCGCCATATCAACCACCAGATTATTATACCCAAAGCAAGAGCCTCTCTCACACAACAACAAGCGACTATTACCCTCACCCTCCAGTTTATCCACCACATTCTTCATGTCCCATGGCGCTAAGAATTGTCCTTTCTTCACATTCACCACTCTACCCGTCTTTGCTGCGGCCACCAACAAGTCGGTTTGCCTACACAGAAAAGCAGGAATTTGCAACACATCCGCCACCTCAGCCACACGGACACACTGCGAGGGCTCATGAACATCGGTCAATATAGGAAGGTCTAATTCACGCTTAATCTTCGCCAATATTTCCAAACCCTTTTCCATACCCACACCACGAGGCGAAGCCAAGGAAGTACGATTAGCCTTATCAAAGGAAGCCTTGAACACAAAAGGAATATCCAATTCCTTGCATATACGTTTTAACTCATACGCAGTCTGATAAGCCATCTCTTCCGATTCAATCGCACAAGGACCCGCAATAAGCGTAAAACGTTTATTGCCACCAATACTAACCTGTGGGGTAATGTGTATGACTTGAGTTTGCAGAATATTCATTTACTTACTTATCTAATAACTCTAACAGATATTTACCATAAGAAGTTTTATTGAGTTCATCACCCAAAGCACGTAACTGCTCATCAGATATCCATCCATTGCGCCATGCAATCTCCTCAATACAACTAATGTAAAAACCCTGTCTATTTTGAATAGTCGCAACGAAATTAGAAGCTTCCAACAAACTATCACAATTGCCCGTATCTAGCCACGCAAAGCCTCTACCAAAGAGTTCAACCGTAAGCGTACCTTCCTGCAAGTAGAGTTTATTCAAGTCGGTGATCTCATATTCACCCCTTGCCGAAGGTTTCAAAGAAGTTGCTTTTTCCGTGACTGTCTCATCATAGAAATACAATCCCGGCACAGCATAGTTACTCTTTGGATTAGCCGGCTTCTCTTCAAGCGAAAGCACTTTACCATCCTTATCGAACTCTACAACACCATATGCTCTTGGGTCTTTGACATAGTAACCAAAGATACAAGCGCCTTTTTTCGTCTCAGCCGCTTTGCGCAACATTTTAGAAAAGCCCTGTCCATAGAACATATTGTCACCCAAGATGAGGCATCCCGGTTCGCCATTCAAGAACTCTGCCCCAAGAACAAAAGCCTGTGCCAATCCATTGGGTACTTCTTGAACTTTGTAAGAGAACTTCATACCAATTCTTTCACCAGTCCCTAAAAGTTCTTGAAACATAGGCAAGTCACGCGGTGTAGATATGATTAAGACTTCTCTTATTCCCGCTAACATTAGCGTAGATAGAGGGTAGTAAATCATGGGCTTGTCATACACGGGCATGATTTGTTTAGATATTGCTTTAGATAAAGGATAGAGGCGTGTAGCACTTCCACCTGCAAGAATGATACCTTTCATGATATTATATTTTTTGACAAAGATACAATAAACCCAAAGCAGAACAAAATAAATTGCTCTGTTTTTTGTTATTCAATAGATTTCTCACACATATGGAAGAAGAAAAGAGACAATTCAGCAGTAGGTACTTTATATTATCCACACAATCATAAAACAAGAAGACCCGCTGATTGAGCGAGTCTTCTTGTTATCAAAATATAAATATCAGCTTATTTTCTATTACCGTGGATATCTTCCGTACCCATAGTACTCATTGCGCAGCGGAAACCTATAGTACTTGAGCATCTATCTTCATCCATCCAACGACGAGTAGATGGGTTCAACCAATAGATACGGTCTTTCCATGAGCCACCTTTGTAAACGCGTGAGTGTTTATTTACTTTAGGAGCCAAGACATCAGTTGGGTCAACTAAACGTTCTTTGGTTAATTCTACGATATCCATAGAGTCAACAATCAAAGTGAAGTCAGTGTTGAGAACAGAAGTTTGGTCACCATCTTTATAGTCTCTTACGTCATCTTCTTTAAACTTCACTTCCATAGCGATACGTCCTAAAGAGTCAACTTCATATAATGTATTACCGTTTTCATCAGTACCAGCTTCTTTTGGAGCTACATAGATGTTACCACGATAAGAGTTATATTCAGCCATATCTTGGAACGAAGTTTCACGATATACGTCAAGAACCCATTCGCTAACGTTACCGGCCATGTTATACAAACCGAAGTCGTTTGGCCAGAAAGCATTTACCGGTCCTGTGATTACATAATGGTCGTTCAATGCACCAGAAACCCCCATCATGTCCCCTTTACCTCTTACGAAGTTGGCTTGCATTTGTCCTAATTGTTTTTTAGTGACATTACGTGTGTGGTATCCAGACCAAGGATATACTTTACCTTCAGTAGTCAAGCCACTTTCACCTGCGATAGGAGCAAAGGCAGCGAATTCCCATTCAGCTTCAGTCGGAAGACGGAAGTCAGTGTAAAGGATACCATCAGCGCGTGTAACTTTACGTTCTTCGCCATTGATGTTTACTTTTGGTTTTCTACCAGCATATGGGTTATAGTCAGCATTCAAGAGATACTTTTGTGTGTTGAATACGAAGTTGTTTCTGATAGTATCATAAGACAATTCGTAAGCCGGGTCAAGTTCTGAGAAGTCAGGAGCTTGAATCACACCAGCACCCACCATTGCCATTTCATTTACACGGTCAGTACGCCATTGGCAATAATCCATTGCTTGTGTCCATGTAACACCCACAACAGGATACAAATCATAAGATGGGTGTTCGAAGTAGTTTTGCAAATAGGGTTCATTGTATGCTAATTCTTCACGCCATACAGTTACATCAGGCATAGCCTTAGCAACCAAAGAAGGTGCGGTAGCTTCAAAGACTATTTTTGTCCAATGTAAATATTCTTTCCAGTTTAAGTTAGTCACTTCGTACTTATCCATATAGAAAGAGTTTACGGTAACGGTACGTCTCGGGTTGTTACGAGGTGCAGTTACATATTCACCTTTTTCACCAATTTCAAATGTACCCCCTTCAATAGGAATCATTCCCGGAGGAATAGTTGGACGATAATCAGACTGTACTTCAAACGCAGTTGTTTTGCGATCATTGTACTTCCATCCTGTCGTATTGGAATACTTTTTACTAATTGCGTTGTCTTGCGCGCAAGAGCAGAGCATTATCACAAAGGATAAAAGCGACCATTTAATTACTTTACTACTCATATTATTTATAAATAAGCTATGATAATTTTATACTTCTACCATTCAAGGATGCAAAGTTACTTTTTTTTTTGATATTTCCACTACAATATCAATAAAAAATACAAAAAAATGTCTCAAAGCAGCAAAGTTGAGACCCATCCTTATTAAATAACTCCATTTTATTGAAAAAATTATATGGCAGAGCATTTTTTTCTGTATTTTTTATTGCGTTGTAGAAAATCGTTCATTTTCTCTCGTCAGGAAGGTATTCCACGGCGATGCTATATTCCTTTATTTAGGCATTGTGTTGTAAAGTGAGTTTCGGGGATGCATTCCCAGCAAGCAGTTTCTTGTTCAATGTGAGGGCACATATCTTTAAGGCATTGTGATTTAATGGCAGATTGTATTCTATCGCATGCATTAAGGTACATGTATCCTTCGTGTATCCTTCGTGTATCCTTCGTGTATCCTACGTGTATCCTACGTGTATCCTACGTGTATCTTACGTGTATGGTTGCTTAATTGTTGTTCTTGTTAGTTGTTATGCAAAGATGGATGCGTTAATTTCATGTACGCCTATTTATATAGGTTCGGCATAACAAAAAAAATAAACAAATTTATTTTTTGTTTCTGCACTCACCTTTCACTATCTTTGAATAAGACAGGATGCGGTTCGGCATAACAAAAAAATTAAACAAGTTTATTTTTTTGTTTCTGCACTCACCTTTCACTATCTTTGTACTCGGAAGTGAGGGTACTTCAAAAGGTGGAGCTTTTGCGGATGGCGACCCGGCTTCTTTAATCATTAATTGTTTTGTATTCATGAGTTTTACATTGCGTCTCAGAAATAGTTTATTTTCCATAGAGAAGCCCATTGTGATGGCGATTATCAACATCACGCCGGATAGTTTTTACAGGTCACATGGCATGTTATCAGAAGGCGAATTGATTGATACTGTGGCAAGGGCTATTGAGGAAGGTGCCAGTATCCTTGATATAGGTGCACATTCTACTCGTCCCCAGAGTGAGATTGTTCCTGAGGAGGAAGAGTTGCGTCGCATTGAATTTGCCCTACGTTTAGTCAGGAAACATTTTCCAGACATAGTTATTTCTATTGACACTTATCGTGCAAGCATTGCTCAAGCCGCGATTGACAATGGTGGAGATATAATCAATGATATTTCCGGTGGGAGCATGGATGAGGGCATGTTTGAGATGATAGGCAGACTGAAGGTTCCTTATGTTCTTACGCACATGCGTGGTACGCCTCAAACGATGCATTTACATACTCAATATGATCATCTCGTTGGTGATGTGTTGTCTTTTTTTGAGACACGTGTGAGAAAATTACACGCATTAGGTGTCAGTGATATTATCCTTGACCCCGGATTTGGTTTTGCCAAGACGCTGGAGCAGAACTATGAATTACTCTCCCATTTATCACATTTTAAAACTTTAGGCCTTCCTTTGCTGGCGGGTGTATCCCATAAATCGATGCTCTACAAGCTGTTAGACATCGACGTGAAAGACTCTTTGAATGCAACCACCGTTGCCAATACGATAGCCTTATTGGGCGGTGCAACGATACTTCGTGTTCATGAAGTAAGACCAGCCATAGAGGCGATAAAAATTGTTCAAGCCACCAACATTTACCAACATATATAATTATGGGTTTTCAAGTAAGTATTAAAGACGTCATTGACATTTTATTAGTAGCCGTACTTTTATATCAAAGTTACAGACTTCTCAAGAGTTCAGGAGCGACCAATGTGTTTATTGGTATTTTCACCTTTATTGTCGCTTGGTTTTTGGTGTCCCATGTATTCAAGATGGAATTATTGGGAACTATATTTAATCACTTGATGAGCGTTGGTGCCATCGCCTTGATTGTTATCTTCCAAGAAGAGATTCGCACGTTCTTTTCTCGCATTGGTAATCGTTCTAATTGGCGGATATTGAACCAGTTATCTCGTAGATTTAGGAATGCTACCGAGCCTTCAGAAACAGATCAGAATGTGCTTCACATTGTCATGGCGTGCAAGAACATGGCCAAGAGCAAGACCGGTGCTCTCATTGTAATAGAAAGGAAGCAAGACTTGAGGAGTTATGCACAGACCGGCGAAGACATTGACGCGACCATCAGTTCACGTTTAATAGAGAATATCTTCTTCAAGAACACCCCTCTGCATGACGGCGCTTTAATTGTCAGCAACAGACGTTTGTTGTCAGCGGCATGTATTCTTCCTGTTTCAAAGAACCAACAAATCCCTCAACGCTTAGGTTTGCGCCATCGTGCCGCACTGGGTATCACTGAGAAGAGTGATGCTCTGGCTATTGTTGTATCAGAAGAAACGGGAGGTATTTCATACGCCTTGAATGAGCAGATTCACACCGGTGTGAAGCCAGAAGAGCTTGAGAGCATTTTATCACAATATATGGGTGAAGATGTGAAATAAGGAGATGCAGAATAAATTATTGGTATCCGGTAAAAACTTTTTTATACAAATAAGAAAAAAGGATTGGTTCCCTTACAGGAATCAGTCCTTTTTGGTTGTTTAGCCGATACCACAGAAATTCAAATAACTATGGGTAAAATACTATTGAGATGGACTAATTATTATCATGCACAGAATAGATTTATATCATATTTAGATGGCAGATTGAGAAAAAATACATTGGAATAGAACACCAGGATTGCATGTGAATAAGGTATATATACACAAAGAGCCGTGCTTGTGACACGGCTCTTTGTGTATAATCAGATTGTTTCTAATTAGTAGGATGTACGTTGTACAGCTGCGTAGCTAATCTTCAATGCGTATGCTCTTCTGAGCGCTTGCTTGAGGTCGGCAATGATACCCATTCTGGTATCTTTATCAGCTTTGATAGAAACAGTCATAAGGTTTTTTTCATCTTCGTCCATTGATTCACGTTCGCGTACGATGAAGTCTTCAATTTGTGAGATATCAGCGAACGCATCATCTAATTGGATACGAGTTTCAGAACCATATACCTTGCGGAATTCTTCTGTAGGTGTACCAATATAGACATAACGAACCAATGATTTTTTCTCCAGCTTCTGCAATTCAGTAGCTTCAGGCGGTGTAAAGCGAACCTTGTATGTTACCTCTTTCATAGATGTAACCGTCATGAAGAAGAATAGAAGCATGAAGATAATGTCAGGCAATGAAGCAGTGTTCAAAGCAGGCATTTCTTTCTTTTCAGATTTTCTAATCTTAGCCATTATTTATTTCCTCCATAATTTTTAGGTTCAGCTTCAGAGATTTTTTGAGGATACATTTTTTGTATTGCTTTTTGTATTTCCTCATCCAATTCGTCATAGACTTTTCCGAAGCGTGTCATTGCATAATCATTACGCAATTCATTGTAAGCAGCGACCAATTCGTTTTGTACTTCAAGGTATGCTTGATATTGCGTATCCACGTCATTCTGCACAGAGATCACATGGTCTTTTGTATATTCCACCAATCCCAATCCTTCGATTTCTTCTTGTGTTTTGACAGGCAGATTCTCATCGTTAGCCGGATTTTCAATGAATTCTTTCGCTGCAGCGCGCAACTCTCTTACATTCATTTCTTTTCCTTCAACCAGCAATTGGTTCATGCTATTGATTTTCACCACGAAGATGTCTCTATCTTTAATTTTTGTTTCCGTATCCTCTAACTTCATATCAGGAGGAAGCGGTTGAGGCAATCTACGAGACAAACCTTTGTCAACAGCCATTGAGGTTGTAACGAGGAAGAATATGAGCAACAAGAAAGAAATGTCGGCCATTGAGCTGGCATTAATTTCAGGAACTTTCTTTTTTGCCATTCTTAAATACTTTTATGTTGAAGAATCTTCAACTCGTTTTTTATTTTTTCAACTTATTGTATGCAGCCATACCGAACAGAGTCAAGATAGTAGCTGTCAAGAATGTGTAAGTTACATAGATAATCATGTCTGTGCATTGTGCCCAGAATCCTTGGTTATCTGTACCTTCATATCCGATGATGTCCATTTTTTCAGGGCTTCCCAAGAACCAAGAAACCACGAAAACCAAGACAGCCAAAAGGATAGGTATTAATGATTTCACAGCAGATGCAGGGCTATATTTAAACTTGCCAGCAAATTTTGTTATCATAACCACGAGTGTGATTAAGCAAACGAGGGCAGCCAAAGCATAGTTTAAGTATAGGAACACATCAGTATATCGAGGGATAGAGAGCAAGTCTCCAGCCACATCTAATGTGTCATTGCTTCCTCCTGCATAGAACAACACTCCTACCACAACGCAAAGCGCCAAGAGCACGAGCATTACTATACGCGGTAATTTATCAAAAGATTTCATAATATATTCTCAGTTAATTATTTTTTAGATTCGTTATATTTAACGATAATATCAAGCAAAGAGATAGAAGAATCTTCCATTTCAGTAACCATACCTTCGATCAAAGAAAGGATGTAGTTATAGAAAAGTTGGAGGATAACAGCAACGATCAAACCGAAGAGTGTAGTCAACAAAGCCACTTTGATACCACCAGCTACAACAGTTGCAGAGATGTCACCAGCTTGTTGGATTTTGTCGAATGCTTGGATCATACCGATTACAGTACCCATAAATCCTAAAGAAGGACCGATAGAGATGAAGAGTGTAATCCAGCTAAGGTTCTTTTCGAGCAAACCAAGTTGTACACCACCGTAAGAAGCCACAGAGCGTTCAACTACATCTACACCTTCGTCATAGCGAGATAGACCTTGATAGAAGATAGAAGCAATAGGTCCGCGAGTATTGCGGCAAACTTCCAAAGCAGCTTCAATACCATTTTCGTTCAACGCTTGTTCGATTTTCGCCAAAAGCGCTTTAGTGTTAGTAGAAGCGAGGCTCAAATAGATGATACGTTCGATGCAAAGCGCCAAACCGAAGATAAGACAGAGAGCAACCAATGCCATAAATCCAGCACCACCTTCAATGAATTTTTGTTTCAAGGCTTTGTGCATACCTTGTTCTTCAACTACTACAGCTTCTTCTACAGCTTCAACAGCTTCTTCAACTACAGGAGCTTCTTCAGCCGGAGCAACTTGTTCAGTTGTTTCTGCTTCAGTTGCAGGTTCTTGAGCAAACACATTAATAGGGTTTCCAAAATTGAAAACAGCTACAATGGATAACAGTGCGAATACTTTTTTCATTTTGATTTGTTTTTAAGTTATTGAATTATTTAAGTTTATAGTTTATAAGTTTCATCATGTTAGTATGCGGAGAGAACGGGATTCGAACCCGTGATACCCTTTAGGGGTATACACGCTTTCCAGGCGTGCCTCTTCAACCACTCGAGCACCTCTCCAAAATCGGGCGCAAGTTATAAAAAAAACTTGATATACACATCATTTATTGCCCACATAAATTGCTTTTTTTATTTTTTTAGTCTCTATTTTCCTCAAGAATGTGTTTTATGGACATTCTTCGCCGTGATTTAGTTTTCCCCAAACAAGTTTATTGTATTTTGTTTTAGTGTTTTGCACAAAGTCTCTTCATCGCATTGGTATATATCCATCAGATGAGGCAGGAGGTGTATGAGGAGTGCCGGTTCATTTCTTTTTCCCCTTTTGGGCACAGGAGCCAGATAGGGAGAATCCGTTTCGAGTATGATTTTATCCACCGGTACGTTTTTCAGTGTTTGTTCCAGAGAAGAATTCTTAAACGTGAGTACTCCACCGATTCCTAATTTAAAGTCTCCCATTCGGAATATTGCTTCGGCATCCTCCACGTTTCCTCCGAAACAATGAAAAACCCCTTTCAGGTTCTTATGCTTGTAAGGTTCAAGTAATTGTAATGTTCTATGCAAAGAGTCACGAGTGTGTATGATGAGTGGGAGATCCTGTTCAATTGCCCATTGCACTTGCAGAAGGAAAGCCTCTTCTTGTTCTTGCTGAAATGTTTTATCCCAGTAGAGATCTATACCAATTTCTCCCACTGCTATGTAGTCACCCGTCTGCAATTCGTCTTTTACAAATTGCAATTGTTGGAGATAATTAGTCCTCACATCTTCCGGATGGAGTCCGATAGCCATAGAGCAATAGTCCGGATACAGGCTTTTCATTTGCCTCATTCTTGAGACAGACTCCTCATTAACAGCCGGAAGAATCAGGTGATTCACTCCAGCCTCTTTAGCCCTTAGAATCACTTCCACTCTGTCCTCGTCAAATTCAGGTCCGTATATATGCGTGTGCGTATCAATCAACATAGCCAATTATCATAAGAAGCGTTTATTCATTCGGGAGTCAGCATTCAAAGATGTCTTCCTCATGGTTTGCAGATAACTGCTCCACGTCATCCATTTGCGGTGCTTCCATCATTTTGACGTAAGCATCATCCATTATCCCAAACAATTCATCAAGCGAATCAGCTCTCAGCATTGCTATTCTCATTTCTTTAAAATGCGGAATCCCCTTAAAGACCGGCGTCACTGCCAAGTGTCTTCTACTATGCACTATACCCTTACGTTCGTCTCCCAACCACTCAATACTCTTTATCACATGCTCTTTTAGAATATCAATCATCCATTTCGGGTCACGAGGTTGAACTTCTTCTCCCGTTTTTAGGAAGTGCTTTACATTTTCAAACAGCCATGGTTGTCCGATCGCCCCTCTCCCGATCATGATAGCATCCACTCCATATTTATCAAAACATTCCGCAGCCCTTTGTGGCGTAGTGACATCACCATTTCCGATGATAGGGATGTGAATTTGTGGGTTATTCTTTACCTCTCCGATGAGTGTCCAATCCGCATCCCCTCTGTACATTTGTGCTCTTGTGCGTCCATGTATAGCCAATGCCTGTATGCCACAGTCTTGTAGTTGCAACGCAAGCGATGTGATAATTTTACTATCCTCATCCCACCCCAAGCGCGTTTTAGCAGTGACGGGCAGGTCAACAGCATTTACCACTCTTCTTGTGATTTCAAGCATTTTAGGTATATCTCTGAGGAGCCCAGCCCCAGCACCTTTGCCCGCTACTTTTTTGACCGGACATCCAAAGTTGAGGTCAATGAAGTCGGGCTTAGCATCCGCCACCATTTTAGCTGCTTCCACCATAGAATCAGCATCCTTACCATAGATTTGAATCGCCACAGGACGTTCCTGCTCATATATTGTGAGTTTTTGTTCCGTTCTTTTCACATTTCTAATCAGCGCATCCGCAGAGACAAACTCAGTGTAAACTACGTCGGCACCAAAACGTTTACACAGCAGTCTAAACGCCGGATCAGTGACGTCCTCCATTGGGGCAAGGAAAATAGCATTAGGCGGAAGTGTTATCATACTTCAAATCATTAGTAAGTAGTTAATAAAAAAGAAGCCACTTAACGAAGGAGACGTCAAGTAGCTTTCTTTCCATATCTGAATCTTAGAATATCACATTGTAGGAGAGTGTGACCCCTCTACTTGCAGGTACATATCTACATACTCCACCCGAGCAGTTATATCCTGCGCGTGTGCGTCCATATGCGACTTGCAAACGATGTGAGCGCCAATTGTAGCTCACTCCACCAGAGTAGTAGTGTGTTTTAGTAGCATCGATGTTATACATATCCGACACATAGAGCATCAAAGAGCGGAATAGAGACAATTCGTAGAGTCCATACACCCATTGTCCTTCAGCCTGTTTCGTGTGCAAATATTGTAATTCAGCTCTCATTGACACATTCTTAGTCGGAGCATATTTCACATCTGCCACAATGATGTTAGAATGTACAATATCACCATTTATACCATGACCTTCCACCACCTTTTGGTTGTAGAGTTGGTACATATACATAGCCGTTATAGACCATTGTTTTGTTATTTTTTTATCCAATGTAAGATTAACATCCGTGTAGTATGTTTCATCTCCAAATCCGAAGAATGGTGATTTATATCCATCCGTACCTTTCAGCATTTCCTTATCACCGAATCCATCCACAAATTCTTTTTTCAAACTATGTATATAGGTTGCATTCAGTTTCAGTGTAGTACCATACTTTCCTCCCATTGGAGTTTTTCTCTTAAAATTATAAGCGAACTCCCCTTGGAAAGCCCATTCACCATCCGCAATTTGAGTAGCATAAGGATAAAGAGCAGGCAGGGCATAAGTGTGTGTCATTGAGAAAGCCGGCATGTGGTTGATAAATCCAGCCGATCCTTCTCTATCCCTGTCACTACGGTATGACATATTTTCACTACGTTTGATTTGCAAGAAAGCACTCATACCTCTCTTTGAGTAAACCGCCGACAACATCAAAGCTTGACCAGGTCGGTAGATGTATCCATTATCTTGACTCGGGTCGTTAAACTTGTAGGCATATTCCACGAGGAAGTTCCAGTTGTCCTTTTGCAAGCGAGCACGCACATCAGTAGCAGCCACATTCTCGGGCAGATTCAGAATAAAGCTATTAGGGCTCAAATCCGCCGGTTGGTGTTTACTTACGAAAGATCCCCCCAATGTAAGGTACCAATTATTCTCTTGCATTTTTGGTATCCATTCATTGATACCCAATTCCAGGTCGGCACCCCATACCGCCCCACTTGAGTAATCAAAACCAAGTTTATTTTGGAGGCTGTAATTAAAATACACACGTTGTTTACCCCCTAAGGCTTTAAATCTAATACCTTTATATGGGCTCAACACGAGTCTTCCCCCTCTGAGAGAGTTGCTCACTCCGAGCGATCTTTCCTCGTAGAATCTCAATATAAATCCACTACCAAATTGGTCATAGATATCCCCTACAGTAAGTTCTGCCCATTTGTAGCGTCCCGCCACAAAGAGATAAGGCAATCCAGCACCGGCAAAGTCAGATTCAAAACCAGGGAGAGGTTTTTGCAGTAATTCCAGTCTTGCACCAGCCGTTACATATTTACTATTCAAATTAAGGTCCAAATACGTATTAGAGAGGAATCTATCCTCATATGTACCCGTTCCGATAGCTTCATCCTCTTCCGGGAATAGCATATCCGTTTGGAGCGCCCCCGAGAGTGTAACCGGTGCCTGCTCATCTTGAGCATAGGCAGCCCATGAACAGATTAAAGCAAATGTCAGTAAGAAACCGAATTTCTTCATAATGAATATAATCGATGAATGCTCGTGAATCCTTATTTCTTCAACAAGGTACGAATTTTAGCAATAATTTCTTCTTCAGAGCCATCAGTATAGCCAGAGTGTTGGTCAACGATTTTACCATTTCCGTCAATGATAAACAAGGCAGGGATAGGACCAACGCCCATAGCACGTTTGAAGTCACCATTAGAGTCGAGCAGCACTTCATATTCCCATCCAGAAGCGTCAACCAAAGGTTTTACTTTATTTGCATTTTGTCCTTCATCGATAGAAACCGCCACCACTTTCATGCCGGTTTCATCTTGCCAATCAGCATATACTTCGTTGATTGCTTTGAGTTCTCTTTGGCAAGGTTTGCACCATGTAGCGAAGAATGTGATTACAAAAGGTTTTCCGTCGTTAGATAATTTAGCCGTGTTAATTGTTTTACCTTCGATAGTTTTCAAAGTAACAGAAGGTAATTGTGCAGCGAGATTTTCAGTGAGGAATAGTGCCATCACTACCAAGGCTAGGGTTTTAATTGTTTTCATTGCTTTTATAGTTTTTAGTTTTATTTTGTGTTTTTCAAAAAGTATGCCGTTTCTACATCCCCCTCTATTGTTCCAGCTCTAATAGTCGGCAAATATAGAAAAAAAAACAGAGACCCGAAAGGATTAGGTCATTTCAGCCATTTTTTTTGCTGTTATTAACGCAGTCAGTATATTTTTGCTATATATATTAGGATAGTTTGCGGGTGTGTTTTGCTCTGTAGTTTTCTATCTTATTCCTATCTAGTGGTCCCGAGATGGTCCCGAGATGGTCGCGGGGATGACAGGACATTCGCAGGGCGAGTAGCGGAGTTTCTGTACATCTGGTATTAGCCACACGTCGTTAATTAGGATTAAACAAAATCGACCGACTTAAAATTATTTTTAAGTCGGTCGTTTCTATCGGATAATCTTTATGCGCTTAGTGCGATACTTTTACAGAGCGAAGAATTTTTCCTTTGTAAACGAAAGTAAACACATACAGATTTTCTTTCTTCGGCAATGTGAAGTCAAGTCCCACAGTAGTAGATCCAGCTTCGCACATAAAGTCTTTTTCATTCGGGTCGAGAACAGGAATCATTCCATAAGCGAGTCTGTGTCCGAACATATCATATAAGAACACTTGCACGTTGTTTCTTATGGAAGTAGCTCTCCATCTACCATCTCCCAGTTTTGCCAAGCAGATGTCATCTTGAGATGGGAAGTTAGCAGGGTCATCCTCAGTCACCACAAAGTGTATGGTATAGATTGCTTCAGTTCCGTCTTGAGCTGTAACAAAGATGTTGACAGCAGCATCACCTTCAGCAACATTACCACTCGTAGTGAGCAGTACCTCTTGATACTCATCCCCCGGAGTGTATCCCACCCAATCGAGCGATATTTCAGCAGTTCCGAAAGGCAACAGATAAGTATATTCCAGTTTCGTAGAATCAAAACCTTGAATTGTGTTGCCATGCAAGGTCAAGTCAGCGAGGAAGACATTGTCAGACAATGCGATTTCAGAAAGAATCACGTAAGTGCCCTTCGTCACACCATCAGGAGCAGTAACCTGAATAATCAACAAGTTAGGTTGATTATCAATCACTGTGTAGGTTTGTCCATTTTCAGATATTGTCACACTGATTTGGTCTTTCGTTGGGAATGCCGTAGAGTCGGTACCCACAGGGAACGACAAGACATATTCTTTCGTATCCGGACTGAATCCACTCAATGATTTACCATTGATAGTAATATCCTCCAGGAGTACATTAGCAGAGAGTTGCGTAGTGAATGTAATGATGTATTCATTTTCATCCGTTTCGTCTTGTGCCACGACACGCAGTGTAGCCGTGCCCTGAGCCACATCACAAGAAGTACAAGCATTCATTTGGTATTCCACCAACGATTCAGCCACTTGAGCCTCCCATGTAATTGTAGGCAAGACCTTAGAATAAACCGGAAGCACGATTTGGTATTCCATATTTTCCGGAGCGAAGTCTTGATCAGCTAAGAATTCTTTAGCTGTAGTAGTCAATGGTTTTCCATCAATATAGATTGCTTTGAGGAGCGCATTATTTGATTTCTTCACCACATAAGTCACCTTGTACTCTTGTTGCATACCATTTTCAGCCGTAACAGTGATGTAGGTAGTATCCTTGATTTGTGTAGCCGGCTTAATCAGTATGGTTTGTGCCATTTCCGCTTTTTCAGCCGTAACACGAGGCAATTCAGTAGTACCATAAGGAAGAGCAATTTCGTAGTCCGTGATTTGTGGGTCGAATCCATCCAGGAGCGTTCCATTTTGGTAGATTGCAGCAAGGTCAGCATTAGCAGACTTTTCAATAGAGAACACTACCGCATAGGTTCTATGTTGACCATTTTCAGCCGTAACAATCAAGGTGTAAGCTTTATCAGAAGCGACGAGTTCAACCTTTTGATAGCTATCCCCCACCTCGTAAGAGATTTCCGGAAGCTGAGTAGTGCCATAAGGCAAGGTGAGTTCGTAAGCAGACTGAGTTGCCTTAAAATCTTCCAATGGCAATCCACCCACAAAGATAGCCTTCAGTGTGTCAACATCCGACAACAAGCGTTCAAACATGACATAGTATGTATTTGTGTATGAGTTGTCTTGTGCGAACACTTTGATAACAGCCGGTTCTGCGAGAGAAGTCGGTTCTGTGTATTCCACCGTTTGCCATTCTTCCGCTTTTGTGTAAGAGACATAAGGAACCGCATCCGTACCCACAGGGAGTTTCACTGTGTAGTTGTACATATCCGCCTTGAAACCTTCAATAACAGCCCCGTCAATTTCGATAGAACGCAAGTTAGCATTTTTAGAAGCCGCACGTGAGAAGCGTATGATGTATTCGTATTTCAGTTCCGCACGTTCAGGCACCACTGTGAGCACCACCGTGCCGTCTTCCCTTGTAGTTCGAGTAACTGTTTGGAAGTCGTCACCCGTTTTCCAAGTAACCAGTGGAGTTGGGTCTTCCATAGCCAGGAGCACATCATAGTCTCTGACGTCCGGATTAAATCCAGGAAGGTCGTTACCATTGAGGTAGATCATCGCCAGTTTATTATTTTCAGACATGAGCAAGTTGTAGTGCAGACGGTAGTCACGTGTAGTAACCCCATCCGGAGCGACCACAGTGATTGTAGTAATTCCATTTACGCCACCGTTTGTGATAGAGATGCTTTGACCTTCAGCACCCGCTACAATTTTGAGCATCGGCTCTGTGGTAGTGCCCACCGGAAGTTCAATGAAGTAGTCGTAAATAGTTGGGTTGAATCCATCCAATGGTTGACCATTACTCAAGATACTTTCAATATTCGTTTCGTTAGAAGGCAACCAGTTGATGTCAATTTGATAGGTTTCAGAATCACCATTTTCAGCCGTTACCACTACATCGATACGATTTTCATACTCTTTCAACACAACCGTTTGGAAAGCATCCGCTTGTTGCCAGCTTACCACAGGGAGGTCACTACCCTTAGGAAGGTCAATTTCGTAGAAGTAACGTTTAGGTTGGAATGCTTCGATTGTTTCGTAGTTGATGAGAAGGTTATCCAATTGTACATTAGAAGACAATTCCGGAGCGAACTTCAATGTGTAGGTCGTCTCATCACCCGATTGTGAAGTGACTGTGATGTAGGTGTCGCCACTGATACCGTTGTTTTCCACTTCAACCGTTTGTCCATAAGCTCCCGCAATAACACCCAAGTTAGGCATAGAAGGTTGCGTCATCTTAGGCGAAGCACTACGCAGACGTATGGTGTAATCTTTCACTTCCGGTTGATAAACAGAAGAGGACACATATACATCTCCGTTTTCACGCAAAGGATTATTGTTGAGTAAGATTGCACCCAATGCTGTAGAAGTTTCTTGAGGAGTAACCAAACGAAGGAGAGTAGATTGTTGCGTACCCTTTTCGCTGGCAGTATTAAATGAGAAGACACGTTCGTTAGCCGTATTCACAGCGTAGGTCACTTGCATTTGAGCCTGTGGATGGTAGGTTTTAGCCGCTACATGCGGATAAGCCAATCGAGTTGTTTCCACCGGATAATCCGTCAATGCAGGAGCGAATCCATCGACAGGACGATAGTTGCATGTGAGCGATTCAAGAGAAGCATCAGCACTCAAGGAGCCGGCACAATTAATGCGGTAAACATTTTTCACAGCCGCTTTATTGGTAATAAGCAAGAGTACAGAGTCAGCCGTGATGATGTGTGTAATCTTGTCAGACGGCAATTGGCTTGTGTAGTGCAGTGTCAATTCAGGTTCAACCTCCGCATCATAGTCATACACATAGCGATCAGGTGCGAATCCATCTACCGGATAGCCATTAAATGAGAGCGAAGTGAGTTGAGCAGTAGAAGGAGCAATCGGACGAAGGAAATTGACAGTATAAGTAGCCTTCGCGATGCCATCTTGAGCCGTTACGTTCAAGAGGACCTTATCATTATCAGCCACCACATTCACCTGTTGACCTTCAGATGATTTCTTAAAGAACACATACGGAGCAACCGCACCCGCCGGGAGTTCTACATCATAAGACTTCACAGCCGCATCATAAGCGAGGGCATATCCATCCACAGAGAGTGATTGAAGCGCAGTGACATTATCCTTTTCCTCAATGATATTGATGGTATAAAGTTGTTCATCCCCATTTTCAGCCTTAACAGTGATCAGGAACTTTTCATTACCCTCAAATGCGTAAGAAATCGTTTGGTTGTAGTTAGCCCCTTCAATTTCCACATTAGGCATGGTGCGTGTCATGTTAGGCAAGGAGTATGAATACACATACTTATCCGCAGCAAAGTCAGAGAGGAGAACACCATTCACCTTGACAGACTTCAAGAATTTATTCGCCGACGCCGGACGCATGAACTTGATGGTGTAGCCTTGTGTAGAACCATCCTCAGCCGTTACCGTGATAGTAGCCGTACGTTCACCGTTCACCTCATCCGACCAAACGATACGATGTTGTTGGTCTTGCACTTGACCCGTCATTTCAATCTTAGGCAAGACAAAGTTTTCAGCCTCTAATGTATAAGTATATTCAAAGACATTCGGATTGAATCCATCCAGTGGCGCATTATTTACTGAGATAGCAGCAAGGAGGTTGTTGTACCAGAAGCGAGGATTGCGGACATAGAGTTTAGACTGCGGTTCATCATCAAATTGACCATATTTAATAGACTGGGCATTTTCGCTATGCGCTGAGTTGAGCGTCAAGTTTATTTGCTTAAAATACTCTATTGTAGTATTAATTTCCTGTGATGCCACCTGCCATTCTCCCAATCCGTTAAAAGAACCTTTATATAAATGTTCTTCTGTATCATTAATCTTCAATAGTATTCTCCAATTGTCCATTTGATTAAATGAGATTGGCTGATAGTCCAGCATAAATCGGTTTGGCGTATTGTAGAATGGGATACCCCCAGAAACAGATGATATTGTACCATTATTCTCTTTCAGTTTCATTGTCAAAGTACCAATTGTCATCATACCCGGAATAGCTCCATATGGTGCTCTATGATAGATTGTATTCAGCAATACAGTATTATCACCAGCTTGGGTTACTTCGCCACCAGTATAATAAGGTCCTGGTATCAAAGTCCATATATTATCCAACACTTTGTCGGCATCAGCCGGCACTTCCCATCCTTCCGGCTTTAGTACTCCTTCTGCTTTTTTTGTTTTTGTCCATTTAGAGAAGTCAGCATTCGGAATGATGTGTTGTGGATAGTGGAAGTGAACCCAGTATGTTACCTCTTGATCATCACGTTTCACTACCACTTTCGCTTTGTTTTGGTCGATAGTTTCTTCCAATATAGAAGCGCCTGTCGCAGCAACAGCTTCCACAGCAGTTGGGATTGCTTCCACATTCCAGATGTAAGAAGTTTCTCTTGGGTCGAAGATAGGTAATTCTACGCCATCAATCTTTATAGCCGTGAGGAGTACAGGTTGTTCAGCCACACGATAGGTAAGGTTGTAAACCGTGCGGTTGTCCACTCCATCATTTGAGAACACCACAATGCGTGTTCCCCCCAAGATACCCTTAGACGTGATGAATGTGCTTTGCTCCTTGAAAGATTTAGCAATATTGATAGTTGGGATTTCCTTTGTGCCATAAGGCAAGTCAACCACGTAGTTATAAACATCCTTTTGAAGCATTACCGGAATGGTTCCCACAGTGATACCCGTTAATATATTCTCCTTTCCACTACCTTCCATTGCGTAGCGAATGGTGTAGGTTTGTGTTGTTCCATCTTCAGCCTTTACCTTAATAGTAGCCGGAGTGTAGAGATTTCCAGCTTGGTAGTTTACGATTTGTTCCGTAAGCACAGAACCATTTTCTTCGCCCAAGTCCCAGGTCAAGAGCGGTGCCGACTTCGTGTCATATGGGAGAGAGATGGTGTAGTCGTAAGTAGTAGGATTGAATCCCGGAATTTCTTGTAAGTTATCATAATCAAAGTAGATAGCAGAGAGGGTAGCCACACTTGATTTCTTCACTTTGAAATTGACGGTATAAGTTTGTTTAGCCACTCCATCTTCAGCCGTCACTACAATCTTCGTTGGCCCCTCAACTCCCCCATAGGTCATTTCTATGATTTGGCCTTTGAGCATAGGTTTAGGATTAAGTACAGGAGGGACCTTCGTACGCCAAGGGAGTTCTACCGTGTATTCAAACTTGTCGTATGCAAAATCAGGCAAAGAAGCAAATGCACCCTCAGTAGCATTATACATTTGCAAGTCGCTCAACATGGCCACATTTGTTTTAACGATGTTGTATCGTATTACAAATTTTCTTTGTGAACCATCTTCAGCCACAACGAGGATTTCTGTACCATTGAGTCCGGCATCCGCCAACGCCACCATTTGTCTTTCCTCCGCAGCCACATAAGTAGCAGTAGGAGCAGGAATGTCGGCAATCCAGTCAATGGTGATCGTATCAGACGTAGCAAAGTCATCCATTGTAAGGATTTTCTCGTATGCCACAGAGCGTTGCGTCAAGATAATTTTTTCCAGGTTCTTATTAGAAGAAGGTTGGAATGCAAGTTTGATAGAATAAGTAGTAGAAGCCGAAGCATCTTCAGACACGACTACCAATTGAGCATTACCTTCCACCGCCGGAGAGATGAGGGTAACATGTTGACGTTCGTCACCTTTAACATAAGTAATAGTAGGAGCTGCAGTAGTTCCAACCGGCAAGATGTATTGGTAGTCCGTTTTAGTAGGATTGAAACCAGCGATAGACACTCCATCTAAGAGAATGTTAGCCAAGCGTGCATTCGTTGATTTAAGTTTATTGAAGATGACATGATAAGTAGTCGTTTCACCATTTTCAGCTTTGACGATTAACTTAGTGTCACCCGTAATAGCATTCGTTTCCGTGATAACCGATTGTTTACTTTCTCCAAGAACATATCCCACCACCGGTATTGCTGTAGCCGAAGCCGGGAGTGTGATGGTATAGTCGGTAGTATTAGCGTTCCACCCCTCAATAACACGTCCGTCGAGCGTAATGCTTTGCAGTTTAGAGTTATTAGATTGCGGATAGTTGATGTCAATCGTATAAACATTCTTGCTACCCGATTCCGGTGTCACTTCAATGCGCACCATACCTGTGATTTTAGGCACAGCAATGGACACATTTTGTCCGACTTCCTTATCCACCGTGATGTCAGGGCATTGCGTTACAGCAGCCGACAACACATAGTTGTAATTTAATGTAGAAGGCACAAATCCCGCCAAAGGCTGTCCATCCACATAAATCATTTTGAGGAAAGCATTTTCAGACTTCTGTACACTAAATGTGATGGTGTAGATACGCGTAGTACCATCTTCCGCTTTCACGAGGATTTGTGTTGTTCCATTCAAACCTCCCTTTGTAACGACTACACTTTGTGCAGCATCCGCCTTGGTGTAAGTAATGTCCGGGAACAAGGTAGTACCAGCAGGCAGTTCCACGGTGTAATCGAGTACAGAAGGTTGGAATCCGGTGATGGTCACACCATCTATTTTGATTTCGTTAAGGTTGACATTATTATTTGTTTCCACAGAGAATTTCAAACTATACACAGTAATTGCACCCGTTTGAGCTTTTACAGTGATTTTTGTTTCCCCATTTACACCACCTTCTACTTTACGGATTGTCTGAGAAGCATCAGCCGCCGTCCATGTAATTTCAGGAAGTTTAGTAGTACCACGTGGGAGGGTGATTTCATAGTTAGTCTTTGTAGCCGAGAATCCATCAAGCATTTTGCCATCCAGCATAATCGCTTGTAAGGTAGCATTAGAAGACTTTTGTACTTCGAATGTGATGGTGTAGGTAGTCACCGATCCATCTTGAGCCATTACCACAATACGTGTAGTACCAGTCAATCCGCCCTCATTGAGGGTAATCGTTTGATAGTCGTCCCCCTTAACATAAGTCACAACAGGAGCAGCAGTAGTGCCTTGTTGTAATTGCACCTTGTAGGCGGTGGTGTTAGCATCAAAACCAGCGAGCGACTCACCATTGAGCAAGATATCTTTCAGTGTAGAAACCGAAGACTTGACAGCAGAGAATGTGATACGATAGATAACCTTCGTGCCATTTTGTGCCGTGACCGTGATAGTAGTAACCCCATCAATACCACCCGTCAGAACGTCCACAGTTTGATATGCATCCCCTTTTACGTATGTGATTGCAGGTACTTCGTTTACACCCAGAGGTAGTGCATAGTTATAGCTTTTCACTTCAGGGTCAAAACCTTGTAAAGAGACCCCACCCACTTGAATATCCTTTAAGAGTGCGTAAGAAGACTCAGTGATGATGTAGGAAATAGAATACGTACGCGATGTGCCCCCTTGCGGAGTAACTGTAATTGTAGTAGTTCCATCGAGTCCGCCATCCACCACTGTGATGGTTTGTTCACCTTCCGGATAAGCCGAAACCGGTGTGATGGTAGGCGCAGCAGTAGTGCCCAAAGGAAGTTCCACTTTATATTTTGTCTTAGTAGGAGCAAATCCAGTCAAAGAAACACCATTTACCAAGATATCAGCCAGTGTATTATCCGTGAGTTTACCCACAGAAAGGTTGAGCGTGTATGTTTTCTTAGTCACTCCGTCAGCAGCAGTAACCACAATAGTAGCCACACCCGGCACACCGGTGCAATTCACCGTGTAGGTTTGTTCGTCTTCGCCTTTTATTACGTCAATTTGTGGGCAAGACTTCGTTCCATAAGGGAGTTCGATGTCATAGTTTTGGTTGTAGGCAACAAAACCGGTCAATGCTTCGCCATCAATCGTAATAGCCGATGGATTAGCATTGTCCGATTTCTTAGCCGCAAAAATCACCTGATAGGTGGAAGACGACGAACCGTCTTCTGCATATATAGTTATAGTTGAAGGTTTGTCTAATTCAGAGGCATAAACGATTTGACATTCCGAATCAGAAAGTCGTCTGCCCGAACGATAGCAACGAATTTCAGGAATGTCAGTAGCTGTAGCACCTTGACCTAAGGAATAGGTATATTCAGTTACATTAGGCGAAACACCTGCTATAGGACGTTCAATA
This sequence comes from Paludibacteraceae bacterium, assembly GCA_017647145.1. Taxonomy (GTDB): domain Bacteria; phylum Bacteroidota; class Bacteroidia; order Bacteroidales; family Paludibacteraceae; genus Gallipaludibacter. The sequence continues at coordinate 61,184 of JAGCLD010000007.1, forward strand.
GTTTCGCCCGGTCTAACAATTTTGATTTCTTCCAGTTTAGAACTATAAATCAACTGGATGTCATCCGCCCAGATAGTTGCGTTTTTTTCCACCTCTGCATTATCTCGCTTATTCGGATAGTTAGCTGCAGAGATGATTATGTTAGCTTTTTCAGGTTTTTCGTCCGCGAGGTAACGAATAGGCACTTTAATCAAGGTCCAATCGTTGAATCGCTCCATGGAGCGCCATTGAGCCTCAGCCACTTGTGTAGCCTTTTCTGCAATAGTACAAACATTACCATCCGCTTGGATTCGAATGTCAGACTCTTCATCGTAGTGTGTTGTTTCCGAACATCCATTATCCTTATTCAAATAACTTGTACCTTTAGATGTACCTTTCCAAGAATAGAATATGATGTGTGCATTTACATTGCCACTGGAAGTACGCTTCACCCACACACTCATTGTGTCAGGACGATGCGTAAATGTAATACCGCCATCCGTACCCGCTGTAGCAGAACCAGTATTTATCCCACTGATCCACGACCAAGGTTTACCAAGTGTGAACCAAGCCGGACTAGTCTCCTTTATACCAGCCGCTCCCACTTCTGTATTAATCGCTTTAGCGCAATAGGTACCCGAATGAGGATTACCGTCCGGGAAAACCATGTTGGCACCGGCAGTAATACCCACTACGGTTTTCTTAATATTCGATGTATTCCATCCCACCGGACGTTGTCCATCCTCAAACTGATTAAGAGCATCGTATTCCCAGTTTTCAAATCCCGCATTAGGAATCTGAAAATCATCAGCCATAGTAAGCTGGGGCAATAAGATTGTAGCACATAGTGCCACGAGATAGTAGATTTTTTTCATGTTATATACATTAAAATTGATTTTTTTCATTGATTGCGTCGTGTCATAGTGCGAAACGAGGCATAAACACAACAGATGTGAAGAGGAGTTATTCTTCACATTTTAGATGAGGGGAAGTAAACAGAATCAGTCAGAACAAACGCGCAGACGAATGCGATGCGCTTCCGGACATGAAAAGACGCCATCAAAGAGACGAGCGGCAAGATTAGCCAACTGGCAAAGATACTCTCTGAGATGGTCAATAGTATCTTCTACATAATCAAAAGAACAAACGTAAGTGTCACATGTTTTTGCTTTTTCAGCCTTGATGTCATCATCAGCACTAGCCGCATTGACTGTCTCATAGCCTGCAGACTTCCATGATTTGAATTGCTCGCGCACTCCAAACATATCGTCTTTCAGACTGACAGAACCCGCAGCTGTAAAGATGTAAATCAACAGCCAATAAAAGCGTTTTAATATGGACGTTAAGATGCGTTCCATGGTTTGTGTTATGCTATGCACACTTTTTTATTCATGTGCAAAAGTACGGATATTTATCCAAAACACAATGTGTTTTTTGAGTTTTTTAACAGAGGAAATCACTATACAGCTGATTATCTGCTCATTGAATAAACACATCCATAGAGGCATTTTCAGCCAAGTTGTTGCGTGGATTTTAGAGCAAAGTGCACCCTGTCTTCTACAAAAGCAAGAGATAACACTTTAAAAGAGAAAGAAGAAACTCAAGCACATACATACAGCAATTACGAAACTTTAGCCTTTGTACCGGCGGCAATTAAAACAAAACAGGATGTGCCATACACTGACACATCCTATTTATAGTAAGGATTGAACAATCACTATTATTCCACTACGAAGTTTCTTGCTTCCCAGGTAGCAGACTCAGTGTTGTCGCAAGTATATTTCAATGCGATGCGGCAATTTGCAGTCAAGAAAGCATCAGGGATAGGCAATTTACCAGAAGAAACATATCCCCATGCAGTAGTTCCGTGATTTACACCTTCAACAACTTCCCAAGTAGCAGCATTAGGATCACCAGACACATAGTCGTTAGAGATCAAGACAACATAGTTAGACACATCCACTGCCATGCTACCCTTAGGTCCACGAGCATGTTCAAAACTGAAAGTTACAGCAGATTTACCAGTCAAGTCAATAGCCGGAGTGATGAACCAGTCTTCGTTTTCCAATGTAGCACCATTTACGTATCCAGACATTTTCGCTCCATATTGTTCATCAAAAGTCCAAACTTGGTCACCCTTTACGCTATAAGCAGTAAATTTATCAAAGCTTTCTTGTGTAAGCAAAGTTTCAGCAAAGATTTTACCAGTCACGTCGATAGCTCCATCCACGATTTTACCATCCAAGTAAGCCTCATCACCATTTTTCACACCAGGCATCGTGTTGTAAGGTTCGAGTGTACCATGGATTTTGAGTTTTTTACCCAAGTTTTCACCATGCGCCACAAGATTAACACCGTCACGGATAACGCCGGCAGGCAATTGCACACAAACAGAAGTAGTGTAATCATCCGCAGCGTCAGCAATCAACACGTTGTATTGGTTGTCAGCTGTGAGAGCCGCTTCTCCATAAACAGGAGCTTTGCTATTGCCGTATGCACCCACGATGTATCCTTCCACCCATACTTTGATTTTGTTATCCTTAGCACCTTGGTGTTGGATAGCTTGAGCAACAGAGAAAGGCATATCCATAGAGCCAGGTTCACCATCAGAAGGTTCAGTAAGTTGTTCATCCGGGTCCATACCAAATTTTTCTCCATTCACTTCAGCAAAGAGTACAGATTTCACACCATCCACTTTGAAATATTTTTCCAAGTTACCATAGAGGAGAACTGCTTGTCCAAGCATTTGTCCGTTTTCAGGCAAGTTCAATCCCATACGTACAGGACCAGAAGGTAATTGCACAGGTACACATTTGTTGTAGTCAGTAACATCAGCCGCTTCTGCAATCATGATGTTCGTGTTGTAAGTAAGGACAGCACCCGTTTCTTGGTTTGTAGCAGTGGTGAAAGGTTCAGCAAACTCAGTTTCAGCCAAAGCCATACCCGGAACTTGTCCCACGATGTAACCTTTTACCCAATAAGGACCGGCAGCAGCACTTGCTTTAGCCATTACGTCGCTCACTGTGAAAGGATTGTTACGCGTACCATCGCCATTGGTAGTTGTGGTATTACCACCAGTATCACCATGTCCAGGAGTAACAGTAGGACCGGTGACTCCGCCCGAAGTTTCTCCACTACATGCAGCAAAAGCCAAAATGCATGCAGCAGCAAACAATTTGAATAAGTTTTTCATTTTCATACTGATTATTTATTAAAATGGTTGATAATAAATCTTCTTAACAAGGTAAACAGATTAAATTCCATTAACAACAATTTGCAAATATAGAACAATTCAATCTTTGAAACAAATTTAGTTAACTATTTTTCTTCTGTTTCATTATTTTTTAGAATGAGCAAGACGGATTACATATCAAACATTTTGCTGTAATACTTTGTTTAAAAGGAAGAAAGCCGTACCTTTGCAGTAGAAAAGAACAACCCCAATCAGTCCTTAGATGTTAGAAAGTTTAGAAACCATCGGATTATCCTTTCCTCTACATAATCCCACTCTGATTTTTGGCGTGGTAATGGCCATTATTTTGCTTGCACCTTTATTATTGAAGCGTCTGCACATACCATCCATTATCGTCTTGATACTTGCCGGAGTGGCATTGGGGCCACATGGAATCAATCTGATTGCCCATGACGAAAGTTTTGAATTATTTGGTCGTGTAGGCTTATTATACATCATGTTTCTTTCCGGGCTGGAGATTGACATCAATGACTTCAAGAAAAACAGGCATAAAAGTTTTATCTTTGGTTTGTACACATTCTTAATCCCGATGGGAATTGGAATAGTGACAGGTATGCACATTCTGAACTTTTCTTTTATCGCCTCCACCCTTCTGGCCAGCATGTATGCCTCACACACGCTGATGGCCTATCCAATCGTGAGCAGATATGGCTTATCCAAGAATCAATCCGTGAATATCACCATAGGCGGTACAATGGTGACGGTGACCCTCTCATTGATTATCTTGGCCGCTATAACAGGCATGTACAAAGGAACGGTGAATGCCCTATTTTGGGTTCGCTTCTTATTGTTAAGTTGCCTATTTTGCATCTTCGTCTTGATGGTAGTGCCCAAAGTAGCCAGTTGGTTTTTCAAGCGACATCATGACAGCATCCTACAATACACTTTTGTACTAGGAGCTGTGGCCTTGAGTTCCTATTTAGCAGAATTAGCCGGCTTAGAAGGCATTCTTGGAGCCTTTCTGGTGGGTTTGTCTTTAAACAAGCTCATACCTAACCTTTCCCCTTTGATGAATCGCATCAACTTCGTGGGTAATGCACTATTTATCCCTTTCTTCCTCATCAGCGTGGGGATGCTGGTGAACCTTCGCGTGTTTGTTCAAGGCTGGGAGACATTGATAGTAGCCCTTGTAATGACGATAGTAGCCACCTTCAGTAAGTGGCTTGCCGCATACCTCACCCAAAAGACCTTCCGTATGCAAGCCACAGAGCGCAGCATGATATTTGGATTGAGTAATGCACAAGCCGCAGCAACATTGGCTGCTGTGATGATTGGTTACGGCATCATTCTTCCCGACGGAACTCATCTGCTAAACGAGCACGTGCTCAATGGTACGATTGTGATGATATTAATCACCTGTGCCATCAGTTCAATTGTCACCGAAAAAGCCTCTAAGCGCATTACAGAAGAACAATCAACAGACATAGACGAGAGCAAAGAAGAACGTATCCTTATACCGATATCCAATCCAAACACCTGTGACAACCTGATAGAACTATCCATTCTGATGAAGGGGCGTAAGAACACAGGTATGTATGCACTCTCTGTGATTCATGACCGTAGTCAGAATGATTATGCCACTAATCTGCTGGAGCACGCAGCCAAGACAGCCTCCGCCACCGACAACAGCGTAGAGATGGTAGCATGTGTTGACCCCAATACTGCCAATGGTATTAAGGTGACAGCCGAACAGAAGAACATTACAGACATTGTGATAGGCTTACACATCAAGCAAAAAGGCAATGAATCCGTATATGGCTTTATATTCAACTCACTCTTACAAAGCGTTTCACAAGGAATCTATATCTATCACCACACACAACCCCTGAACACCTTGAAACGCATCCTTGTGGCAGTTCCTCCCAAAGCCGAGAAAGAAACAGGATTCTTGGCATGGTATGAACGCATACGCCAACTCTCCATCCAGTTGGGAGCGAAAGTGGTGTTCTACGCCTCCAAAGAGACCATCCAAATATTACATATCCTCACCAAACAAAAGCAGCGCGATATAGTAGGCGTGAAATTTATGGAACTGAATGATTGGGAAGACTTTCTCATTATAGCTAAGAACATCAAGTCAAATGACATGTTAGCCGTGGTGCAAGCACGCCGTTCCACTGTGTCCTATCATCCTTTGTTTGAAGAAATGCCGATTATGCTGGAAAAGTTCTTTGCCGACAAATCATTCCTTGTTGTTTATCCACATCAAGACGGCACAGGCGACGACACAGGCACATTCTTCAGTATCATCAACCAAAGTCACACAGAAGACTTCCAATTCATCAAGACTTTAAAACGCTTTGTGAAGCAAAAGTTTGGCAAAGGATTGCCGTCATAGAGGCCTTTTCCCTTTATGGGTTATCCGACCTTCATTCACCTAAATACAGCCATATACTCTCCCATCGTGAAGTCTTCGTAGGGAGAGGAACTATCACTATGAGAATGTTCCTTAGTCTATAAAGTTTGGTAAAATCTAATGACAGCTATGGCGATAGAGAAGTATCAGTCATCCAGTTCCACTACTGTAATTCCGACTCCTCCTAATTGAATGTGTTCATCGCGGTAGCTCTTGACACTCGCAACAGTAGATAGATATTGTCGTATGGCTTGTCTGAGTGCACCCGTACCCGTTCCATGCAATACTCTCACGGTGCCGGCACCCACCATCACGGCATCATCAATGAAATACATTACAGCCTGTACTGCTTCATCCACGCGCATTCCCCTTAGGTCTATATCCTGCTTGAAGGAGAGTTTAGTACGTCTTATGTCATCCGACCCCGAACGTGCAGAAGTAGTCATCTTTCCCTGCTTGCGCATTTGGTTATGGCTAATCTTTTCCACATCCGTGATGGATAGTGTCGTCTTCAATTGTCCCATAGCCACAGTGACTTTCTTTCCTTGAATATCCAGCACATGTCCGGCAATGCTCTGTCCCTTTATGGTGACACTATCCCCTACCTTCAATACATCCTGCACCTTCTGTGTCTTTTGTTTCAAGACTTTTACAGGACGAGCAGGCGCTATTTTCTCTTTGAAGGCCTCTAAGTCTTGCCTTGCAGCCTTGGTATTCTCCTTATCCGCTTGCGATTCCTTTATTTTGCGGATTGTGTTTTCAATAACAGCATTAGACTGTTGCAAGAGGTCCATTGCCTCTTTTTTAGCTTGGCTGATAAGTTCCTTACGCGTTTTGTGAATGGTATTCATCTCACCCTCATAACGTGCAATCGTTTCTTCCAGTTTCTTTTCTTGTTGTCTGATCTTCTGTCGTTTATTTTCCCAGTAGCGTTTATCACGTGCTATATCCTGCAAGTATTTATCATAGTCCACTTGCTCCGTACCCACAATCTCCGTAGCCGCTTGTATAATCTGCTCCGGCAGTCCAATTTTCCTTGCAATCTCCACAGCAAACGAACTACCCGGTCGTCCAATCTCCAACTGAAAGAGCGGTTGCATATTATGTCTATCATACAGCATTGCACCATTTTCCACCCCCTCCGTATCTTCGGCAAAGAGTTTTAGGTTTGTGTAGTGCGTGGTGATTACTCCGTAAGCACCATTCGCATTCAACTTAGCCAATATCGATTCAGCAATTGCACCTCCGATTTGCGGTTCAGTTCCCCCTCCAAATTCATCAATCAATAGCAGTGTTTTCTCACTTGAATAGCGCAAGAAATACTTCATATTCCTTAAGTGAGAACTATAAGTAGATAAGTCGTCCTCAATAGACTGCTCATCGCCAATATCAATAAATATATCCGAGAAAATCCCCACCACACTCTCTTCCTGTAAGGGCAGCGGCATGCCACATTGAAGCATGTACTGTAAGAGTGCCACTGTCTTTAAACAAACCGACTTACCACCCGCATTCGGACCAGAGATAACCAGAATACGTTTATTCGATGACAATGTAATATCAAGTGGCACAACCTGCTTATTCTGTTTTTGTAGAGCCAAGAGTAGCAATGGGTGCTTTGCTCCTACCCATTGAAGCATATTCTCGTCCACTACATGCGGACGAATAGCATTCACACGTTCAGCCCATTTAGCTTTAGCCCTTAAGAAGTCAATGTGTCCCAAGAACAACTGCGTTGCCAACAAGTCAGGAATATGAGGTCTCAATAAAGACGACACATGCGTAAGAATACGCATTATTTCTCTTCTCTCTTCCCCTTCCAGTTCACGAATACGATTATTAGCCTCCACTACCCTTGCCGGTTCAACAAAGACCGTTTTACCCGTAGCCGACTCATCATGTACAATCCCGCCCAGTTTTCTTTTGTAAGCCGGAGACACCGGAATCACCAGACGTCCTTCCCGTAATGCAGGCGAAGCATCCTTCTCAACATAACCATCCGCTTGTGCTTGTCGTAATATACCCGTTAAGAGTCTTGACACGCTTGATTGCGTAACGAGCAATTCTTTGCGGATATTCGCTAATTCAGGCGAAGCATTATCCTTTACTCGTCCAAACTTATCAAGCACCCTATCAATCTCTCTGATGAGTCCTCCTACAGGTTGTACCTGTTGTGCCATAGCACACAGGGAAGGATAGTTTTCATTGGGAATATGCTTAAAGAACTCTAACAGAGCATGTGTAGATTCCAGTGTTTTTCTCAAGGAGAATAGTTGTTTCTCATCCAGGAACAATCCTTCCACCCTGATGCGTGCAAGATCCTCACGCACATCATAGAAAGCCCCAGCCGGGAAGTCCAATGCAGGGTCCGTGAGAACTCTGCACATCTCTTCCGTTTCATCCAGCATCAATTCAATCTCACGAATGTTAGTGCTAAAGCACATTCTTTCCACCTCTTCTTGTCCCAGCAGGAAAGAACACAAATCATTCAGTTGTTGTCTGATAGAAACAAAATCAATCTTATGTTCAAAATTCTCTGGAAATATCATAGGCACTTCTTCATCATCCAAATCCTGTAGCAAGAGCAAACAAGCATTACTATTCTGCCAGCGCAATTACCTCATCAGCGATTCTATCAGCCGAATCATGTTGAGCAAGCAATGCTATGTTTTGAGCAAGCACAGATAGTTGTTGTTCATCGTTCATCACCTTTAGTGCCACATCCACCAATTGCGCCACAGCATCAGCATCCTTCACCAGTATTGCAGCCCCCTTATTTACCAATGCCATTGCATTATGCGTTTGGTGATCTTCTGCCACATTAGGCGAAGGTACGAGTATGCTTGGTTTCTTAAGTAAGCACAGTTCAGAAATAGAACTAGCCCCCGCCCTTGAAATCACCACATCAGCAATAGCATAGGCATAGTCCATCCGGCTGATAAAGTCAGTAGCCAGCAAGTGGTCATTCTGAGCCATTGTTGCCTCTTGTTTCGCCTGCGAATAATAGTTTTTACCCGTCTGCCATATCACCTGTATTCCAGCATCCTTCAATTTGTCCAGTCCGGCAGCAATACTTTGATTGATGGTACGTGCTCCGAGGCTACCCCCAATAATCAATAATGTCTTCTTCTCCGGCGAGAAGTTAAAGAAACTATACGCTTCGGTCGCCTTAGGTTGAATCTTCAGCAAGTCTTGTCTGATGGGATTACCTGTCAACATTATTTTATCAGCAGGGAAGAAGCGTTCCATACCTTCATAAGCCACACAAATCTTTTGTGCTTTTTTAGCCAACAACTTATTGGTAACACCTGCAAAAGAGTTTTGCTCTTGCAGGAGTGTAGGTACCCCCGCGTTATTAGCAGCCTTGAGCGCAGCACCACTCGCATATCCTCCTACCCCTACAGCTACATCAGGCTTGAAGTCTTTCACGACCTTACGAGCTTTATAGAGACTCTTCATTAATTTCCATGCCACCGCCACATTTCTCCATAGGCGTTGTCGGTCAAATCCAGCAATGGGTAATCCCACTATCTTATATCCAGCAGCCGGAACCCGTTCCATTTCCATTCTTCCTTCCGCTCCGACAAAGAGTATTTCGCAATCAGGTTGTTTTCGTTTCAGTGCATTAGCAATTGAGACTGCCGGGAAAATATGTCCTCCGGTTCCTCCTCCTGATATTAAATAGCGTTTCATAAAGTTGTTATTTTAAAAATTATACTGTGTCCAAATCATCTGTGTCCAAATCAAGGTCGGTATCCACATCGTCTTCCAAATCTATCACCTTTAAATCTTTGTCCTCCTCTTCTTGCAATTCTTCCACCTCCTTTTCTTGTTGAGCTGCTTCATATTGCATTTCCACATCATTGCTTAGTGCCAGCAGTACCCCCATGTTCAGGCTCGTAATCAAGATAGATGTTCCCCCATGTCCAATCAGCGGGAGACCTTGTCCGGTGACAGGCATTAAGTCCAGCACTACCCACACATTGACTAGTACTTGGAGAATCATCATGAGTGTGAGTCCTATTGACGCCAGTACCGTATAAGCACTACCTGAGCGTATGGCCATCCTACCCACTCTAAAGAACAATGCCATATAGAGCATCAGTACAAAGACCCCTCCTATCAGTCCGTATTCTTCCACTATAATCGTAAATATAGAGTCAGCAAAAGCCAAAGGCACATAGTCTCTTTGGATACTATTTCCAGGTCCCACACCAAAGAGACCTCCCCGCGCTATAGCAATCTTCCCATGTGTAATTTGCTTATGCATATCATCCATAGGATTAATTACTTTTTGGTCAGTATCCACATACTTTCTTTCCACCCGATTGACCCATGTGTTCACACGTTCCAATGGTTCCGGAATCTTATCCGCCGGAATTACTTTGACCACGAAATAGAGTGCAAAACACAACGCAAGAGCCGACAGTACCAGGAAGGATATTCTACGCCACTTCTTCGCCAAATCAGAGAACATGAGCATCACAATCACCACAATGCCAATTAATGCCACAGTAGAGAAGTTAGACGGCAATATAGGCATGCATATACCTATAGCGCACAGAATAACCGCCCAGTAGATTTTAGAGTCTTCGAGTTTACCAACTCTCGATAAGAGGTCGGCTATGATCAGTACCAATCCCAGTTTAGCCCCTTCCGAAGGCTGGAAGGTCACCAATATATGTACCCAACGGAGTGCACCATTAAGCTTTACCCCAATACCCGGCACATACATCAGACACAATGCTACAAAGAAGGCAATGCCCACAATGTAACCAAACAGACGTATGAACTTTACTGAACACATATGTAGTGCCCATGCAAAGAATCCTCCCAGAACCAAATAGAAGATGTGTTCCATGATAGGTTTCAAATGCGAAGTTCCGTCTTGATAGACAAAGAAACTACTTGCACTAAACATCACGATGGTAGATACCACACACAATAGCATGTAGATACCCCATATACCTTGGTCTCCCTTAAAATATTTCCTCAAGAAACTATTCATTACTGTTCTTTAAGATTTTCATTGTAAGCAGCAACCAACATAGACACTAATTTAGACACTTCTTGCTGTGTGTTCAAAGTATCTTGCGCCACTTCTTTTTGTTGTCGTTTAAGTTGCATTATTCCATAGAGGAAGACGAAGCATATTTCCACATCGCCACATTGTGCATCTGCCGACTTGCTTTTCAGTAGTTGAAGTGCAGGCAAGAGTTGGTAGAACTTCGCATTGTATGCCGGCATTTGTCCTTCTTGCAAGCATGCCAGGTGCAGTTCTTCCAGTTCATTGAGTGTATTTTTGACCAGTTGTACATGACCTTTCTCCATCACTCCCTCTTCCCTCATCATGTCAATCAAGCTTTCGTACCACTCATAAATTTGTTTTCTCTGTTCCCCTTGTGCCTGATATCCCTCTACAACACATTGGTCGATACGCTCCATATCTGCATTCAGCGCGCGAATCAAGTCTTCCACGTGCCACATATAGAGCAGATATTCCGCCACATTCGTTTTCTTCAGTTGCTTAGCTATTAACATCTTCGTCTAGTTCAAAATCATCCATGTCATCTATCCAGTCCGTAGGGTCAATGAACATCTCCAAGTCACGTCTTTCCTTCTTTGTGGGTCTTCCTGTTCCTCTTGCCCTTCCCGCAGCGTGTGCGAGTCTGTTGAGTTCTAATAGTTGTAATTGGTCGGGAGCAGTGACATCCAGCATAAAGTCAGGCACCAGTTTAGCTGCCATTCTATTGTGTGCCAATGCCAGTACTTTATAGGAGAAGGTGATAGGCGCACGTCTAAGATGATAGACCTCTCCCACCTTCACTACATGTGAGGGTTTGAGCGTCTGTCCGTTGCATGAGACCTTACCTTTCTTGCATGCCTCCGCTGCCAGACTCCTTGTTTTGTAGAGTCTGACTGCCCAGAGCCATTTGTCAATGCGCACTTCTGCCATCTTACATACGTTCGGGTACTTCTATACCCAATAATCCCATTGCGCTCTTGATGACCTTTGCCACATTAGCAGAGAGCGTGATACGCATTTGTTTCACAGCCTCATCCGTTTCTCCCAATATGGTGTAGTCATGGTAGAATTGGTTGTATTCTTTTACCAAGTCATAGGTGTAATTAGCGATTACAGCCGGGCTAAATTCAGTACCCGCTTCTCTGACTACTTCCGGATAGTTGCCTAATAATTGAATCAATTGTATTTCCTTTTCTTTCAAAGGCACGTTCACATCTACCTGACCTGCTTTGATGCCTTGTGTTTCAGCCTTGCGCAATACAGAACGAATACGTGCATAGGTATATTGAATAAACGGACCTGTGTTACCATTAAAGTCGATGGACTCTTTTGGATTGAACAACATGTTTTTACGTGGGTCCACTTTCAAGATGAAGTATTTCAATGCACCTAAGCCTACCACTCGAGACACTTCTGCGATTTCTTGTTCAGAACATTCTTCCAGTTTTCCGAGTTCTTGTGTAGTTTCGCGTGCAGTATCAATCATATCTTGAGCGAGGTCGTCGGCGTCAACGACTGTTCCCTCACGGCTTTTCATTTTGCCTTCCGGAAGTTCCACCATACCATACGAGAAGTGAACTAATTCCTTACCCCATTTGAATCCCAATTTATCCAAGAGGATAGACAATACTTGGAAGTGATAGTTTTGTTCATTACCCACTACATAGACCATTTTATCGATAGGATAGTCGTCAAAGCGTAGTTTAGCTGTACCGATGTCTTGTGTCATATATACCGAAGTACCATCTGTGCGTAGGAGTAACTTTTCGTCAAGTCCTTCCGGCTTAAGGTCGGCCCACACGGAGCCATCTTCACGTTGATAGAACACTCCGTTTTTAAGTCCTTCTTCCACTTTGGCTTTACCAATCAAATATGTGTCAGACTCATAGTAGATCTTATCAAAGTCAACTCCCAACAATTTATATGTAGCATCAAATCCCTCATACACCCATTGGTTCATTGTTTTCCAGAGTTCACGCACTTCTTCGTCTCCCTGTTCCCACTTGAGCAACATTGCTTGTGCTTCCTTCATCAGCGGAGCTTCACGTTTAGCCGTTTCCTCATCCATGTGTTGTTCTTCCATGAGTTGGCGTACTTGTTTTTTGTATTCCACATCAAACTTGACGTAGTAGTCGCCCACGAGGTGGTCGCCTTTTTTTCCACTCGAAGCAGGTGTTTCGTTATTGCCAAAGAGTTTCCATGCAAGCATAGACTTACAGATGTGAATACCTCTGTCATTGACAATATTTGTTTTCACCACTTTCCATCCATTTGCTTTTTGTATTTCAGAGATACTGTATCCCAACAAGTTGTTGCGTATGTGTCCGAGGTGAAGTGGCTTATTGGTGTTAGGAGATGAGTATTCCACCATCATTAGTGGTGCTTGTTCATTAGCCTGACGATGGCCATAATTTTCTGTTTGTGTGATGGTGTTCAGGCGGGTGTTCCAATAAGACTCTGCAATGACAATGTTCAAGAAACCTTTAATGACGTTGTATCCCGCCACATATTCCGGGTGTTGTTCTTGCAGATATGCTCCCAGTTCTTGTCCTACCTGTTCCGGTGATTTTCTTGCCATTTTGACAAATGGGAATATCACTACCGTCAAGTGTCCTTCAAACTCTTTTTTTGTTTTTTGCACTTGTACTTGATTGATTTCCACATCTGCACCATAGAGTGCTTTAACCGCAGCTTGTACCCCTTTCGCTAACAATGCTTCCATATTCTGTATGTTTTTATTATTCAATATTCTATATTTAGTTATCGTTTGAGACTTTGGACAGTTCTTTTTGGTTTATCCAAATTCATGCAAAGATAGTGTAAGGAGAGCGAAATGCCAAATTTATTTACTTATAGCAGTATAAATCCGTTTTTTATCCGGAGTGCATCTAGTTCCTATCTTTATCCTACGTGTATCCTACGTGTATCCTACGTGTATCCTACGTGTATCCTACGTGTATCTTACGTGTATGGGAGGTAGGTGGGAGGTAGGTGTTGGTCATTCGGGGGATGTGTTTGTTGGCGTAAGGGTGGAGGGGAGGAGGTGTGTTAATGTTATTAACATTACACATGGCTTATGTTAAACATCTATAAAAGTCGTACTTTTACCCCCCCCATTAACATCTTTTAACATATACTATTCGTATATTTGCAGGAATCCGAGCAGGGACTATGCCCATGCTTGAAGGAAATGTCTGCCGGCGAGCCCCTCCCTTATATGTGACTTCGCCCAAGCAGGCTTGATAAAACTAACCATCAAAAACGCCCAACCCATGAAGAAACTTCGATTGTCAAGCGGTCTTGTCGTCCCCTTAAGGGTCACATTATGCCTTATTATGATAGTCCTCACCACGGATGTGTGGGGACAGTTAGTTACCAGTACCAGAACTTGGACCGGAGCAGCCAATGCTTCTTGGGACAATACACAGAATTGGGACCCGAAAACTTTGCCCGATAACAATACCGATGTGATTATTCCTGCCGGGCTTGAATACTATCCTGAATGCACAGCGAGCAGCGTGTGTCGCAACATCTACCTTGCGGCAGGTGCACGACTGGGCAATCAATATTGGCTCACTTATGAGAAGGCATTTGTAGATGTGAGCATTCCAACCAACAGATATGTGCGCATCACCCCTCCGCTGAAGGAGACCTATTCCGGGGACTTCTTTACCCAAGAGCAAGGAGGAGAGTGGGATGAGTTCACAGCCGCTTCCTACGAACCTACCGAAGGCCCTACGGGTAAAAACCGCGTCTATCCGGGTGCGACCTATCAAAGCGTGTATTCAGAAGTAAGTGCGCAAAGAGGCAATTATGGCGAAACATCCGTTTCTACCTTAGAGAGCGGATGGTCAGATCCAAAGAATGCACTCAACACCCTCTACCAGCCTTTGCAAGCCTTAGATGTGTGGGTGGATAATGACCAAAAAGAAACAGCCACTTTTCGTTTTCCAAGCGAAGAGACCGAATATCTCTACTTTGACCAGCACGGCAAAGCCCAAAGTTTTGGCGAAACCACGGCGCGCACTGACGCAAGCGGTAAGTTTGTGTATGACGAGGCTTACCCTGATGGAAACATGGAATTGCAGTATTGGAGAGAAGCCGGTTCGGAATTTCCATTGTTCTGCATAGGAAACCCGTCTATGGCTTACTTGGATGTAGAAGAATTTCTCAAAGAAAATAAGGACAATATTACACCCTTCATTTACCTACATAATGATAATGAAGAAAACGAAGGTAGAGGCACCGAAACCATATTGTATTATAACGAAGTGCATAACCAACTCATCCAAGTGCCTTTTGTAGAAGACGGCACAATGCCCGAGACCAAGGATGAACCGATAGTAGCCGACAACAATCCCCTCCGCTATATAAAACCCACACAGGGATTTAGAGTGATGTCGGGAGGCACCACCTTACATGCAGTAGAACCCGGATTGATTGGAAGTACTAAAGGGGCAGAATGCACATACCGCACAAGAGAGATATATACAACAAATGGAAGTGCTAATCCTTCAAGCAACTACACTACAAGCGATTTTGTCATGTCCATCGCAGTTGATCCCAACGACCCCACACGTATTGAGATTTGCAATTTGGCAAATCAAGGGAATGTGCTTGCTACAATTGACCCTGAGAATAAAACTATCACCATAAAGAATGGTACTCCCATTCGTTTTATAGACAATTCTTGGTCCAATCTTGAGAATACTTCTAGTGGCGATATTCTCTACATCTACGGATGTGATCCAACCATGGACGGAGCTGTGGATGGAATTAAATTTTCAGATTATGTTAACTATGGTTCAATTAAACCAAGTTGGTTTACAACTGAACAGCTATATACGAAATACGTAACCAATTTAGGTAAGGACATAGTGTTTGAGTACAACATTGAAGAAGATAAAATTACTCTTGAGCAAATAAATCCTTTCGTCATCTACAGCAAAGAGATGTACGAGGCAATTAAGAACAATACTACACCTAATATTCCTTACAAAAAAAGCAGTACACTAGGCTTTGAAAGCCTCCAGTTATGTGTAGCGCACTTTGTGTATGATCAAATCAGATTATCTAAAGAGAACCCCGGTGACGAAGGTTTTATTTTGTCACAAGCAGAATTAGACAAAATAGAAGGGAAGTATGAAAGTAATGTGTATACCAACAGAAGCGTTGATGGCATTACTCAAGGAAGTTATAGAGGAATCACCCTACAGCACATTAAAGGAACACGTGACCAAATATACATTAATGGTATCTTTCCCAATGCTAGAAGTAATGTAATGGGAACCATTAAACGTAATGGTAATAGTTTTAGTTTATTTATTACCCAAGGACAAATCGTAAATCTGACCAATCCGGACGACCCATCTCAAAATTATCATTTGTATCTCCTAAACGGAACCAACAGAACTGATTTAGAGTTGACTTGGGATGCTTCACTTTCAAAATGGTCAGCTACAAATCAAGCTCAAATCTCAAGACAAAATAGTAATGATCCACCTTATCTGTATCTAAGAGAACAAAATAACAGATATTTCTCTCTCACTCACACGGGCGGTTTAGACAGCGACGACGGGGACGCCAGTATTGAAAACGAGATAACTGCCAGTCAGAATAAAAACCTTTTGACTTTGGAATTTACCCCGTCAATGTTTGTAACCAATCCAAGCATCAGTCCGTCAGCTACACCGCAACAAAGAAAAGTGCAGGCGAAAGAGGCATCATCCCTTATCACCATCACTGCACAAGGGGAAGAGTATAGCGGAAGCACGCTCCTCGTGAAGAGCGAGAAAGGACGCAAAGGCTACTCCAACCGAGAAGATGCACCGCTGGCGGACATCAGCGAACAAAAATTCTGCATGGCTTCACTGGCAGGAGAGCAAGTGGTGGGCGTGAACGTGTTTGACGAGATTGACATCATTCCGCTTTACATCAAAGGCGAAGCACAAGCGTTGACCCTCCACATTAACAATATAGAAGCATTGGGTTGGGAGGCTGAGCTGTATGACGCTGTGGAAGAAAGCAGCACAGCCATCAGCGCAGGGCAATGCGCGATAGAAATACAACTGTACGGCGACCAAGCGGCAGGAAGATTTTTTATCCGCAAGAAAAGCGGTGTGAGCACACCCGGGGAAGCCACCGGTGTGGAAGAAGGAAGTGAATGGAGTCCGGCAGCATGGAGTCCGGCAAAAGGAAGCATCGTCATCATGAGTCAAGAAGCAGAGATGAGCACAGAGGTGATGGTGAGCAATATGTCGGGACAGACTGTGGTGTATGAAAAAGCCAACAGCATACACACCCTTAGAAACCTCCTCCCAGGTGTGTATGTCGTGCAGTTGAGAAACGGCAATAAGTATTGGAACAAGAAGTTAGTAGTGGAGTAAAAAAAACGGAGATTAAAGAAAATGCAACCCAAAAATAAATTCATCATAGCGATTGCAGGATGTGGCATCCTGCTTATGGGGATGTTGGCAGCAAGCCAGGTAATGCACCACATCTCCCCCTCCTCATCGCCTTATCAAGCCACACCGATTGTGACGCCCGTAAACGCTTATCGCGTTGGTGGGCATCACTCAACCCTGCCAGCCTCCGATGTGAGTAATAATCTTGCTTTGGAGGCTGTAAAGGCGGAGAAAGAAATGTGGAATGCGCAGCAGAGTGCAAAGCGCCCTCAGAACACACAGCCAAGCACCAGCTATATAGGAAAAACATTATCACAAGCCCCTATTTCATTGCCCAAGCGCGAGAAAGGAGTGCGTTCTGTGGGAGGAGGAGCCGGAATGAACATAGCAGGAAGCATGCTTAGTTCATCACCCTCACCATCCGAAAACTTGATTGCACAAGTGCACTACACATTGCCAGCCATGAGAAGCCGGCATACCGAAATAGGGCCGAGGGTAAGCGCTCCGTTTTCAGAGAGAATGGCGCATGAGGACCTGCAATTACGTGCCAGACCAGGTTCAGGTAGCGGTACGGGTACGGTGGTGCCCACGGGTGAGTGTCCATGGGTGTTGTTTCTTATTTTTCCAATTATCATTTATCTACGCCGCAGAAGAGGTGTGTGAGATGCATGCTCCGAGAGCGAAGGTGCTTCGTCGTGTCGGGGAGGATACTCCCCATTCCCGACCTTCGGATTCCCGACCTTTGGTCGCCTACCCGTTGCCTTTCGCTTAGTCGCAAATTTGAATAAATTACTCCCGCTCGGCATAATTCAAGCAAGCTTGGTTCTGCGCTCACTTACTCGCAATTTGCCCTACCGGATTTGCATTCTTGACAGTGGATTAGAGGCGTTTGTCGGCTCCCCACATGAGTTTGGTTTTTAATGTTTGAAAGAAAGAATGTCCGTCAATGCGGATAGTTTGCACTGTGTAAGGGGCTTTTTTGAGTGTGATTTTCACTGCATCGTTCAGCACTTGCGACTGGCCATCCACTGAGAGCAAAAAAGAATTAGAACGACTCTTGACATGCAATTCAATAAGGGTGTCGTCAGCAATAACCATAGGTCGTACATTCAGACTGTGTGTAGCCACAGGGGCAAGAATGAAGTTTTGCGTTTGGGGTGTGAGGATGGGTCCGCCCACACTGAGGGCATAGGCAGTGGAGCCTGTGGGTGTGGCCACCATGAGTCCATCCGCCTGATAGGTGTGTAGGAACTGTCCATCCAGATAGACACTGACGCTAATCATAGATGAGAGGTCTTGCTTGAGGAGAGCCACTTCATTGAGTGCATGCGGGGGAAGGGCAAGTTGAACATTCTCCGCCTTAACCTCCAAGAGGGAGCGTTGCTCAAGCGCGTAGTGTCCTGCCAATAATTTAGCAAAAGCCTCTCGCATATCGTCGGGAGAAACGTCGGCCAAGAATCCCAATCGGCCAGTGTTGAGTCCGATGATAGGCATGCGCTGTCCGACGGCCGCGGCAGTGGTAAGAAAGGTGCCATCGCCCCCTACACTCAAAGCCCAGTCAGCCTCTTCCTGTGGCTGCATAGCAGTGATGGGAAGCGGAAAATGCTCCTGAGAAAGCACTCGATGGATGTTGTCGTCCAGGACTGCTTGTATGCCTTCTTGCGAAAGAAACAGCAGGAGTTCTTTAATCGTGGAAATAGTTTCCTGACGATGGGTGTTTCCAAATATAGCAACTTTCATAGTTTTATAATTTTATCGTTTCTCTGTGGCATGAGCCATTGGGCTACTCGGTTTTCAGTCCTGCACTATCTTTTAATAAGCCAGGCGGCACCTCGGCATAAAAAAATAAATGAATTTATTTTACTTCTGCACTCGGTTTGCACTAGCTTTGCCTGCGGCCAAGATTCTTGGATGAACCAAGCGAACAAGTTCGAGCGGGCTGCGGCTCGGCATAATCAAAAATTAAACAAGTTTATTTTTGCTTCTTCGCTCGGTTTGCACTATCTTTTAATAAAATAGGCGGCGGCTCGGAAATGCAAATTCATGCAAGCATGATTTGCTATTTCGCTCGCCTTGCACTATCTTTGTCCTCGATTAGCGAGAATGTTAAACGCAAATTTCAGTGCAAAGAAACAAAAAACTTGACAACCTCGCAAAGTCTATACCATGTAAACCCAAAAAATAATATAGAGCATATGACTCGCTTAAGTGTAAATATCAACAAAGTAGCCACCCTACGCAACGCCCGCGGAGGGAATGTGCCCAACGTTCTACAAGTAGCACTCGACTGTGAACGTTTTGGAGCAGATGGAATAACGGTTCATCCTCGTCCGGACGAACGTCACATACGTTATAGTGATGTTCGCGAACTCCGTCCTTTACTCCGCACTGAGTTTAACATTGAAGGTTATCCTTGTGAAAGTTTTATAGACTTGGTACTGGAAGTGTGTCCGGACCAAGTGACCTTAGTGCCCGACCCACCGGGTGTGCTGACATCAAATGCCGGATGGGACACTGTGACTCACCAAGATTTTTTGCGTGAAGTGATTGGCACATTCAAGGCAAAGGGTATTCGTGTGTCCTTGTTTGTGGAAGCCGACCCTGTGATGGTGGAACATGCCGCCAAAGCCGGAGCAGACCGCGTGGAACTCTACACCGAGCCTTATGCCAATGAATATCCGGCGAATCCAGCAGAAGCAATTCGTCCGTTTGTGGCAGCAGCAGAGAAGGCCAAAGAACTGGGATTGGGTCTGAATGCCGGTCATGACTTGAGTTTGGAAAATCTCGGTTATCTGTGTCAAGAGATACCTTTCCTTGACGAAGTGTCAATAGGACATGCCCTGATAGCCGACGCGTTGTATTTAGGTTTAGAAGAAACCATCCATCGCTATCACTCTTTAGTGCAACAAAACTAAATAACACAATAATATTATGAGTTTTTTAAGTATTTTTCTACAGATTACAGACACATTGTCAATGTCGGCCACAGAGATGGTAGCCGAACCAGAAAAGATGAATCTATGGACCATGGCCACTTATGGAGGTCCGATTATGATTATTCTTGCCATCATGTTGGCACTGGCAGTGTATCTATTCATTGAGCGCATGGTAACCTTGAAAAAAGCCTCTAAAGAGGAGAAATCGTTCATGAACCGCATCAAGGACTATATCCATGAAGGAAAGATTGATTCAGCCATTCGCTTGTGTCAAGAAACTAACAACCCTACAGCCCGCATGGTGGAAAAGGGGATAAGTCGCCTGGGACGCCCCATGAGCGATGTGTTGGTAGCCATAGAAAATGTAGGAAATATAGAGATAGCCAAATTGGAGAAAGGACTTGTGTTGTTAGCCTCCATTTCGGGGGGTGCGCCTATGCTTGGCTTCTTAGGCACAGTGACAGGGATGGTGAGCACTTTCTTTAACATGGCCCAAACAAGTGGCGGAACCATAGAGTTGAGTTCCCTCTCCACCGGTATGTATCAAGCGATGGTGACCACCATCGGTGGTTTGATTGTGGGTATCATCTCTTATTTTGCTTACAACTACCTTGTTGCCCGCATTGATGCCGTAATGCGCAAACTGGAAACCGGCACCATGGAATTTTTAGACTTGCTCAATGAACCCGCAGCATAGTTTATTCACCAAAACACTCAATCAATGGCTCTTAAAAGACGAAATAAAGTAGAAGCAACATTCAGCATGTCGTCGATGACAGACCTGATTTTCCTCTTGTTGCTATTCTTCATCATGGCAAGCACGATGTCATCACCCAATGACATCAAGATAAACCTTCCCCAAAGTAAAGCCAAGACCACCACACGAGCAACAGTTGCCAAGGTATCGATTGACGAAGTGGGGAACTACTACATTGCTGTGGGCAAGGGTAAACCCATGCAAATTGCGCCCGAAGAATTAGAAAGTCGCATTACCCAAATTGTAGCACAAGACACAACCACCTACATAGCCTTGCATGCCGATCAAGACATTGCTTACAAGGAAGTGGTGCATGTGTTGGACATAGCCAACGAGCATAAATTAAAATTGGTCATAGCCACGAAGAAAGCTAAATGAAACAATCCGAAATATATGGTTTGATAGGTTCGATACTCACTTGTGTATTGATTTTCCTCTTGCTGTGGTTTCTCTACATGAATGTGGAGGTACCGGAAGAAGAAGAGGGCATCATGGTGAGCATAGGCAACGCAGATGCCGGAGGAGGATGGCAAGAATCGCAAATGAGCGAGAGCACCCCTGTGGCACCACCCCCAACGCCTACCATGCCCAGCCAAAACGACCTCATGACACAAGATGACGAATCGCTCGCCCTGGCTGAACAGCGCAAGCAAGAAGCACGCAAGAAAGCCGCAGAAGAAGCAGAGCGCATTCGCAAACAGAAAGAAGAAGAGGCACGGATAGCCGCAGAAAAGGCTGCCCGCGAAGCCGCATTAGCCGAACAAAGAAGGCAGGAACAAGAAAAAATAGACAAAGCCAACAAGTTGGGCGGCCTCTTTGGCAACAACTCCAGTGGAAACGGTAGCGGAAACAGCACCGGCAACCAATTTGAAGGCAATCCTCTGGGCAAAGGAACATCAGGCGGCAACTCATGGTCAGTGAACGGACGTAACCTGAAAGGTAACATTGTTAAGCCCTCCTACAACAGCAATATAGAGGGAAGTGTGATTGTGACCATTCGTGTGAATGCCAGCGGACGTGTCATCAGCGCCAACGTGACCGGAGGAACTATTTCAGACCCACAACTCAGAGAAGCCGCACGTCAAGCCGCACTGAAGACCATGTTCTCAGAAGGCAAAGACGAAGTGACAGGCGTAATCACCTTTAATTTTAAATTGAACTAACAGAAGACTTATGAAAGTATATGCTTTTTTAGCCGATGGCTTTGAAGAAATAGAAGCCATCACACCGATAGACCTATTGAGACGTGCCGGAGTGGACGTGTGCACCGTGTCGGTACACGCATCAAAAGCGGTAAGCGGAGCACACGGGATGACCTTAATGGCAGATGCGCTCTATGAAGAATGTGACTTCGCCGATGCCGACCTACTCTTCTTACCCGGAGGAATGCCCGGCACCACTAATCTGGAAGCACATGCAGGACTGTGTGAACTATTGCGTCAACACAACGAAGAAGGCAAGATGATTGCAGCTATCTGTGCAGCACCTTCCATATTAGGCAAGTTAGGGCTCTTAGCAGGCAAGAAAGCTACATGCTATCCGGGATTTGAAAACTTCTTAGGAGAGAGCGATACAGATGCAAGCGTAGTGATATGCGACAACATCACTACCGGAGAAGGACCCGGCGCAGCCTATGACTTTGCTTTGGACCTGATAGAGCAACTCACAGACGCAGAGACAGCACAAAGAATTGCTCAAGAAACAATGTACAGATAAGATGTCGGCAGAGTGGACACAACGAACTGAGTCACTCATAGGCCATGCCAACAGCCTGCGACTCAAAAACGCTCATATATTGGTAGTGGGCGTAGGCGGAGTGGGCGGAGCAGCCCTTGAGATGCTGGTCCGTGCCGGAGTAGGCGAAGTGACCTTGATAGATAGTGACCTTGTTTCCATCAGCAACATCAATCGACAATTAATCGCCAACCACAAGACTGTGGGGCAAACCAAAGTGGATGTGTGGAAGGAGCGTCTGCTCAGCATCAATCCCGAAATAATCCTACATACCCATTGTGTGTTTCTTGACGAGAACAATGTCGCCTCCATCTTGAGCGAAGCGAAGTATGACTACGTAGTGGATGCCATAGACACCTTATCGCCTAAAGTGCAGCTACTGGCCACATGTTACCGAAACGGCATTCGCGTAATTTCCTCCATGGGCTCCGGCAGCAAAATGGACCCAGCATGCATTCGCATTGCCGACATAAGCAAAACAGCCTATTGCCCCTTAGCACGCAGTGTGCGCGGAGCACTAAGCAAACAAGGAATAAAACATGGCATAAACTGTGTGTACTCCACCGAACAGCCCATCAAAGCAGGAGTGATACCCGTAGAAGGAGAACGCAACAAGAAAAGCACCACCGGAACCATATCCTATATGCCCAACCTATTCGGGTGCTGGATAGCCGGACATGTGATAGATGTACTTATAAACGAATAGCAGCATGATAAAAGCTCACGACATATACAAGCGTTTTGACAACCTGGAAGTGCTCAAAGGAGTAAGTTTTGAGGTGAAAAAAGGTGAGATGGTCGCCATAGTGGGTCAGAGTGGAGCCGGAAAAACCACCCTGCTCCAAATCATTGGCACCCTGGACAAGCCCAACAGCGGAAGCATCATCATCGGAGGACAAGACATTGCACAACTCTCAGAAAAAGAATTGTCACACTTTCGTAACCAAGAGATTGGTTTCATCTTTCAGTTTCATCAACTATTACCGGAATTTACCGCCCTTGAAAACGTGATGTTGCCCGCCTTGATAGGCCACACAGAGCATCACGAAGCCAAACAACGCGCCACAGACATTCTGGAACGACTCAAACTCGGAGAACGACTCCATCACAAGCCCAACGAACTCTCAGGAGGCGAACGCCAAAGAGTGGCAGCAGCACGAGCTTTAATTAACAATCCTTCTATCATATTGGCTGACGAACCCTCAGGAAGCCTGGATAGCAACAACAAGCAAGAGTTGCACAAACTACTGTGTGACATGCGCGATCAATTCAAGCAAACTATCATCATCGTTACCCACGACAACGAACTGGCCCAAATAGCAAATCGAATTGTTAGAATGCAAGATGGAAAAATCATCTCCTAAACAATGAGAACTATTGGAATAGCCATATTATTGCTCATCACCCCCATCTGCATGTTAGCACAACAGGCAATGGATAGTGTAAATACAACACTGATGGATAGCGGGCGTATCATTACCGACACCATACATGCCCACACCCTGCTGAACACAACCCGGTCAGAGGAACTATTAGAAGAATATTTACTACAACTACTTGAAGAACAAGGACAACGCCTGCATGCCGACTCCACCCGGGTACACACCACCACACAAGAAGAAGACACAGCCGGCATAGTAGTGCCTACACCCCTATCAGCCATCTACAACCCCCTATGCATTGAACTCATATTCAAGCCTCTACACTTGTCAATAGGTAAGCCCAATGCACTGAGCATACACCCAACACCACCCCCAACCACAGCACTAGAAACACACACGCAACCAAGCTTGTTTTCAGAAGAAAATCACCTATGGGAACTACGCGACAAAGCACGCAACCACCTCACAGGACATGCGGCAGACATATATGCAGGTACATTTCACGACCTACCCAAAGTGGAGTCGTTGCATAAAAAACACATTCTCCGCAACAACCCCAAACTACTCCGTCTCGGGAAAACAGAGAATTTTCAGACCAAAGCACTAGAAGTAACCAAAATCAGTAGAGCAAAATGGCTGACAAAAAGTTCTGCCTTATTGCAATTTTCCCAAAACTATGTGTCGAAAAACTGGTATAAGGGAGGTAATAGCAACGTGGCTATTCTGGGGATAGCAGAAGGAAGCATCAACTATGACAACCACAAGAACATTCAATGGGAAAACACCGGAGAATGGCGCGCTGGATTCAATAGTGTCAACGGAGACACCCTGCGTAAAATCAACACCAGCGATGACCTACTGCGCCTACAAAGCAAATTAGGCTTTAAAGCATTCAACAAATTCTACTATACCGGTGCCGTAGAATTTCAAACACAGTTTTTTAACTCTTACAAAGAAATTAACTCCAACGAACTCAAAACATCTACCTTCGCACCTGTCAGACTGAACATAAGCTTGGGTCTTGACTACAAACCCGACAAAAACCTATCCATCATGCTTGCACCTCTATCCTATAAATTTATCTACGTGATGGACACCACGCGCATAGACCAAACCCAATATGGCGTAAAAAGCGACCACAAATCGCTCAACGAAGTTGGTAGCTCAGTGAAAATAACCTACTCTTACCAACCCATCGACGGCTTACAATTAGACGGGCGCTTCTACTTCTACACCAATTATCACAAAGTGGAAGTTGAGTTGGAATTAGTGGCCAACTTTATCATCAATCGCTACTTTAGCGCACGTCTCTCATTATACCCACGCTACGACAACACAGCCATTCTGCCCAACAAAGAAAAAGCACAACTACAATTCAAAGAATTCCTTAGCATAGGCTTCTCACACAAGTTTAAACAAGCCGGTCTGAAAAGAAAGACAACAAAGACTTGCCATGCCAAACAAGCCTTATAAGAAAGGAAGACTGCACAGACCACCACATATATCTTTGAATTAAATAAGTGGCAACTCAGCATACAAAGAAGTAAAGTAATTTTTACCCCCTCACACTACTTTTGTATATCTTGCGCGTTTGTTGTACCTTTGCACACTGAAATAAAAGAAAATAGCATCATGGGATTTTTTGATAAATTATTTGGCAAAAAAGAACAGTTAGACAACGGATTAGAGCGAAGCAGAGAAAGTGTATTTGGCAAGATTACACGTGCTATTGCAGGAAAATCAAAAGTAGATGATGAAGTGTTGGACAACATAGAAGAAGCACTCATCACATCGGATGTGGGAGTGGAGACCACACTACGCATCATAGAGCGACTGGAAGAACGCATCGCACGCGACAAATACATGAACACCGACGAACTTCACTCTATCTTGTGTGAAGAAGTGTGCACCCTGCTCGCTGAAAACACCACCAGCCAAATAAAAGAATTTGATGCACCCCTCCCACACAAACCTTATGTAATCATGGTAGTCGGAGTGAATGGAGTGGGAAAAACCACCACCATTGGAAAACTCGCACATCACTTCAAGCAAGCCGGGAAAAAAGTCTATTTAGGCGCTGCCGACACATTCCGCGCAGCAGCAGTAGACCAACTCCAAATATGGGGCGACCGCATCGGAGTTCCGGTAATCAAACAAAAAATGGGGTCAGACCCGGCATCTGTGGCATTCGACACACTCTCATCTGCCAAAGCCAATGATGCCGACGTCGTGTTGATTGACACAGCCGGACGTCTTCACAACAAAGTGAACCTGATGAACGAGTTGAGCAAAATCAAAAACGTAATGCAAAAAGTGGTGCCCGATGCTCCCCACGAAGTGTTGCTCGTCTTAGACGGTTCAACCGGACAAAACGCCTATGAACAAGCCAAACAATTCTCAAAAGCCACACAAATCACAACCCTCGCCATTACAAAACTTGATGGCACTGCCAAAGGAGGCGTAGTAATTGGCATTTCCGACCAATTCCAAATACCGGTTAAGTACATCGGAATTGGCGAAAAAATTGATGACCTACAGATCTTCGACAAAGAATTGTTCGTCAAATCACTTTTAGGGAAAGTACAAGAATAGAAACCCTAAAAAACAATAAAAAAACAGGGTTTTCTAAATTTATTCAGGAAACGCAAGGTCAATCAAAAATAATGTTGTATCTTTGCCAACCAATTGAAAAAACGCCATATTTGGCAACCAATAATATAATACTGAGAAAACAAAAAACGTACATTAAATGGGGATTCAAAAAGGAGATAAAGATTTACCAAACAGAATAAACGAACATATCAGAGGAGTTAAAGAAGTTCGTTTGGTAGGCGACAACGTAGAACAAGGCATTTATCCTATAGCAGAAGCTATGCGAATAGCCGACGAGTTGGAACTCGACCTTGTAGAAATTTCCCCTAATGCCGTTCCACCAGTATGTAGAGTGATTGACTACCAAAAGTTCCTTTACCAACAAAAACGTCGTGAAAAAGAACAAAAGGCCAAGTCAACCAAAGTGGTGATTAAAGAAATACGTTTCGGACCGCAAACAGACGACCACGACTACAACTTTAAGTTGAAACACGCACAAGGTTTCCTCAAAGAAGGTTGCAAAGTTAAGGCCTACGTATTCTTCAAAGGACGCTCAATTCTGTTTAAAGAACAAGGCGAATTGTTATTGCTCCGCTTTGCCAACGACCTCGAAGATGTTGCCAAAGTTGATCAATTACCAAAATTAGAAGGAAAACGCATGTTCCTCTTTCTAAGCCCAAAGAAATAAGAAAATACATTTATCAATTAAAATAAGTACTAACATGCCAAAAATGAAAACTAATTCCGGTGCCAAAAAGAGGTTCGCCCTTACCGGATCAGGAAAGATCAAAAGAAAACATGCTTTTAAAAGTCACATTCTGACTAAAAAAACCAAAAAGCAAAAACGTAATTTAACACACTCTGGTCTTATTGACACAACTAACATGAAGAGTGTTCGTGAAATGCTCTGCTTACGTTAATTTTATCAGAATTAAACATTTAAAGTTTTCTAAGTAAATCAACAGAATCGTTAGCTTTAAGATTGTTGAAAAACAGCGCTAACATTCACAAATCATTTAATTATGCCAAGATCAGTAAATCACGTTGCTTCACGTACAAGAAGAAAAAGAATTTTAAGCCTCACAAGAGGTTATTTTGGTGCTCGCCGTAACGTATGGACCGTAGCCAAAAACACATGGGAAAAAGGTTTGCAATATGCATATCGCGACCGCAAAAACAAAAAACGTAGCTTCCGCGCATTGTGGATTCAACGTATCAATGCAGCTGCTCGCCTTGAAGGTTTCTCATATTCTCAATTGATGGGTGCTTTGCACAAATCAGGAATTGAAATTAACCGCAAAGTATTGGCTGACTTAGCTATGAATCACCCAGAAGCATTCAAAGCTATTGTTGCTAAAGCTAAAAACGCTTAAACAGCCTAACATAGTTATAGTAAAAAGTCCAGGCAAATTGTCTGGACTTTTTACTATCCAACCAAGACACAACACACACAAAGCCACACAGTCTTTATGCTCCCAATCAAAGAATTTAACTACACGCTTAGCGACGAACAAATAGCCAAATACCCCATCTCGCCACGCGACCACTCCAAACTCCTACTATACAAAGGAGGACAAATCAGCCACGACATCTTCTACAACATTGGGCAACACATCAAAGACAATTCACTACTCGTGTACAACAACACACGCGTAATACAAGCACGCCTTATTTTTCAAAAGAAAACAGGAGCAAGAATAGAACTATTCTGCCTGGAGCCACTCGCACCGCGAGAATATACGCTTTCACTATCAGCCATGGAAGAATGCGAGTGGGAATGCCTTGTAGGAAACTCCAAAAAATGGAAAGACGACCCCCTAGAACTACACATCCCATCCATCGGAGTAACACTAACAGCCACAAGAATAGAAAACCTGGAATTCTCACAACGCATACGTTTCACATGGGACAATCCACAAATAAGCTTTGGAGAACTATTAGACGCAATTGGCGAACTACCCATTCCGCCCTACCTAAATCGTCCCACCGAAGATAGCGACAAAGAAAACTACCAAACAGTCTATTCACGCATCCAAGGCTCAGTAGCAGCACCTACAGCCGGACTGCACTTCACCGAGCATGTAATCCAACAACTCAAAGAACAAGGGCTCACATTCGAGGAAATAACCCTACACGTAGGAGCAGGCACCTTCCGCCCCGTCAAAACAGAAGATGCCAACCAACACATCATGCACACAGAAACCATAATTCTGCGCAGAGAAAGCATTGAAGCCCTACAAAAAAATGCAGGCAATATCATTGCCATAGGCACCACCACAGTGCGCACATTAGAATCGCTCTACTTCCTGGGCCACCAAGACTGGGACGAACACACCACACCGGAAGTCAAGCAATTTGACCCCTATAAGACCAACTATACCATGACAGCAAGCCAGGCACTCCAAAACGTCTTAGACACCATGACAAGAAACAACACCGACATACTGGAAGCACGCACACAAATCATGATTAAACCCGGATACACATTCCGCATAATAAAAGGAATGATCACTAACTTCCACCAGCCTCAAAGCACCCTTCTGCTACTCGTGTCAGCACTCATAGGAGAAGACTGGAAGAAAGTCTATCAATACGCCCAAGAACAACAATTCCGCTTCCTCAGCTATGGCGACAGTTCACTACTTTTACCCTAAGGCAAACACTGGATGTACACAACTTTAAAATTATAAGCAGAGAAGAACAAACAAACTGATATTTTATAGCAAAATGATATAAAAAATGTATTTTGCAACCTACAGACAAAACAAATGCAACTAAAAAGCAAAATAAATAAACAAAAGGTAAGAAACAGAAAACAAAACAGCTGGTTATAAATTTGAAGTACACCCCTAAAAAGAGCCAAAAATGTGTTGCATAACATACTTTACCCTCTTGCAGGAACGAACAAAAAACGCTTATTTTGCGACTGACAATTAAAACAACACAATCTTTTTTATACCTTAAAAAACTAATACCTATAGAAAGTAGGACTTTGTGAAAAGTCCTACTTTTTGTTTATTAAAATGACATCGCATTATCCCCTCCAACAACAATAACATCCACAGAAGATTCATTCAACGAGATTGAAAATTTTGCTCCCCATTCCCGACCTCCGGTCGCCTACCCGTTGCCTTTCGCTTAATTGCAAATTTGGATAAGACGGACCCCCTCCGCTCCATTTCGCTAAAGCTTCATTTCGCTCGGAACTCCGTCGTGTCGGGGACGACACTCCCCTCGCTCGGCACGAATTGACATTTAGTCAATTCTATAAATACCTCGCTACGCCCCTAGTCCAGGGCGACAGTGCTTTTTTAATTACCACTTGTATGTGGCGAGTTATAGCCTTTTATTATAAATGGATCCTATAAGTACCTCGCTATTTCCTCTAAAGGGGTACAATGCTTTTTAGTTAGTTTTGGGTTATTGATTGTAGGGTATTTTTACCGGACAGCTATATAAAAAAGACAACCTGAAGTTGTCTTTTTAGCTTTATTGCTATCCTGTAAAAAAAACTTAATCCTATCTAGTGGTCCCGAGATGGTCGCGGGGATTTTTGTTTTAGTCCTCTATAGTAAGCGTACGCGTACCATCCGGATTTTCAACAATAGAAACATGACGCGTATCATCCGGCAGGAGCGCCTCAATGTTTTGCGGCCACTCTATCAAACAGAGATTACCACTATACAGATAGTCCTCCGCACCAAAATCATACGCCTCCTCCGGAGTCTCTATGCGGTAGCAGTCGAAATGATAAATTGTTGCTTGCTCACGGGATGTATATTCATTCACAATAGCAAAAGTCGGACTATTAACTACATCTTTCACCCCCATAGATTCACAGAGAGCCTTGATAAATGTAGTTTTACCTGCCCCCATATCACCATGAAAAGCAAACACTTTCCTATGGTCAATGTGCTTTAAAAAGCTATTTGCAGCTTGCGGTAGGGCATCTATATTATTGATTTGAATACTAATCATGAGACATTAAAACAGGGTACCAAATTCAGTATTGTAAAGCGTCTTTCCTAAATGTTTATACGCAAGTTCTGTCACTTCACGTCCACGTGGGGTACGCTTCATAAAGCCTTCTTTAATAAGGAAAGGCTCATAGACTTCCTCCAATGTACCCGGATCTTCACCCAAAGCAGTAGCAATAGTAGTAAGTCCGACAGGCCCACCCTTAAACTTATCAATGATGGTAAGCAATATCTTATTATCTATTTCATCCAAGCCATGCTTGTCGATATTAAGTGCTTCAAGAGAGTAACGAGCAATCTCCAAGTCGATTTTACCTGAGCCCTTTACCTGAGCAAAATCGCGCACACGACGCAAAAGAGCATTGGCAATACGAGGAGTACCACGACTCCTTCCTGCAATCTCTTGCGCAGCATGCGAGTTAATCTCAACACCCAAAAGACGAGCCGAACGCGTAACAATAGATGTGAGCACTTCTGTGTCATAGTATTCCAAGTGACAGTTAATGCCAAAACGAGCACGCAAAGGACTTGTGAGCAATCCACTGCGTGTTGTAGCACCAATCAGCGTAAAAGGATTAAGATCTATCTGTATAGAACGTGCACTAGGTCCCTTGTCAATCATAATATCAATACGATAGTCTTCCATAGCAGAATAGAGATATTCCTCCACCACAGGACTGAGACGGTGAATCTCATCTATAAACAACACATCATTAGTTTCAAGCGATGTGAGCAAGCCGGCCAAATCTCCGGGTTTATCTAACACAGGACCGGACGTAACCTTAAAACCTACACCGAGCTCATTAGCAACAATATTAGAAAGCGTAGTCTTACCGAGCCCAGGAGGTCCATGCAAGAGTGTATGGTCTAAACTTTCACCTCGAAGACGTGCAGCCTGAACAAAGATACGCAGGTTTTCAACAATCTTGTTTTGCCCACTAAAGTCAGAAAAAGACAAAGGTCGCAAGGCATTTTCAACATCCCTTTCTTTCTCTAACTGTTGTGCTCGTATATTGAAGTTTTCTTCCATTCGTATTAATCTTTATTGAGGGTAGTTTCCCTGAAAATATCCTCTATGGAGCGTGTATGCAACGATACATGCAAGAGCGGATTACCACACTGGACAGCCCATGCAAACAAAGCCTCTCGAATATCTTCCTTACTACCAATACGCCATAACTGAGAAGACATCAATCTCCTTTCATCAATCTGCGGCAATTGATTCCACTCTTCTTCGGTAGGAGTACGCTTAAATTGGACATCAAGCATGTATCCGTTCTCTTGTTGAAGCGAAAGATCAGGCAAATCAGCCACAAAACGACCATGATTGATTACCACAGCCCTGGTACACATTTCTTTCACTTCTTGCATGATGTGAGTACTAAGCAACACTGTTCTATTTTGTCCCACACGTTTAATCAGCGAACGTATTTCCTCCAATTGATTAGGGTCAAGGCCTGTAGTAGGCTCATCAAGAATAAGCACTTCGGGATCCGACATCAAAGCCTGTGCAATACCTACACGCTGGCGATAGCCTTTAGAGAGTGCACTAATCTTCTTATGACGCTCCGGTGTGAGTCCTACTTCGCGTATGAGTGTTTCAACGCGCTCATGAGCGTTACTCACCTTCTTGAGACCTGCAGCATAGAGCAGATACTCCTGCACGTACATGTCATCATAGAGTGCATTATGTTCAGGGAGATAACCAATCTTTGCAGCAGTTGCCTGAGGACACTCACTCACCTCCATGCCACACACCTTCACACTACCTGTTTGATACTGATAAGCACCAGTAATAGTACGCATGAGTGTAGTCTTGCCTGCTCCATTAGGACCCAACAGACCCACTATCTCTCCGCTACCCGCGTAGAAATTTATATCCGTAAGAATGGTACGTTTACCAATATCCTTTTGCAGTGCTTTAATCTCTATTGACATGTGTTGCTTGTTTTTCTATCTTTGTAAAGATGAAAACAGGGTATTCCCCCTGAGTCTTTATAATGCCGTATCTATATTAGCCATTTTAATGGCCGTGATTGCTCCTTCTACCCCCTTGTTTCCGAGCACACCCCCTGCTCTATCAAGCGCTTGTTGCTTAGTAAGCGTTGTAAGCACCGAGAATATCACCGAACCTTTGCGTTTGCTAAAGTTAATAAAATCTTCGGCATTCAGTTTAGACAGCCCATAGGATACACCCTGACAGATATAGTCAAAGTGTGGTGTATCACCTTGGATAACACAACCAATAGCAATGATTGCATCATAGGAATGTTCCTGTTGCAACTTATTGGCAGCATAGGTGAGTTCAAAAGTGCCTGGTACATGAACCACTTTAATGTTTTGTTCCTGTACTCCATGTTTCACCAAGGTATCATAGGCACCTTCTAATAGAGCATAGGTAATTTCACTATTCCAGTCTGCTACAGCA
The DNA here is from genome assembly GCA_017647145.1 of Paludibacteraceae bacterium. Taxonomy (GTDB): domain Bacteria; phylum Bacteroidota; class Bacteroidia; order Bacteroidales; family Paludibacteraceae; genus Gallipaludibacter. The sequence goes on from JAGCLD010000007.1 coordinate 94,008, forward strand.
ATAGCAAAACGCTGACGTTTCAATACGTCAGCGTTAGGAAGTTCATCTGCGTTATATGCAGACAAATTATGGTATTTAGTTGCCATAAAGGTCTTTATTTAGCTTGTTCCAAACGAGCAATGTATTTCTCTATATCAGATGCTTCCATGCTTTGTGGATAGTCATTCAAAAGTGCCTTGTAAGCCTCGATAGCCTTTTGGGTTTCGCCAAGGTGTTCATAGGCAAGTCCCAACTTCTTCAAGCTCATAGGACTGATGATGCTATTGCCTGCTTCAGCAACTGTGTTATAGCATTGAACTGCTTGTTTCAGGTTATCAGTAGCTACATAAGCATCACCCAACAATTGTTTAGCAGCCAAAGACATATTTTTGTCTTTATTACCAAATTTCTTCAGATAACTAATTGCCTCTTCATAGTTACCCAACTTATAGTGACAGATACCGGCATAGTAGTTAGACAACTTACCAGCTTTTGTGATGCCATATTGATCAGCGATAGCTTCAAAGCCAATGCATACATTATTGTCGCCTTCTAAAGCCACGCGGAATGAATCCACTTGAAAGTAAGCCTGTGCTGTATAGATTTCATTGTTTGCAGCTTCGTTTTGTGGTTCAATGTAGAAGTTACGGAATGCCAATACAGCCAATACTACCAACACAATGGCAGTAACAGTGTATATAATGGCTTTCTGGTTCTTTTCGATGAATCTTTCAGATGCAGTCAATGCTTCTTCCACATTGGCCATGCTGTCTTGTTCCAAATTGTTATTCTTTGCCATAATTGTAAGGTTACGATATAAATTGTTTCTTAATAATTTCTTTTTAATAGTGCTTATTGTTTGTTAATGCGAGTGCAAATTTAATACTTTTCTGTGTATTATTGAAATTGAAAGCCAACTATTTTGTGTGTGTATTTATTTTGGTCGTACAAATATCTGTATAGGTGTTCCATTAAAGTTCCACCATTTTCTAATTTTGTTCTCCAAGAAGCGTCGATAAGGCTCTTTGACATACTGAGGCAAGTTGGCGAAGAACACGAAGGTCGGTACTTGTGTATTTGGTAATTGCGTTACGTACTTAATTTTAATATACTTACCTTTGAGAGCCGGTGGCGGATAGTTTTGTATTGTAGGCAACAACATCTCATTAAGTTTAGCAGTGGGCACCTTGCGATTCTTATTTTCAAAGACAGCGGCTGCTGTTTCCATTACTTTAAAGATACGTTGTTTTGTGAGCGCCGAAGTGAATATAATCGGGAAATCTGTAAATGGGGCTAAACGTTCGCGTATTGCTTTTTCAAAGTGTGTTATGGTAGCTTGTTCCTTATTTTCAATAAGGTCCCATTTATTGACACATACCACTAGTCCTTTTTTATTTTTCTGTATGAGCGAGAAGATGTTAAGGTCTTGACTTTCTATTCCGCGTGTGGCGTCAATCATAAGGATACAGACATCAGAATTTTCTATTGCGCGTATTGAACGAACCACGGAATAGTATTCCAAATCTTCATTTACTTTTGCCTTCTTACGTATTCCGGCTGTATCTACCAAGTAGAAGTCATGGCCGAATTTATTGTATCGCAAATAGATAGAGTCACGCGTAGTACCTGCTATATCAGTTACGATAGTTCGTTCTTCTCCTAAAAAGGCATTGATAATAGACGATTTACCTGCATTAGGTCTTCCTACGATAGCGAAACGAGGTAGTTCCTCTTCTATTTCTTCCACCACATCCGGTTTGAAATAAGTGAGCAGTTTATCGAGCAGTTCACCTGTACCCAAACCATTGATAGCAGAAAGCATAAAAGGATCTCCAAGTCCTAGTTTATAGAATTCAGCTGCTTGGTATTGCAGGTCAAAGGTGTCCACTTTATTTGCCACCAGAATAACCGGCTTAGTGCAACGTCGCAGAATTTGTGCAACCTCAGTATCAAGATCTGTAATACCACTCACTGTGTCGAGAACGAAAAGTACAATATCCGCTTCATCAATAGCCAAGGTTACTTGACGCTTAATTTCATCTTCAAACACATCAGTTGAGTTAACCACCCATCCTCCTGTATCCACTACAGAGAACTCCCTTCCATTCCATTCTGACTTTCCGTATTGTCGGTCGCGTGTAGTACCGGCCTGTTCGTTAACGATGGCTCGTCTTGTTTTAGTAAGACGGTTAAACAATGTTGACTTTCCCACATTAGGGCGTCCTACGATGGCAACAATATTTCCCATTTTAGTTTGTTTTGGGGAGTTGAACACTCCCAATTATACATTTATTAATTTCATTCAGACTGACTTTCACAAGCCTTGTCTGTGGGTTAAAATATTTTCTATTAGGCATTTTGCTTTGCAAAGATACACCAAAAGGATTGTTTCTGCAAATGCGATTTACATATCTTTTCTTGCCTGTTTGAGTTCTTTAGCGGCCACTTCAAGTTGTGCATACCACTCAGTTCCAAAACGCCGTATGAGTGGTTCTTTTAGGAATTTATAAACAGGAAGCCCTACTTTCTGTCCGCATGTACGAGCACATTGACAGACACTCCATTGGTGGTATTGAACAGCAGTAAACTTCTTATATCTTGCTAATCGGATGGGATAGAGATGGCAAGAGATGGGTTTGTAAAACTTTATTTTTCCTTCCCGGTATGCCTTTTCGATGGCACACTTACAAGTACCATCCTCATCCGTGTAGGTAAAAACACATTCAGCCCCATCCACAATAGAGGTAACCGGCTCACCATCTTCATCTATATAACTCACTCCATGTTGTTCAATCACTTGTTTTGCTTTCTCTGAGAGGTCATTCCAAATGACCGGGAGTATTTGTTCTATTTCTTTGATTTCCGCTGGTTCAAGAGGTGCTCCTGCATCTCCTTCTATACAACAAATGCCTTTGCAGGCGTTCAAATCACAAAGGAATTGCTCTTCAACAACGTCAAAACTTACGATAGTGTCGTCTATTTGTAGCATAATAGTGTGTTTTACATAAAAAGAAAGGTTGTCTCTCGACAACCCAATCTCTCAATTAACCTTAAATCTAATACTATGAAAAAATCACGCTGCAAAGATACGACTTTATTTTGAAACAGACAAAAAAATCATGCTTTACAACACATTTTCTCCATCATCCTGATTTATCAAACAGAGGGAAATCAAGTCTTTCAACTGATAGGACTAACTGATTACGCCCCAATTAACTTGTCTTTGGTGAAGTTTGCGCAGTTGTGGAAGGAGCATGTGATGTTGTGGGTGGGCGAGGGATGGGTCTTGTTCAAGAATGTCATTTACGCAACGACGTGCGATTTCAAGCATTTGTCCATCTGTGGCCAAATTAGCTATTCTCAATTCGAAGGGCATTCCACTTTGTGCTGTTCCCTCCATATCTCCCGGTCCACGGAGTTGCATATCAGCCTCAGCAATCACAAATCCATCATTGCTTTGCGTCATGATGTTCATCCGTTTGCGTGTGTCAGCAGCCAGTTTGACATCAGTGAGAAGGATACAATAAGACTGCGCTGCTCCTCGCCCCACTCTTCCTCTGAGTTGATGAAGTTGTGAAAGTCCGAAACGTTCTGCATTTTCAATAATCATCACAGAGGCATTGGGCACATTAACCCCCACCTCAATGACTGTTGTGGCAACCATGATTTGCGTTTCACCTTTAGAGAAACGTTCCATCTGAGCATCTTTTTCTGCCGGTTTCATCTTCCCATGCACCATACTGATTTTGTATGTTGGAAAAGTGTCACAGATGCTCACATAGCCGGCTTCCAGATTAGCAAGGTCCATTTTCTCCGACTCCTGAATGAGCGGATAGACTACATATATCTGCCTGCCTGCCTCCACTTGCTGCCTGATGAATGTATTTAGTTTCTGTCTATTCGTGTTATAGAAATGCATTGTTTGAATAGGCTTACGACCCGGAGGCAGTTCATCTATCACAGATACGCGCAAATCACCATATACCGTCATAGCGAGCGTGCGCGGTATGGGTGTAGCCGTCATTACAAGAATGTGAGGAGGTTGGGTGTTTTTACTCCACATTTTGGCTCGCTGGGCAACTCCGAATCGGTGTTGTTCATCAATCACAACCAATCCAAGATTATAGAACTGCACAGCATCTTCCAAGAGAGCATGTGTACCGATAAGCAGGTGTATTTGTCCGGTGATCAATCCGTTGTGGATTCGTTCTCTTTCCGCCTTACGAGTGCTACCAGTGAGAAGAGCTGTGTTTATGCCCATATCACCCAACATTTGAGTCACAGAATGGAAGTGTTGAGTGGCCAGAATCTCTGTTGGTGCCATGATGCATGCCTGATAGTTGTTATCAGCTGCCAAGAGTGTACACATCAATGCCACCAGTGTTTTTCCACTACCCACATCACCCTGCAATAAGCGATTCATCTGACGCCCACTACCCATATCTGCTCTAATTTCTTTAATCACACGCTTCTGTGCATTAGTAAGCGGGAACGGGAGATAGTCCTTATAGAAGGTATTAAAATAATTTCCCACGACAGAGAAAGTAAAGCCTTTATATGCTTTTTCGCGCTGCTTAGCTTTCTGCAGTATGTTGAGTTGAATGTAAAACAATTCTTCAAACTTGAGGCGTTGACGCGCCCTTTTCAATTGTTCCGTATCAGTAGGGAAATGGATTTGAGAGAGTGCTTCTGCGAGAGAAGGCAACTTGTAAGCGTGTAGCAATGCAGCAGGCAGTGTCTCTGGAAGTCCTTGTTTAAGCGCAGGAAGCAAATTATGAATGATTTTTCTTATCTGCTTAGAAGTCAAATTGGACGACTTCATTTTTTCAGATGTATTGTAATGAGGTTCAAGCCCGATAGTACCCTGCTGGTTGTAATTATGGAGAGTCTCCAACTCCGGATGTGCAAAATTCCACTTATTGTTAAAACGGCTAGGTTTGCCAAAAAGGACATATATTTCGGAAGTTCTCAATCGATCTTGCACATAACGCAATCCCTTAAACCAGACTAACTCTACCGTGTCATATCCATCTGTAAAAACAGCAGAGAGTCTTGTTTTCCTGCCTTCGCCTTGTAATTCCATCCTGACGATTTGCCCCTTAATCTGCACATAGGTTTGTTCGTCATTTATTTCATTTATTCGATAAAAACGACTTCGATCAATGTGTTTATAAGGATAATGTCGCAATAGGTCGTCCACAGTGTGAATGTTAAGTTCGCGCTTAAGCAAATCAGCAATGCGAGGTCCCACCCCGGCAAGATAAGTTATATTTTGTTCCAAGAGGTTCATAATGGCATGCCGGAGATGATTCCCTCAGCAATTATCAAGTCAAAAGGAGTTGTTAGTTTAATATTCTCTCGGTTTCCTTCCGTTAGTTCAATACATTCGCCTAAAGCCTCCACGACAGATGCATCATCCGTATAGAGAACATTATAGGGTTGACTATAAGCCTGCCGTAAAAGAGAAGCACTAAACACTTGTGGTGTTTGCACCGCCACATAGGAACTTCTATCAACCGAGTTATTACCCATCTCAGTGAGTTGGCGCAAACTATCATACATAGGAATAACAGGAACGATGGCGGGCTTTGCATTACTATAACAACGAGCCAGTGTGTCCATCGACACAAACGGGCGCACACCATCGTGCACACCTATCAGTTCAACATCCTCCGGGAGAGCATTTATGCCATTCTTAACAGATTCAAAACGTGTAGCACCCCCCTCTGCAACCACATGAGGAATAGAGGATTGATGATGTATAAGCAATTCATTCCAGACATCAATCTGTGTAGCCGGAAGCACTACAACCAGTATCATTTGAGGGTCAAAAGTATAGAATGTTTCTATTGTACGAAGCAATACAGGTTTTCCTCCTACAGCCATAAACTGTTTAGGGAGGGCACTGCCCATTCTTTGTCCACTACCTCCTGCCACTATGATGGTTGCTCTCTTCATTGTTGGATATTTGAGTTGTTTTTCTTAGCCAAGAAATCATTACGTTTACCTTTGAACAAGTCGTATCGACAGAATGAACAATCCAACTTACCATTAAGCAACTTGATTTTTTTAGACGGCTTAAGTCCCATTTTTTCCAAAAAAGTATCTTGCGAACTAATCACCCATGCTGTAGAACCTGCGAATTGATGTTTCAGGCATCTGCCTATATCTTCATACAAGCCATACATGTCATCCGCCACAATACGTTCCCCATAAGGTGGATTAGTAACAATGATACAATTTTGTGTGGGTGGAGTGAGGGATTGTATCGGGGTTACTTTTAGTTTTATGTACTTATTCAGTCCTGCGCTTTTCACATTTCTTTCCGCTATACGAATGGCATAAGCCGATTGGTCAGAGCCATACAAGGTGTGGGAGAAGTTTCTTTCATGGCTGTCATCATTATAGAGTCGGTCAAACAACTCCTCATCAAAATCATTCCATTGTTCAAAGCCAAAAGAAGAACGATAAATTCCTGGCGGAATATTCAGAGCTATCATTGCAGCCTCAATGAGTAATGTACCTGAACCACACATAGGGTCAACAAAATCACATTGCCCATCCCAACCTGCCATCAACAACATTCCTGCAGCCAAAGCCTCATTGATTGGAGCATCATTTTGCGATACTCTCCATCCACGTTTGTGTAAAGATTCCCCTGAACTATCCAAGGAGAGTGTACAATAATTTTGAGCAATGTGTAGATTAATGCGTAAATCAGGATTTACTACATCTACCGAAGGACGCTTGTTATAACGTTCAAAAAACCAATCAGCGATAGCATCTTTGGCACGATAGGTGGCATATTGAGAATGACGTATCTCATCAGAAAAGACCGTAGCATCAATAGCAAAGGTGTTTTTTAAGGTCATTATGCTTTCCCAATCCACCTTTTTCATTTCTTTGTAGATTTGCTCAGGATCAGTTGCCTTGAAGTGAGTAATAGGCTTGAGAACACGAGATGCAGTGCGCAAATGAAGATTAGCCTTATAAAGCAATTCTTTATTTCCACTAAAAGATACTGCGCGTCGTTCAATCTTCACGTTATCCGCACCCAAATCTATCAATTCTTTTGCTAAGATAGGTTCTAATCCTTTGAATGTCTTTGCAAGCATCGGAAAGTTCTGTTCCGGTAACAGTTGTTTCGGAGAGGTAGTCATCATCTGCTATTACTGATTAAGAATGTACACTGTCTTTACTCTACAAAGGTAGTCTTTTGTTATAAAACCTGCAAAAACTTTCTACACCTGAGACTTTCACAAGTAGCGATGGGCACAGCATTTGGTTATGTTTTCTGCTTTGCTTACCTTTGCAATGCACATTTCATGCACAAATACATCTCCACCATGCGAAAGATTTTCTTGCTAATATTAGTCAGCACATTGAGTATTGGTAGTGCTTATTCACAGCACTTTGATGCGCGTTGTTTACACAGCATCAATAACCAGAGTAGCATGCATGGTTTTAGTACGGTGATTTCAGAATCCACTATCTACGTAGCAGCGGCAGTCCCGGTAGTCATGGGGATTACTTCACTTGCCACCCGTAATGACGCTTTATTAAAAGATGCTCTTTGTGTCGGTGTTGGATTGGGGCTATCAGTGGGACTGTGCATGAGCATGAAATACATTATTGATCGTCCTCGTCCTTATGAAACATTTCCTGATTACATCCATAACATCACAACAGAGGGGAGTCCATCTTTCCCTTCAGGACACACCACAATAGCCTTTTCTATTGCCACATCACTCACATTGGCTTATCCCAAATGGTATGTAGCTGTACCATCTTTCTTATGGGCAAGCAGTGTGGGCTATTCTCGCATGAATTTAGGAGTACATTATCCCACAGATGTATTAGCAGGTGCTGTATTAGGGGCAGGCAGTGCTTATCTGACTTACGAGCTCAACAAATTATTGTGGAAAAAGTGTAACAACAAGCCTTTAATAGGACTCAAATCTTACCAGACCACTCCTTAATTCATATTTAGAACGGACTGCGTTTTTACCTCAAAAAAGTTGTTAGCACCTCTTTCCAACAGGCGATATTCATGATGATTACCCCATGATGCCGGGATGTCCTCCAATTGCATATCCTCGCCCGTGTCATTACTAATATAAGATTGGATTCTTGCTTGCCAAGCCTCTATACGTGCAATACTAGCATCCACATGGAAGAGATTATTCTCCGGAGCAACAAGTTCCATAAGTGCTTTCTTATATATTTCTCTAAACTCTTCAAAGCGCATCAATCGTTCCATCAGCAAACCATTATCACCCCAATTGTATGGGTCTTGACGTCCCGCATCTGACTGCACACCACAGTTGAGGCTTGTGCCCAGTGTATTATCATAATCATATGGTATAAAGAAGAATTGATAATCAAACTTATCTGTAGAGTTAAAATAGACATAGAAGTTATTTGCGTTATTCCAGTGGTCATCCCACATGCCTACCACTACATTTACCGCGTATGTTTTAAGCAATAGTTCTACATCACACACTTCTTTTATCCATTTATAAAAACTATCCTCGCTTTTTCCTTTCAGTTTAAGGATAAAATCCTCTAACTGTGCTTTAGCCACTGCAAAGTCGGCAGAGTCGCCCTTAAATTCATATGCAAAAGTAGCGCCGTCATCCTTATCCCAGCTAAAATCCCTTGCGTTGGTGTGTTGGAAGTTGGCTCCTGAGGTACATTTCCACAAATGTCCATTCTTATTTTCAAACATTCCATCAATACGACGTTTGACATATTCATCATCAATAGATTCCATCTGCTCGTATACTCCATAATAAACAGGAGCTCCCTCCCCTACTTGTAACCACACTCTGCAATATGTGTTATATATAGCAGTCCATATTCCATAGCGATGGAACAAATCATAACAATACATTTCTCTCACATAGCATGCGTCATCTTTAAACCACTTTAAGTTTAGTTTACGAATGCCCTTAATGGTGTGGTCAGCATCCTTATGGTATTTACGAAAATTAATTCCGAAGTGACAATGATGCCAATCAGGATTAGTGGGGCTATGCAGATCTCCGGTTTGTCCCTCCGGTCTGCGACGTGATGTGTTACCACGCAGGCGTAGGCCTCCATCTTGGACGAAAAGCGTTTCGCCGCCTTTCTTATACGTAAAATCAGCATGGAAATAATCTACATTATGCGGGTGTTCGTCAAAACGCAGCAACAACTTATTCCATTCCTCTTCTGCTATGTGTATAGTTATTTCCGGAATAACATTTTCATCCCATACATATGCGACACCCGGTTCGTCGGGTTTTGTTTCAGGCTGATCCACAATAGAATCATTATCTTGATTGGGTTTGTCGGATTCGGGGCCATTGCCCACTTCTGTACAAGAAGCGAATAAGAGAGCGATACTACAAAGAGAATAAAATAATCTTTTCATTTTGTTGATGGTTATCTATATTATGTTAATTTATTTTCATTTATTGGCGTCAGATTTAACTCCAACGGTGCATAAAGAATCCTATCTTCATCCTTGCCGAATAATCTACTAATATCCTACTAATATCCTACTAAAGTTAGCATAGTCTGCAGAAGGCTTTTAGCTTCATAACCATAGGAGGAAGTTCGGCTTGTGAGGTTTAGACTGATTCAGTTGGTCAAATATTTGTTAAATAAAAAAAAGGGACTTTGTCAGTCCCTTTTTGAGTGATCCGCCTGGGGCTCGAACCCAGGACCCCATCCTTAAAAGGGATGTGCTCTACCTGCTGAGCTAGCGAATCATGCTTTCTTTCCAAAAGCGAGTGCAAAGGTAGTCTATATTTTTCACATATACAAGTTTTTCTTCATTTTTTTCAAAAAAGAAGGTAATTTTATGTGTTTTGAGTTGTTGTAATCCCAATTTAGACGCCCTTTTATCGAATTTTCTATTGTTTTAGAAATTCAGAACTGCATCTTTCAACAGTGGGTGTAATTTGTCTTTCTCAGAAATAAGAGCTTTCTCTGCAGGGATTTTCCAATCGATATTTAGGTCGGGATCATTGAAAAGAATCCCCCCTTCTGATTCGGGATGATAGAGATTGTCACACTTGTATGTGAAAACAGCAGTCTCACTCAAGACCGAAAAACCATGAGCAAAGCCTCTTGGGATAAAGAATTGGCGGTGATTTTCAGCAGATAATTCCACTCCAAACCATTGGCCAAATGTAGGAGAGTCCTTACGTAAGTCGACCGCGACATCCCACACTTTTCCCACTGTGACTGACACCAGCTTAGCTTGACAATGCGGATTGCGTTGAAAATGCAAGCCTCTGACCACTCCATAAGAAGATTTCGACTGATTATCTTGAACAAAGTGGGCAGTAATACCCGCTTCGGCATAGCGTTGCTCATTGTAGGTCTCACCAAAATATCCTCGTGCATCGCTGAACACTCGAGGTTGAATGATTAATAAATCCTTGATAGGCGTTGTTAATATTTCCATCGTTGTTTATTTATTTCTTATTATCGGATGCAATATAGCGTATAACCGAATTGACTTCTTTAAGTTTCAAGATGTTGTCACATAGGGTCTTTATTTCGTCGGTGTCGTGTACATATACCACAAATCTTCCTGTGAATATACCTGCATCTGCCACAATGTGCATTTCGCTGATATTTGTGGAATGTTGTTCGGAGATTACGTGCAGCACCTCTATCACCACACCCAATTTATCAATACCTTTGACCTCTATGGTTTCTTTAAAGGTTAATATCTTATGCGTATTCCATTGCGTAGCCACTATACGTTCTCCAAAACTTGTTTTAAGTTTAAGCGCAGTGGGACATTCACGTTTGTGCACAATTACCACGTTAGCATCATCAATATACCCCAAAGTGTCATCACCGGGAATAGGCTGACAGCACGTTGCCAATCGGTAATTAGTATTGATATTATTTTCCGACAATATCACTGTGCGTTTCTTGTCCGGCTTTGGAAGTGTTTCCGCTGTTTGATTTGCACTATCCGACTGCACAAAAGGTTTTTTGAGATAGCGCATAAAGATATTATCTTGTTTAGGCTTAGGAAACAACTTCGGTATATCCACCTCGATGGGTAGTTTTTTAGCGGCGATCTTTTGGTAAAGTTCCTTAGGTTGCGTTATCTGATAGTGGCTCAATAAGCGATTGATTTCATAGGCATTAGCCCGACGTCCCACTTTCTCCAAACATGCATTGAGGATAGTTTCCCCCTCTGTTATTTGATTGCGTTCTTCTTTACGGAAGTATGCCCGCAATCGGCTTTTAGCCTTTGCAGTTGTAACAAAGTCTAACCAATCAGCTTGGGGATTTTGACGAGGCGATGATAAAATCTCCACTTGGTCGCCACTTTCAAGGACATGACTAAGCGGTACAAGTTTATGATTCACCTTTGCTCCAAGACATTTACATCCCAGTTCGGAGTGGAGCATAAAGGCAAAGTCTAATGCAGTGGCACCTTGGGGGAGCATCTTAATTTCGCCTTTAGGGGTAAAAACAAATATCTCTGAGGCGAACAAGTTAAGTTTGAAGGTATCCATGAAGTCGATGGCATCAGGCTCCGGATTTTTCAGCAAGTCCTTAATTGTCTTGAGCCATTTATCCAGCTCTGAATCATCATCTTGTTCACCCGTTTTATATTTCCAATGAGCCGCCAGCCCTTTTTCAGCAATCTCATCCATTCGTTGTGTGCGAATCTGCACTTCTACCCACCTACCATCATTACCCATTACCGTAACGTGTAGTGCCTCATAGCCATTAGCCTTTGGTGTACTAATCCAGTCACGAATACGCTCCGGATGGGGTCGATATATCCCCGTAATGGCCGAATAGATCATCCAGCATTGGTCTTTTTCCGACATATCCTCTTTCGGCGTGAAGACAATGCGCAATGCCAAAATATCATAAACCTCCTCAAAACTAATTTGTCGGGTTGACATTTTTTTCCAGATGGAGTATTCCGACTTGATGCGTGCTTTAAGATCAAAGTCATACCCCATTTCCCTCAGCCTGCTTTTTATCGGAGAGGAGAATTGTTCATAGAATGCCAGACGAGCCGATTTATCCTTTGCTAATTTTCGTTCAATGTCGGCATAAGTTTCCGGATGTTCATATTTAAAGCTCAGATTTTCGAGTTCTGTTTTAATTGGGAATAGCCCCAATCTATGTGCCAAGGGAGCATAAATATATTGCGTTTCACCAGCTATCTTATACTGTTTAGCAGGAGGCATCGAGCCCAAGGTGCGCATATTGTGCAGTCTATCAGCAATTTTTATAAGAATCACTCGTATATCCTCCGACATAGTAAGAAGCAACTTACGGAAGTTTTCGGCCTGCAAAGATGCTTGTTCGGCAAACACACCTCCAGATATCTTTGTGAGTCCATCCACAATCTGCGCTATTTTCTTCCCAAAAAGTCGCTCTATATCTTCCACGGTGTAGTCAGTATCCTCCACCACATCATGCAAGAGAGCAGAACATATGGAAGTTGACCCCAAACCAATCTCTTTCACTACAATTCTTGCCACTGCAATTGGGTGTAAGATATAAGGTTCACCCGACCGGCGTTTTATTCCTTTATGTGCAGCATTAGCAAAATTGAAAGCCTTTGTAATAATTTCAATCTTTTGGCGGTGGTTAGAATTCTTATAATCCTCTAACAAGGCATCAAACTCACGTTGTATAATAACGTCGTCTGATATGATAGCCAATGTATCTTTACGTTCTTCTGACATATAGTATGATTCTTGCCACAAAAGTAAATAAAAAACATGTAACATCCATACAAGAAAGGCGGAAAGTTATCTTTCCGCCTTTCTTGTATATTTCATGATAGGTTTATTCCGCGCTATCAGCAGTTAAAAACCCCATTGCAGATAAACCGCTCCCCATATAAATCCAGCCCCGAAAGCTGTCAGCAGCAATTTATCTCCTTTTTTCAAACGATCTTGATATTCCCACAAGCATAAGGGCACGCTCGCAGCCGAAGTATTTCCTATATGTTCAATGTTAATCATCACACGTTCATGCGGTATGGCCGTACGTTTGACCACCGCATCAATAATGCGCAAGTTAGCTTGATGAGGCACCAACCAGTCAATATCCTCACCTGTCAGATTATTACGTTCAAGAATATCTGCACACACTTGAGACATATCAGACACAGCATGTTTAAACACCGCCGAACCCTCTTGATAGATATAGTGTTCTCTACGCTCCACTGTATCATGAGAGGCTGGACTTACCGACCCGCCCGACTTCATGTGCAAATGTTGATAACCCACTCCATCCGTATGAAGCAAGCAATCAACAATACCTATACCTTCCTCCGTAGTTGGCTCTACAAGAGCAGCAGCACCTCCATCACCGAATAGCGGGCAAGTCTGTCTATCTTGATAGTCCACCATGAAAGACATCTTTTCTGCAGCCACAACAAGGACTTTCTTGTATCTACCCGATTCAATAAATCCCGTTGCAATATTAAGTCCGACCAGGAATCCGGAGCATGCAGCCTGAATATCAAAGGCAAAGGCATTCTTGATTCCTACAGCTTCAGCTATCTTAGAAGCAGTAGAAGGGAATATGTTATCCGGTGTAGATGTAGCACAGAGTATCACCTCTATTTCTTCTGGTTTGATATTCTTTTTGCTCATCAAGTCCTTCACGGCACACGCCCCGAGATAAGAAGTCCCCAGGTGAGGGTCTCGCAGAATATGACGTTCCTTGATGCCCACGCGTGTCATAATCCACTCATCCGTGGTATCCACCATGCGACTCAGTTCTTGATTATCAAGAATATCCTCCGGCAGGTATCCCCCTATACCGGTTATCACTGCTTTTGCTTTCATGTATCCTTATTTATTAAAAAAAAGCCCTACAAAAGGGCTTAAGATTTTTGAAACAATGCTTATTGCTTAAGCATTAGCAACTTTTTCAATAGCTAATTTACCGCGATAGTATCCACATTCGCCGCAGATAGTGTGGTAAATGTAAGTTGCACCACAGTTAGGGCATACAGCTAAAGTAGGAGCTTGTGCCTTATAGTGGGTTCTTCTTTTAGCAGTCCGTTGATTGGAGTGTTTTCGTTTAGGATGTGCCATTTCTCTCTAAATTTATTACAGTTAATATATTCTATTTTATTTTTCTATTTTATTTTTTCTCTCATGGAAGAGAAAATGCTAATCTTCTTCTTCATAATACTCTGAATCCTCATCCTCTTCATCTCCTTCATCATTCAGACTTACAGCTATGTGGCTGCGCAACTTTGCTGCCATTGTTTTGTTACATTCCCCCGGAGCATGTACATGCTTAATTGGTATGGCCAGCGCTATCAATTCATACAAGAACCAAGCCACATTCAACACCGGGTCTCTTTCAGGCAACACCATTACTTCTCCATCATCCGTCAATTCATCGCCCAAGCGGATACGTAATTTATCATCCGCCTTGATAGCTTGCACCATATCGTCCAAACATCTATCACAAGCAATTATTGCCGTTCCCTCCACCTGAAATTTCACCTCATATCCGGCAGCACTCGCCATTACATCCACCACAGCTGTCACATTTCCCCTTTGCACTTCTGTGCTGTCAATCTTCCCAAAATACTCATCATCCAGTGTATATGTATAAGAATGCTTGCCTTGTCCTAAGGCTTTCAAATCAATGTTATAGGCAGCAAACTTCGACATTTTCACTTTCTGTTTGACAAAGGTGGCTGCAAAGGTACAAAAAAAAGCCTTATATCAAAAACATTTTCTTATTTTTTGTACACAGAAGATAATGGCAGTTCCACTCGTATGGTCGTTCCCACTCCAATTTCCGATTGTTTCACATACACTTTTCCCTTGTGATATTCCTCCACAATTCTTCTCACCAAGGACAATCCCAATCCCCATCCACGCTGCTTTGTAGTATATCCGGGTCTAAACACCTTCTTGAACTCGCGATGTGTGATTCCCCTGCCTGTATCTATAAAATCCAGCACAACAATCTTTTCTTTCGGAGTCAACTGCACACACAATTTTCCTTTGCCCTCCATAGCATCAATCGCATTTTTCACTATATTTTCCACCACCCATTCCATTAAAGGAGTATTTATATTGCAATAAACACACACCTCCGGCAATTTCATCTCAAGGTCCACTTGCTTAGAAATACGTCCTTCCATATATCGCATAGCATGCCTGAGCGTCTCCCTCAGGTCAGTAGTGAGCAGTTCCGGCTGAGAGCCTATCTTTGAGAATCTTTCCGCAATCATGTGCAGTCGTTCCACATCCTTCACTATCTCGGGCAGATACTTAGCACTATCATTATTCATTTTGAGGAGTTCCGTCCACGCCAAAAGAGAAGATATAGGAGTACCCAGCTGATGAGCCGTTTCTTTTGACAATCCCACCCACACTTTATTTTGTTCTGCATTCTTTATGCTGGCAAATGCCACAAATGCAACACACAGAAACAAGGCGATGACAGCATACTGCACATACGGATAATACTGCAACATACGCAACAAATGTGAGTCATCGTAATAGATATACTGCATATCATCCGGCGAAATCATCACTTCAATTCTGTTACCCGCCTCTTTGAGGCGTTCAATCGCACGAGCATAAGCCTGAGGTTTCTTACTCACATTCCGCACAAAGAGTACACTATCTTTGTCATCAGTCATATACACCGGTATGGTCGTATTCCCCTCTATAATACCCGAAATAAAATCTATATCTGTATTTTCATCTGCTGTAATAAAAAGTGTAGTGGCCTCTGCCCACACCTCAATTTTTCGCTTTTCTTCTATTGCGAGTTCATCAGCCATACGTTGCATAAAAAAGAGTGACACCATCACGATGACAGAGGCACATATCAAGAAAACATACCTAAAGGTATCCGAGGTTTGCAGTTTAATGTTCATAGCTTGTTTTTAACAAGTAACAGAATGGAGATATTGAGACGGATTTACATCCTTTGGTTCTATTAATAAAACGTTAGAAAGTCTGAAAAATTGCCTATAAGCTCAAAAAAATATCCTCCTTTTATGACGATATTTCTACATTTAATCCATTCGTTTCCCTTATTTTTGCATCCGTAAACAAGTAATTTTATTCTATGAAAAAAAATAAACTACTATTATTATTGTGCTTGGTGGCTTACATGGTAAGTCAAGCAGCTACCCCAGTTACATTTGATGAAAATATCCGCTATTCTCAATTGGTTATAGATGCAACCCTGTATCATTTTAAAGCCAATGAAAAGACAGCAGGATTTGCTAAATATGATGCAATGGGTACTTTGGTTAAAGAGGCTGAATCTACACGTGGTTTTGACTACGTGCCGGGATTAGTGGCTAAGGCGGTATTGGAAGCAGTGGACTACTATAAGGATGAAGAATTTGCAAAACCGTGGTTTTATAGCATACAAGATTATGGAAATGAGTATTATGATGGCACAGGCACCAATAGATATAAAGATAAAGATGATGATGGTGTACCTAACAGCGGTGGTAGTTTGGATGATTTGAATGCGTGTAAGTTATATTTTACATTAGCTGACCTTACCAAACCAGGTGCTGTGTTTGAGAATGCTACTACCTATTCCCATTGTGCTACAGCAAAAGAGAGGACACGTACAGCTTTGAAAGCTCATGACGAAGACTATAGTATATCTGTGGAAGGTGATTCTCCTATTTCTAATGCGGCAGCATTACCTCTTCCGGGCGGCGGTACTTATGATGTGACCGGTGGTTGGTTTCATAAGAAAGATTATTACAATCAACTTTGGTTAGATGGACAATATATGGGACCTGCCCTATTGGCACAGTTAGTGGCAGAAGGTAAGTATATTTCCGGCTCAGCTGAAGGTGATTGGAATATTATCATGAAGCAGTTTGACATCACGTGGACTTATCTTTGGAATGAAGAAGACAAACTACTCTATCACGCCTTTTGTGCTGATGGTGGTACAAATAGTTCATCAAGATCTACTGATTGGCAAGGTTTGAGCACTACTAAGGGTAAAGAATGCTATCATTCGGCAGACTATTGGGGGCGTGCTGTAGGTTGGTATGTGTTGGCTTTGGTTGATGTATTGGAACAAATGGATAAAGCCGGAATGTCTAAATCTGACGCTCGTTATCAACGTTTGTTGACTTATCTTCAAAAGTCTGCTGACGGCTTGTTAGCCCGTCAAGATGCAACTTCTGGTTGTTGGTATCAATTATTGAAGTATAACAACACTTTCTGCGTGGACAAATATGTAGATGAAAACGAAAATACAATTCAGTCAGGCAACAAATGTAATTATTTAGAGGCTTCTGCTTCGGCTATTTTTACGGCTTTCTATCTCAAAGCTATGCGTTTAGGCTATTTAGATAAGGCTACTTATGAAGCACCTGCAAAGAAGGCTTATAAAGGTTTGGTCGAAACATTCCTTAAAGAAAACGTAGGTGATAATAATGATTATGGCTTGATTCAAAGTTGTAAGTCTGCTGGATTGGGAGGAAAGTCAGGTAGTGATAGACGTACTGGCTCAGCAGCGTATTATCTATTAGGTACAGACGTCGGTGTAACAACCGATTATACAGAAGGAAAAATCTTAGGTGCATTTGTCTTAGCTGCAGTAGAATACGAACGTGCTTATTATCGTGTACCGGAGTTATCTGACAACAACTGTCGTTGTTTATCAGTCTCTTTTCATTAAGCCATTATAGTGACATAAGATAGGTTTTTTAAGGTATATTGAGAAAGACGAGTTGTACACCACCATCCGTACAACTCGTCTTTTTGCATCTATGCACCAATCAACTTCCAACAGACAAAACATCTACCTCACCACTTAGCTATTTCTTAAGAAAGGAACTTGCATAAAAAAGAAATCTCAACCGCAAGGCTTATGCGATTGAGATTCACCTTTATGCACTGTAAGATTTTCACCGCACACCAATAATTATTTATTGAGGCGGTTCAGATAGCGTTGCTCTATGAGTTTCCAGTCGATGATACCCCAGATATGCATCAAGTGGTCTGCGCGTTGATTACGATAGTCGATGTAGTAAGCATGTTCCCACACGTCAAATGTAAGCAAAGGAATATAGCCCTTGGTCAGTGGATTGCCGGCATTGCTTTCCGACATGATGCTGACATGTCCTTTTCGGTCGCTCACCAGCCACACCCAACCCGAGCCAAAAAGTCCTAAAGCTGCTTTGTTCATTTCTTCTTTAAATGCTCCAAAACTTCCCCAACGGGTCAGAATGGCACTTCGCAGTGCACCGACGGGCTCACCTCCTCCTTCCGGAGAAAAACTTTCAAAGTAAAATGTGTGATTCCACACTTGCGCAGCATTGTTAAATACAGCGCCTTCACTTGTGCGTACAATCTCAGCCAACTCTGCGTTTTCCCACTCAGTCCCCTCAATCAGTTTATTGAGATTATTGATATAGGCTGGCAGATGTTTTCCATAGTGATATTCGATAGTCTGTTGACTAATAGCTGGTTCAAGTGCATTTGGTGCGTAGGGCAATGCCGGTAGAGTGAATTTCATAATGAATAGTATTAAAAAGTTCATAGTAACAGTTTATTTGTACGTATATAACACTATTCTCTTGCCTAAAGTTCACACTCTAAGCCACATCACTCATTTGACCGGGATTTACTCCGGACTCATGCCGTTGTTGTACGCTGACGTCGGTAGATGTAAAAAAAGAAGATAGGCAACAACACCCACGGACAATCACCAATAGGAGTGACGCCCCCCACAGCACCACCACTACCACTCCCGGGAGGCGGAGCACGTTGTATGTCTGCAAAGGGAAGTTCATCTGAGAAAGGCTCAAGGATGTCGGATGTATTTCCTGCACGGATAGCCGTCATCTTCGGTGTAGGTAGTAAGATAGTAGCTTGTGCTATGACTTTTCCTGTAAGCACAGAAGGAGTAACACTCACTAAGGAAGACACATTAAACCCTTGTCCTCCTCCCACAGAATGCACTGAGCGCGTTCTCGGTTTGCAAGAACTCATTCCCACAGGACTTCCGTTCATGTATGATGTAGGCAGTTGCGTGGCAATCACTTGAGGAGTGGCTTGCGCAGTCCATTCTTCGTAATCCCCTTTTATTGCCTCCAGTGCCAATTCTCCATGCGCAGCAGGGTCCGACACATTTGTCCTTGGTGCGACGGCTTGAAAACTGTTAGTGGGAACCACCATAGGAGTTATAGGAGGAAGAAGAAGATCAATGGCATTTGCAGCATGCTGAACGCTCCGGCTCCATTGCCGTAGCGACAGAAACAAACCACAGCCCAGCAGGGCACAACTAATCCATATATGTAAGGTTCTTTTCCGGCTTATAATCATTGATAATTTGTAAAATAAATTTCAGTTAGGTCGGTATAGTTAGGTATATATAAGGCTTTTCATTAATTATAAAAACAATCTTTTCCCCAATTAGCCACATTACTTTCAATGTATGTCGATATATGGTTTAAATCTTCCACTCCTCGTATCATGTGATCGTGGTAACGTTGTTGCCAAGCAAATTCCAAGCCACATTTGTGAGCATACTTGCTTACTGCAGATTTAAGCGATCCTACATAGGTCGATAACAAAGGAAGACGATGACACGCTATTCTTTTGAATATGCGTTCTTCTCTTGTAGGGACACGGCGTGCCGTGTCCGCCTGTTTTGTTTGGTTGCTCTCGGACACGGCACGCCGTGTCCCTACAACATCTATAATCGCATGGAAATGATTGGGCATCACCACATGTTGTAATACGTCAATATGCATATGATGTTGCAGTGTGTTGTTTAATTCATTCTCTAAAAAAACACCTACTTCAGTCATAGCCATTTTATTGTCATTAATTTCGCCGAAGAAATGTTTATGCTTGTGCGTACACACTGTAATAAAATACATTCCTTCGTTATAGTCTAACCAATCAACACGAGGCGTTTTACGTTGTGTAAATTGTTTTTTCATTTCTTTCTTTTCCTTCTCGGACACGGCACGCCGTGTCCCTACATTCTTTGTACGATGTTTATTCCACCAACAATTTCACTTCTTGATAATCGGTCGGCGTGCCCACCTTTATGACATACGTTCCGGTATATAAACCTCTCACTGTATGCAGTGGCACTACCGGAGCTTGATGCACAATGCGCCCGTTCATATCGATCACATAGATTTGTGCATCCTTTTCCGTATTGCCCGCATGCACCACAGCCACACCCTTCATGGGCGACCATGCTTGGAGCGCAGTTTCCTTCACGGCAGGCAACTCAGTAGCCGGTCCTTCCGGCAACGTAGGCGCCTGACTCACTCTGCGACGTAAGAAGAAACGTCCGGCTTCTTCACTATCCAACAAGTCAATATCTACACTGCAAGAACCCGGCGTGATAAGAACACTATCCTCCATAAATGCATCATACAATTCCACTTCTCCACCCAAAGCCTCTATATTTTCAAAGTGCAGTGTGAGCATTTGTTCTTGGCTTTGAATGTAGAGCGGAATAATGTCCGGCTCACTCACCACATTCACCCCCACCACCTGTTCGCCTGCCAAAGTAGCAAGGCAGAACGCATAATCTTGTACATCAAAGAGTGGTGCATCTTCCGCCATGGAATAGTCATTACGAGCAGTGCTATCCACCACAATAAGTGTGTTTCCGCTCACACCCTCTCCCGTAGCACGAATGTTCACTATGGGCGATGCGACAGTATCTTTCTGTCCTTGACGACGAGGCGCAAGACTTGCACCACTTGTAATCGTCGGATTCGCCTTAAACATATCCGGAGTAAAGCGGAGCGAAAGACTTGTAACTTCCGGATATGTAGTTGGAACATTTTGTTCTGTGTCCGGTTCTTTTTGAAGATACACTGCTGTAGGATAAGGGGGCCAAGCGCTCGTTCCTGTTCTCCAGAAAAAGCCCTGCTTATCACCTTTAGGATCTTGATTGAGATAAGAAATCTGCACACTCCAACTTTCAGAAGTAACTGTATACCATTTCTTATTCGCCACATCCCACGTAAGTTTCAATTGATCTTTTAAATTACCCGATTCATCAGCATGAAAGTAATAATCTTGATTTCCTCCATTTCTTTTTACCAACTGACGGCTGGCAATAGTAAGGTAATAAGACGCTCCACTTTTAGATATTTTCCCTTTTATGCTCTCGGTGCTACCCGGATAAAATCCAAAAATATCTACTTGGTCATAACTTCCCTCAACGGGGAGGAGTGTGATAGTTGCAGTACCATCAGCCTCAAATGTTTCAGTTCTATTGCTGTAAGTTTTACAATTAGCCTCTACTCCATCGGGCAAGCTATAATAAATTGAAACTGACTTTTCTGCACGTTTTACATCTGATGTATATGTTCCTAAAGCCTCGGGTAAGATAAAATCAACTTCCTCGGTAAGTTCGTTAGGTAAGGTGCGACGCGTCTGCGTTCCCGTCATATCATTATACACCCACCAAGCAACTAAGTTACCTCGATTAGTGTTGTTGTTGTCATCTACACCATAACCATCTCCATCAAAATAACCTTTTTTCTTAATTACATTAGAAAGATCTCCTGATTGAAGTTCTGGGTTATAGATGGCAAAGCCATTTTTTAAAGCTAAGTCTATTTGACCTTTATCTGTTATTGTATAAGTGATAACTACATTATTATTTAATTCCGTTGCATATTGTGTATAATAATCATAGCAATCTCTTTCTGCTTGCCATGATTCATTAGGCATACCTGTAAATACGTATTGCGCTCCTTGCGTGTAGTTCCCTTCACTAAACGTGGATGTAGGTGTTAATACAGGTGATTTGGAGTTCGATCCATAAATGTATAAGTTTTTATTGCCATTGTACCAATCATTATTGACATAACTGATATCAGTACCATTTTTGATGGTAATCGTACCATGGTTTTCATCCGTTGGTTTTACGGTAGCATTAATGCTTGTGCCCTTCCCAGCAAAATTTATAAGTATTACTTGACTGGGATTGTTCTCGTTGGGCTTGATGGTTAGCGTGTGGGATTCTGTGGAAGCAGGTACAGTCGCATGACTAAATTTCCATTCCCATTTATACCCCCAACTAAATCGATACTCGTATTTTCTTCTATACAACTTAATCTCCGGACAACTATACGTACAACTATATTCTCCGGCTAATTTCTCAGTAGGCAGATTGACAACGTGAAATCCATGTGCAGGCGCAACATAGTACTTTTCATTACTACTTGTTACCTGACTGCTTGTATTGTCGATTACGTAAAGGGTATGGTCTTTATAATATAGAATTGATTCATTACCTCTTCCCAATGACTGCTCATTGTGACGATACACGTAAGGTGTAGTGTTAGCCTGTTCTGAGGAATTAATGTAAAGAAATGCTGCAATGTCAAGATATGCCATAGCCGGGTTGCCCAATGCAAACATATTGACATTTTGTTCCGGTTTTTCAAAACGTAACATTGATATGTCCATCACCCCATTCGCATAGGCATTATCATAGACAAATCTTCCGCTTTCGGCTGTACGGGGAGTAGTTTCTCCAAAGGACTGTTTTTTACCGTTTTGGTCGTAATAGTAATAGGTGGTTTCCTGACTTGGAAAGTGGAATGTAGCCACGCCGTCTTCCTTCGTATCCACCCACACATCAAGGGCTTGTAGGGCTTTATACTTTGTATTGAGTGCATTCTTTGGGTCAGCCCATCCACTGGTAAAGGTGGAAACTGCCGTTTCTCCATAGTTGCCACGCTGCGTGCTCGTTTCGGAAAAAAGACTTTGATAAGTACCTCCCGGATGGATGCGGTTTTTTCCGTTAGGACCATCAGTAGGCTTGTATTGCGCAGGAGTAAATTCACTCCATTCTCCTCCTTGCTCTTTTGTAAAAAAGTCACCCGAATAAGTTTCTTTCAGCGGCGGTGTGATGCGCACATAGCGGTTGGTGTTCACACTGATGTCCACAAAGGCTTTCGTGTAGGTGAGCAAGTGTTGATTTTGCATGCGTGCTCCTGCTTCCATGTAGATATTGCGGCATGCGTTGCCGGAGGTCAAGACAGGATAGGTAGTACAATTAGCCGGTATGATTACGTCGGTAGAAGTATTGGGTACTCCTGCTGTCCAGTTACCGGCATTATTCCAATCAGAAGACACTTTTCCGGTCCATGTGGTTTGTGCAGCGAGGTCTTGGCTGCTTATCAAGCCTACAAAACAAACACAGAAGAATAGGATGGTTATCTGTAAGAATTTTTTCATTCTCAATACATTACAAATTGATATACTTAATTAGTTTGCGAATGTCATTGTCATCTATAACAACAAACATAGAACATGTGAAGAGTTTTTATTCTTCACCCTTGATAGAGGGGTATAAATAAAATCAGTCGGAGCAAACGCGCAGACGAATGCGATGTGCTTCAGGACATGAGAAGACACCATCAAAGATGCGTGAAGCGAGGGATGCCAATTGGCAAAGATTGTCCCTTAATGAGTTTATGTTGTCTTCCAGAAAATCGAATTTGCAGACGTATGTAGTGAATTTTTTATCACTTTCAGCTTTTGCGCCACCACCGGAGCTTGCCGCATTAACCGTTTCGTAACCGGCAGACTTCCATGATTTGAATTGCTCACGCACTCCAAACATATCATCTTTCAGGCTTACAGAACCTGCAGCGGTAAAGATGTATATCAGCAGCCAATAAAAGCGTTTTAATATGGAAATAAAAATGCGTTCCATCAATCGTTTTGCAATCTGCACAGATTTTGATTCGTGTGCAAAGTTACGCATATTTATCCAAAAGGCAATGTTTTTTCATGTTTTTTAACCTTAATATTTGCCTATTTAATTGAATATTAATGTGGTTTGATTTTGGGTTTTTATTGCTGTCCGACAACAAACTTATTCCTATCTTATTCCTATATAGTGGTCCCGGAGTGGTCCCGAGATGGTCGCGGGGAATGATAAGTCACCGCGCCACAAGGCAAAATGTGATTTGCTGATTTAGGTTGTCTGTGTAGGACGGCTTCGTTACCATATCGTTACCACTCCGTTATCACCAAACAGGAATAAGATACAAAAACAGCTAAGATCCAAACAGCCAAATGATGTGTTAATCGACACGGAATAATTTCTAATAATAAAAAAGAGGGCACATCGTGCGTGATGTACCCTCTGAACTATTGGTCTTTGTGTCTTTATCGTCTGCTTCCGGATGAGCGAGTAGAGGTGGTAGTCTCTGTGCTACGGGAAGAACTTGAAGAGGTTGAAGCCGAACGCACTGAAGAGCTACTACTGCGTCTTACTGATGAGCTCGCCTTAACAGAAGACGAACCGGAGGTCATCGCCGCCTTTGATGCACTACTTGCTTTTTGAGGCGTAGAGGCAGTGCTTGATCTACGTGAGGAGGAAGTTGAAGATGTAGTCACTTTTGGCGCCGTGGTGGTAGAAACTGCCGTAGAGCTAGTTGTTCTGCGCGACGAACTTGACCCTGTTTCACTCTTAGTGGTAGTGCTTGTGGCAGGAGTGGAGCTCGTGCTTGTCCTGCGTGAGGTGGACGTACCGGTGGTTGTGGTAGTCACCTTGGGTGCCGTGGTGGCAGCACTACTGGTTGTTGTGCTTGTTCTTCTGGAAGTGCTTGACGTTGCTTCACTTTTCACCGTAGTACTTGTAGCCGGTGTGGAATCGGTTGAAGTTCTGCGCGAAGAAGAAGAGCCAGAAGTCGTGGTAGTCACTTTAGAAGCTGCAGTGCTTGACACACGACGTGAGGAGGACGAGGAGGACGACGAAGAGGAGGAAACCTCTTTTCTCACCGCATCTGTAGCTTTCACGGCCGTGCGACGTGTGTTTTCCACCTGAATATCCCTTGCATTTCTCACCTCTGTGTTACGACGGCTAAAACTTTCTTCCGGATGAGCAGTGGCATAGTCGTTGCGTGAAACCGTGTTGCGTATTCCTTCATAACGAGGACGGTAGTCATCGATGTAGTGATAGGTGTGATGATAGTTTTTGTTGTGTGCGTGAATGTGTTGGTGATACACATTTACGTGTACGCAAGCGCGATGACGATAATACGACGGGAAATGACCCCAGTAGTAAGGCGAATGCCACACGCGGTAACTTGGTCCGTAGAACACATTATAGATTACCGGCACATGTACATAAGTGGGGCGCAACACATAGGACGCACCATAGAGATAAGGATCTCCAATGATGGTTACGGTGTTGGTTGACCCATAGCGTTCTACTTCAATGGTAGCCACATCTTGATAGACATTAGTGGCCAAAACCGCTTGAAGCACCACCAGGTGGGTGTATCCTTCTTGCACTTCCACAACACGGAGATAGTCCACATAGCCATCTCGATTGAGGTCAAGGTTCGAAATTTGCGCGTCATAAGAGTTAATGCGTCTTTCAAAATCTTCCAAGGAAGAAGACACACCAAATATGTTACCTACTGCTTGCAAATCAAGATTGTAACTAATATCTGAGCTGACTGCACTCACTGTGATGTTTTGCGTCACGGGAGCCACCGGACGTGTAGTGACTTGTGTTACCACTTGGGTGGTGGGAACATAGGTGGTAGTGTGTACGTGTGTAGGCCTAGTGCTCACAGCAGCCGCTGTTCCTGCCACCAACAAAGCGCCACAACCGCTCATTGTCCCAAGCAATAAAACAGCCGCAAACAGCACCGAAATGTTAAATCTTACCATTTTCATAATAACCTCCTTTTTATTTTGATTGTATTGTGTTAGTTGTTACGTTTTTCTTAGTAATGGGAAGTCAAATAGCATGCCACAATTACTACAGCAAGGCAAAGGTAGGAGGTTTGACGAAGATATGCAAGAAGAAAGCAAGAAAGAGGAAAGAACATCCACACAACATCGGCAGAACGCCCCACATCTTTCCGCGAGCAAAGCCACCACAGCTGGGGATAACGTCAAATAATCCACAAAATCTGTTAAAGTGTGATACATCCCCTATAAATATAAGGAGTAATTTTGCCACGTTTTGTAGTGTGGCATTTTATACACACCACCGAAGAAAAGAACAAAATTCAACCTTAAAATAATTATTTCAGATGAAAAAAGTTTTTTTAGCGTTCGCTTGTCTTGTAATGTGTCAAATGACATTTGCTAACAAGACAGACAATCAAACCACAGAAGGAACAGACTTCTGGGTGACATTCTTGAGAGCGGATGCGGATAGTCCCACCGTGCTATCATTGGCTATCTCAGCAAAAGAAGCAGCGGATGTGACCATCAGCAATCCTTACACCGGGTTTAACAAAACACTGCACGTGCCGGCAAACACCACTGTGATGGACACCATCAACAGAGCGGATGCCTACTCCAGCGTGACCGGAAAAGTAACTGAAACTGCCATTCAAGTGTCGGCCACAGCACCGATATCTTTGTTCGCCTCCAACTATCGAGAAAAGTCAACAGAGGCGGCTAATATCTTGCCTACGGCTGCATTATTGGATGAGTATGTAATTTCTGCTTATCCTGCATCTGACCACGACGATGATGACAAACCTCAAGGTACACACTTTGCAATTGTAGCTGCTGAGGATGACGTTGTAGTGGACTATGTATTGACTAACTCTGCTACAGCCGGAGGCAGTGGCGGCGGAGGTGTTGATGTAGGTGGCAGCGGCTCCGGAAGTGGTGGCGGAAATGGTGGCATCACCATCGGAATGCCCCAAAAACGTGCTGCAGCGGCCGACACACTACAAACACCAACCTTGAAAAAAGGACAAGTGTGGTATGTGTGGACAGGATACAAAGACGGAACTGCGTCTGACCTCACCGGTAGTTACATCAAAGCACGCGACGGAAAGAAGATCGCTGTGTTCATGGGCGACCCACACACAAACATTCCTCACGAAATACGCGACCGCGACCACTTGTACGAACAAGCCATGCCGACTGCATACTGGGGAACATCCTTTGTTGTAACCGGCTCTATGCTACGCAACGGCGTGAAACGTAAATATGACATTTTGCGCGTGACGGCCTTAGATGACGGCACCGAATTGCGAGTTGACGGCGTGTTGCGACACACATTTGACTTTGCAAGCAATCCAAGCCGCACCTTTGAAATGAAAGTGGAAAATGCAGGTGTACACTACATAGACGCCTCTTGTCCATGCCAACTCTACTTATACATGGTGAGCAACCGTGAAGACGGCAAGGATGCAAACGGCGAATGGCAAAATGGTGACCCCGCCATGGTATGGATTAATCCATTGGAACAACAAATCGAAGAAATTCAATTCGTTTCTTACCCTGTAATCGAGTCTGAAGCCGGTACATTGCCTGAACACTTTGTAAACATTGTGACTGAAACTTCCAACACCGGCAGCATGACACTGGACGGAAACAGCATAGCCGGATGGCAAACGGTTCCTAATAAAGCAGAGTATTCTTATGTGCAATATTGGCTGGGCAACGGAAAGAAAGTGGGCAGCAGTTACGCTCCTGAAACACACGTACTGAAAGGAAACAAAGGCTTTATTGCTCACGCCTATGGTTATGGAGAAAAAGAAGCTTATGCTTATTCAGTGGGTGGAAAGACTGTACCTCTCGTATCATTCGTAGAAATCAATGGTGAGATATTCAGCGCCGGAGAGGAAGGAAAAGTGCTTTGCGGCGTGGACACTGTACACTTCAAACTAGACCTCTCTGCTCCGGTGGACAGTGTAAAATGGATCTTTGGTGACGGAAACGATACCATCCAATATCCAACTGTCCCGGGCGAAGTGCAAGCCTACAAAGTGGATTACAAATATCCTGACTCTGACCTCTACAGAGCACAAGTGATATTGTGGCGCACCACCTCCGGTCTGTGCCGTGGCGAATCTGCTGTGGATAGCATTCCTATCCCTGTAAACACACAACACTTGGCTGTGACCATCGACTCAATCTCTTCTTTAGTGTGTCCAAGTCTGAAGACCTTTAATGTTTACTACAGCCATCTGGGCGACCCACAAGCAGTGGACAATGTCTATGCTCAGTTTGACGCTGAAGCGCAAGCAGCCGGCTTCCCCGCTGAAATAGAAGTGCAATTTGACAACTCTGGTAGCAGTTATATGGCGGTTCCACTACCCGCTTCTGCCAAATCAGCTGAAGTATATCATGCCGAATTGATTTTACACAACGACTGTATGAATGATACAGTAAACATAGATTTCCGCGTAAACTACAAAGCTGAAGATGTGATAGCACAACGCTGGAATGACGTATTAGGCGTGAAAAACAGCGCAACCAACGGTGGATTTGAGTTTATCGCATATCAATGGTATAAAGATTATCAACTCATGCCGGGCGAAACAAATTCCTACATCTACCAAGCATTAGAAACGGCTTCTACTTATTATGTGGAATTAACCGACAAAAATGGCATGACCTTGTGCTCTTGCCCTATGTCACCTATCAATGAAACTGCAGCCGACACCCCGGAACTGGACATCAAATTCCTACAAGAAGGTAGTGCAGCACAAGTGCAAGTGGCACAAAAAGCAGCCGCACAAGTGTATGATGTTATGGGACGATGCGTGAGCACACACACCTTAGAACCCGGAATCAACACCATCGATAACCCGGCTAATTCAGGGGTTTATGTTCTTAAAATCATGTTTGAGGACATAAAAGATGTAAAAACATTAAGATTTATTGTGGAAAAATAAAGAAATTTATGTAGCTTTGCCACCGTATAGTATGGCATCGCGTCAAATTACAAAACGAATTACATGAAAAGAACGTTTTTGATGAAGAAAATCAGCGTAGTGTTGATGATTGTTGGAACACTATGGACTGTGCAAGCGCAGAAACCTACCCACTATGTAGGATTGTCTGCCAAATTAGGTTATTCAGCTATGCTGGATAATATGAATAAAATCGGTCTTGACACCACTTTCTATTCCGGAAAGAACAGCGTGTTAGGAGGGGTGGCAACCGGATTAGACGCAACTTATGAGTTGCAAGTACAAAAATTCCGTTTCTACACCGGATTGAGTTTTGATTACCTTAATGCTGCCACACGCATTGGTGATTTCACAGTGAATCGTGAATTGATTAACCCGGGTTATCCAATGTCTTATCAATACGATTACACCAAAATGAATGAAACGCGTAATGCGCTTTATTTGAGCTTGCCGGTGATGTTTGGTGCATACTTCAACAGATACTACTTCTTCGTGGGTCCTAAGGTAGGCATCAACCTGTACGGAAACTACACCATGAAGTCAAAAGTATTGGGACAATACATCGACGACGAATTGATTGGTGACGGTCAAGGTGGATTGGGTGTAATGCCTAACCACGGAGCCGACGAATACAAATGGAAAGAAGGCGCACAAAAGTTTAACTTCAACACCTTGAACTTGGCTGTAGCCGGAGAATTCGGTGTGAACTTGGACGAATGGTTGGCCGTAAAACCTAAACGCGGACAACGTCGTGGACGCAACTACAGAAAAACATTTAAAGAATCATTGCACTATCGCGCAGGAGTGTACTTTGAATATGGCGTGTTAAACATTAACAACTATGCAAAGAACTTGGCTGACGCTGACGCAAGAATCGCAAATGGCGCTAATACATCTGGCAACGACGTACCTGCATACGTAACCGGTGGCAACAAACCAACAGACATGGCCATGTCAACTCAATTGGGCACAAAAGCTGCAAGCAATGCCGCATTAAACCCATTGACTGTCGGAGCCAAATTTACCGTGTTGTATGAAATTCCAAAGAAAAAACCAAAACCACGTCCGAAGCCACAACCAAAACCAAAGCCACAACCAAAACCACAACCAAAACCGGTGGTAGTTCCACCTCCTGTGATGAATGGTGTGTTAGTGGACGGAAAGACACAACGTCGTTTGAGCGATGTACAAATCCAATTCCTCGACTCAGAAGGCAATGTATTATTTGAAGGTCTAACCACCGAAGAAGGTACATTTGCAACCAAGTTGACTCCGGGTACCTACGGAGCATACATCAACAAACCGGGTTACTTACCTAACACCGACCAAGTTGTGTTCGTGAAAGACTCTGTTTACTTGATCTTGAATCCGCTGGAAGAAAAGAAAAAGATTGTTATCGAAAACTTGTTCTTCGCTACAGCTAAGACCACAATCTTGCCAGAATCTGAACAAGCATTGGAAGACTTGTACTTCTTGATGGTTGATAATCCTAAATTGCGCATCAAGATTATTGGTCACACCGACAACGTAGGTTCTGACGCAGCTAACCAAAAGCTCTCAGAAGGACGTGCTAAGTCTGTACGCGACAACATCATCGAACGCGGTGTAGAACGCTCACGTATCGAATATGAAGGTATGGGTGAACGCGAACCGGTGGCAACAAATGACACAGACGAAGGACGCGCTAAGAACCGTCGTGTAGAATTTGAAATCCTCTCAAACGAATAAGTTTGAATGAACCATAACAATAAGGACCATCCGCTCAAGCAGATGGTCCTTATTCTTTTACCCCCCCCATTATCATAATAATAGAACAGACGAGGTGACTTGCCACCAAAAGGACCAACCCAAGCAAGACCCAAAGCGCGGTTCTTATGAACGTAATGCAGTAGGGAAAATTGCGAGTAAGTGAGGGCAATAGAAAACTTGTTTTCTAATTGCCGAACGTGAGCAATTTATTCAAAATTGCGAGTAAGCGAGCGCAATGGAAAACTTGTTTTCTAATTGCCGAACGTGAGCAATTTATTCAAAATTGCATGTAAGCATTGTAGGGAAAATTGCGAGTAAGTGAGGGCAGAATCAAGCTTGCTTGAATTATGCCGAGCGAGAGCAATTTATATAAACGGCGTGCCGTGTCCGCCAATTATATTATTACATTACTTATTTACTCTCGGACACGGCACGCCGTGTCCCTACTTCCCACTGCTTCTCCCCACACAAATACTAATCGCACTGTCACCCTTTAAGGGAGACGAGGCAATTTATTGCCGGAGGGGGTAACCTCAGCACAGCTCTTTTGAAAGCAATGCCATGTCCACCTGTTTTATATGCTTGTTCTCGGCATCAGCATGCAGTTTCCTCACTACCCCTACAGCAAAGCGCCCTACAGCGTAAGCGCCCTCTAAACTATCACCCATCCCCACACCCTTCCTCCGGCAAGCAAAACACCCTTCCTCAAAAAAAAGCCCTAACTTTGTAAATTTTTCCTACCGGACACGTAGGATACACGTAGGATACACGTAGGATACACGTAGGATACACGTAGGATACACGTAGGATATACGTAGGATATAGATACAAAACAGATAGGAACTAGATAGGAACTAGATAGGAACTAGATAGGAACTAGATAGGATGAAGATACCATAATAGTTCTTTCACCGAAAACCAACAATTAAGAACAAGGATATAATCCTATCCGCAAAAAAATAGCACTAATAGTGTCAAAAAATCCACATATAGGGTATAGTCAGATAGTATCTTTGTAACTGACAACGAGCACCCATACGCATAGGGTAACACGTTGTCATAACACAATGTCAATCAATAATCTAACAGATATGAGAAAAAGTGTTCGTTTACAGCTGGCAGTTCTCAGCCTAATCCTAATGTCGCTTGGCACATCGCTGAGCATCAATGCACAAACACCATCTACACTGGGAAAAGAGTTCTGGGTGTCCTTCATGGCAACAGAGAAAAGCCCGGACTTATCCTTGGCTATATCTGCAGAGAATGCCTGCAATCTAGTAGCTATTGAACATGTGGGAGTGAATGTATTAGGCAGCAACATTGCGGTGCCCGCAGGTCTCAACCCCATCAATGGATTGGGACACGAAGCCTATGTAACATCTTCAGAAGTTGTAGAGAATAAGGTTTTACGTCTGGAATTTGACGCTGAGGTAGCCTTGTTTGCATCCAACTATGTGTCAAAAGTATTTGACAATGCTGCTATATTACCAACAAGCGCATTGCTCAGCGAATATGTAGTACAGACCTACCCTAACTCTGAGGGAAAACGAGAGTTTGCTCCGGAATTTCTAATTGTTGCCACAGAAGACAACACCATTGTAGAAATCACTCCGACATGGAAAACTGAAAAAGGAAAACCGGCTGGACAAATGTTCACAGTGACGCTCAATCGCGGTCAATGTTATCAAGTAAAAGCCGAATCCGATAAGTTAGGTAGTGACCTCTCCGGTTCTGTAGTACGTGCTCGCAATGGCAAACGTATTGCTGTATTTAATGGTAACCAAAGTGAGTCAATCCCCTATGGCGGAGGAGACGATGGTGACCACTTATACGAACAAGCAATGCCTGTGGCCTATTGGGGAACAAACTTTGCCTTGACTCGTACAATGCGCGGACAAGACCGAATTCGTGTAACCGCCATCAGCGACGGAACAACCTTAATGCTCGACGGCATGGATATGGGCGTAACATTAAACATGGGCGAGACATACGAATTTGCCATACCAACAGGTGCAGACTCTCAAGAAGCCTTCTTCTTAGAAACCTCATGCCCTTGCGGAGTATACCAATACTTAGTTAGTAGTCACAAGTACGCCGGTACGGGTTCTACTGAAAAAGTGGGAGGACCATCCATGGTATGGGTAAGTCCGATAGAGCAAATGATTCAAAAAGTGAACTTTGCTACATACGAAACAGGTGTTACACACGATCACTACGTAAACATTGTTACTCGCACAGCAAATGCGCCTACCGTAATACTTACCGGCGCAGCATCAGGTGTACAAGCCCTACAATTCTGGCCCATAATGAGTAAGCCTGAATATTCTTACGCACGCGTAAAGATACCCAATGACTCATACACAATAGAGAGTCGTGAAGGCGTTGTGGCATATGCATACGGACTTGGTGAAAACGAAGGTTATGCATACTCAGCCGGTTCTTCTGTGAAAGTGCAAAACGGAATTACCATCAATGGAGTGCCCTTCTCAGCAGCAGTGGGAGAATCTGAAATCAAAGTATGCTATGGAGACACCGTACACTTTGTCTCTGAAATTCTAGGCGTGGACAAGATTAGTTGGGACATGGCAGACGGAGTAACCTATGAAGACTCACTGCTCTTAAACTACTTATATGACTCACCAGGAGTGTACGACATTGAAGTAGTGTTCAGCACATTCGTAAACTACTGTAGCACTATATTTAATGCTTCCGGTTCGGGGCTAACAGACACCATCAACGTACGCGTTGTTGTAGGTAGTGCAGACACTATCTACTACAAAGCCGATGTCTGCAAAACCGACTTGCCTTACATCTTCAATGGCAAAGAATACAACGAAACACAATTAGACACAATGTACTATGCATGTGACAGTGTAGTGATTGTAGGTGTTCAAGTGTGGGATTCAATCGTAACGCACATCACCGAAACCTACAAAGATGAATACATGCACATGGATGGCAAAGTGTATTATGAAAACGTAGAATTAACAGAAGTATTTGAACGCATGAACGGATGCGACAGTACAGTATATTATCACATCACTGTATTACAATGCTTAGACATGTCATTAGGCTCACTACCTGAACAAATATGCCCGGATGAAAAGGAAATATTAGTACCTTATGACAAACGAAAAGGAAGCATTCAACGAGCCACAATAACCTTTGACCAGACTGCCATATCACAAGGTTTCCAAAACGGCGACTTGACCTTTACAGATACACACTTCATCATTCCTATTCCGGCAGGTGCAGTAGAACCCGACCATTATACAGCGAAGATCTATGTAGAAGACGCCACTCCTGATTGCGGTGGAGCTGAATTTGACATAGCATTCACACTCTACTATCCGGCCAGTGTATTTGCACAAAAGTGGGACGACGTATTAGCAGTATTAAACAAAGAGTATAATGGTGGATATGACTTCGTCGGATTCCAATGGTATAAGAATGGTGCTCCAATAGAAGGTCAAACATCTTCTATATACTATCAAGAAGGTGTTAAACTTGAAGAAGGTGCCGAATATTCGGTATTACTCACCAGAGCATCCGACGGGAAGTCAGTAATGACATGCCCTTACACTCCTGTGCTTACAGGCATGAACAAGATAGCTGTTCATCCTTCAAGAGTAGCTCCGCAAGGCACACTACAAGTGAACACTGATAGCGAAATCAGGGCTGTTTTCTATGACGTGATGGGTAACCTACACGAAGTAGAGAACACACAAGACAACAACATCCTAAAAGCACCACGCAACAAAGGTATGTACCTATTAGAAGTAACACCTCAAGAAGGCGAAAAGCAGTACTTCCGCATTATGGTAGAATAATAAGGTATAAATAAACAACATAATCTTCAACAATAAAGTCGCCTGGATTAACCTAGGCGACTTTATTATTTGATGCAAGTAACATCAAACTCTCATGACGGATTGATGAAGACTAAAAGTGTTTTTCCTCTACACGAACCATCTTATAGAGTTTATCATTACGGCGTATAGGTGCAGGCGTCTTAATAGAGAAATAAGTTCCCTTATCAACCCTCTCCACTTGTTGAAGTTCCACACGCATATCCTCAGCAATTCCTTCCAAAGCTCCTGTTGTTTCTCCCAGCACGAGATACTCATCCCCTTGTTCAATGAATTGCGACTCCAATAAAAACTCAGCAACACCAATCTTCTGGAAGAAGTTAGTACATCTACCAACATAGACTTTACGTTTAGTAGCCGACGAACCATACTTCATAGTCCATTCACCTAAGCGTTGTCCTAAGTAATAACCATCCCAGAAACCACGATTGAATACTGCCTGCAATCTTTCATCCCAGGCTGCTATTTTCTCTTCCGTGAAAGTACCTTCCAAATAAGACTCCACAGCCTCACGATAACATTCCACAGTAGTTTTGACATATTCACCTCCTCTTGCCCGTCCTTCTATCTTAAGAACACGAACTCCTGCATCCAAGACTTTATTCAGGAAGTGAATTGTTTTTAAATCTTTAGGTGACATGATATACTCATTGTCCACCTCTAGTTCGATTTGTGACTCCTTATCATGCACATGATAAGCTCTACGGCACACTTGCATACATGCACCTCTATTAGCCGACTGATTATGTTGATGTAAACTCAAATAACACTTACCGGAAACTGCCATACACAAAGCACCATGGCAGAACATCTCTATACGCACCGGTTTACCATTACGTCCACAAATATGCTCCTCCTCAATAGCCTTATATATCTCAGCCACTTGCTCCATGTTTAATTCACGGGCCAATACTACTACATCTGCAAACTGCGCATAAAACTTCAATGCTTCCACATTAGATATGTTTAATTGCGTAGATAGATGTACCTCCACACCTTGACTCACGGCATAAGACATCACCGCTACATCTGCAGCAATAATAGCAGAAACACCTGCTTTTTTAGCATGGTCCACAATAGTACGCATGAGTTGAAGGTCGCCGTTGTATATTACAGTGTTTATAGTGAGATAGGTTTTTATTCCATGTTCTTTACAACGTTGTACTATAGTGTGTAGGTCATCGGTGGTGAAATTATTCGATGAATGACTCCTCATGTTTAGGTTTTCTATTCCGAAATACACAGAGTCAGCCTTTGCTTGAATAGCGGCAGCCAAACTTTCCCACGAGCCAGCCGGCGCCATTATTTCTATATCTTCTCTTTTCATATATCGATAGGTTTATACATTTTTTCTCTATACTACTTATTTAACTCCATTCATTTACTATCCTTCTCTCAAGAAGTCTAAGGCTTCATGAATCTCTTCCTGCGTAGCAGTTTGGTTTATCTCAGGGAGTCCCAGATTTCTCAATAAAGTGAAATTGATGTGTTCTGCATCCATGTTTTTCTTATCTTGTTGCATCAGCTCACATAAAAGTTCATAATCCTTACATGTGAAAGCAGGACGACCATAGGCTTGCTTCATGAGAGACATCAGTTGTTGCAGATACGTCACAGGGAATCCCAGCTTCTTATGTGAGAGAAACACCTCTGCCACTATTCCCCACATAACTGCATATCCATGCGGTTGAGGCTGCTGAGTTTGATGTGTCCAACTCTCTATAGCATGACCGATTGTATGTCCGAAGTTCAAAACTTTGCGTAGGCTTTGTTCTTCAGGATCCATGTCCACGATATGCTGTTTGATGGCAATGTTTCTTTCCAGCAAGATTGATAATTGGTCAATCGCCATTGTCTCGGTGTCCCATGCAATTGTTTTCAGCCAATCCTCTTTAGAGGCTATTAATGCATGCTTTAGCATCTCTGCATATCCTGATAGGAGTTGTTGCGTATCTAGCGTAGCAAAAAAGTCAACTGCCACAATGACATGCTTGGGCTGATAGAAAAAGCCTATCATGTTTTTGTATCCCTCAAAATTAACCCCCGTCTTACCGCCTGTGGCAGCATCTACAGCCCCCAACAGAGATGTAGAGACATGCACACATTGCATTCCCCGTTTGAAGGCAGCAGCAACAAATCCCCCCAAGTCGGTGATCATACCACCTCCAACAGAAAGCAGCAAAGAATGCCGTGTAGCCGCTTCATCTTTTAATATTCTCCACAGATAAGCAGCCGTTTCTAATGACTTAGTCATTTCGCCCGTATTTACAACCATTTGCACAGCCCCCTGCAAAGCCGGAAGATGCATCAATGCCTCAACACATTGTTTACGCGTGTTGTTATCAGACAAGATAAATATCCTATCATAGTTCATCCCCATCAAGAGATGCTGTAAATCCTGTGGTGTATGTTGCGAAACGACAACCATAATAGTGTTACAGTTTACTCATAAAACGTTCACTCTGAACAACGAAACGTTCGTGTTTAGCATGTCCCATGAGTGTTCCATCTTCCGCTTCCACACGTACCTCATAGACTAGTTTTCTACCCTCTTGAGCCACCAAGACAGCCTTACAAATAGCTATATCACCAATTTTTGCAGCCTTAACATGATGTGCTTCAATGTAAGTGCCCACTGTGGTTTCCCCCTCTTGTAATTCAGGTACAGCCTTTTGAGCTGTAGCTTCCATCAATGCAATCATAGCCGGAGTTCCAAAGACAGGTAAAGTGCCGGAACCCAGCGCTTGTGCTGAATCAGTAGGTTTAATTTCGATTTTCAGTATTGCTTCCATTGTTATAATAATCTATAATGTCTTATTTCAGTCGTCCTTTATATTCTTCCATTCATTCTTACATTTTGTTAGTTTATCAATAAAATATAACAAAATAACAATATTTTCTTATAATTTACTTGCACAAACCAACAAAAGGCCTTACTTTTGCATCGTGTTTTTCATGGTATTAGATTTAAGGTTAAATTAAGATTGGGTTGTCGGGAGACAACCTTTCTTTTTTTAATCACTTTTAGTTCTTACCCTTCAACACTCTGTTATATTTTTCTTTATTTTGGAGCAGTAATATTGCTTGTTTGAGCGCATCGTTTTCATCGTTCATCATTTCAAAATACGCCTGGTTGCCCATGATATCCCTTGCTATTAATGCCTTTAATTGCAAAGACAAGTACTTTTTGCTCTGTTCAAATTGGAGAGTATCCAGTTTAACATTTTCTTTTTCACCCATCTCCACCAACAGCTTCCACATATCATCCGTAAAGACAAAATCCTTTTTCATCTTTTGTACTGTTGGGTATTGCTTTTTAAGCATTTCTCTATTTTTATCCACATAGTGTACACAGAAGCGATTTATTACACCCTTTGCGAGCAGATTACGATGGTAAGCCGTGTAGCGCGTTGTGTCAGCCGGCACGAAAACATCCGGCATAATACCTCCTCCGCCATATACTGTTCTTGCCTCCGTCAATGTGAGATACTTCAAGGAGTCGGGGAAGTGGATGCTATCCACATGCATCAATTCACCATGCTTGTATCGTTCTTCCAAGTCTTTTTGATAATCAACTCCCTTATATGGTTTTTGAATACATCTTCCCGTGGGGGTGTAGTAACGGGCAGTAGTGAGTCGGATAGCAGATCCATCAGGCAAAGCCATTTGTCTCTGTACGAGACCCTTACCAAAAGTGCGTCGTCCCACCACAAGGCCTCTATCCCAATCTTGTACAGCGCCACTCACGATTTCGCTCGCTGATGCAGAATACTCATCTACAAGGACTACCAAATCACCTTGTTCAAATCCGCCTTTAGCAGTGGATTTAGCAGCGCTGCGAGGTTGATGTTCTCCTTGTGTGTAAACCACTAATTTGTCATCTGCCAAAAATTCATCTGCAATTCCAATAGCCGCTACCAAATAGCCTCCACCGTTACCTTGCAGGTCGAGTACCAATTGTTTAGCCCCTTTTTTCTTGAGCATATTCCATCCTTCTTGAAATTCCTGCACTGTAGTAGCTCCAAAATTATTGATTTTGATGTATCCGATACCCGGTTCTACCATATATGCTGCATCCATGCTGTGAATAGGAATTTTGTCGCGTACGATGGCAAATTCAATCCAATCTTTGACACCTTCACGTTGGACTTTCACACGCACTGTTGTGCCTTTTTTTCCTCGCAACATACGCATAATCTGCGAATTCTTCACATTGACCCCGGCGATTAGGGTGTCTTCCACCATTACTATCCTATCACCCGGATAGATGCCCACCTTTTCAGCCGGACATCCTGAAATGGTCTGCACAACGAAGAGTGTATCTTCGAGGATTTGAAACTGTATGCCAATCCCTGTGAAAGAGCCTTCTAAGACCTCGTTGGCTCTGGCTAATTCTTCTTTAGGTATGTAAGCAGAGTGTGGGTCTAACTGTTGGA
Source organism: Paludibacteraceae bacterium (assembly GCA_017647145.1). Lineage (GTDB taxonomy): Bacteria > Bacteroidota > Bacteroidia > Bacteroidales > Paludibacteraceae > Gallipaludibacter. Next base: position 132,728 of record JAGCLD010000007.1, read on the forward strand.
GCATATTTGTGATGACATCGTCAATCACACCCGGCAGATTAACCGTGTCAACATATAATTGGTCGATTGCATTGATGACATAAGCCACTTTGCGTTGTTGCTCCCAAAGTTGTTCATTCTTACTGCCTTGAGGGTGGCCCAGTAGGGTAAACATGGCGCAGGCAAGAACAAGCATATATCTTTTCATAAGCTCTTTCATTTTTTAGGTTGGTAATTTGCAAAGTTACACAGAAAATCCGAATGATGTCCTATTGTTGGTAGAAAAAAACTTTGTGTTTATCTGTTTGAGCTTGATTGAGGGAAGATAAGAACGGTATGTTTAGAAGCATTGCAGGAGGTGATGGTAGTGTGCACCGCTTTATGATTGTTGCTTAATAAGCTACTAATAACCTACTAATAGCCTACTAATGATAGGACAATGCGCCGAAGATTATTTTCTCATGCATTTACAGCCACAGAACTTGCTTACACACTACAGGTCACTCACTTTTCACTATCTTTCAATTAGATAGGATGCTGTTCTGGAATGTAAATATTCAAATTTTATTTGAACATTTGCCATTTCGCTCACTTTTCACTATCTTTACCACTTTCAAAAAAAACTTCCTCAATGACGAATAAATGGATTATTAAGTCCCTTACAGACGAGCAGGAAAAAAGCAAGGAGGCATTGGCAAAAGAGCTGTCAATCAGTCCGATACTCGCGCAGCTATTGGTGCAGCGAGGCATAACTGATTATCAGTCGGCGAAAGAATTCTTTCGGCCATCTTTGACGATGTTGCACGATCCTTTCCTGATGACTGATATGCGACGTGCCGTTGATCGTCTTACTTACGCCATGCAACGCAATGAAAAAATATTGGTTTATGGCGATTATGACGTTGATGGTACGACGGCAGTGGCCTTGGTGTATAAGTTCATCAAAGAACTATATGCCAATGTGGATTTTTACATTCCCGACCGCTATGCCGAAGGATATGGCATTTCCATCAAAGGAATTGACTATGCAGCAGACAATGGTTTCACGCTGATTATTGCTTTAGACTGTGGGATAAAAGCTGTAGGCAAGGTAGCCTACGCCAAATCGCGCAATGTTGACTTCATCATTTGCGACCACCACACGGCCGACGAAATGATTCCACCGGCTGTGGCTGTGCTTGACCCTAAACGCCCGGATTGTAATTACCCTTATAGCGAATTGTCGGGCTGTGGGGTAGGATTTAAGTTTATGCAGGCTTTTGCCCAAGTAAACAAGATTCCTTTCTCCCATTTAGAGCCGTTACTCGACTTGGTTGCCTTAAGCATTGCATCAGACATTGTGCCCATCACCGGCGAAAACCGCGTGTTGGCTCACTACGGTTTGAAACGCATCAATCACAATCCGTGTGTAGGCATCAAGAGCATCATAGAGGTGTGTGGATTAGCCGAGAAAGACATAGACATCAGCGACATCGTGTTTAAGATTGGTCCACGCATCAATGCCTCCGGACGTATTCGCACGGCTGCCGAAGCAGTGCAATTGCTCATCACACGCGACGCGTCGTTTGCCCGCCAAAAGAGCAGCGAGATAGACGAGTATAACAACGACCGAAAGGACCTTGACAAGAGCATTACTGACGAGGCACAAGAGTTGATTCAACTGTCAGACGAGATGGCATCACGCAGTTCGATCGTGGTGTATAAGCCTGATTGGCACAAGGGTGTGGTGGGGATTGTTGCTTCCCGACTTACGGAAGAGTATTACAAACCTGCCATCGTATTGACCAATTCCAACGGATTAGTGTCAGGCTCGGCACGTTCAGTGGGTGGGTTTGACATTTATGCCGCCATCGACTCTTGTCGTGATCTTCTGGAAACCTTTGGTGGTCACGTTTATGCAGCCGGACTTTCTATGCAAGAAAAACACGTGCCTGAGTTTACACGTCGTTTTGAAGAATATGTGGCACAACACATCTTGCCTTCTCAACAAGCGCCCCAAGTGGAGATTGACTCTATGCTTACATTCCGTGAAATTACACCAAAGTTTTTCCGCATTCTGAAACAATTCGGCCCATTCGGCCCCGGCAATCAGAAACCTATTTTCGCCACCGAAGCCGTGTATGACAGCGGCAACACCAAGGCTGTGGGCAAAGAGCAGGAACACCTACGACTGGAAGTGAAAGACAGCACTTCCAAGAACAGCCAGAACGGCATAGCCTTCCGCAAAGGCCAACACAATAGTCACCTGAAGAACGGAGGTAAGGCCGACATTTGTTACACCATGGAGGAAAACACCTTCAACGGCAACACCAGTTTACAACTAATGATTAAAGACATAAGAAACAACCAACAAGCAGAATAAGAACTATGTACTCTGAACGCGATAACCAATCCCCTTGTCAACGCCGTGGTTGCATTGAAGTGATTTGTGGCTCAATGTTTTCCGGCAAAACAGAAGAGTTGATTCGCCGCATGAAGCGCGCTCAATTTGCCAAGCAAAAAGTGGAAATATTCAAACCCGCCATTGATGTGCGCTATTCCGATGTGGATGTTGTATCACACGACCGCACCTCCATTCCTTCCACACCCGTGGATTCATCGGGAAACATCCTTTTATTGGCCGACGACGTAGAAGTGGTGGGCATTGACGAGGCCCAGTTTTTTGACGAAGGTCTGGTGGATGTGTGCACCCAATTAGCCGACAGAGGCATACGCGTCATTGTGGCCGGACTTGACATGGACTATCGCGGCGTGCCTTTTGGACCGATGCCTGCCTTGATGGCTGTGGCTGAAGATGTATATAAGGTGCATGCCATCTGCGTGCATTGTGGTTCACTGGCTTATGTATCTCACAGATTGGTGCAAAGCGACAAACGCGTTTTATTAGGTGAAACCGCTGAGTACGAGCCAATTTGCAGAAACTGCTACAATCGTTTGGAGAAAAACAAATAAATCATAAACATCCATGATGGAACGTCGCCCCTTCACCCTTGATCGCACGGTACGCCTACTCATCAGCATTGCTATAGGCGCACTGTTGCTCTATGCGGTGAACTACCTGCGCAGCGTTCTATTGCCCTTCTTAGTAAGCTGGCTTCTTGCTTACATGATTCATCCAATAGTGCGTTTTTTCCAATATAGGTTAAAACTGCGTAATCGCGGTTTGTCAGTCATAGTAACACTGCTACTATTAATAGGAAGCATCGCGGGAATCATTGCACTACTCTACCCTCTCATAGCCACTGAAGTACACAAGATGGACTTTTTGCTCAACACCTATCTGCGCAGTGAGAGCAACGGAGGAATTATTCCGGTGGAGTGGATTGAACACCTTTCCTCCATCTGGAGTAATATGGACCTACACTCATTGCTACAAAACACAGACATTCAGAGTGCAATCAAGTCAATATTACCCAAAATGTGGAGTGTGCTAAGTTCTTCTCTTAATGCGCTTATGAGTTTGGCGGTGGTGTTTATCAGCATTCTCTACCTTGTGTTTATCCTGATGGACTACGAGAAAATTTCCAATGGATGGATACACATCATTCCTCCTAAATATCGGTCATTTATCAGCGAATTAGCCGAAGACTTGGAGAGCGGCATGAATCGCTATTTCCGCGGGCAAGCATTAGTAGCTTTCTCTGTAGGGATTCTCTTCTCCATAGGATTTTCCATCATGGGACTTCCTCTTGCCATTATTATCGGCCTGTTTCTTGGACTACTCAACATGGTGCCCTACTTGCAAGTAATAGGAATTGCACCTTGCTTGCTATTAGGTCTGCTTCAAGCCGCTGAGAGCGGAACTTCTTATGGATTAATCTTAGTGTTCATCACCTTGGTTTTTGTCATCGTGCAGTGCATTCAAGATCTCTTTCTTGTGCCGAAGATTATGGGCAATGTAACAGGAATGAACCCCGCCATCATTCTACTTTCCTTATCTATATGGGGTGCTCTTTTGGGAGTGACAGGCATGATTATCGCCCTTCCCATGACCACATTGTGCATCTCTTATTACAAACGTTTTGTATTAAGAGGAGAGACACTGCCTTTTTCCAACGAAGATACCCCATCCTCACTGACAGACACCGCAAAAAAAGACGAATCACAGAACGAAGAATAAATCCTGTTTTGTCTCAAATTGCTGTTTGAAAACATAATTCAAGCAGTCTTTCTTTGTGGCAGTTGTACAATCAGTTAAAAACATTTATATTTGCAAAGCAAAGGTGTACCCTCAATAAAAGGGTGTGTGCCATTATGCAAGCAAAACAACGAATAAACAATAATAAATTTACAAATAAACACTAATTAAAATCTTTTAAAAAATCTAATTCATTATGTGGTTAACAGATTCATCAATCGGGAGAAAATTGGTAATGTCCATTTCCGGTGTTGCATTGGTTTTGTTCCTGTTGTTTCACGCAACAATGAACATTTTTTCAATTACCGATGCGTTATTTGGCGTTGAATATTACAATGCCATCTGTAAATTTTTAGGTGCTAACTGGTATGCATTAATTGCAACCCTCGGTTTGGCATTCTTAGTAGTAGTACACATTGCGTATGCTTTCTTCTTAGAAGTGCAAAACTACCGTGCTCGCGGTCGTCAACGTTACGCAATAGAAGGCAAACAACCTGCTGTAGAATGGTCATCAAAAAATATGTTGGCGCTTGGTGTAGTTATCCTTTTAGGTATAGGTTTACATCTATTCAACTTCTGGGGTAAAATGCAATTTGTGGAAATCCAACACATCTTTGGTATTCACGTATGCGAAACAGCCTTGGCAAATGCCACTAACGGTGTGTTGATTATCAAAGACACTTTTGCAAATCCTGTTTATGTAGTACTCTACTTGGTGTGGTTAGGCGCAATCTGGTTCCACCTTACTCACGGTGTATGGTCAGCACTTCACACTATGGGACTCAACAACGATACTTGGATGCCACGCGTAAAATGCATCTCTAACGTTGTTGCAACACTTGTTGTATTAATGTTTGCTGCTGTTGTCGTATTCTATTTCGGCGTAAGTTTGGCGGCTTAATCAAGAAGTCATAACAAAAGAACCGGATATTTATTGTATTTACCATGGATACTGTTAATTTAAAAAAAATGTATGGCTTAGCCATCCTTTTTGAGACAATGGCCTACTTTTCTGGGGTCGTGTTTAAAATCGGATATGCCGAGCAATTATCATGGTTAAATATTGTCGGATTCGTCATTGCAATAGTAGCTTGTGTGGGATTGATTTCTATTTATATCTATCAAGCACGAAAGAACAATCATTGGCTTTTGCATGTGTATTATGTCGTACTGCTCATTCAAGCTGTAAGTTTCATTTTATCTGAAACTGCTCTTGAACATTTTGATAATGATTTATTAGGAAGGTCTTTGTTGATTATCAATGCTTTGATATTATTCCTATTGGTCATAGGTAGAACAATGAAAGACAAACCGTTCATGCAAGAAGCCATTACAAAGGCTGCATTTAGATATGAAGATTTAATATTCTTATCTATCTTAGTTACAATGGGTTTAATAATATCCATAGATTAAGATAGTTTTTATTAGAAATTAATTTATGAAAAGAATTTTATCATATATATTATCAATATTATTGTTGGTTTCATGCTCCAATAATGATTTTGGCAATGTGCAAAACAGTATACAAAAGTCTCCTGAGGTGGCTTTCTACTTGCGACAAATACAGCAACTTAATGAACAATACATTCATCATGTTCAAAAATCTTCCAGAGCCCAAGGGGATGATGATAACGACAATGATAATGATGTGAATGGTTGGGAAGTTGCTACTGTAGATACCTATGGGGCTATCAAGGCTGGAGAAGCAGCATTGTTTTATACAGGAAATCCCTATATAGTAGGAGTTGTCATGATTTTTGTTGGAGCTCTCGCATCGTATGGCGAGTATGTATATCAAAGGGATAATGATAACAATCAGATTTTACAAAAGAGCGAAGAATATTTTGCAATAGACATAAGACAGCCTTTAAATTTTTCTGGATTGTTTGATACTGATGTGTTTCCCAACCACACAGGTGGATACATTGGTAAATATCACAATAAGGTTATATTTGAGGTGGAAACCAATGACTTATTTGATTCTGTAGCAGGTAATGTAACATCTGACACTTTTGACGCTTTTGTAAGTATTTTACGTGAAGAAGGTGTATTTCTGAATGAAGATATAGATGAAGCATGCTCAATTCTGCAAACATTAGACGTAGTGAATAATCTCGAACTATATTCACATTTCCCAGAAGCACCTTACATGGAGATGGAAGAAGAATTAGTTTCTGATTTTTTAATTAACGTCTCAAATATACAGGAATGTTATAGATATGCATATATTTTATCTTATATGGATATTATTGATGGAGCAGCGCAAAGAGGTGAACTGTCTTCTCAAAGTGCAACTCTCATCAATGGCTCATTATCTGTATGGTACTATAGTCATTGTTTGTGGAATTACTACATTCCGATGCCCAGAACTTCACAATATTACTTAGCTCAAGAGCGTGATAGAGATGAAGGTAGTTGGACGTTACTAACAGAAGAAGGATTCTTTTCTGCATTGTCACAAGATAATGTTAATTGTTTTGGAGTCCCTCATTTAGTCAACAATAGATTATCTGAAGTTTATTTTTATGAAAATGCTAGTGATTACCTTCAGTCCAGTTGGAATGTTTCAACTTGTTTTAATGAAGATTCTGTCTCAATTGAAAGTATATCATTAAATATTCCTACCAATAATATAACTATTGATGTAGATTCTATAGTGTATTTTCTTCGGAACGTGGCTGACAATCCTAGTATTAAGTATATTAAATTTTAAAGAATGTAAAAAATTAATTATAGTTTATTATGGAAACAATAAAAGTATCTGAGCAAATTATCACCCCTCAAGACGCCAAGATACCTGAAGGTCCTTTGGCTGAAAAGTGGACTAACTACAAAGCTCATCAAAAATTAGTGAACCCAGCTAACAAACGTCGTTTGGACGTTATCGTTGTAGGTACCGGTCTTGCCGGTGCATCTGCTGCCGCTTCATTAGCTGAAATGGGATTCAATGTATTGAACTTCTGCATTCAAGACTCTCCTCGTCGTGCTCACTCTATCGCTGCACAAGGTGGTATCAATGCTGCTAAAAACTATCAAAACGACGGTGACTCTGTTTATCGTCTATTCTATGATACCATTAAAGGTGGTGACTATCGCGCACGTGAAGCAAACGTTTATCGTTTGGCTGAAGTGGCTAATAGCATCATCGACCAATGTGTGGCTCAAGGAGTACCTTTCGCACGTGAATATGGTGGATTGCTTGACAACCGCTCTTTCGGTGGTGCACAAGTAAGCCGTACTTTCTATGCTAAGGGACAAACCGGTCAACAACTTCTTCTTGGTGCTTACTCAGCATTGAGCCGCCAAGTGGGTAAAGGTAAAGTGAAACTCTACAGCCGCTATGAAATGTTGGACGTTGTAGTGATTGACGGACGCGCTCGCGGTATCATCGCACGCAACCTCGTAACAGGACGTGTAGAACGTTTCTTTGCTCACGCTGTAGTAGTAGGTACCGGTGGTTATGGTAATGCATTCTTCCTTTCTACCAACGCTATGGCATCTAACGGCTCTGCTGCTCTACAATGCTACAAGAAAGGTGCTTACTTTGCAAACCCTTGCTACGCACAAATTCACCCAACCTGTATTCCTGTACACGGTGAATTCCAATCTAAATTGACTTTGATGTCTGAATCTCTCCGTAACGACGGACGTATCTGGGTGCCTAAAAAACTCGAAGACGCTAAAGCACTTCAAGCTGGCAAACTCCAAGGACGTGACATCCCTGAAGAAGACCGCGACTACTATTTGGAACGCCGCTACCCTGCATTCGGTAACCTTGTACCACGTGACGTAGCTTCACGCGCTGCAAAAGAACGTTGCGATGCTGGCTTTGGTGTAAACTCTACCGGTTTGGCTGTATTCCTTGATTTCTCTGACGCTATCAAACGCTTAGGTAGAGATGTAGTAGCTGCTAAATATGGTAACCTCTTCCAAATGTACGAAAAAATCGTTGACGTTGATCCATACGAAAACCCAATGATGATCTTCCCTGCTATCCACTACACCATGGGTGGTATCTGGGTTGACTATGAATTGCAAACCTCTATCAAGGGTCTGTTCTGCATTGGTGAAGCTAACTTCTCTGACCACGGTGCAAACCGTCTTGGTGCATCTGCTTTGATGCAAGGTTTGGCTGACGGTTACTTCGTATTGCCTTACACCATCCAAAACTACCTCTCCGACCAAATCGCAGTGCCACGCATGAGTACTGACCTTCCTGAATTTGCTGCTGCTGAACAAGCTATCAACGACAAGATTAACAAGTTAATGAGCATTCAAGGTAAACGCTCAGTGGATAGCATTCACCGTGAATTAGGTCTTGTGATGTGGGACTTCGTAGGTATGGGACGTAACGCTGAAGGACTTCGCACTGCTTTAACCAAAATTAAAGAAGTGAAGAAAGAATTCTGGAGCAACGTATTCATCCCTGGTCAAGCAGAAGGCGTAAACGTGGAACTCGAAAAAGCATTACGCTTGGCTGACTTCATCGAAATCGGTGAACTCATGGCACGCGACGCTCTACACCGTGAAGAATCATGTGGTGGTCACTTCCGTGAAGAATTCCAAACTCCGGAAGGTGAAGCCCTTCGTCAAGACGACAAGTTTGCTTATGCAGCTTGCTGGAAATACAACGGCGACGACCAAGAGCCAACCATGATTAAAGAACCGCTTGACTACGAATTTGTAACCCGTCAAACACGTAACTACAAAGCATAACATCAGAGGAACTTTAAAACATTTACTACAATGGAAAGAACAATTAATATAAAAGTAAAAGTTTGGCGTCAAGCCGGACCAAAAGCGAAAGGACATTTTGAAACCTACGCTTTGGAGAACATCTCCACTGACAGCTCGTTCCTCGAAATGTTGGACGTGCTGAACGAAAAACTCATCAGCGAACGTCAAGAACCCGTAGTATTTGACCACGACTGCCGCGAAGGTATCTGCGGTATGTGCTCACTCTACATCAACGGACACCCACACGGACCTGACAGCGAAATCACTACCTGCCAATTGCACATGCGCAAATTTAAAGATGGAGACACCATCACAGTAGAACCATGGCGCTCTGCTGCATTCCCTGTAATCAAAGACTTGATGGTTGACCGTCGCGCATACGACAAAATCATCCAAGCAGGAGGTTTCGTATCAGTAAACACAGGTGGTGTGCCTGATGCTAACGCAATACCTATTCCTAAACGCGATGCCGACTTGGCTATGGACGCCGCTTCATGCATCGGTTGTGGAGCATGTGCTGCCGCATGTAAGAATGGTTCTGCTATGTTGTTCGTAGCTGCTAAAGTAAGCCAATTAGCACTTCTTCCACAAGGTAAAGTAGAAGCAGCTGCACGCGCTAAAGCAATGGTAGCTAAGATGGACGAACTCGGATTTGGTAACTGTACCAACACAGGCGCATGCGCAGCTGAATGTCCGAAGTGCGTTTCACTCAGCAACATCGCTCGCCTTAACAGAGAATATCTCTGCGCTAAAATGAAAGACTAATCACTACAGATAGTTTTCAACCAAAAGAGGTGTGTCATAAATCTATGGCACACCTCTTTTTCATACAAGCAACAAAATGATGAAGATGCGATACGTGTACTTAGCAGAACGTAGCGGAGGGGGTAACCCTTGCGAGGTACAAAACGCAGTTCATATGAATGTAAAAGAAGTAGGGACACGGCGTGCCGTGTCCGTATTTATGCCGAGCGAGAGCAATTTATATAAACAGCGTAGCCGTATCCACCAAATCCACATAGCAAAAACAACCTAAAATCACACACAACCCTCTCACATTCAAACACTAATCGCACTGTCCCTCTTTAAGGGGGACGAGCGAAGTGTAGCCTTAGCAGAACATAGCGGAGGGGGTAACCCTTGCGCAGCCCATAGCGAGGCTCTTATGAAAGCAATGCCGTGTCCGTCTGTTTTATTGGGTTGTTCTTGGCATCAGCATGCAGTTTCCTTACTACACACTACAGGCGAAGCCGTCCTACAGTGAGTATAACGAACATCCTACAGCAAAGCGTCCTACAGCGCAGCGTCCTCTAAACTATCACCCATCCCCACCCCCTTCCTCCGGCAAACAAAACAACCATCCTCAAAAAAAAGCCCTACCTTTGTAAATTTTTTCCTACCGGACACGTAGGATACACGTAGGATACACGTAGGATACACGTAGGATATACGTAGGATATAGATAGGAAACAGATACAAAACAGATAGGAACTAGATACCATCAAGATACATTAATAACTCTTTTACCAAACACCCATAACACAAAAGAAACGACATTTCTAGTAACATATGCTCAGGCAAACTTGGCATATCCGACACCCTTGCATTATCTTTGCAAAAAGATAAGATTACGTACCATGAATGATTACAACAAACTTAACATCAAACAATGGGCACCGGATGACCGACCAAGAGAAAAAATGCTGGAAAAGGGACAACAAGCACTATCCGATGCAGAACTCCTCGCAATCCTTATAGGAAGCGGAAACAAAGATGAAACCGCTGTCGAACTCTGCAAAAGACTCATGGCAAGTTGTGGTAATGACTTAAACCAATTAGCCAAAAAGACGGTCAAAGAACTGACAAGTCATTTCAAAGGCATAGGTACAGCCAAAGCAGTAAGCATTGTTGCCGCCCTAGAATTAGGGAAAAGACGTAAAGACACACAACCACGCACAGCACCCGATATAAACTCATCCAATAAAGCATACGCAGTATTTGCGCCCCTGCTGAGCGACTTGCCACACGAAGAAGTCTGGATTGCACTCACCAATAACGCCAACCGACTAATCACTACACAACGCATCGGTCAGGGAGGACTATCCGCCAGCATGGCTGACATACGCATTATCCTAAAAGCAACTATCGAAAACAATGCCACCGGTGTACTATTAGCGCACAATCACCCTTCCGGAAACACCAAGCCAAGCCTACATGACAAGCAACTCACAGAAAAACTAAAAGCAGCATGCAAGATGATGGATATCACACTGCACGACCATCTCATAATAGGCGGACTACACGGAGAAATGTTTAGTTTTGCCGACGAAGGATTCCTGTAAATCCACAAAAACAACAAAGAGATTTACCAAGAAAAACAACAAAAAATAGAACTATTTCTGCAAAGAAAGGAACTTTTATCCCTGCACATTTTTTGATATTTGTGCAATTTATCTTACCTTTGCTCCTTTGAAAGAGAAAATAGCTATCTTTCGAAAGGTATAAATCATGCACAAAGACAAGGCAATCCACTACCGCCTATGCTTTGTGAAAAATAAATAATATAGAATATATGAGTTTGAAAATCATTGTACTTGCAAAGCAAGTTCCCGACACCAGAAACGTGGGAAAGGATGCTATGACTGCAGAAGGTACAGTCAATCGTTCAGCACTACCCGCCATCTTCAATCCGGAAGATTTAAACGCATTAGAACAAGCACTACGCCTGAAAGATGCAAATCCGGGCTCAACAGTAACCATGTTAACCATGGGACCTCCGCGCGCTGCAGATATTATCCGTGAAGGTCTATACAGAGGAGCAGATAACGGCTATTTGCTCACCGACAGAGCATTTGCCGGTGCCGACACATTAGCCACATCTTATGCATTAGCCACAGCAATTCAGAAGATAGGTATTCCCGACATCATCCTAGGCGGACGCCAAGCAATTGACGGAGACACAGCACAAGTAGGACCACAAGTAGCAGAAAAACTAGGACTGACGCAAATCACTTATGCAGAAGAAATATTGAACTGTGAAAACGGAAGAGTCACCGTCCGTCGTCACATTGACGGAGGAGTAGAAACCGTAGAAGGACCGCTTCCGATTGTAATAACTGTTAATAACTCAGCCGCACCATGTCGTCCACGAAATGCTAAACTAGTGATGAAATACAAGAAAGCAATGGTGCCACTGGAAAAACCGGCAGAAGGACTTCCTTATGCTGAAGAGTATGAGCGCAAGCCCTACTTAACACTGAACCAATGGAGCACAGCTGATATTGATGCCGACTTGCAACAATGCGGACTAAGTGGCTCACCCACTAAAGTAAAAGCAGTAGAAAACATTGTATTCCAAGCAAAAGAAAGTCGCACTCTGACTGCTTCAGACCAAGACATTGATCAACTAATGAAAGAACTATTAGCTAACCACACCATAGGATAAGAATTATGAACAACGTATTTGTATATTGTGAAATAGAAGCTACCACAGTAGCAGAAGTGAGCCTTGAGCTCCTTACCAAAGGACGTAAGTTGGCTAATGAATTAGGCGTTCAGTTAGAAGCAATCTGCGCAGGTCATGGCATTACAGGAAAAGTAGAAGCACAAGTAATGCCTTTCGGTGTAGATAAAGTACATATATTTGATGCAGAAGGACTATTCCCCTACACATCTAAGCCACATACATCTATCTTAGTAAACCTATTTAAAGAAGAACAACCTCAAATCTGCTTAATGGGAGCCACAGTAATCGGTCGTGACTTAGGTCCAAGAGTATCATCCGCACTCTTTAGTGGACTGACTGCAGATTGCACCTCATTAGAAATAGGACCACACGATGACAAGAAATTAGGCAAGCATTATGACCAACTGCTCTATCAAATCCGTCCTGCATTTGGAGGTAATATCGTTGCTACTATTGTAAATCCGGAAAACCGACCACAAATGGCAACAGTGAGAAGCGGGGTGATGAAAATGGAAGTGCTTGACCCGAACTATAAGGGAGAGGTTGTGGTACATGACGTAGCTAAATACGTACCGGAAACAGACTACGTAGTAAAAGTATTGGAACGCCACGTAGAAGCAGCCAAGAATAATCTGAAAGGCGCTCCGATAGTAATAGCAGGAGGATACGGTGTTGGTTCAAAAGAAGGATTCGACTTGTTATATGACTTAGCCAAAGAACTCCATGCAGAAGTAGGAGCTAGCCGTGCTGCTGTAGATGCTGGTTTCTGTGCACACGACCTACAAATAGGTCAAACCGGTGTAACTGTACGACCTAAAGTGTATATAGCTTGTGGTATCTCCGGTGCTATTCAACATATTGCAGGTATGCGCGAAAGCGGTATTATCATCTCTGTAAACAGTGATCCAAATGCACCAATCAATGCCATTGCTGACTATGTAATTACAGGAACAGTGGAAGAAGTGCTTCCTAAAATGATAAAGTACTATAAAAATAATTCAAAATAGGACGTGAATAACATCAAGTAAAACTGATGTTCACACCATACATAACATATTACAATTATGGCTAATTACTATACAGAACATCCGGAACTCCGTTATCACTTGGAGAACCCTATGATGGAGCGTATCTGCCAACTGAAAGAACGCGATTATCAAGACAAAGATAAATATGACTATGCACCGCAGGACTTTGCTGATGTGATGGACTCTTACAACCGCATACTGGAAATCACAGGTGAAATCACAGGTGAAATAATTGCTCCCAATGCAGAAGGAGTAGATGCAGAAGGACCTCATTGCGCAAACGGACGTGTGGACTACGCATCTGGCACAAAACAAAACATGGATGCCATGGTGAAAGCCGGGCTTAATGGTATGACTATGCCAAGAAGATTTGGCGGACTTAACTTTGCTATGGTACCCTACACCATGTGTGCTGAAATAGTAGCCGCTGCAGATGCAGGGTTCAGTAATATTTGGTCGCTACAAGACTGCGTAGAAACTCTCTATGAGTTCGGCAATGAAGACCAACACAGCCGTTTCATTCCACGTATCTGTGCAGGCGAAACCATGTCAATGGACTTAACAGAACCCGATGCAGGCTCTGACCTTCAAAGCGTAATGCTCAAGGCCACTTATGATGAAGCCAACAATTGTTGGCGCTTGAATGGTGTAAAGCGTTTCATTACTAACGGTGATGCAGACCTTCATTTGGTGTTAGCACGTTCAGAAGAAGGAACTACAGATGGTAGAGGTCTCTCTATGTTTATTTATGACAAAAGAGACGGAGGCGTCAATGTACGCCGTATAGAAAACAAATTAGGTATTCATGGTTCTCCTACATGCGAGTTGGTATATAAGAATGCAAAAGCAGAACTGTGCGGTGACCGCAAGTTGGGTTTGATTAAATATGTGATGGCACTCATGAATGGTGCACGTTTGGGCATTGCAGCTCAATCAGTGGGATTGAGTCAGGCTGCTTACAATGAAGCATTAGCCTATGCCAATGACCGTCGTCAATTCGGCAAAGAAATTGTACACTTCCCTGCTGTATATGATATGTTGGCTATAATGAAGGCTAAGCTTGATGCCGGACGTGCATTGTTGTATCAGACAGCACGATACGTGGATATTTACAAAGCATTAGACGACATCGCACGTGAACGAAAACTTACACCGGAAGAACGCGCAGAGCAAAAGAAATACTCTAAGTTGGCAGACGCATTTACTCCGCTTGCTAAGGGTATGAACTCAGAGTACTGCAATCAAAATGCCTATGACGGTATTCAGATACATGGAGGTTCCGGTTTCATGTTGGAATATGCCTGCCAACGCATTTATCGTGATGCACGTATCACAAGCATTTATGAAGGTACCACTCAATTACAAACCGTAGCAGCAATTCGCTATGTAACTAACGGCCTTTATTTGTCAGTGTTGCGTGAATATGAAGAAATCGCTTGTAGTGAAGCCATGCTCCCTTATTTAGAAAGAGTGAAGGCTATGACTGATAAATATGAAGTCGCTGTAAATGCTGTTAAGGAGGCACAAAATCAAGAATTACAAGACTTCCTTGCTCGTCGCTTGTATGAAATGGCTGCCACTTGCGTGATGTCACACTTAATTATTCAAGACGCCACTCAACGTGAAGACATGTTCTTACGTTCAGCTGTTGTGTATATTAATTACGCAGAAGCTGAAATAGAAAAACACTTACGCTACATTCAGACCTATAACGCTGAACTATTGCCTTTGTACCGCCAAGCATAACAGCATATAGACATAAAAACAAATCACTCCCACGCTATAATTTTAGTGTGGGAGTGATTTTGTATATGAGAGAAAAAGTTTACATTTGCATAAATATAACAGAGAACAAGCATGAATCTATTAGAGATTGAACACGTAGTAAAACAATACGACAAACATAGAGCACTTGACGATGTGTCACTCACAGTTCCTCGAGGAAGTATTTATGGATTGTTGGGACCTAATGGTGCGGGTAAGACCACACTGATACGTATTATTAATGGTATCACTGCACCTGACAGCGGCAAGATACTTCTCAATGGGGAACCCATCAACAGCAATAGTACAACCACAATAGGTTACCTCCCGGAAGAACGAGGATTATACAAGAAGATGAAGGTAGGTGAACAAGCTCTCTTTCTTGCACAACTCAAAGGTTTGTCACGTTCCAAAGCGCGTGAGGAACTCAAATATTGGTTTGAGCACTTTGAGATTCAGGGCTGGTGGGATAAAAAGGTGGAAGAACTCTCCAAGGGTATGGCACAAAAGGTGCAGTTTATCATCACCATCCTACACAGACCTCAGCTCCTCATCCTTGACGAACCATTTTCCGGCTTTGACCCTATCAATGCAGAAGCCATTAGAGCTGAAATCCTTCAACTCAACAAAGCTGGAACTACTATCATACTCTCTACGCACAATATGGGACAAGTGGAGCAGCTGTGTGATGAGATAGCACTTATCAATCAATCAAGAATCGTGTTACAAGGTAATGTAGATGAGATAAGAAAGATGCATGCAACCAATACTTTCCATGTACAGACTTCATGCCCCTTGCATATGCATCATGACACAATCAAAATCACAAGTACAGAGAAAGAGAATAACTACTTGATTGTAAAACCAGAGGGCATGAGTAATAATACCCTCTTACAAGAGTTGATGCAACAAAGCAACATCGTTTCATTTGAAGAGTTGCTACCCTCTATGAATGAAATATTCATTAAGACTGTAACTCAAAACTTAAGCTCTATATAACATTAGTCATGTCAAAGATAAAACTCATTATAGCACGAGAATATACCACACGGGTATATAAAAAGTCGTTCATCTTACTGACGTTTCTTACGCCTATTTTATTTGCTGCTCTCTTTGCTGTCCCTGTGTGGTTGGCACAGATTAAAAACAGCGAGACAAAAGACATCGTTGTGATAGACCATAGCAAGTCTTATCAAGCGGCATTTATAAATGACGATGTATATCATTTTACCTTCTGTGATGAGACTCTGGAGGATGAAAAGAAGAAAGAACGAGAAAACGCTCTCACCGGCATACTCCTTATCAGTGGTGACCTCACGCAAGGAGGTAGTGCTACTATGTATGCCGAAACGCAGATTGACTTAGAAACTAAGATTCACATTGAAAGATTACTCAGTGACTATATTGAAACTCAGAAGTTGGCTTCCTATCAAATACCCAACTTGCAAGAGATGATAGCAGAGGCAGAAACGGATGTGCATGTGGCTACCATTCGTTGGACTAAGGATGGTGATGAGCAAAAGGGTTCGGCAGAGATGGCTCTTATCTTAGGTATGGTGACCGCTTTTATTATCTATATGTTTATTGTGATGTATGGAGGTCAGGTGATGTCCGGTGTTGTACAAGAGAAGACTAATCGCATTGTGGAGGTGATAGTCTCTTCAGTAAAACCCTTCGAGTTAATGATGGGTAAGATTATTGGTATAGCTTTAGTGGGTCTCACTCAGATATTCTTATGGGTAGTGCTTACACTCATTTTAACAAGTGCGATGACGCTAATCTTAGGTAGTGATCAAATAGTAAACACCGACAACCAAGAAGCACTACACATGATAAGTGAGATGAGTGGCAGTCTCAATTTAGGTAGTACTTTATTGTACTTCTTAGTGTATTTCTTAGGCGGGTATTTGCTCTATGCATCTTTGTTTGCTGCTGTTGGTTCTGCGGTAGAAAACGAGACAGATACACAGCAGTTCTCCCTTCCCCTTACGATTCCTATCATCTTTGCCATCTATGCTGCCCTCTATAGTGCAGAGAATCCCGATGGTCCATTGGCATTTTGGTGTAGCATGATACCGTTTACGTCACCCATTGTAATGATGGTGCGCCTGCCATATGGAGTTCCTGGTTGGCAAATTATCTTGTCGATTATCACTTTAGTTTTATCATTTATAGGCAGTACATGGGTTGCAGGGAAGATTTATCGTACAGGTGTCTTGATGTATGGTAAGAAGGTTAGTTGGAAAGAACTCTGGAAATGGCTTAGATATTAATCAGACATGCGATTGCATTGTAAATACTCTCTTTTGGTGTGTATCCTTGTAGCGTTTTTATCGCTTAAGAATATAGATATTGACCTACCTACCACCTATAGGATACCTCACGCAGACAAATTGATACATCTTGTCATGTACATTTTGTTAGGGGCGGCATGTTGTATAGATTCACGTGCGTTAAGGAGTAAGTTCAGACGTGTTTTCCTATGTCCCATCTTCCCCATCTTGTATGGCGGCTTGATGGAACTTCTTCAAGAGTATTATTTTCCTCCACGTACAGGAGAGTGGGCTGACTTTGCTTTTGACACGATAGGCGTGTTCATTGGGTGGGGCATTGCAGCGTATTTGATTAACTACATTCAGACAAAAAGATGAACAACGAACTCCTCTATCAGATAGCCCTTGACTTTGTAAAAGGGATAGGCAGTACTCTCGCCAGACAATTAGTGGCCTACACCGGTAGTGCGGAAGCTATATTTAAGGAAGAAGGTAAAGCTTTGCTGAAAATACCCGGTATCAGTGAAGATAAAGTACGTGCCATTACGAATCCCCAAGTGTTACGATTGGCTGAGGAAGAAATTGCCTTTATAGAGCGTCATCACCTTAAGACCTACTTTTTTACGGAGAAACATTATCCGTTTAGACTGAAGGAATGTGCAGATGCACCTATCATTCTCTATGGCAAAGGTTCATTGAACGTCAACGAAGGGAAGTTTGTAAGTATTGTCGGCACGCGCATGCCTACCGACTATGGCAAGGTACTCACCAAACAATTAGTGGAAGATTTAGCCGCCTATGATCCGGGTATAACCATTGTCAGCGGATTGGCGCATGGGATTGATGTACATGCACATCGTGCTGCGCTCCAAGCAGGCTTAAACACATTTGCTATCCCGGGTCATGCACTCAACACCATTTATCCTGCAGCACATCGCAATATAGCCATTGAAATCATTAAGCACGGAGGGCTACTCACTGAGTTTAACAGTAAGACCATTCCAGATAAATCAAACTTTGTCAGACGCAACCGCATTATTGCCGGATTAAGTGATGCTGTAGTCGTGGTGGAATCGAAGAAGCAAGGAGGCTCGCTCATCACCGCCAGTTTTGCTAATTCTTATAGCCGTGATGTGTTTGCATTTCCGGGAAGGTGTAGTGACATTGCTTCAGCCGGTTGCAATGATTTGATTAAGCAAAACAAAGCCGCATTGATTGAGAGTGCCGAGGATTTGATTAAGCAAATGGGATGGGAAGTACACTCTACACCTAAAGAAGGCGTACAGACTCAGCTTTTTGAGTCACTCACTCCCACAGAACTACAGATTATTGAGGTTTTGCGCAAGCATAGAGATGGCATACACATCAATGAATTAGCTGTTATCATCAATCAGACTTTCAGCACTACATCATCACTCATGCTTGCCATGGAGTTTAAGGGATTGGTACGTCCGCTGCCCGGTGGGATGTATAAGAGTGTATAGAGATGGTGTAAGGACGTGTTCTTTGGGACTATCGGCAGGGAGTCTGTGTTGTTTTTACTCATTCGTTTGTCGCTTGCACAAGAGAGATTGCGAGAACAATCTTCCTTGCTTAATAACCTACTAATAACCTACTAATAACCTAGTAAAGATAGGACACTCGTTGCTATCGTTGGAAAAGGAAGGAGGTTGTGAATTAGTACTTGTAGGCGCTACGCTTTGAAATCATTTCATTAAATTGCATATAAATAATGGCAAGCACAGAGAGTCATGTGCCTGCCATTAAAGTTCAACGGATGGTGTGGTTATTTGTAGGCGATTAGATGGTCTAATTTCTGCAACAATTGCATATTATAAATTCCACCTATCATTGCTACACCACCAAAGTGCAGTTTTCTTAAGTATTCTATTTTATCCAAGGTGGCACCCCCTAAAGCAATTACCTTATCATCAATTATTCCAAGACCGGAGGCCTTGTGTAAATCCTCGTCGGTATAGGCTGATTTATAGCCATTTTTTGATATGCTATCAAAAATCGGGCTCAAGAACAAGTAATCATAGTCGTTCTTGTACTTGGCGAGTTCGTCGAAAGAGTGACAAGAACGCGTTTTAAAGCCCTTGTAGTCATCCGGCAGAGAGGGAATATTCTTGTTGATGTGAATACCTTTCAGCGAATAGTTGTAGTACAGTTCCGGGTAATCATGAATGATGATTTTTGACCTCTGCTCTGATGTGAGAGCATCCAATATCTTCCTACACGCATCAATGTTTGCGTCGGGTTTTCTGAGATGCAGCATATCAATACCCTTATCCATCAATGATTGGATAAGGCAGACATCTTCGGGCATTGCTGTGGGAGTGGTTATAGCAATAATCTTCATTTTTTTATTTTCTCAATAATCAGGTCAGCTACTTTTTTCCCAGAGAGCAACATTCCACCAAAGATGGGTCCCATACGCGGGGTGCCACTCACGGCTGAGGCAGCCATACCGCACACATACAGGCCCGGGTAGATTTCTTTAGTGCCATTGACAACCTCTTCCTCTCCGGCTACCACATCCAAGGAGCGTTCTCCGATTACTTCTCCCGTATCTGTGGCAAGTCTAATTCCATTCTTACGAGCCACGGTGCAACACATTTCACTGTCGTGTCCCGTTCCATCGACAACACATTTAGCCATGATGTTGAGCGGGTCGACATGCATTCCTTCTCTCAAGACCGGTGTCCAATTCACCACTACCCCACTGACAACATTATTTTTGAAAATGACATCTTCCACAGAGTAACAATTAAATATCGTAGCACCTGCATGCACTGCTTTATAGAGCAAGGCCGCTGTGCTCTCAACGGAGTCCATGACATAGAGTTTGTCGTCGTATTGCTCGAAATTGATATCAAACTCTTTAATGATATGGAGGGCCTCTTCCTGAACAACAATTTGGTTAAACATCATGGCACCTCCCCACATTCCTCCACCCGGAGAAAGTTTACGGTCGAACTGGGCTACCTTTAAACCCGCTTTAGCCAGATAGTAGGCAGCAACGATACCCGATGGTCCACCTCCCACAATGGCAACATCTAAATCCAAGTTTCTCTCTAATTTTTCAAAATAGGTTGTAATAATACCTTTTGATACATTTCTTTCAATCATAGTGTTATTTATTTTTTAAAAAAGTTATTGATAATTATTCCTCACAAAGTGTGTGACTAATCTTCATTGCGCAGAAATTTGGTCCACACATCGTACAGTATTTTCCACCCACATTATTCGCTGTTTTATAGAATTCGAAAACCTTTTCGGGGTCAAGGCTGAGGTTGAACTGATCTTTCCATCTGAATTCATAACGCGCCTTGCTCAGTGCGTTATCCCTGAGCATGGCTCCCGGGTGTTGTTTAGCCAAGTCGGCAGCGTGGGCCGCTAATTTGAAAGCAAGCACTCCCTCTCTAACATCCTCTTTATTAGGGAGTGCCAAATGTTCTTTAGGGGTTACATAGCAGAGCATTGCTGTGCCATACCAGCCTATTTGGGCTGCACCTATGGCAGAGGTGATATGATCATAACCCGGTGCAATATCTGTTACCAATGGGCCTAAAGTGTAGAATGGTGCGTTATGGCATTTCTCTACTTGTCGTTCCATATTTTCTTTAATCTTGTGCATGGGCACATGACCCGGTCCTTCAATAAACACTTGTACATTTTTTGCCCATGCTCGCTCCACCAGTTCACCCATTGTGTCTAATTCGGCAAACTGTGCTCTGTCATTAGCGTCATATATACTACCCGGTCTGAGTCCATCTCCAAGCGACAAAGCCACGTCGTATCGGGCAACGATGTCGCAGATGTCATCAAAGTGCTCATAGAGGAAGCTTTCTTTTTGATGTATCTGACACCATTTGGATATAATACTTCCTCCTCGGCTCACGATTCCCGTAAGTCGATCAGCAGCCAGCAGAACATTTTTCAGGCGAATGCCACAATGAATGGTGAAGTAATCTACCCCTTGTTCACATTGCTCTATGAGTACATCGCGATAGATTTCCCACGTAAGTCGTTCTGCTTTTCCGTTCACTTTCTCCATGGCCTGATAAATGGGCACAGTGCCAACCGGGACAGGGCTGTTGCGCAAAATCCATTCGCGTGTTTCATGAATGTTGGGACCAGTTGACAGGTCCATGATGGTATCTGCACCCCACTTGCAACTCCAGATAGCTTTCTCTACTTCTTCATCTATACTTGAGGTAGTAGCAGAATTGCCTATGTTAGCATTAATCTTTGTCAGGAAGTTTCTCCCAATAATCATTGGCTCCGCCTCAGGATGGTTGATATTAGCCGGAATTACCGCTCTTCCCTCAGCAACTTCCATGCATACAAATTGAGGTGTGATGTGCGTCTCTATGCCCAGTTCTTGACAATTCAGATTCTCACGTATTGCCACATACTCCATCTCCGGTGTGATGATGCCTTTTTTGGCGTAATACATTTGACACACACAGCCAGCATCCTCCTTGATTCTGTGCTTAATCCATTGTTCACGCAAGCGCGGCAAACCTTTTTCCAGATCAATGAAGCTGGTGTCATCACCATAAGGTCCGGAAGTGTCATATATATAAATGGAGGGATTGGGAGTTTCTATTCTCTCTCCATCCTTGATTGATACCGTTGGCATTTGCTTCACTCTGCGCATGCCAACTTTTACACTCGGATGTATGGACCCATTGATATAGGTTTTCTCCGAGCTTGGATAAGTAATTTTTAAATCTTTCTTCATGATTCGAGTATATTTGAGAGTTGGTTATGAATCACTGCTTACATGCATCCACTATCATTTGCATTTCTTCCACCGGATTATCGGCATTCAACACCGAGCCACTCAGCGCAATACCATCAATACCACACGCCAATATGTCGGGGATATCCTCTTTACGAATGCCTCCGATGGCAACAATGGGGATGGAAATATCTCGTTCTCGCATCTGGGCAACAATCCGCTTGTATCCTTCAATGCCGAGTGTAGGCGCAAGTTTTTCCTTGGTTGTGGTAAAACGAAAAGGTCCGCAGCCAAAGTAGTCGGGTGCTGTACCTTCCAAGTGGTGCAAAATATCTTCAAAAGAATTGACCGTTCCGCCAATCACATACTGCTCTCCAAGTATCTTCCGAGCCTCCGCAATCGGCATATCATTTTTGCCAAGATGCACTCCGTCGGCCTTTATTTTCTTTACTAAAGAAACATTGTCATCAATGATGAAAGTGGCGCCATAGTCTTTGCACATTTTTTGCACAACAAGGGCTGTCTGCTCCATGGTAACATCATCTGCTTGCTTCATGCGTAATTGTAGCCAACGACAACCACCCTCTAAAGCCACTCGGGCTGAATCAATATAGGAGTAATGCTCATTGTAGTGGGTGATAAATTGTAGTTTATAATTTTGGTTGTTCATAGACTAACATCGTTACAGGATTAAAAAAATGATTAACAGGTCCACTACCACGCCCTATTGTAATATCTGCGCCTGCCTTTATGGCCTCAAATATGTAGGACTTGGCATCTTTGATTGCCGCTGACAATTCATAGCCCCGAGCCAAATAGGCTGCAATAGCCGAAGATAGGGTGCAACCGGTGCCATGAACATTGTGGGTAAAGATTGTTTGCGTGGAGAAGTAAGAGGATGAGAGCTGATTATGAGGTGTCCTAAAGAGAATGTCAGTCTTGATGTCGCCCTCCTCATGGCCACCCTTCAATAAAATAGCTTTTGCCCCCAAGGAGAAAAGATAGCGCGCTGCTTCGTGCTTTTGCTCCATGGACAAGAGGGAAAGTCCGGTGAGGGTTTGCATTTCGGGGATGTTAGGCGTAATTAATTCAGCCATGGGCAACAATCGTTCTTTAAGCACTTGCTGGGCATCCTGAGAAAGCAATTGATGACCACTGGTGGAAAGAATCACAGGATCGAGAATAATGGGAAGCGAGTAGTGAGCGAGTGCGTCGGCCACGACATCGGCAATTTCCGCATTAGCCAGCATTCCAATTTTGACCACCGATGGACGAATGTCTTCCATAACAGCCACAATCTGGTCATACACCATTTGAGGAGGCAAGGCCAATCGAGTCAGTACTCCTTGAGTGTTTTGCGCAGTGATAGCAGTGATAGCAGTAGCCCCATATACACCCAGTGCGGAAAAAGTTTTAAGGTCGGCTTGGACACCTGCCCCACCAGAAGAATCGGAGCCGGCAATAGATAATGCAACAGGATAGGTTTTCTTGATTTTCATACCACAATTTTTACTTTTATTATTCAAAATGGTGGTACGATATACGATACCTCTAAAAAAAGAAGACTCCAAACTTCCAGCGTCAGCATTATCTGTACTGGTGCAATGTGTATAATCTCAGTCACGGTAGCCCAAAGGCATTACCGAACACCACCATTCGAGTTCGCCACAAAGGTAAGAAATAATTTATATTTGCCAAACACAGAAAATATTTTTTGTTTTTCCGCCAGTGCCAACAAAACAGAATCAAAGCACCTTTAATTTCCGGCTAACACCCAGCAAGGCTCCAAGCGACTTAACTTAAGTAAACTCATAGTAAGGTTATTCTGCACGAACCAATAAAAATAAAAAAATCCGTCCACGCTTCACAGCGGAGACGGACACATTCATCCAATAATTATTCATTTATGAGAAAAACGTTTTTATAAAAGGGGAAACTTCCCTCAGGTAACACCCTCACGGGCTTCCATATCTATCATAACTTATAGTCAACAAAATCTTTCTGCAATTTCTTGCGCGCCCAGAATATACGGCTTTTCACTGTGCCGATAGGCAGATTCATTTCCTCAGCAATCTCTTCATATTTATAACCATCAATATGCATTTGAAACGGAGTTCTGAATTCTTCGGGCAAATGTTCTATCCCATCTATCAGTTCATTCATAACGCACAGGCTATCCGGTGTGATCAGACTAGATTCTTGCGAAACATTTAGATGATACAAATCCTCTGTTTGGTCAATCATCGTCTGGTTACGAACTATCTTTCGGTAGTTGTTGATGAAAATGTTTTTCATCACCGTCAGTACCCATCCTTTAAAATTTGTATTCTCAGCAAACTTTTCTTGATTGTCCAGTACGCGTAGTGACGTGTCTTGCAACAAATCATCGGCATCTTCACTATTCAAGGTAAGTGAATAAGCAAAATTGTACATGTTCTTCTGCAATCGGAGTAGTTCATCCTCCACTTTTTTCGTTGCCATACATTTAATATTTTAGTTTTAGGATTAGGCGTGTAAAATATAATGCATAAATCGTTCCAAACTTTCAAATCCTAAGAGATTAATTTAATTTTTAACATTTCAACAATTAAAGTCAATATTTCAGGAAGCAGAATTTCAAGGAACATAATTAACAACAAAGATAAAAACATTTTGTTCTCATATTACATATTTTTTTATCAAAATTGTAGGAAATATGACGTAACGAAGGCAAAATATAAGCACACCAACACCACACACACCACAAAACTGACAAAATGGCAGGGCCCTCAGCGTGGCATTTTTTTTGCAAAAGGATTGATGATTTTTTTTAAATTAAAGCATAAATTACCAACTAACTAATAGATTATCAATTATGGCAAAAGGAAATATCGGGGTAACCAGTGACAACATCTTCCCCGTCATCAAAAAGTTTTTATACAGCGACCATGAAATTTTCCTGAGAGAGCTAGTGTCAAACGCTGTAGATGCAACCCAAAAACTCAAAACTTTGGCTGCGGTCAATGAGTTTAAAGGCGAAATTGGCGAAAGCAAAGTAAGAGTCACTATTCAAGCTCAGAAAGGCACAATTACAATCTCCGATAATGGTATTGGTATGACTGCCGAAGAAGTGGACAAGTACATCAATCAAATCGCTTTCTCCGGGGCTGAAGAGTTTGTCAATAAATATAAAGACAACGCACAAGCCATCATCGGACATTTCGGACTTGGATTCTACTCAGCCTTCATGGTTGCCAAAAAAGTGGAAATCTTCACTCAATCATACAAAGAAGAGGCTGCGGCTGTACATTGGTCATGCGACGGAAGCCCCGAATACACCATGGAAGAAACCATCAAATCTGAGCGAGGCACAGATATCATACTCCACATTGACGACGAATGTAAAGAGTTTTTAGAAGAGACAAAGATTGAAGGATTACTCAAAAAATACTGCAAGTTCTTACCGGTTGAAATCGCATTCGGAAAAAAGAAAGAATGGAAAGATGGAAAACAAATAGAAACTGAAGAAGACAACATAATCAACAATCCACAACCGGCATGGACAAAAAAACCGGCAGAGCTCACTGAGGATGATTACAAAACATTCTACCACGAATTATACCCAATGAGCATGGATGAACCTCTTTTCCACATCCATCTGAATGTTGACTATCCATTTAATCTCACAGGAATTCTCTATTTCCCTAAGATTAAACCTAACATGGATCTACACAAAAACAAAATACAACTCTACTGCAACCAAGTTTTTGTGACCGACTC
This sequence comes from Paludibacteraceae bacterium, assembly GCA_017647145.1. Taxonomy (GTDB): domain Bacteria; phylum Bacteroidota; class Bacteroidia; order Bacteroidales; family Paludibacteraceae; genus Gallipaludibacter. The sequence continues at coordinate 158,622 of JAGCLD010000007.1, forward strand.
TGTAGAAAATATTGTTCCTGAATATCTAACATTGCTTCATGGCGTAATCGACTCTCCGGACATTCCACTCAACGTCTCAAGATCTTATCTACAAAGCGACGGAAATGTGAAGAAAATCTCCGGACACATCACAAAAAAAGTTGCCGATCGTCTATCTGAAATCTTCAAAAACGATCGCACTCAATTTGAAGATAAATGGGAAGACATCAAGCTATTCATTCAATATGGCATGCTGAGTGACGAGAAATTCTACGAACGCGCTGCCGGATATGCCCTATTGCGCAACGTGGATAAGAAGTACTTCACATACGAAGAATATAAACAACTCATTGAAGAAAATCAAAGAGACAAAGAAGGACAACTCATCTACCTCTATGCTAATGACACAGATGCACAATACTCCTACATTGAACGTGCTAAAGAGAAGGGATATGACGTACTCTTGATGGATAGCCAACTGGATGTGCACATCATTAGCCAAATTGAACAAAAGAACGAAAAAACACGCTTTGTCAGAGTGGATAGTGACATTGTAGAAAACCTCATTAAAAAAGAAAACGAACAAAAAGTCGAATTTACTCAAGAGCAATTATCGGCTCTGGAAAGCATATTCTCTTCACAACTTCCTAAAATTGAAAAAACGAATTTCATTGTAGGATTTGAACACATCAGCGAAGATGCACTTCCGGTATTCCTCACACAAGAAGAATTTATGCGCCGTATGAAAGACATGTCAGTTATGGGAGGTGGAATGATGAGCTTCTACGGGGAAATGCCTGACTCATACAAATTTGTAGTCAACACTGCACACCCTCTCATCAAAGACATGCTTAACAAAGCAGAAGAAAAATGCAATGAAAAGGTAAATCCAATTGCAATAACGCTCAAAGAAAAACAAGCGGAAGAGGAAATACTGAAAAACGCCCAAAAAGACAAGAAAAGTGATGAACTCAGCACAGAAGAAAAAGACCAGGCTGAAGCAATCACCAAAGAAGTGGCAAGACTCAAAAAGGATATCAAAGATATCTACACTGCATATGCCAAGGAAAATGACACTGTGAAACAATTAATTGACATCGCACTGCTCGCAAGCAACCTGCTGAAGGGAGAGGCATTGGCTGCTTTTGTCAAACGAAGTGTCAATGTCTTGAAATAAGCAAACAAATCATAAATTAGCTATCTGGCTAATAACAAACAACGGCTTTCTTTTCACAGAAAGCCGTTGTTTATATAACACAAATCGGTCATTTTAGTGGGCAAAAACAAAGGATTCTACAATCCTTCACAACACCACTTCTACTTCAGCAAAGGTTGCAATACAAACATAAGGTCTTCACGCTGACAATTTTCGCGCGGAATGATTAAAATAGTGTCATACCCCGCAATCGTACCGGCTATAAGCGGAATATCCTGAGCATCTATATCTTGAGCTAACCTAAGTGCACAGGCCGGACGCGTTTTAAGAATCAAAAAACGTCCGGAAAACTCTACCCCAACCACTACAGAAACATCCTTACGGGTGCGAACTGCACTCGTTTCTTCCTTCTCTACAGTGGCAATGGGAATCATATATCGCGATTTTCCCGAAGGGGTAACCACACGTTTAACACCAAGATCTGTAAAATCGCGTGACAACGTGGCTTGAGTGACCTTTACCCCTCGAGCTTGTAATAATTTTCTTAACGCTTCCTGATCGACAACCAATTCAGTGCGCAACAAAGTTCGTATCAACTCTTGCCGTTGTAATTTAGAATTCATCTTTACACAAATTTAAAGTCCTAAGCGCACCTGCATACGACGAATCATATCATCATACTCTTCATTTGTCAAATATACCTCACCCGGATTCATACGAAAAGTACCGCCATAATCAGGACCATCTACATACTTTGGCGCCAAATGAAAATGCAGATGAGACAATTTATCGCTATAAGCACCATAATTTATTTTCTCTGGATTAAATTCTTGCTGCATAGCACGGGTTACATCTGCCACATCAGCCATAAAATCATTACGTTGCTGATCGTCTAACTCATTTAAATCATTGACATGCTCATCATAGGCCACTAAACAACGACCACGATAAGTCTGCTCCTTAAACAAGAACACACGAGAAACACGCAAATGCCCAATAGGAAACATCAAATCTACTAAAGTTTGATTGTTGGTGCAATAAAGACAATCTTTAGGATCACTGTACATAATAAATCGTTTTATAATTTGAACATATTAAGGTTTACGAAGGTAGGGCTTTTGTTTCAAAAACACAAACAATAAGAATAAAATAAAGACCAACTCGCATAAGATACTAAACAAAACAACGAAAAACATTGCTAATATTTGGTAGTTTCAAACAAAATATCTAACTTTGCGGTCGCATTTGGGAAATGGTACCTTGACCGAGTGGTTAGGTAGCGGTCTGCAAAACCGTGTACAGCAGTTCGACTCTGCTAGGTACCTCCAGAGAGAAGAGCAGCGGTTCTTCTCTTTTTTTGAAGAACAAGTGGCGACCGAAGTACATTTGCATATCTCAAAATATTCATGTAATTTTGTCAACGCAAATGGGGGCAGTTACCAGAGTGGCCAAATGGGGCTGACTGTAACTCAGCTGTCTTTCGACTTCGGTGGTTCGAATCCATCACTGCCCACTATTTACTTGCGGAAGTAGCTCAGTTGATAGAGCATTAGCCTTCCAAGCTGAGGGTCGCGGGTTTGAGCCCCGTCTTCCGCTCCAAAGAAAAGGAGATAATCACATTGATTATCTCCTTTTCTCTTTTCTCTACACAAACACCCCACTAAGGATGACACTATTGCGTAGTTCCGAATGTCTACCACACCCTCTTACTCCAATCTTTTGTAATGACACAGAGTGAGCTTGCCGTCTTCATCCCGCAAATGCATGCCGCCTCCTTTGCAATACTTCCACATCTTACACTCGGCACACTCATCCTTACGCATCCACTCTCGATTACGGTAGGGCTCAAACTTATTTTCCCACACTTCCCAGAAGTCGTCTTTATATATATTCCCCTGATGAAAATCACTTCGAATGCTGGTGCACGCCGAGATACTACCGTCACACAACACTGACGCCACGCTCAATCCGGCTTGACAAGTATAGAAATGGTCACGAACGCGACCCTCATAGGCTCCAAGAAATCCTTCACAACCATAGGATGCATGTATTTTCTTTGTCTCACGCATTCGCACAATAAAATCCATCAAGTCTTGAAACTGCTGATCTGTGATTTGTAACTCTGGGTCTTTACCCCTTCCTGATGGAAAAACAGTGAACAAGCGCCAACGTTTGAGTCCTATTGAAACGAGAAAATCAGCCATTTTATCCAAATAAGGAAAATTACGGGGATTTACACAGGTGACAACATCAAATGCTAAATTGGGCTCTGCAAGCGCCATTTTGATGGCGTTTACAGCCATTGTGAAGGACTTGCTGTTTCCACGCATCCAGTTGTGGTCTTCCTCAAACCCATCCAAACTAATGGTGAGTGATCGAAGCCCACTGTCCATCAAAGAGTTAAATCGGGCTGGTGTCATGAATAAACCATTGGATACCATACCCCATGGAAAACCACGCCTATAGAGCTCAAGACCGCACTGCTCCAAATCCTTCCGCACCAAGGGTTCTCCTCCCGAAATAATAATCAATACTTTATTGGGATTAACATGCGGAGTAATGCTGTCTATTACCTTTAAAAAATCAACAAACGGCATGTCCTTTAATCCTGCCGTAGAATGACAATCACTCCCACAATGACGACAGCTGAGATTACACCGCAAAGTGGATTCCCAAAAGAGTTGTTTGAGCTCAGGTATCTTCGCTTGATTAGAAATATATTGCGACCAGAGGTTTAACGCCAATCGCTGTTTAATGGTTAGTTTATTTTGGCTCATCTGTCTCTTCTTCAAGTGTGATGACAATATTTTCTATATGTGAAATATTATTCCAATAATTATTCGGATCACGAGTATATTGAACATCTATCATAATAGTGTCCGACTTATAGGAACCATTCTCTGTAGAATCAATATCGCTTGCAACAATACAAATCTCGTCGTCGGGTAATAGGCCGCCTATAGCAAAATCAAACGAGCCATCCTCTTCTGTAGCGCCCAAAGATATAGCATATCCATACTCATTGATAGAAATATCTATTCCGGGTACTCCTTGTTGTAATTTATTCTCCACACGTCCGCTTATATAAAAATCAGCCGTAGGCGTGCCATACGCAGGCAGAGGAAGAGGACCATACGCCTCCGCACACGAATTTAAACTTGCTACTCCTATAAGGGAAAGCAAAAAGGCAATACAACTATTTAGCCTACGCAATAAAGATGAATGCATTTTATTCATATCGTGGTATATTATTGGTTAATCTGCGAGGTACTATCATTCAATTTTTTATTAAGTGTGATGACAATATCATGCGCCTCAGCTGTGCTATGCCAAGAGTTATCTGGGTCTTCCTGATAATTGAAAGTAAGAAGGATGGAATCATTTTGATAACTATCATTAAGCGCTCCATCCACATCATGAACAATGAGCCATGTCGGTCTATGAAAGGAGCCATTTCGTATAGAAAATTGAAACGAGCCATCTATCCCTGTAGTATCACTAATATAAGGGGGCACATCTCCCTCATCCTTGATTACAACAGCTACATTAGCTATTCCCTGGGATTGGGCATTTTCAACACGCCCTGAAATTTCATAATCTACCATCGGACTCCCATACATCAATTCATAAACGCAAGATGTCAAAAAACCAATTCCTAAAAAGGATAAAATCCCACCTATCAACAGATTGACTTTACGCAAAACAAATACATAGACTTCTTTCATAGTGACATAATAAAAAAAGATTAAAAACGATAACCTATACCCAAACGTACCAAACGGTCAACCATATATGGCAACGGAGTAATACCGAGTTCCATGTCACAAAACCAATGTTTCTTGCCCATAGACATACCAAACCAACACAAGTCGGCAGCTGGATATATGGCCTGCAATTTGGTTTCTTTGAAATGAAAGTGAGGACCTACACCCAACGAAGCATACAAACTCACGGTTTTGCCATTAAAATAGGTAAAACGAACTGTGGGCATAAACGACATTCGTACCGTATAACGATTGATGGTGTAACTATTGTTCTCCCACTGACAATAGTCCACCTTCCTTTCTTTCCACATACCTCCTCGCATATCAAGATGCGCTCCTAATCCAAACCAATGATTGAAGCGATATTGGTATTCCATAAACAGATGTCCTGTGGCATGATAAGAGTGTTCTATATTACCGGTAATGTGATAACCATCATTTACATCAACTCCTTCTCCATACACCCCAACGGGCATTTCAATAGATTGTAAAAAAATGTCTTCAGTAATACCCACGCGAATCTCATGAGGATTTTCTTTGCGCATATCCTTGTGTTCAGCATATGCAAACACACAACTAAAGCATAGGAACAAACCTAATAGCAAAAACTTATTCATGGCTGATTGAGATAAATGGTTATTATTTCACCTTCATATTTCGCATCAGAAATAATCGTATCTTTGGGGAGATAGGCTGCAATAGAATCCGACTGGTCGGCAAAATATATAGGATAATTGTCTGCAATAGGAAAATGCAAATGAAAACGTCCTTGTTCATCTGTTTCTACATAACCTGGCTCATGACCACCCCACACGCGCACTCCTTGAATGGGCTTTTGGGTCTTGGATGATAACACTTCTCCACTGATACATCTCTCATATGAAGCTGAATAGTAAGGTGCATAACAAGCTTGAAAGACAAACGCAACAGAAGTCAAACCTAATCCCACTAACACCCGATAGATGAGTTTGCCCCAAACTACACGTAATTTTCTTTGAACTGCTTTCATAACTACAACCTTTAAAAGATTACTACTTCTTATTGACTTTCAAGGCGCAATAAGTTTCCGTAACAAAAATAGAGAAAATAATTTAACTGTCAATAGTAAAGCTGAAAATGTCCACCCCAAAAACACTTATACCACTGATAATCAATTATGAGTTAAAATCAAATGTCCACTTTTATAAGACATCAATTTCTCCACAAATACTACTAAACACCAAAACTACACGACAAAAAAGAAGAAAAAGATTTGCAACATCACGTTTGTTTGCTACCTTTGCAAAGCATGAACAACAAAACGCTGATCTATGAAGAAAATACACACCGAATCTTTATTTTGGAAAAACGCCCTAAAAGTACTCATTTTTATTTCCACCATAGCGCTTATCGTACCCCTCTTCCCCTCCGCCAATTCTTTTAATTACTACTTTGAAATGGGGAAACCATGGAGATACGAACTCATCACTGCTCCTTTTGACTTCCCCATCTATAAAGATGAACAAAAACTGCAAGACGAACAACGTGAGGCTCTCAAAAACTACACTCCATACCTCAACATAGACAACCAAATACCTCCAACACTGAACGAAAAATTGTCTTCTGAATGGACGAAAGATAAAAGCCCACAAACCATTGCCTACCTAACACAACAACTCACTCAAATCTACCAAAACGGAGTGATTAGTGTAGAACTGTTGGAAACACTGCAAAAAGAACAAGTACAAGAGGTTTCTCTCATTGAAAAAGGCAGAAAAACATCAAAAAAAGCCCTCAACACACTCTACACGCCTCGAACTGCGTATGAATCCATAATCACCAACTCACCGGAAGCTAATCAACGTGAGATTCTCAAATTACGATTAGACAAAACGCTTTCTCCTAATGTCCTATTAGACACCACTACATCCACATTGGCACGACAGGAAATCATCAATAGCCTATCACTCACACACGGAATGGTGCAAACCGGACAACGCATCATCGGAAAAGGAGAAATCATTACAGAAGAAACCTACCAAATCTTATCTTCTTTACAAATTGCCTACCAAGAACGCACATCCACCATACACCAATCCGTCCAATCTGTCATCGGAAAAATCCTATTGGTAACACTATTTATTCTTCTGCAGACATTATACTTATTCTTATTCAGACCTCGAATATTTAAAAATATCACACACCTCGCTTTCGTAGCTCTTATGATATTGCTGATGACAACGCTGGCCTCACTCACCATCCGCCACACACAACTCAGCATCTACGTCATACCATTTGCACTACTCCCCATCATCATACGCGTGTTCTTTGACTCACGCACTGCACTATTCGCCCACATGGTATCTACCATGCTCATCTCTTTCATGGTGCCTAATCCTTTTGAATTCATAATATTGGAATTGGCTATTGGTATGGCTGCAGTCTCCAGTCTAAAAGAAATGACACAAAGATCACAATTAGCACAGACATCAATATGGATATTCATCACGCTAAGTGTCTTATACGTATCATTCCATCTCATCTCCAAAGGTGACATTTCCACTATCTCATGGCAACCATTTGCTTATTTCGCCATCAGTAGTTTATTACTATTGTTCTCCTACGGATTTATCTATCTGTTTGAAAAAATCTTCGGACTCACATCCAGCATCACATTGGTCGAACTCACCAATGTCAATAGCGACCTGATGATACAATTCGCCGAAAAAGCACCGGGTACATTCCAACACTCACTGCAAGTTTCTAATCTGGCCACCGAAGCGGCAAAAAAAATTAACGCCGACAGCTTATTGGTTAGAACCGGAGCACTCTACCACGACATTGGAAAAATGGAACACCCTCATTTCTTCACCGAAAACCAACATGGCGACCATAATCCGCTCAACGAAATGCCACTTGAAAAAGCGGCACAAACCATCATCGCCCATGTCAGCGACGGAATTAAATTAGCAAAAAAACACGGCCTCCCTGCATTGGTCACCCAATTCATCAGCACACACCACGGCACAAGCAAAGCTAAATACTTCTACAATACATTCCGCAACAAATACCCCGACATACAGCCGGACGAAAGCTTATTTACATACCCCGGACCTCTACCCAACACAAAAGAAACGGCCATCCTTATGATGGCGGATGCTGTAGAAGCAAGATCACGTAGCCTCAACAACTATACAGAAGAAAACATTGACAATATGGTGGACGACATGATCAATGCACAAATTGCTGACGGAATGTTCAAAGAAACTAATCTTTCATTCCGAGACGTAGAGAGCATCAAAATCGTATTCAAAGAGAAAATTAAAAGCATTTATCACCACAGAATTGCCTATCCAACGCTTACAAAACAAGAAAACACAGAAGAAAATACAGAAAATACAGAAAAAAGTTTGGCAAATAAAAAGAATTGACTACTTTTGCAGTCCAAATTAAAATAATATACATTAACACAAATAACCAAAGTAAGTTATCATGATTATAGTTCCTGTAAAAGAAGGCGAAAACATTGAAAGAGCATTAAAAAAATTCAAACGTAAATTTGAAAAAACCGGTGTAGTAAAAGAATTGCGTCGTCGCCAATGTTTCGACAAACCTTCAGTAATTAAACGTGATCGCAAGATACATGCCATCTACGTACAAAAGATGATGGCTAATCAAGAATAAGAGCCGATTAAGAAAACTTTATAAAAGTTTCACAATAGCATAGCAAGGTGTAGGGATTTTCCCTATACCTTTTTTTGCTTACACACATAACAAAAACACAACATCACCACCCCTTCCTTCTCCTCAACCACACAAAAATAACAGAAACAAACTCATCTCTAACTATAAAGTTAAACAGGACCATACGATAAAAGTTAAATAAAACAAGAGAAAATAATCTCATTTAGGATTTTTTGTGTAAATTTGCAACTAATATTCAAAAGAAAGCATAACTATGAAAGTACTGAAATTTGGAGGAACATCTGTAGGAAGCGCACAACGCATGAAAGACGTTGCCAAACTTATATGCGACGGACAACAAAAAATTGTCGTTCTGTCGGCCATGTCTGGAACCACTAACGCACTCATCGAAATATCCGACTACTTATACAAGAAAAACAGCTCTGGTGCAATGGAGCTTATCAACTCTTTGGAACAAAAATACATGCTGGTTTGCGATGAATTGTTTGCTTCTTCTACAGCACAAACTAAAGGTAAAGCATTCATCAAAGCCTCATTCGACTACATGCGCTCACTGTCAAAATCCATCTTCACTACTTTTGAAGAAAAAAACATCATTGCGCAAGGAGAACTCATCTCCACAAATCTGTTCACATTCTATTTGGAAGAAACCGGAGTTGATGCATGCTTGCTACCCGCATTAGACTACATGCGTATCGACAAAAATGCCGAACCTGACATGGCATACATTGCCGACCACCTCAAAGATATATTGGACAACCAACCCAAACACAATATATACATCACACAAGGATTCATTTGTAAAAACTTTTACGGGGAAACTGACAACCTACAGAGAGGTGGAAGCGACTACACTGCATCAATCATTGGATCAGCTATCGAATCGGAAGAAATACAAATATGGACCGACATCGACGGCATGCACAATAACGACCCACGCATCGTAGAAAACACACAACCCATCCCATACCTCAACTTTGAAGAAGCGGCCGAATTAGCCTACTTCGGAGCAAAAATCCTACACCCAACATGCATACTGCCGGCCAAACTACACAACATCCCGGTTAGACTGCTCAACACACTGGACCCTTCTGCACCCGGCACTCTCATCAGCAACGATATCAAACACGGAAAAATCGAAGCTGTGGCCGCTAAAGATGGCATCGCTTCCATTAAAATTAAGTCGGGAAGAATGTTGTTGGCATACGGATTTCTACGCAAAGTCTTTGAAATCTTTGAAACATACAAAACAAGTATCGACATGATTACTACATCCGAAGTTGGAGTCTCTGTCTCGATTGACAACCTCAAACATCTGGATGACATCGTCGACGACCTGAAAAAGTTCGGAACTGTCACCGTCGAAAAGGATATGGTCATCATCTGCGTAGTCGGTGATCTCCCTCACGAACACATCGGATTTCAAGCAAAAGTAGTAAGTGCGCTTAAAGACATACCCATCCGAATGATTTCATACGGAGGAAGCAATTACAACATCTCATTCCTTATTAAAGCAGAAGACAAAGCACGTGCGCTACGAGCACTGAGTAAACACTTATTTGAAGCATAAATTACAATGATAGGAAACTTTCCGGTAGAACGGTTTCGGAACATCCCGACTCCGTTTTATTTTTACGACACTGAACTCTTACAACAAACATTAGAGGAAATAAATTGCCAATCACAAGATGAGCAATTTCACGTACATTATGCTCTTAAAGCTTGTAGCAATCCACTCGTATTAGACATCATTCAAAAAGCCGGAATTGGTGCCGACTGCGTAAGCGGAGGAGAAATCAAAGCCGCACTGGAAGCACACATCCCTGCCAACAAAATTGTGTACGCCGGAATTGGTAAAACCGACGAAGAAATACACTTCGCCTTAGATGCTGACATTTTTTGCTTTAACGTGGAGTCTTTACCCGAACTGGAAATAATCAACGAAATAGCTCGAAGCAAAAACAAAATCGCCAACATCGCCATACGGGTCAACCCACACGTCGATGCACACACGCACCACTACATCACAACGGGGCTTGAAGAAAATAAATTCGGAATTGACCACACCTTGTTGTCCGATGCTCTCAACATTGCTATCCAAATGAACAACATAAACATCATTGGATTGCATTTCCACATCGGTTCGCAAATCACAGATATGTCTGCCTTCCAAGACCTCTGCGTTAGAATTAACGACCTGCAAGATGAAATAGAAGCGCAAGGACTACACCTGCAACACATCAATGTAGGAGGTGGTTTAGGCATTAACTACGAACACCCCAATCACTTCCCAATCGCTGATTTTGAAGGCTACTTCAAAGTGTTTAGAAAAAATCTCAAACTACGTCCCCACCAACAATTACACTTTGAGTTAGGACGCTCCATCGTAGGACCTTGCGGCTCACTCATCACAAAAGTTCTATACATCAAGAAAGGTATCAACAAACAATTTGCTATCGTTGATGCTGGAATGAACAACCTCATTCGCCCTGCCCTCTATGGAGCTTACCATCGCATAGAAAACCTCACGTCTGAAAAACCTTATCAACTTTACGACATCGTAGGTCCTATTTGTGAATCTGCCGACACATTCATCAAAGACTACAAAATACACGAAGCGCAAAGGGGCGACCTGCTGGCCATTCGCTCAACGGGTGCTTATGGAGAAGTAATGGCATCCAACTACAATTTGCGCAACACACTCAAAGCCTACACATCCGAATTCATTAACCAACTCACTGAATAAGCCATGCTGTTTACACTCACTGAGATAGTCCTACTATCGGCCCTCACGCTCTCATTCCTTCATCAATTTTACTTTTACACACGCTACATGGGTGGATGCCTGAGAAACAGGAAGAGAGAAAAAAAGGAAAAACACCCGCTCAATCCTCAAACACCAGGGGTTTCTGTCATTATATGCGCACACAACGAAGCCGACAATCTGCAAAACTACCTCACACACATCTTAGAACAAGACTATCCGCTCTTTGAAGTCATTGTGATTAACGACGGCTCTGTTGATGACACTCCTCACATCCTCGAACACTACAGCCGCCTCTACCCTCACCTGCGAATAACTTTCGTACCCACTGGGGCACGCATCATCAGTTCTAAAAAACTAGGACTCACGCTCGGAGTAAAAGCCGCTAAATACGACTATCTGCTCTTCACGGATGCCGACTGCACACCTGCTGGCAAAAACTGGATTAGAGAAATCATGATGCGCTACGACGAAAACACCGACATGGTCTTAGCCTATGGAGCTTATTTCAAAGAAAAAACACTGCTCAACCGACTCATACAGTATGACACATTCTTTCATGCACTGCAATTCCTCGGCATGGCTGAAGCTGGAAAACCCTACATGGGCGTCGGACGAAACCTATCCTACAAAAAAGAACTATTCATCACACACAATGGTTTTAGCAACACACTACACTTATGCTCTGGAGACGACGACCTATTTGTCAATAAAGTAGCCAACAAACACAACACACGCATAGTCGCTACCCCGGAGAGCATCACCTACTCTATCCCCAAAACCACATGGAGCGACTGGCTGCACCAAAAAAGAAGACACCTACACGTCTCTCCCTACTATAACACAAAAAGCAAACTGCTAATCGGTTTGGAACCTCTCACGCGAGGCGCATTCTATCTGCTCATCATTCTCAGCCTGTGCTTGGGAGGCCTCTATGCCGCTCTCATTGCGCTTGCGCTGTGGCTGTTGCGCTACACATTCCAACTCATCATTATCAACCTATCAGCCAAGCGTCTAAAGCAAAAACAATTCGGCTTAGGAATACTCTTTTTCGACATTCTGTTGCCGCTTCTCAACCTGCATATTCTTTTCTGGGGAAGAAACAAAAAGAAAAACAAGATACAATGGTAAAAAAACTATTCCCATTTTTGCAAACTCTACCTTGCAATTTCAGTTTTTTACTGTAATTTTGCATCATCAGAGAAAGAAAACAGAGTTTCAGCTCACACAACACTCTTATACACGCATTTACTCAACTAATTGATTCTATACATTATGGATTTACTACAACAAATCATGGAGCGCGCTAAATCCAACCCTCAGCGCATCGTATTACCCGAAGGAACTGAGTTAAGAACTCTCGAAGCTGCCAACATCATCCTTAAAGAAAAGGCTGCTAAACTCATACTCATCGGAAATGCGGATGAAATTAACAAAATTGCTGCCGAACACAATTGGGACTATATCAAAGAAGCTACCATTGTCGACCCGGAAAACGATCAACGTATGCCGCAATACGCTGAATTACTCTACAACCTACGCAAAAGCAAAGGAATGACAATGGAAGAAGCTGAAAAAACAGCTAAAAACCCATTGTACCTCGCTTGTCTCATGATTAAAAACGGTGATGCCGACGGAGAACTCGCCGGTGCCCTCAACACCACTGGCAACGTGCTCAGACCTGCTTTCCAAATCGTAAAAACACAACCGGGCATCAGCGTAGTGTCTGGAGCAATCTTGATGTTCACACCTGCTCATCAATATGGAGAAAACGGACTGCTCATCTTTGCCGACTGCGCAGTTAATCCATGCCCAACTGCTCCTGAATTGGCACAAATCGCTGTCTGCACAGCCAACACTGCACGCGTCATCGCTGGATACGAACCAAGAGTGGCTATGCTAAGCTTCTCTTCTAAAGGTAGCGCTAAACACGAATTGGTTGACAAAGTGGTTGAAGCCACTAAACTCGCACAAGAAATGGCACCTGACACAATGATCGACGGCGAACTTCAAGCCGACGCTGCTCTCGTTCCTTCTGTTGGCAAAAGCAAAGCACCCGACAGCAAAGTGGCTGGCAATGCTAACGTATTCGTATTCCCTGACCTGCAAGCCGGAAACATCGGATACAAAATGGTAGAACGCTTCTCTGGCGCACAAGCAGTAGGACCTATCTTGCAAGGTATCGCCGCTCCTATCAACGACCTCTCAAGAGGATGCTGCGTGGACGACATCGTGAAAATGATCACAATCACTGCCAACCAAGCCATCGGATTAAAAGAACAACAAAAAGCATAAAACATGAAAATTCTTGTATTAAATTGTGGTAGTTCATCCATCAAGTACAAACTTTTTGAGATGGAAGACAAATCCGTACTCGCACAAGGTGGAGTAGAAAAAATCGGATTAAAAGACTCATTCTTGAAGTTCTCATTGCCAAATGGAGAAAAAGTACAATGGAACAAAGAAATGGAAGAACACACCGTTGGTATCGAACTCATTTTCGCTGCTTTGACTGACGCACAATACGGATGCATCAAGTCATTGGAAGAAATTGACGCAGTTGGTCATCGTTGTGTACACGGTGGAGAAAAATTCAACAAGTCCGTAGTCATCACACAAGAAGTAATCGACCAAATCACTGAATGCAACGACTTGGCTCCGCTACACAACCCTGCAAACCTTAAAGGTATTGCTGCCGTTTCAGCCATCCTGCCCAACGTACCACAAGTGGGAGTATTCGACACGGCTTTCCATCAAACAATGCCTGACTTCGCCTACATGTACGCATTGCCTTACGAACTCTACGAAAAATACGGCATCCGTCGCTACGGATTCCACGGAACAAGCCACAGATACGTATCCAAAAGAGTGTGCGAAATCTTAAACACCGACTACAACAACAGCAAAATCATCACCGCACACATCGGTAATGGTGGATCTGTCACTGCTGTTCTCAATGGAAAATCTGTTGACACCTCCATGGGTATGACACCGGTAGAAGGACTCATGATGGGCACACGTTGTGGTGACCTCGACCTCGGAGTGGCTACCTACTTGATGGAAAAAGAAAACCTCGACACCACAGCTTTTGCCAACCTCGTAAACAAAAAAAGTGGCGTGGCTGGTGTGTCAGGCGTATCAAGTGACATGCGCGACATTGAAAAAGCAGTCGAAGAAGGCAACAAACGCGCCGACCTGGCAAGAAACATGTTCTGCTATCGCGTTAGAAAATACATCGGTGCATACGCTGCTGCAATGAATGGCGTTGACACCATCGTATTCACAGGTGGTATCGGAGAAAACGACGCTTTCGTACGCGCTGCTATTTGCAAAGGACTGACATTCCTCGGAGTTGAAATCAACGAAGAACTCAATGCATCTGTTAGAGGAAAAGAAACCATCCTCTCCACCCCGGCATCTAAAGTTCAAGTAGTTCTCGTCCCCACCGACGAAGAATACATGATCGCTTCCGACACTATGGATTTGGTAAAATAACAAACACCTCATCCCACAACAACAAAGGATGTTCCCACCCGGAACATCCTTTTATCTTTTATTGCTATATCATAACTGTCCGGTAATATTACCATACAATCAATAACCAAAAACCTAACTAAAAAAGCACTGTCACCCTCCAAGGACAAAGCACTGTATTTATAAAATGTATTCGCTGTACAAGTAAGCATAACACTCTCATATTCAGGTTCTAATCGCACTGTCGCCCTTTAAGAGGGCGTAGCGAGGTACACATAGAATTTATTTATATAACTTTTATATTTAAGTAGTAACTAAAAAAGCACTGTCCTCCTGCCCAGGGGGACGAGTGGAGAGCAGCGCCAGCGGAGCGGAACGGAGGGGGTCTTTCTACATACAACGTCCCCGACACGACAGAGTTCCGAGCGAAACGAAGTGAAGCGGAGGGGGTACGTCTATATATCTACAACAAGCGCCCTCCAGCGCAGCGCCCTACATCCCCCGTCCCCCAAAAACATCATCCGCAATGCCCCTTGTGGAAACATTGCGGATGATTGTTATTACCTATTAAGCCAGCTACTTCACTTCAAAGTCAATTCTAAACTCTGGTATAACCACATACGTGGTTTTTACTTCCTTTAGTTGGTCCATTTCCTCACTTGTTACCCAAGGACGACGGTTGTAGTATGCCAATCTGGGCTGTAATTTCGTATAATATTTACCTTCTGTCAAATAAGCGCAATTAGCATATCTAGTTTCATCGGGATAAGACCATGTCCAATCCACACAGTCTCCGGGACCACATACCTTATACCCATAATCATCCCCATACCGAGTTACTGAAAATCTTGACATTATAGAGTCATCAGTAGAACTATATATATCACCACAGACTGGTCCTTCGGATGGCATACAATACGTAATTGCAACATGCATGCTGTCATTAGCTATAATCTTCAATTGGTAATGCATCACTATATCCTCTCTCTGCTTAAATACCGTCGCATTCTCTCCTTTGCTTGTTTCCAGCCAAAATGACACACGGAACATATCATCTTCATAAGTTCTCACCACTGGTTTTCTATCTGTGATTTCCGGCTCATTGCACCCTACCCACATCATGGGCAGTAACATCAATACAAAGAAATACTTTTTCATAAAGCGTATCATTTATAAGTTTAATTGCAAAATTACTAATTCTATTTTTATCAGATAATTTATCTCACCATCAAAGGTTTATGCGCCACTTGTATATCCTGCCTATCAATATTGCGGACGACTCATATCACTACCATTGGAACATCCACTGCTATTGGAACATCCCAGTCCAACATGAGTTGGAGGTTCATACCTTGTGGTGTGATAAGTTATCTTATACGTATAAACCACTTGTATAAAATCATATTTGGAAATAACGCGATCTGGAACAATAGCATTTATAAATTCATATGAATAAATCTTTTCTCCTGCACAATTATACACATCAAACTGTATATAATTATCGTCAGCATCTTTCTTAGGAAAGACAAACACCATATCACCCGTTTCTTTACACTTACGTAATTCCACTTGAAATTCCTTCTGTCTACCTTTCTCAGTGTCTAATGCCGTCTCCATCCAGTCCAAATTCACAATCGGATCCTGCACACCACACGCTTCTACTTCATGGTCTATCCATTCTTCTATGATGGGATCTCTAAATGGTATTTCAGCTAAATAATATATTACCTTCAACTCTACAAAGGACGACATGACGGATTGTTCCTTCTCTCTTCCTTCTTCAACGCTATATATTCTTGAACCCGAGCAATCATGAATAGACTTAACCTCACCGGCTTTATTAAAAACAAATAGAGTATCATTTGTCAATGTGTCTTGGTATAAAATAATGCGTAAGTGTTCTCTATAACTATACTTGGCAAGTTCCTCTTGCATCCAATCCATATTAACAACCGGGTCTTTAACCCCACACACCTCTACTTCATGATCTATTCGCTCTTCAAATCTCGGTGCCGGAGGGTTTAACTTTGGTGTGTATCCCACTCCCATTAATGGGAAAAACATCAGTAACAAATAAATAATTCCTTTTTTCATAATTGTTTTTATTTTGAGGTTATAAACTCTTATCTCACCATCAATGCTGTATAATTCTATCGGACGAATATCCTTGTCTGTATTCACTCTTAAGTGCGAAGTTACTAGATTAGGAGATATGCCCAAGAGAATTAGTCATTATGTTCAACTTTCTGTTCTGGATATACCTTATAGAAGTTCAGCAACTCTTCCAATTTACCTTGTTCTTTAAAGTCCATGAGCATTTGCCTGATATATTCGCAATATTCAGTTGAATTATTAGGGGTCATACATGGCTCTATTTGATAATAACTATAGACAGTATCCATCTCAAGTTTATAAACA
>JAGCLD010000008.1 GCA_017647145.1 Paludibacteraceae bacterium
AGGGGTAAAAGTAGAAAAACTGATACTAGTTTGTTATTATTTGACCTCAGAGAAGACCCGTCGCCGCGAAATAGATGCGTTGATTGAAGTGGCTGGTGAATTAAAATGCCAAACATTGCAAATCATATCCTACCAACATAAGGAAACAATCGAAGAAAAGGGCTTTACTATTCAAGTAATACCCTTTATGGAGTGGGTAAATAAACCTATTTTAGTTACACCAGAAATCCACTAACTTTCATCACAATCTACGGCACGCGAAAACTTTTTACAACTAAAACACTCACGCGGGAAGGATAGTAAATACTACACTTCCTGCGTGTTGTATATAGCATTTTTCTCTCCTGATGCTCCAATCTTCGGAGCAAATCATTTCTATGCGGAAGATGTATGCTGTGGTAAAAGGAACTAAGTTTTTTTACTTACTTTCCGAATGTTCTGTTGTGGGGTGTGAAGAACTGTTCTTACGTGCGCGTAAGAACTTGGCTTGGGTGTTTTTGAGCCATTGAGCTCGCTTCTGTTCGTAGGCTTCTTGTTGTTTTTCAAGATAGTTGTCTGCCATGGGAATGAGTCTTGGTGTTAACGTAGCTTGTTTTTGATGAAATGAGGAGCCGCCCATTTAGCAAATAGCACTAATCCGACTGTTGCAGTAGATGCTCCGGCGCAGAATGAGAGAGAGAGGCCTCCGGCTGTTTCTGCCAAACATCCTCCTAAGGTCAAACCAACACCTATCCCGATGTCCCAGCTGGTGAGGTAAGTTGAACTTGCTGTAGCACGGCGATTGTGTGGAGCAAGATTAACAAAGAGTGTGTTGAAAGCAGGGAATAAAAGACCGTAGCCAATACCAATGAAGATTGCCAGCGTGAAGAATAATGGAGTGATGCAGCCGGGAGCAACTGTGTGTAACAATTTTAATCCACTCAAACTAAAATAGGATAGGGATGTGATGCTACATCCAACAGTAATCACCTGCGTGAGCCATCCGCGGTCAACTAATCTGCCCGCGAATAGGCGTGTGCCGATGAGTCCGATAGCCATGCAGGAAAAGAATGCGCCTAATCCACTTGTGATGCCGAGTTCTTTTCCATACACAGCAATAAAACTGCTCATTACTCCATAGGGTATGGCGTGTAGTAAAAGACAAATGCCGGCAGGGATTCCCTTAACCAATAAGAAACGGTCGTAAGAATGGAGTGGCCGTGAGTCGGTTGGAACTATGACTTTTTGGGGCACCTGAATGCAGGCGGCAACAATACAGCCAATCAGTCCAATGCCCATGGCAAGGTAGAATAGGTGGGTGTAGGGATAATGATTCACAAGGAAGAGTCCGGTCATGGGACCAATGGCCATAGCTATGTTGTTGGCCACTCCGAAGAAACCTAAGCCTTCACCACGTCGTTGAGATGGAAGAATGTCCACTACTACGGTGTTGCTGGCAGTGGTGACTAATCCGAAGGTTAAGCCATGCAGCGCACGCAAGATGATAAACATCCAAAGAACGCTCACGGCAGCATAGCCGCCAAATATACATGTAAATGTGATAAATGCAAATAGGAAGATAGGCTTTCGTTGAAAAGTGTCAAGCAGGTAGCCGGAGAATGGTCGGATAAACAAAGCGGCAACAGTGTAGCATGATAGTATCGCACCAACAATCGACTTAGGACTTTGGAATACGTCCATCAAGTAGAGTGGAAGTATAGGTAATAACAGATAGAAAGCAAAGAATAGCAGAAAGTTGGCTGCACATGCTGCTATGAAATTACGTGTCCAAAGTGTAGCTTGCTGTGTCATTTTACTTCGGTGGGGTTTTCTTTTGGTTTGCGGTCAAAGAAAGGGTTTTTAGAACTACAGCTTAATGCGATTGCATAAACCTGTGAACAATCTGCCGGTATGTTAAGACGCTGTGCAGCCCATCCTGCGGAAAACATAACACGTGTGTCAATGCGCAAATCTGCAGCCATGCAACATGCTGAACCAAGAGCAATACCAACATCGGTAGAGTTAATAGCACATGGAACACCGGCTGGACGACTATCACAGGTGGCACATCCGCAATATCCACAGTTGAGCCCTTGGGCTTGTGCGCGAGTGCCAATCAAGAGAAGTGCGTCGCCTTGTTGAATATTTTCGGCATCACGAAGCAAAAATTTCATGCCGCTTTCTTCATGTAAAAGCTGTAGTTGTTGGGCAATTTGTTGTATGTGCTCATCAGTAGCTATGACTATCTCAATAATGTCAATCCCTTTTGCCTTGGGAGCTGTACGTGCGGCTGTAGCCATCATTCGTGCAGCTTGAAGTACTCGTTCTTTTCGCTCTTGTCTCTCGTCTATCAACATAGGGGTTTCTTTTTTATGCTAATACGAATTGTTGTAAAGATAAAGTTTTTTATAATAAAAAAGAACAATCCGACACCTTCTATGATTGGTAAACAGATTGTTCTTGTCTTTGTGATTCCGGCGGGATTCAAACCCACAACCCCCACATCCGTAGTGTGGTACTCTATTCAGTTGAGCTACGGAACCAGCGCTGAATTGCGAGTGCAAAGGTAAGGTATTTTTTCATTCCCACCAAATTATTCTTGACTTTTTTTGCAATAAATTGATAAATTAGGGGAAATTACTCAGTTAACAAGCAAGCGGTGATGCTTAACTCCTTAAATGCGTTCGAGTTTGGCGAATTTGAGCAAAAGAGACTTCTTTCCTTGTTGATCAAAATTAACTTCGGCTTTGATGTTTCCATTTTCTTCAAAAATGGCGCTTATTGTTCCATTGCCGAAAATTTTATGATGTACACGACATCCCACGGAGAGTCCTTCTACACTAATATGTTTCTTTTCTTCTGTTTTTTGATATGCTTGTCCGGTGCTCACCAACTTGTTAGGAGTATGTGGCTTGTGCTGTGTGTGAGTGACTGGCTCGTCGGATATCCAACCCTTGAAGGATGTTTTTTCTTGGCTAAATGCCTGCTTGTTTGTATTGTGTAGATAACGACTGTCAATATCGGACAGAAAACGACTGGGAGTGGCAAATTCCGATTTACCATTGCGGAATCTGCATCGTGCATACGTCAGGTAACATGTTTTCTCGGCGCGGGTGATGGCTACATACAGCAAGCGACGTTCTTCTTCAATATCGTTTTCTGAAATGCTACGGGGGGATGGGATGATTTGTTCTTCCAGGCCGGCTACGAATACAGTGTGAAATTCCAAGCCTTTGGCTGCGTGAATGGTCATCAGTGTGATGTGTGGCTGGTCGTCTTCTTGCGTGTCCATATCTGTGAGCAGTGAAACTTCTGCTAAGAATTCAGCAAGGGTAGCAGATTCATTACCCTCCTTCTTTTTTAACTCTACAAACTCATGAATACCATTGAGCAATTCTTGTAAGTTCTCATATCTGCTGAGACTCTCCTCGTCTTTGTCTGCCAAGAGCGATTCGCCCAATCCGGAGTGTTTGATTATATCTTTGGCGAGTTCGTAGGCATCAAGTTGATGTCTCATCTGGTCAAACACCTGAAACATGGATGCAAAGTCAGCCAGCTTCTTTTGTGTTCCTTTGTTTATCTTGACGTCGTATTGCAATGGATTGCACACCACCTTCCATACAGTTGTGTCATAGGCTCTCGCTGCCTCCCATAGTTTAGTAAGTGTTGTGTCGCCCAATCCTCTTGCCGGTGTGTTGATAATGCGTCGCAATGATTCTTCGTCATTACGATTAGTGCAAAGTCGCAAATAACCTAATGCGTCTTTGATTTCTTTGCGTTGATAGAATGATAAGTCGCCATAAATGATATAGGGTATTCCATATGCACGCATGGCTTCTTCTAATGCGCGTGATTGAGCTCGTGTGCGATACAGCACGGCCATCTGATTGTAATCGCATGTATTTTTTCGTTTAAGACGATATACAGTCTCAGCGATGTATTCAGCTTCTTTTCTGTCTGTTGCGGTGTCAATCAAGTGAAGTTGTTCACCTTTTTCTTTATTAGAGAAAACCTCTTTGCGTATCTGTCCCCGATTTTTCCAAATGAGTGAATTGGCGGCATTGACTATGTTTTGTGTGCTGCGATAATTCTCTTCCAGCTTGAATAATTTGGTGCTTGGGTATGTGGTGCGAAACTGTAGTATGTTTTCTATACAAGCTCCGCGGAAGGAATAAATGCTTTGTGCATCATCTCCTACAACACACAGATGTTGATGTCTTATTACAAGTTGTTTGATAATCAAGTCTTGCAGCGGATTGGTATCTTGATATTCATCCACCAATACATAGTCAAAACGTTCTTGATAATAACGTTGCAATTCGGGGTTTTGATCAAAGAGTAGGTAAGTGTAATACAACAGGTCGTCAAAGTCCATTGCATTGGCTCTTCTGCAACGGGTGACGTACATTTGGTAGATTTCCGGCATTCGGCCGAGTCGGTCTTTCCGGTCTAAGGAGGTTTGTCGTGAGTCTCTTGCATATTGCGCCGGTGATATTACGTTGTTTTTGGCTCGGGATATTCTGTCATAGAGAGCTGCGGGCTTGTAGATTTTTTCATCTAATCCCATCTCCTTTACGATGTTTTTTAAGAGTGATTTGGTATCAGTAGCATCGTAAATGGTAAAATCTTTATTGTATCCCAAGTGTTCGGCTTCGAGTCGCAGGATTTTCAAGAAAACAGAGTGAAAAGTACCCATGTGCAGGTAGCGCGCATGTTTAAGTCCTACAAGGTTTGAGATTCGCTCCTTCATTTCATTGGCAGCTTTATTGGTGAATGTGAGTGCCATGATGCGTGCGGCTGGTATGCCACAATGTAGTAGGTAGGCAATCTTGTAGGTGAGTACACGCGTTTTTCCTGATCCGGCTCCGGCGATAATCAATGTGGGGCCGTCATTATAGGTGACGGCCTCACGTTGTACATCGCTTAAATCATTCAAAAAAGCAGGTGCGCTTTGATACTCTGTTTCGTTGTTCATGTTGTGTAAAACTTCTCTGATAGTGTTAGGTTACACACTCCAAAGGGTTTCTTTGATTATTTCGCTCACGGTAGGGTGTCCCACCACAATGTTTCTCCATTGTTTTACAGTGAGTCCTTGCTCGATGGCCAGTGCAGCCATGTTAATAATCTCAGAAGCCGGGTTGCCAAACATATGCACACCTAATACCTTGTTGGTGTCAAGGTCATACACCACTTTACACAAGCCGGTTGCACCTTCGTTTTCAGCTACAAATCGTCCGGAGAAAGTCATCGGTAATTTAGCAACGCCATAGTTAATACCGGCAGTTTGTGCGGCTTCTTCAGTTACACCTACTCCTGCTACTTCAGGGCATGTGTACACCACTCCAGGAATAGCATTATAGCTCATGCATGCTTCTTCGCCTGCAATGTTGCTCACAGCAACTTCCGCTTCACATACAGCGGTGTGTGCCAACATGGAATAACCGGTGATGTCGCCGGCTGCATATACGTTGGCAAGATTGGTTTGCATGTGTTCGTTCACAGCCACCCCTCTCTTCGCCATTTCCAATGGGAGTGCTTCCAGATTGTTGGTGCGTGCCTTACGTCCTACGCTGACCAGTATCTTGTCGGCTGTGATTTGTTTTTCTTGTTCTTCGTGGGTGAAGTGAACAGTTTGGTTGTCAATAGCCGTAACGCGTGCTTGCATGTAGAAGGTAACACCTTTCTTAGCATACTCAGTACGGAGTAGGGCAGATGTTTCTCTGTCCATGTTTCCCAGGATCTCCGGCATCATTTCAATCACACTCACTTCCACTCCTAAGGAAGACAACAATGCTGCAAACTCCATACCGATTACTCCACCACCTACAATAGCAATAGAGCCAGGTAGCTGATTGATGTTCAACGCATCAGTACTATTCCACACATTAGGTGAGTCAATGCCCGGAATCGGTGGTACAATATTGTCTGAACCACAGCACAACAATACGTTTTCAGCTTCATATGTTTCTCCATTAGCAGTGATGGTCACCTTTTCCGGGGTATAGTTTGTTACTACGGCTTCTGCGGCTACAAAGGTAGTCAAGTCATTATTGATTTTTGACTTGATACCTGCTACGAGCTTGCGCACGATTTTGCCTTTTCTGCTGTGCATTTTTGCATAGTCAAATGAAGGGTTTTCTACGCTCACGCCATATTTAGAAGCATTGGTGGCTTGCATGTAGGTCTTTGCTGAATATAGCAATGCCTTGGTTGGAATACAACCTTCGTTCAGACAGGTTCCTCCCAATGCTTTTTGTTCAAAGATAACGGAAGTCATTCCGTGATGAGCAGCGCGTTCTGCAGCGGTGTATCCGGCAGGTCCTCCGCCGATGATAGCTAATTTGTAAATCATGGTAATATCTGTTTTTTTAGGGTTATTGTCTAAAATTATTTAAACGGGGAACTTATAGAAGTCCCCGTTGTTTTATCCTACATTCACGCCGTTTTTCACTACGTCGCTTGGACTGATCACCACCAAACGTCCGTCGGCATCTACTGCGCTGATAATCATTCCTTCGCTCATAATACCTTTGAGTTTGCGTGGCTCAAAGTTGGCTACAAAGCACACTTGTTTGCCTACCAACACTTGTGGGTCAGGATAACTTTGTGCAATGCCTGATACGATAGTACGGCCTCCCATGCCATCGTCTATTTTGAATTGTAGTAACTTGTCGGCTTTGGGCACCTTGGTACATTCCAATACTGTTCCTACGCGCATATCCAATTTGCAGAAATCCTCAAAAGGAACATTTTCTTTGATGGCTTCCGGAGTAAAACTATTGGCTTCATTAGCCTTCTTGGTGTCAAGCAGTTTCTGCACTTGTGCTTCCACCACGCTGTCTTCAATTTTTTCAAACAACAATTCGGCCGGATTGATTTGATGACCTTCCGGGAGCAAATCCACCTTGCCAAGGTCGTTCCATGAGAAAGATGACATGGCTAACATCTTGCGTAATTTCTCTGAAGAGAAAGGTAGGAAAGGTTCAAACGCAATGGCAAGGTTGGCTGCAATTTGTAAAGATAAATGCAGAATGGTTGCAGTGCGCTCCATGTCTGTCTTGGCTGTTTTCCAAGGCTCTGTGTCTGCGAGGTATTTATTACCGATACGTGCTAAGTTCATGGCTTCTTTTTGGGCGTCACGGAACTTGAAGGTATCCAAGAGTTTTTCCACTTGTTGTTTAACGTCGGCAAACTCCTTCAATGTGGCTTGGTCATATTCGTTTAATTCGCCACAAGCTGGTACTTTCCCGTCGAAGTATTTGTGTGTGAGCACCAATGCGCGGTTGATAAAGTTGCCATACACAGCAACCAACTCATTGTTGTTGCGTGCTTGAAAATCTTTCCAAGTAAAGTCGTTATCTTTTGTCTCCGGAGCATTGGCAGTGAGCACATATCGCAACACGTCTTGCTTGCCCGGAAACTCTTGAAGGTATTCATGTAGCCACACAGCCCAGTTGCGTGAAGTGGAAATCTTGTCGCCTTCCAGATTTAAAAACTCGTTAGCAGGCACGTTGTCAGGTAAGATGTATGAACCTTCAGCCTTCAGCATGGCCGGGAATACAATGCAGTGGAATACAATATTGTCCTTTCCGATGAAGTGAATCATGCGTGTATCTTGGTCTTTCCACCACTTTTCCCATGAGTCAGGGAGCAATTCCTTTGTGTTGGAAATATAGCCAATCGGTGCATCAAACCACACGTATAGCACTTTACCTTCGGCACCTTCTACCGGAACAGGAATTCCCCAATCCAAGTCACGGCTCACAGCACGGGGTTGTAAGCCCATGTCAAGCCAGCTCTTACATTGTCCGTACACATTGGCTTTCCATTCCTTGTGTTGTTCCAGTATCCATTCTTTTTGCCATGCTTCGTGTTTGTCAAGTGGCAGATACCAGTGTTTGGTTTGTTTCAACACGGGTGTACTTCCACTGATGGTGGATTTAGGATTGATTAAGTCCAATGGAGAAAGTGATGTACCACATTTTTCACATTGGTCACCATACGCACCTTCAGCATGGCAGTGTGGACACTCACCGGTGATATATCGGTCGGCGAGGAATTGTTGCGCTTCTTCGTCATAGTATTGTTCGGATGTTTGCTCAATAAATTCCCCTTTATCGTAAAGTGTTTTGAAAAAATCAGATGCTGTCTGATGGTGCATTTTAGACGATGTGCGTGAATACACATCGAATGAAATGCCAAATTCCTTAAAAGAGTCCTTGATGATGGTGTGATAACGGTCAACAATATCTTGTGGAGTCACTCCTTCTTTTTTTGCTCTGATGGTGATGGGCACACCATGCTCGTCAGATCCACCAATCATCAATACCTCTTCTCCTTTGAGTCGGAGATAACGCACATATACATCTGCAGGCACATACACGCCGGCAAGATGTCCTATGTGTACAGGACCATTGGCGTAGGGCAGTGCCGTGGTTACTAATGTTCTTTTAAATTCTTTCATTGCTTCTTATACCTAATCTATAAAATAATTTGCAAAAATAATGTTTTTTTGTGGCTTTGTCAAGAGGTGAAATCTAAAATCACACCCCTTTTTCTTTCCCTTAGTTTTGCGTTTAAAAGTCAAAATTTTTCTATTGCTTGTAAGATGAAAAACTCTCCGCTTCACTCCGCGAACGTCCTATAAGCGCAGCCGTTCTACACCTCTCAATAAAACTTCATCCGCAATGCCTCTTGTGGAAACATTGCGGATGAGTGTGATAATTATGTATGATTGTTGAATTACTTTATTTTGGATATATTTTATATTTTTCTAGGAACTCTTCCAATTTACCTTGTTCTTTAAAGTCCATGAGCATTTGCCTGATATATTCGCAATATTCAGTTGAATTATTAGGGGTCATACATGGCTCTATTTGATAATAACTATAGACAGTATCCATCTCAAGTTTATAAACA
>JAGCLD010000009.1 GCA_017647145.1 Paludibacteraceae bacterium
AAACTGTATGGCGCCAAGCTGATAAGTATAATGTACCACGTATCGGTTATGTAAACAAAATGGACCGCTCTGGTGCTGACTTCTTCGAAGTAGTACGCCAAGTGAAAGATGTACTCGGTGCTAATCCTTGCCCATTGCAAATTCCTGTAGGTGCTGAAGAAACCTTCAAAGGAGTAGTTGACTTGGTGAAAATGAAAGCTATCCTATGGCACGATGACACCATGGGAGCACAATATTCTGTAGAAGAAATTCCTGCTGAATTGCAAGCTGAAGCTGAAGAATGGCGCATGAAAATGCTCGAAGCTGTAGCTGAATGTGATGATGTTGTAATGGAAAAATTCTTTGATGATCCTTCTACTATCACTGAAGAAGAACTCAAAGTGGCTATCCGTAAGGGTACGCTCGCTATGAATATCGTTCCAATGATTTGCGGTTCTTCTTTCAGAAATAAAGGGGTACAAACAATGTTGGACGCTGTATGTGCTTACTTGCCAAGTCCATTGGATACTCCGGAAATCATCGGTAAAGACCCACGTGATGAAGAACAACAAATCGTTCGTCATCCGGATGAAAACGAACCTTTGTGTGCATTGGCGTTCAAGATCGCTACTGACCCTTATGTAGGACGTCTTTGCTTCTTCCGTGTTTACTCAGGTAAATTGGATGCAGGTTCTTATATCTACAACACTCGCTCTGCGAAGAAAGAACGTATCTCTCGTATCTTCCAAATGCACTCTAATAAACAAAATCCGGTAGAAACTATCGCTGCTGGTGATATTGGTGCTGGTGTTGGATTTAAAGATATCCGTACGGGTGATACCTTGTGTAGTGAAGATGCACAAATCGTATTGGAATCAATCGACTTCCCAGATCCAGTGATCGGTATTTCAGTTGAACCAAAAACTCAAAAAGACCTCGATAAATTAGGTCTTGGATTGAGCAAGTTGGCTGAAGAAGACCCAACATTTACTGTGAGAACTGACGAACAAACTGGACAAACAGTAATTAGCGGTATGGGTGAGTTGCACCTTGAAATTATTATTGACCGCTTGAAACGTGAGTTTAAAGTGGAATGTAACCAAGGTCGTCCACAAGTAGCATATCGTGAAGCTATTACTCAACCAATCGAATTGCGCGAAGTTTACAAGAAACAATCTGGTGGACGTGGTAAATTCGCTGACATCATTGTTCGTGTTGAACCTGCTGATGCTGAATTTGAAAGCGGATTGCAATTCCAAGACGTTGTAAAAGGTGGTAACATTCCTAAAGAATATATTCCTTCTATCCAAAAAGGCTTCCAAGCTGCTATGAAAAATGGTGTATTGGCTGGATTCCCAATGGATAAATTGAAAGTGACTGTATTGGACGGTTCTTTCCACCCGGTTGACTCTGACCAACTCTCATTCGAAATCTGTGCTCAAATCGCATTCAAGAATGCTTGCGCTAAAGCACGCCCTGTATTGATGGAGCCAATCATGAAAATGGAAGTGGTTACTCCGGAAGAAAACATGGGGGATGTTATCGGTGACTTGAATAAACGTCGTGGTCAAGTAGAAGGTATGGAAACTAGTAGAACTGGTGCACGTATCGTAAAAGCTAAAGTGCCTCTCGCAGAAACATTCGGTTATGTAACTGCATTGCGTACGATTACTTCTGGACGTGCAACGTCTTCTATGGAATTCTCACACTATGCTGAAGTTTCTACTGCTATCGCTAAAGCAGTCTTGACTGAAGCTAAAGGACATGTAGAACTTTTGTAATAAATAACTAAACGGGAAACGGCGATTAGCATATGACTCTTAATCGCGCGTTTCCACGTTTAAAGTAAATAAACTAATTAATAATAATTGAAATGAGTCAAAAAATTCGTATCAAATTGAAATCTTACGATCACAACTTGGTGGATAAATCTGCTGAGAAAATCGTAAAAACTGTAAAATCAACTGGTGCTGTTGTAAGTGGTCCTATTCCATTGCCAACGCACAAACGTATCTTCACTGTAAACCGTTCAACGTTCGTTAACAAAAAATCACGCGAACAATTTGAATTGTGCTCTTACAAGCGTCTCATCGACATCTATAGCTCTAATGCTAAAACTGTAGAAGCTTTGATGAAATTGGAATTGGCTAGCGGTGTAGAAGTGGAAATCAAAGTGTAGTTGATAAATACAAGAAACTTTTTAATTAATCAGGGGCTATACAGCTTGACTGCATCCCCACAAAACTAAATAAAATGCCAGGATTATTAGGAAAAAAAATCGGAATGACTTCCGTTTTCAGTGCTGATGGTAAAAATGTTCCATGCACTGTTATTGAGGCCGGTCCTTGTGTTGTTACACAACTCAAAACCATCGAAAATGATGGATACGAAGCTGTGCAAGTAGGTTTTATGCCGAAAAAAGAAAAACACACCACAAAGGCTGAGGCTGGACACTTTAAGGCTGCAGGTGTTGAACCATTGCGTCACGTGGCTGAGTTCAAAGGATTTGCTCAAGAACTTAAACTCGGTGACAAAATCACAGTTGACATCTTCGCAGAAAACTCTTATGTTGATGTTATTGGTACATCAAAGGGTAAAGGACACCAAGGTGTTGTGAAACGCCATGGATTCGGTGGAGTAGGACAAACTACACACGGTCAACACAACCGCTTGAGAGCACCAGGTTCGTTAGGAGCTTCTTCATTCCCTTCAAGAGTATTCAAGGGAATGCGCATGGCCGGACGTACAGGTGGCGAACAAGTGACTGTACAAAATCTCTTAATTTTAAAAGTTATTCCTGAACATAATCTTATCCTTGTGAAAGGTTCTGTACCAGGTGCTAAAAACTCAATCGTTATCATAGACAAGTAAAATGGAACTTAGCGTATATAACATCAAAGGAGAAGATACAGGAAGAAAAGTACTGTTGAACGATGCTATCTTCGGTGTTGAACCGAATGATCATGCCATTTATTTGGATGTGAAGCAATATCTCGCAAATCAAAGACAAGGTACTCACAAAGCTAAAGCACGTAGTGAAATCGCTGGTAGTACTCGTAAACTTGGTAGACAAAAAGGTGGTGGTGGAGCAAGACCTGGTGATATCAAATCTCCTGTACGTGTAGGAGGTGGACGTATCTTTGGACCGGTTCCACGTGACTACTCTTTCAAATTGAACAAAAAAGTAAAGCAACTCGCACGTAAATCTGCTTTGGCATACAAAGCACAAGGTAACGAAATCGTTGTTGTTGATTCTTTGCAATTTGAAGCACCAAAAACCAAAAATATGGTCGCTGTTTTAGGCGCATTAAAGGCAGAATGTAAAAAAACGTTAATTATTTTACCAA
Source organism: Paludibacteraceae bacterium (assembly GCA_017647145.1). Lineage (GTDB taxonomy): Bacteria > Bacteroidota > Bacteroidia > Bacteroidales > Paludibacteraceae > Gallipaludibacter. The sequence goes on from JAGCLD010000009.1 coordinate 3,327, forward strand.
GTGCAAATAAAAACGTATATTTGTCTGCTAAAAATTTGGAACGTGTTAATGTGATAACTGCTTCTGAATTAAACACTTATTCAATTATGAATGCAAAGGCTGTCATCATGACCGAAGAGGCTGTGGCTGCCGTTGACCAAATTTTTAATGTTTAGGAGGGTTTGAACATGGCAATTATAGTAAAACCAATAGTTACAGAGAAAATGACTGGCTTGAGCGAAAAACTAAATCGCTATGCCTTTCGTGTTGAAAAGGATGCTAACAAAATCCAAATCAAGCAAGCTGTTGAAGCTATGTATAATGTTACTGTTGTTAGTGTTAACACTATCATCGTAGCACCACGCTTGAAATCACGCTACACTAAAAGTGGAGTGATTAATGGTAAAGTTAGCGCTTATAAAAAAGCAATCGTAACTTTGAAAGAAGGAGAACAAATAGATTTTTATAGCAATATTTAGAAAATGGCTGTACGTAAATTAATGCCCACAACACCCGGGCAGAGACACAAGATTATTGGTGCTTTTGACACAATTACTGCTAGTGCACCAGAGAAATCTCTTGTCTTCGGTAAAGCAAAAACTGGTGGACGTAACAATGTCGGTAAAATGACTATGCGTTACATCGGTGGAGGACACAAGAGAAAATTCAGAGTAATTGATTTTAAACGAAACAAAGATGGTGTTCCGGCTATCGTGAAAACAATCGAATATGATCCGAACCGTTCGGCTCGTATCGCATTGCTTTATTATGCCGATGGAGAAAAAAGATATATTCTCGCACCTAATGGATTGCAAGTAGGCCAAACTGTTATGTCTGGCGTTGATGCAGCTCCTGAAGTGGGAAATGCTTTGTTGCTCCAAAACATACCTCTTGGTACGATTATTCACAACATTGAACTGCGCCCCGGACAAGGAGCGGCTATGGTTCGTTCTGCTGGAACTTTTGCACAGTTGACTTCAAGAGAAGACAAATATGCAATCATCAAACTTCCTTCAGGCGAAATTAGAAAAGTATTGTGCGCATGTAAGGCGACTATCGGTAGTGTAGGTAACTCTGACCACGCTTTGGAAAGATCAGGTAAAGCAGGTCGCTCTCGCTGGTTGGGACGCCGTCCTAGAGTAAGAGCGGTTTCTATGAACCCTGTTGACCATCCGATGGGTGGTGGTGAAGGACGTGCATCTGGTGGACACCCACGCTCTCGCAAGGGATTGTTAGCTAAGGGATATAAGACCAGAGCTCCTAAAAAACAATCAAGCCGATACATTATTGAAAGAAGAAAAAAATAATCGACAAAACTAAGTAAAGAATATGAGTCGTTCACTTAAAAAAGGACCTTACATTAACCTCAAGTTGGAAAAGAAAGTTCTGGCTATGAATGAAAGCGGCAAAAAAACTGTCGTAAAAACATGGGCAAGAGCTTCTATGATTTCACCTGACTTTGTAGGGCATACAATCGCAGTTCATAATGGAAATAAATTCATTCCTGTTTACGTTACTGAAAATATGGTGGGACATAAACTCGGAGAGTTCGCTCCTACTCGTATGTTTAGAGGACACGGTGGAAAGAAAAAATAATCCATAAACGTTTAATCGAAATAAAAAAAAGAATAATATAAAATGGGTGCTAGAAAGAAAATAACAGCCGATGCAAAAAAAGAAGCACGCAAAAGCCTCTATTTTGCAAAGCTTAATGATGTACCGACATCTCCACGCAAAATGCGACTTCTCGCAGACTTAATCCGTGGAATGGAAGTGAATAAAGCGCTTGGAGTATTGAAGTATTCTACTAAAGAAGCTTCTGTGAAAATGGAAAAACTCCTCAAATCTGCTATCGCTAACTGGGAAACTAAAACAGAACAAAAAGCAGATAGCGCTACTTTATACGTAAGTGCAGTTTATGTGGATTCAGCTACTATGCTCAAAAGATTACGCACTGCTCCTCAAGGTAGAGGATACAGAATACGTAAACGCTCTAACCACGTGACTATCTTTGTTGATACGATGAATACTAACGATAATCAAAATTAATTGATAGATGGGACAGAAAATTAATCCAATTAGTAACCGCCTTGGCATCATTAGAGGATGGGATTCCAACTGGTATGGTGGAAAAAACTACGGTGATACTTTGTTAGAAGATAGCAAAATCAGAAAATATCTGGATGCCCGTCTTGCAAAAGCTAGTATTTCACGTATCGTTATTGAAAGAGCTCTTAAACTTGTTACTATTACTGTTTGCACTGCTAGACCGGGATTTATTATCGGTAAAGGTGGTCAAGAAGTTGACAAGTTGAAAGAAGAATTGAAAAAAATCACAGATAAAGATGTGCAAATCAACATCTCTGAGGTAAAAAAACCTGAACTAGATGCTGTTATTGTAGCTAACAACATCGCTCGCCAAGTTGAAGGTAAAATCGCCTACAGAAGAGCTGTGAAAACTGCTATCGCTTCTACTATGAGAATGGGAGCTGAAGGTATTAAAGTTATGGTATCAGGACGTTTGAACGGTGCAGAAATGGCGCGTTCTGAAATGTATAAAGAAGGACGTACTCCTTTGCATACATTGAGAGCTGATATCGATTATGCACATGCTGAAGCCTTAACTAAAGTAGGTCTTATTGGTATCAAAGTATGGATCTGCCGCGGTGAAGTTTATGGTAAACGTGACTTGGCGCCTTCTTTTGCAACTGCAAAAAACGAAGGTAGATCAGAAAGAGGAGACCGTAGACAAGGTGCGGATAAAGGGTTCAGAAGAAGAAAAAAATAACTGTTTAACGATTTAGAATTGACTATTTATGTTACAACCAAAAAAGACTAAATTTAGGAGACAGCAGAAAGGACGCATGAAAGGGATTGCCCAAAGAGGTAATCAACTTGCCTTCGGTTCTTTTGGTATCAAATCTTTGCAATCAAAATGGTTGACCGGAAGACAAATCGAGGCTGCACGTATCGCTGTAACTAGATATATGCAAAGACAAGGACAAATCTGGATTCGTATCTTCCCAGATAAACCTATTACTAAAAAACCAGCGGAAGTACGTATGGGTAAAGGTAAAGGTTCACCAGAAGGATTCGTAGCACCAGTAACTCCGGGTCGCATGATTATAGAAGTAGAAGGCGTTTCTTACGAAATCGCAAAAGAAGCTCTTCGCTTGGCAGCTCAAAAACTTCCTGTTACAACTAAGTTTGTAGTAAGAAGAGACTATGATCCAACTCAAAATGTATAATAGTATGAAGAATAGCGAAATAAAAGAACTGACAAACCAAGAACTTATTGAGCGTATTGATGCTGAACGCGAAAACTTGGTTAGAATGAAATTAAATCATTCCATTTCTCCGCTTGACAATCCTTTGCAAATTAGAGATGTACGTAAAAATATAGCTCGTCTTGCAACTGAATTGCGTCAAAGAGAAATTAAATAAAAACTTGGCAAATGGAAACAAGAAATTTAAGAAAAGAAAGAACTGGGGTCGTTTCAAGCAATAAAATGGATAAGACCATCACCGTTGCTGTGAAATGGAAAGAAAAACACCCAATCTATGGTAAATTTGTGAACAAAACAAAAAAATACCATGCCCATGACGAAAAAAATGAATGCAATATCGGTGATACTGTAAAAATCATGGAAACTCGTCCTCTGAGCAAAACTAAAAGATGGAGATTAACTGAAATAATTGAGAGAGTTAAATAATTATGATACAACAAGAATCAAGACTGACAGTAGCGGATAATAGTGGTGCTAAAGAAGCATTGTGTATCCGAGTTCTGGGAGGTACGGGCAAACGTTATGCTACACTCGGAGATATCATCGTAGTAGCGGTTAAAAGCGTTATCCCTTCAAGTGATCTCAAAAAAGGTACAGTGTCAAAGGCTGTTATAGTACGCGTTAAAAAAGAAGTTCGTAGACAAGATGGTTCATATATCCGCTTTGACGATAACGCTTGTGTGTTACTTAATAACGCAGGTGAAATTCGCGGTAGCCGTATCTTCGGACCGGTAGCTCGTGAATTGCGCGCTACTAACATGAAAATAATTTCTCTTGCACCTGAAGTGCTTTAATTTTCTAAAATAAACTAAAAGAATTATGAGCAAGTTACATGTAAAAAAAGGAGATACCGTTTATGTCAACGCTGGCGTTGATAAAGGAAAAACGGGTCGCGTGCTTGAGGTTATTGTAAAACAACAACGTGCTATCGTAGAAGGAGTCAATATGGTTTCTAAAAGCACCAAGCCTAACGCTAAAAATCCCCAAGGTGGTATAGTTAAACAAGAAGCACCTATTCATATCTCTAATCTTAATCCTCTTGAAAACGGAATTCCTGTTAGAGTGGGAAGAAAACGTAATGAAGATGGTAAATTGGTGCGAGTTTCTAAGAAATCTGGTCAAGAAATTTAACAATGAATACAGCAAGTTTAAAACAAGATTACAAGGAACGCATTGTTCCTGTATTGATGAAAGAGTTCGGGTACAGCACCGTTATGCAAGCCCCGAAACTGCAAAAAATAGTCCTCAACCAAGGGTTGGGTATCGCTGTTGCCGATAAGAAAATTATTGAAGTTGCATTGAACGAAATGACAACCATCGCTGGTCAAAAGGCTGTGGCTACTGCTTCAAGAAAAGACATCTCTAACTTCAAATTACGTAAAAAAATGCCTATTGGCGTAAGAGTAACTTTACGTGGGGATCGTATGTATGAGTTCCTCGAAAGACTCGTAAGAGTAGCTCTTCCACGTATCCGTGACTTCAAAGGTATTGAAAATAAATTGGATGGTAGAGGTAATTATACTCTTGGTATCGAAGAACAAATCATCTTCCCTGAAATCAATATTGATGCAATCAATAGATTGTTAGGTATGAACATCACTTTCGTTACTACTGCGAAAACAGACGAAGAAGGCTTCGCTTTGTTAAAAGAATTTGGATTACCATTTAAGAAATAATTTAAATTAACTGATAAGATGGCAAAAGAATCAATGAAAGCCCGTGAGGTTAAAAGGGCTAAAATGGTAGCCAAGTATGCTGCTAAAAGAGCTCAATTGTTGAGCGAAGGCAATTATGAGGCGTTGCAACTTATTCCTAAAAATGCTTCTCCTGTTAGATTGCACAACCGTTGCAAAATCACAGGACGTCCGAAAGGATATATGAGACAATTCGGTATCTCACGTATCCAATTCCGCGAAATGGCATCTAAAGGATTAATCCCAGGTGTAAAAAAAGCAAGCTGGTAACTTTTTTATAAACTAAATATTGTCCCGATTGGCGGGATTAATTTAATTCAATTTTTTTATGACAGATCCAATAGCTGATTATTTAACGAGATTAAGGAACGCAATCAAAGCTAACCATCGTGTAGTAGAAGTTCCTGCATCGAACTTAAAAAAAGAAATGACGCGGATATTGCATGAAAAAGGCTATATCCTCAACTACAAATTCGTAGAAGATGGGCGTCAAGGCGCAATTAAAATCGCCTTAAAGTATGATCCAATTAACAAAGTTAATGCGATCAAAAAGTTAATTAGAGTTTCTACTCCAGGTTTGCGTCGATATGTAGGATATCGCGAAATGCCTAGAGTATTAAATGGTTTGGGTATTGCTATCCTTTCTACTTCTAAAGGCGTGATGACTAATAAAGAAGCCATCGACTTGAAGATTGGTGGAGAAGTAATTTGTTACGTATATTAATTTTGGAGGATTTTAAGTATGTCAAGAATAGGAAAATTACCCATATCGATTCCTGCAGGTGTTACTGTAACTGTTGATAACAATGTTGTTACTGTTAAAGGACCTAAGGGAGAGTTAACTCAAAATGTAAATCCTGCCATCGAAGTCAAAGTGGATGGTAATGTGTGTACTGTAAGTCGTCCAAATGACGAAAAAGAAAACCGCTCAATGCATGGACTATATCGTGCTTTGATTCAAAATATGGTCGTGGGCGTTTCTGAAGGATACAAAAAAGTTTTAGAATTGGTCGGTGTTGGTTACCGTGTTTCAAACCAAGGACAAATCTTGGAATTCTCTTTAGGATATACGCACGCAATCTATTTAGGATTACCAAAAGAAATTAAAGTGGAAACTAAAAGCGAACGTAACCAAAATCCACTTGTAATCTTGGAAAGCTGTGATAAACAACTTCTAGGACAAGTGTGTGCGAAAATTCGCTCTTTCCGCAAACCTGAACCTTACAAAGGTAAAGGTGTTAAATTCCAAGGTGAAATCTTGCGTCGTAAGGCTGGTAAAGCAGCTGGTAAATAACTTTCGTAAAATTTGAAACGTATGAATCAGAAAATAGCAAGAAGAATTAAAATTAAAGCATATATCCGCAGCAAGATTTCTGGTACTGCTGAAAAACCACGTTTGACGGTTTTTAGAAGTAATTGTCAAATATATGCACAAATCATTGATGATGTTAATGGTAAGACTTTGGCTGCTGCTTCTTCTTTGGGAATGAAAGAAAAAATGACCAAAACTGAACAAGCTGCAAAAGTTGGAACTTTGTTGGCTAAAAATGCTCAAGCCGCTGGTATTTCTCAAGTGGTATTTGACAGAAATGGCTATTTATATCATGGTAGAGTAAAACAATTGGCCGATGCAGCACGCGAAGCTGGTCTTAAATTTTAATTAACATGGCAAATAATATGAATAGAGTTAAATCTACAAGTGATCTTGAACTTAAGGATAGATTGGTAGCAGTTAATCGTGTTACTAAGGTAACTAAAGGTGGACGTACCTTCAGCTTCTCTGCAATTGTGGTTGTAGGTTCTGAAGATGGTGTTATCGGATGGGGACTTGGTAAAGCGGGTGAAGTTACAGCTGCTATCGCAAAAGGAACTGAAGCTGCTAAGAAAAACTTGATAAAAGTTCCTGTAATTAAAGGGACTATTCCACACGAACAAGCTGCTAAGTTTGGTGGTGCACAAGTATATTTACAACCTGCTTCACATGGTACTGGAGTTAAAGCGGGTGGCGCTATGCGTGCCGTGCTTGAAACTGTTGGTATCACTGACGTTTTGGCTAAGTCTAAAGGATCTTCTAACCCTCACAACTTGGTAAAAGCAACTATGTTGGCACTTAGCGAATTAAGAGATGCTCGCATGGTAGCTCAAAATAGAGGGGTTTCGCTCGATACAGTGTTTAACGGATAAACTTTTTGAAAATGGCAAAGATTAAAATACAGCAAATCAAAAGCGTTATCAAATGCCCAAAAGACCAAAAGAAAACTATGGTCGCTCTTGGACTCAAGAAAATGAACGCTGTTGTAGAACATGAAGCTACTCCTCAAATCTTGGGAATGGTGAAGAAAGTTAACCACTTGGTTAAAATTGTAGATTAGTTTGTTTAATAAGAGATAATTGATATTAATATGGATTTAAGTAATTTGACACCAGCTGCTGGATCTGTTAAAACACGTAAACGTGTTGGTCGTGGTTCAGGCTCTGGTTTAGGTGGAACTTCTACTCGTGGTCATAAAGGTGCTAAATCTCGCTCTGGCTATTCTAAAAAAATTGGTTTTGAAGGTGGTCAAATGCCTATCCAAAGACGTTTGCCTAAATTCGGATTCAAAAACATAAACAGAGTAGAATTTAAAGCAGTTAACTTAAATGTATTGCAAGCTTTAGCTGAGGCAAACAACTTGACTAAAGTTGGATTGACTGAATTGGTTGCAGCAGGATATGTTGCTAAAACAGCAAAAGTAAAAATCTTAGCACAAGGTACATTGACTGCTAAATTAGAAGTAGAAGCTCACGCTTTCTCTAAAACTGCTGAGGAAGCTATCGTAGCTCTTGGTGGAACGGTTGTAAAATTGTAGACCATGAAATTTATTGAAACAATAAAAAATATTTGGAAGATCGAGGAACTGAGAAATAGATTGCTCACAACTTTATTGTTCGTGTTAATCTATCGCTTTGGATCGTTCATCGTTCTTCCAGGTATAGACCCTGCGGCATTAACAGAATTAAGAGATCAAACAAGTGGTGGCTTGTTAGCCCTCCTTGATATGTTCTCTGGTGGTGCATTCTCAAATGCTTCAGTATTTGCATTAGGTATTATGCCGTATATCTCAGCCTCTATTGTGATTCAGTTGCTGACTATCGCGGTACCCTACTTCCAAAAAATGCAAAGAGAAGGTGAGAGCGGACAACGTAAGATGAACCAAATAACTCGTTACTTGACTGTACTTATTTTGTTAATTCAAGGACCGTCATATTTGGTGAATCTTAGCGTCCAACTTGCACAAGCTGGTTCGGCACTACCTGCAGGTATCTGGTTTAAAATATCTTCTACTATCATATTATGCGCAGGCTCAATGTTCGTAATGTGGTTGGGTGAGAGAATTACTGATAAAGGTATCGGTAATGGTATCTCTTTCATCATCTTGATAGGTATTATTGCTAGATTCCCAGGATCTGTCATTAAGGAATTCGTTTCTCGTTTGAATGACGCTGGTGGTGGATTGGTAATGTTCTTGTTGGAAATCGTCTTCTTATTGGTGGTTATCGCATTGTCTATCATGTTGGTTCAAGGTACAAGAAAAATACCTGTACAATATGCTAAAAGAATTGTGGGTAACAAACAATATGGAGGTGTACGTCAATACATTCCTTTGAAAGTTAATGCTGCTAACGTAATGCCGATTATTTTTGCACAAGCAATTATGTTTATCCCTATCACTTTGGTTGGATTCTCTAACTCAGAAAGTGCAGCTGGATTTATCGGTGCTTTCATGAATAATACGGGATTTTGGTATAACTTTGTGTTTGCATTGTTGATTATTGCTTTTACGTATTTCTATACTGCAATTATCATTAATCCAACTCAAATGGCAGAACACATGAAACTCAACAATGGATTTATCCCAGGTGTAAAACCGGGTAAGAAAACAGCTGAATATATCGAAACTATTATGTCTCGAATCACATTGCCTGGTTCTATATTCTTGGCTATCGTTGCAATCTTACCTGCATTTGCATCCTTGTTAGGAATGACCAATGAATTTGCACAATTCTTTGGAGGTACTTCATTGTTGATTCTTGTGGGTGTTGTGTTGGATACATTGCAACAAATTGAAAGCCATCTTGTAAATCGTCACTATGATGGTTTGTTAGAGTCTGGAAGAATAAAAGGTCGTGCTGGAGCAGCATACTAGCCTATGATATTTCTGAAAACAGATGATGAAATAGAATTGCTTCGTGAAAGCAATATGCTCATTGGGCAAACTTTGGCCGAATTGGCCAAAGTTATTGCCCCAGGAGTAACCACTTTACAATTGGATAAATTGGCCTATGAGTTTATTAAGGATCATGGAGCTACTCCGGGTTTTTTAAACTATAATGGCTATCCGGGTTCTATCTGTACTTCTGTAAATGAACAGGTCGTACATGGAATTCCTTCTGATAAAGTAGTTCTCAAGGATGGTGATATTATATCTGTTGATTGTGGAGTGTATAAAAATGGTTTTCATGGAGATTCTGCATATACTTTTTGTGTAGGAGATGTTTCTGAAGAAATAATTAATTTATTAAAGACAACTAAAGAAGCGCTCTATTTAGGTATTGAACAAGCAATTCCTGGACGTAGAATTGGCGATATTGGGTTTGCAGTACAAAACCATTGTGAAAAGTTTGGATATTCGGTGGTGCGTGAGTTTGTTGGTCACGGTGTAGGTCGTAGCTTACATGAGTCACCTGAAGTTCCCAACTATGGTAGAAAAGGAAATGGTGTAGTATTAAAATCTGGAATGGTTATTGCTATAGAACCAATGATCGTTCTTGGTAAACGAAATGTCTGCATAGAAAATGATGGATGGACAGCAAGAACGCTGGATAGAAAACCATGTGCGCATTTTGAACATTCAGTCGCAATTAGAAATGGAAAAGCTGATATTTTATCATCGTTTGTTGAAATTGAAAAAGTGTTAGGAACAAGAGCTATTTAATTTTAGATATGGCAAAACAAACAGCAATTGAACAAGATGGAACAATCCTAGAAGCTTTGTCAAATGCAATGTTTCGGGTTGAATTAGAAAATGGACATGTTATTACTGCTCATATTTCCGGCAAAATGAGAATGCATTATATTAGAATATTGCCAGGAGATAAAGTGAAAGTAGAAATGTCACCATATGACTTGTCCAAAGGTAGAATTTCGTTTAGATATAAATAAAAGATAAATTCTCATGAAAGTAAGAGCATCATTAAAAAAACGCAGTGCTGACTGCAAGATGGTTCGTCGTAAAGGCCGTCTTTATGTAATTAACAAAAAAAATCCTAAGTATAAACAAAGGCAAGGTTAATAAACCGCTAAAAATTAGATTATGGCTATAAGAATTGTTGGAGTAGATTTGCCCCAAAATAAGCGTGGGGAAGTCGGATTGACTTATATCTACGGAATAGGTCGCAGTAGTGCAAAAAGAATTTTAGAGAAAGCAGGAGTTGACATTAACATCAAAGTTAAGGATTGGACTGACGACCAAGCTGCTAAAATTCGCGAAATCATCGGAGCTGAATACAAAGTAGAAGGTGATTTACGTTCTGAAGTACAACTGAACATCAAACGGTTGATGGATATCGGTTGTTATCGTGGTGTACGCCACCGTATCGGATTACCTGTTAGAGGTCAAAGCACCAAAAACAACGCTCGTACACGTAAGGGTAAAAAGAAAACGGTTGCTAACAAGAAAAAAGCAACGAAATAATGTTTAACAGTTGCGGATTTTAGAAGCATAAATTGAATTGAAATATGGCAAAGAAAACAGTAACAACAAAGAAAAGAGTGGTAAAAGTTGACGGTGTGGGTCAATTACACGTACACTCATCTTTCAATAATGTGATTGTTACCATCGCTAATAGCGAAGGACAAGTGATTTCATGGTCTTCCGCAGGTAAAATGGGATTCCGTGGATCTAAGAAAAATACACCTTATGCTGCTCAAATGGCTGCACAAGATTGCGCTAAAGTAGCATTTGATTTAGGTCTTAGAAAAGTAAAAGCGTTTGTAAAAGGACCAGGTAACGGACGTGAATCTGCTATCCGTACATGCCATGGAGCAGGTATCGAAGTGGTAGAAATCGTGGATGTTACTCCATTACCACATAATGGATGTCGTCCTCCTAAACGTCGTCGTGTATAGTTTTAACTAATAAATTAGAAAAATATGGCAAGATATATTGGACCTAAATCAAAAATCGCTCGTAAATTTGGCGAACCTATATTTGGAACGGATAAAGTTTTGGCTAAAAAGAACTACCCTCCGGGACAACATGGCTTGAATAGACGTAAAAAAACTTCTGAATACGGTATCCAGCTTAGAGAAAAACAAAAAGCAAAATATACCTATGGTGTTTTGGAAAGACAATTTAGAATTTTGTTTGCTAAAGCAGAACGTACTAAAGGTATTACCGGTGAAATCCTTTTGCAATTGTTGGAATCTCGCTTGGATAATGTAGTATATCGTTTGGGATTGGCTAAAACACGTGCTGCTGCACGTCAATTAGTGAGCCACAAACACATCACTTTGGATGGTAAAGTGGTAAATATTCCTTCATGCCACGTTAAACCGGGACAAGTAGTAGCAGTAAGAGAAAAAGCAAAATCTCTTGAAGTGATTAATGATGCATTAGCTGGATTTAATCATAGTAAATATCCTTGGATTGAATGGAATGAAAATCAAATGGGCGGTACATTCTTACATGTTCCAGCTCGTGAAGATATTCCTGAAAACATCAAGGAACAACTGATTGTTGAATTGTACTCTAAATAATAGATTTCATGGCAATATTAGCATTTCAAAAACCTGAAGAAGTATTGATGTTGGAGGCTACTCCATTCAAAGGTACTTTTGAATTTAGACCATTAGAACCTGGTTATGGTATTACAATAGGTAATGCTTTGCGCCGTATTCTGTTATCTTCTTTGGAAGGATTTGCTATCACTTCTATCAAAATTGAAGGAGTCGATCATGAATTTGCTACAATACCGGGTGTGATTGATGATGTTACCAACATTATTCTCGCACTAAAGCAAGTTAGATTCAAACGCACTACTGAAGATGTTGAAAGTGAAGTGATCACAATAGATATGACTAATGCAAAGGAGTTCACTGCTGCAAATATCAACGAAAAGTTGGCTAACTTTGAAGTCTTGAATCCAGAATTAGTGATTTGTCGTATGGACGAAACTGCACACCTAAAGATGGAAATTACATTGAATAAGGGTCGTGGTTATGTGCCTGCAGATGAAAATAGACTTCCTAATGCGGAAATTGGAGTATTAGCGATTGACTCAATCTTCACTCCTATACGCAATGTGAAGTATTCTATTGAGCCATTCCGTGTAGAACAAAAAACAGACTACGAAAAGTTATTACTTGAAATTTCTACTGATGGATCTATTCATCCTAAGGATGCTTTGAAAGAAGCAGCGAAAATCCTTATTTACCATTTTATGCTTTTCTCTGATGAAAAGATAATGATGGAAAAACCTGGAAGTGATGTGGTAGAAGACTTCGATGAAGAAGTGTTGCACATGCGCCAATTGCTTAAGACCAAGTTGGTAGATATGGACTTGTCTGTACGTGCTCTCAACTGCTTGAAAGCTGCTGAGGTAGATACTTTAGGACAATTAGTCAGCTTCCATCGCAATGATTTATTGAAGTTCCGTAACTTTGGTAAGAAATCATTGACAGAATTGGATGAAGTTTTGGAAAAGTATAACTTAACTTTTGGAATGGATATTTCCAAATATAAATTAGATAAGGAATAACATGAGACATAATAAGAAATTCAATCATTTAGGAAGAACTGCTTCACACCGTGGAGCTATGTTATCCAACATGGCGTGTTCTTTGATTAAGCACAAAAGAATCGCTACTACTCTAGCTAAGGCAAAAGCATTGCGTATGTATGTTGAGCCTTTACTCACTAGAGCTAAAGAAGACACAATGAACAATCGTCGTCTTGTCTTTGCTGAATTAAAGGATAAATTGGTAGTTACTGAATTGTTCCGTGATGTAGCTGTGAAGATTGCTAATCGCCCAGGGGGTTACACTCGTATCTTGCGCACCGGATTCCGTCAAGGTGATGCTGCTGAAATGTGTATCATTGAGTTAGTTGACTACAACGAAACATTTACTCAAGTTAAAACAGCTAAGAAGGCAACACGTACTCGTCGTTCTTCTAAGAAAGCTACTGAAGCTCCTAAGGCTGAAGAAGTAGCTGAAGAAAAAGCAGAATAACAATCGTACTATTGGATTGTAAGAGAGTCTGCATCACATGATGCAGACTCTCTGCTTAATTATCGGTACGTTTCTTTTTGTTTGCTCTCAAATATTTTGTATATTTGCGCAGTCATGATAAATTCTATGAGATGGAATCGTTAGAACTTATTCTTTATGTTTTGGTAGGTCTTTTTCTTATATTGGGTCCTTTTTTTAAGCGAGCTAAGGATGTGAAGAAGGTAATGGATGCTGAAATATTACCAGATACAGAGGGTGATATGCTAAGTCCTGCTACTTCATGGGAAGATCTCATGCGTGAATTAAAACGTTCTACTGAGTTAAAGGAGAGTCATAGTGTGAGAGTGGACGAGCCTGTACCCGAACCACCTATTTCAACAAAGGTTGCTACGGCTTCGCCTACTGCTTCAACTAAGCCATTACAGACGAATTTATCTACAGAGGCAAAGAAGCCAAGGCCTACTATTGAGAATCCACAGGATGATAACTTCTTAGATGATTTGAATGATGTTGATGATTTAAGACGAGCGATTATTTATACGGAGATTCTTAATAGGAAGGAATATTAACTTGTATTGTTTACATTAGAAGTAATCAACAGACAAGAGTTTCGACACCGAAATTCTTGTCCTATTTATAATAAAATAATAACACCTTAAAAAAGATAAATTATGGCAGTTATCTATATGACCGCTGAAGGTTACAAGAAATTGACAGAAGAATTAGCAGAAATGGAAAGTGTACAGCGCCCATTAATCTCCAAGCAAATTGCAGAAGCAAGAGATAAAGGCGATTTGAGCGAGAATGCTGAATATGATGCAGCAAAGGAAGCGCAGGGTATGCTGGAAATGAAGATTGCTCAGTTGAAAGAAACGATCGCTTCTGCTCGATTGATTGATGAATCTAAAATCAATACCAATGAAGTGCAAATCTTGACCAAAGTGAAGATTAAAAATGTCAATAATGGTCAAGTGATGACTTATACCATTGTTTCAGAAAGCGAAGCTAATCTTAAAGAAGGTAAACTTTCTGTAACTACTCCTATTGCGAAAGGACTTTTAGGTAAAAAAGTAGGCGAAAAAGCTCAAGTTAAAGTGCCATCAGGACTTATTGAGTTTGAAATCATGGAAATCTCTTTATAAAGAACACGATTATGACTATTTTTTCAAAGATTATTAAGGGTGAAATACCTTCATACAAGATAGCTGAGAATGATCAGTTTTATGCTTTCTTGGATATCAATCCGCTACAAAAAGGACATACATTGGTTGTTCCTAAGTTAGCTGAGCCGGAAGAAGATTATATCTTTAATTTGGATGACGCATTGTTGGCTGATATGATTGTCTTCTCCAAGAAGGTAGCTGAGGCTATAAAAGAATATACAGCTTGTCCGCGTGTGGCAGTGGCTGTATTAGGTATGGAAGTTCCTCATGTACATATTCATTTGGTGCCTTTATTCAAGGAATCTGACATGAATTTCTCTAATCCCAAACTCTCCCTTTCTCCTGAAGAAATGGCACAAATTGCTCAGCAGATTGCAGAGAAAGTAACGCTTTCATAAAGGCATTTTTCTGTTGCGGCTTGCAACAAAGAGAGAATATATACGATTAAATCAATCTCAATCGCAGTATCTATGCGGTTGAGATTTTTTTTATCCAAGTACTACAATTTTTTTCTTCGTTCACCTTACACTTTTATTGACATTTGGTCAATTCTGTTTTACATACCCTCCGGTCCGTTCCGCTGGCGCAACAGGACGGCGGAGTCTACAGGACGCTCATTACATTCGCAACAGGACGTTTGCTATGCTCACTGTAGGACGCTCGCAAGCGAGTTGGAGTAACGGGCTGTTTGTGAGTTTGCTTTTTTCACAGATATATACTACCTTTGCTACGAATCCTAGGTCGGAGGGCTATGTCTTGCGAAAGGAGTTTTGCTCAAGATCGCTTCCGAGGGTAGGTTCCTGACATATTGAATAGCGTTTGTTGGCACTTTGTGTTTGACAACAAGAAAACTTCGCCACTTTTCTCTAAAACCAGTCAAAATCAAAGTGAACAGTAGATGCCTATGGGTATGAGTGTATCCATGCCGCCCTTGTGAAAGGTGTGCTGTGTTTTCCTACCAGCCTAAGGTCATGTATTGCACTTAAGTTCAAGAACAAGATGGTGGATGTCATAATGAGGTGAATACATTGACGAGTTGCCCAATAACAAGCTAATAACATAATTGAAAAAGCATAACATTTAAATTTAGGAATATGAATAGAAAATTATTTACAATTGTTTTGTTCGGTATTATATTCTTGATGCCAACATTCGCTCAAGAAAGAACAATTAAACGTATCGTAGCAATCGGTAGATTTACTAACGAAACGCAATATGGTAAAGGACTTTTTTATGACAGAGAGAATGACCCTATGCGTAAACAAGCCATGGATATTTTGTCAGCAAAGTTAGCAGCAAGTGGTAAATTTATCTTGTTAGAAAAAGATGACTTAGACGTGCTATTGTCAGAGAGTGAAGATAATCTTAGTAATATTAAGGCAGATTATGTCATCTTAGGTTCTATCACGCAATATGGTCGTAAAAATGAAGGCCAACAGAAAGTCTTTTCATCAACAAAGACACAAACTGTAGAAGCAGGTGTTAGTATTAGGTTAGTAGAAGTCGCAACACGACTTACCATTTATGCAGATGAGGCTATGGGCTTTGCAGAAACTACAAGTAAAACGACTATGGGCTTAGGTGGAACTGCCGGATTTGATGCTACTTTATCAGACAAAGCATTATCAGCAGCGATGAGTCAATTAGTTGAAAATATCATTAACAAATGTATGGATAAACCTTGGAAGGGATATATTTTATCAAAAGAAGAGGATAATTTTGTAATTTCAGGAGGTACATCACAAGGGATTAACACAGGAGATGTCTTTAATCTCTACCTTAGAGGTAAACAAATCAAAAATCCACAATCAGGCATGATGGTAGAATTGCCAGGCAAGAAAATTGGTACCATGACTGTATTAATGTCTGTTGGCGATGTTCCCGAAAACGAAGTCTCATTCTGCACCTATGAAGGAGAGGATATTGACTTGGAGAAATTAGAAAATTATTATGTTTCAGATAAATAATGTTTTGTATGAAAAGGTTAATATTTATAATGATATTAGGCATCACATTATTATCTCTCAATAGTTGTGGTGGAGTATATTCCATTGCAAGTGGGAAAGCAGATGTGGCGGACATCTCCTTTGTGGATGAAGATGTATATGGTATTTCGGTAATTGTTGATGATAATTCCTATCAGCTTAAAACAGTCAAGGATAAAGCATATAGACGAGATAGGAAAATTAGAAAGACAGTTGAAAACACCATCTCTCTAGCACCTGGGCAACATCAAATCATTGTCACAAATGAAGAGGGTGTTAGAATTTATGAGTACAAGATTTTTATTAGCGCAAATGAACATAAAATAATCAAATTATGAGGCAAATAAAAATTTTTTTGACACTATCCCTTATACTCATGACACTAAATAGTTGTAATGTTACTTCCACCCTGTATTATTGGGGTGGTACAACGTTTATGGAAAGTCATACCTCTAAATACGAGTCATTATCGTACGAAATGTACAAGAAGCAAACACCAGAGGCATTATGCTCCTTGCTTTGTGTGTATGAAGATATGGTGCAATCCCCTGCCGGTCAAAGACAAGTTCCCCCTCCTGGTATTTGTGCAGAATATGCATACTATTTGTCTCTGCCTGAGACAGCAGAAATATTTGCGACACATGCTACTGATAAGCAAAAGCGCATTTATGAAGAGTCAGACTATGCCATATTCTTTCCTCAATATGCAAAACAATTATTTGAGAAAGAAATGAGTTTGTATCCAGAATCAGTTCAATTTATTAAACCTTTGATTGAAAAACTTTTGCAATGATGAAGAATGCATATTATATACTAACCATAGTTTGTTGTGTCTTATTTGCAAGTTGTTCTATGACACAACCGATTACTAGAGGAGAGCAATATGCTAAGATGTATGAGGAAAAACCTATCACATTTTTAGTGATGCCACCCATTAACAACTCTACCAATGTTGAGGCCAAAGATTTGTTATATACAAGTATATCTTACCCATTAATCGAGAGTGGATATTATGTGCTGTCCCCTATGCTTACCATGGAGATACTCAAAAAAGAGAGCGCTTATGATGCAGAAATGTTTGTAAACAGTTCTTTAAGCATGTTCCAGAAGTACTTTGGTGCGGATGCTGTTGTTTTCTCAGAGATTAATAGCTGGACGAAAAAAGGATTTGGAATAGAAACAGACATACATTTCATCATCAAATCTGCTCATACAAATGAGATTTTATTTGAACGCAGTTGTGACTTGTATCTTGATTTAAGTACTCAGAGTTCAGGAGGAGGATTATTTGGTGCGGCAGCTGCCATACTTTCTTCAGCTGTAAATACAGCGATTACTCAACACATCCAAGCAGCGCGCATGGCAAATCGTTATATAATTCGAGATATTCCTCGTGGAAAGTATAGTCCCGAATATATGTCAGACCACCAGACTATTGCGGGAGAAAAGGATGTTAAAGTAAGAGTAAAACCTAATTAGTAAGATAATTATCAACATCTCTCCTCACCCTGCAGGTCATCATACTTTGAACTGCCCTAAGAATGAAGAGACCCCAAAAGCTTAGACAAAAACTTTTGGGGTCACTTCATAAGCGAGTGAACACTCTTTTTAGTTGGTCTTGGGTGGTTAGTGTATTGTGACCATGGTTGCGCCGAAGCCGTATTCGCGGAAGGAGGCGTCTTGGAATGTGTAGTTTTTATATTGGTGTTTCAGGGTTTTCTCGATCTCTTTGCGCAATACGCCTTCTCCTTTTCCATGAATGAACACAATTTTTCGTCCTTTTTCGTTTTTGTGTTCTGCAAGCGTTTTATGAAACACTTCCATCTGGTGGCGCAACATTTCGCCATTGCTCATGCCGGTTGTGTTGTCGAGTAATTGGTGTATGTGCAAGTCCACTTCTAATATGCCTCCTTTGTCTTCCTGCTTTTTTCTTACAGGACCTTTCTTGCGTTCCTCTACCTCTTTGCTCAGCAAGGCTTCTTTGATTTGTTCAGGGCGTATGTGGGTGAGTTTTTCTTTTGTGGATTCTTCGTATAAATCATAGGATAATGCCGGCGTATCAAAGTATTCGCTGTCGGTGAAGCTGTGCAGTTTGTAGAATTTCACCACCGGCAGGCGCATCTCCATGTCAATTACACTCTGTACGGCATATAATTTATCTTCTTTCATGGGGATGATTTGCACTCTGATTCGTTCCCAGTCATTGAGTTCGTCTTTGCTCACCATGCAGATACATTCCTGCATGTTTGGTTCAATCATGCCGTGTGCAAGGCTTCTGCCTTTTTCTCCAGCCATGCTCACAAGGTTGTAGTATAACATATAGTTACAGTCATTGACAATGTAGCAGTCATAGGCTGTCGATTGTAACATTTTGATGTTTTGCGGTACGAATGCCAGCACGGGCTTCAGTTGCTCTCCTTCCGGAGTTTCAATGATGTGTATGGTTTGTGGCTTAGCGGGAATTTGCTCCATGCTCTTTTCTTCTTTTGCGTTTTCCGGTTGAGGAAAACCATTTGCTTTAATGCTGTTCACCACCACACATTCTTGCGCGAGGGTTGGAATCTCAAATCCATCTTGATCTTCCACATACACCAACTGTGTTTTCTCATCAATTCTTACCACTTTTCCTCCTCCGGTGGAGTTGAGAAAACGTATTTCGTCGCCAATTCTGATTTTTTCCATATATATATTGTTTGTTGTCAATAATTTATAAATACTAAATATTCTCCTTCTGCATTCACGCTCCATTCTTCTCCTGTACACTCATTGAGTGTTCCTTGCCACCAACTTGTAAAATCATATATGGGGTAGCGCAGCCCATTTGCACTCATGTTTTTGGCTGAAATGTTGAAGATAGAAACTTGTTGTCCCGCCTTGCTTTGAAAGCATCTTGAACCTTTACAGGGTATAAACACTCCATAGTTGGTGTAACTTCTCACCTCGGCCCCGGCTTTTTGATACTCCATCAACAGACTTATGTTTCCCAACGTGTGGTCCTCGCGTTTTCCGCATGCTCCCACTATGGCAATGTGCCGTTTTTCTTGCTTCATCAGCCAATTCACAGCCTTTGTCTGGTCATTAGTCTCTTGGTCGCTCACATAGTGCACCAGATGACTATACTTTGCCTTGTTTTCCTCCGAGAGTGAATCTCCATCACCAATGATTATGTCCGGCAGCAATCCGCGGCTGATATACTCATTGGCACCGCCATCACAACACGCCACAAAGGGAATCTCTTTCATGAGAC
Organism: Paludibacteraceae bacterium; assembly: GCA_017647145.1. Taxonomy (GTDB): domain Bacteria; phylum Bacteroidota; class Bacteroidia; order Bacteroidales; family Paludibacteraceae; genus Gallipaludibacter. The sequence continues at coordinate 22,954 of JAGCLD010000009.1, forward strand.
TCAACACATCCGGGTGTTGTGGAAACTCACCATTACCTATGATTAAAGCATCAAATTTTCGCTTCTTCATGCATCATCTCCTTCCATTTAATGTACCCAAAGATAGCAATAATGGCATACAAACCATATAATGCCGCCGTAAAAAACAATCCTTTGTAACAATATAATCCCACGCTGGCCACATCCACCACAATCCACACTATCCATTGCTCCAGATACTTCCGGCTCAACATCCACATTCCAATCACGCTCAACGCTGTAGTAAATGAATCCCATGCGGCTACATCACTATCTGTATATGTGCTTAGCACCCACCAAATCAGTCCCAATGCCACCACAAACACCCCACTACACATCCACCAATATTTCCCTGCCATACGCGTGATGGGAAGTCCTTTTTGCCGTCCAGTTTCCTCTTGTTCTTTGGTGGACTTTTTGTCATGATACATCCACACAGCCCATCCATACAGTGCGGCAGCAAGGTAATAAACATTAATGCCAAAATCCGCATAGAGCCCGGCGTCGTAGTACACGAACAAATAGATGGCCGGCATCACAATGCTTGCCGCCCACAGATAAATACTCGCCCTATACTCCAACCACAAATAAATCAGCCCCACTATAGCTCCAATAATCTCTAAATACATACAGTTATCCACTCGGGTTAATTTGACCAAGCAAAGTTACACTAAAACACTGATATAATCACTCTCCTTTTCCATATTACTCACTTCCGCTTGATAAATATTCCTTCCTGATTGCAACCTTCCTGAGTGTAAAGTGAGCAGTGGGCTCATCTCTCTGCACGGAAATAGTGAATGGTCAAAACTTTTTTATTACCTTTGTGTCTCATTATAAAAACACGAAACACATTCGCAATATGACTGAGTTAGGAGAACAACTGCGTGGAGACTTTCCTTTGTTGAAACAGACTGTTTATGGCAAACCATTAGTCTATCTGGATAATGCGGCTACTACACAAAAACCTCTCAGTGTAATCAATAAACTCACAGAGGTTTACACATCCTACAACGCCAACATCCATCGTGGTGTACACCATTTGAGTCAGGTGGCAACACAGGCTCATGAAGATGCCCGCAAGACCGTGGCTCAATTCCTCCATGCTCGTTCCGAGGAAGAAATCACCTTTACGCGTGGCACTACAGAAGCCATCAACCTTGTTGCACAATGCTATGGAGAACGTTTTGTGAACGAAGGTGACGAAATCATCGTCTCTACCCACGAACACCACTCCAACATTGTTCCATGGCAAATGCTCTGCCTGCGCAAGAAGGCTGTGCTTCGTGTTATTCCTCTCTTGCCTAATGGTGAGCTGGACATGCAGGCCTATTCCGCTCTGCTCAATGAACGCACGCGCATGGTGGCGGTGGCACATGTGTCTAATGTTTTGGGTGTGGTTAATCCTATAGAACAAATCATCCGGATGGCGCATGCCAATGGCACACCGGTCCTCATCGATGGCGCACAATCTGTGGCACACATCTCGGTGAATCTACAAGCGCTGGATGCCGATTTCTTTGTCTTTTCAGGACATAAGATTTATGCCCCCACCGGTATAGGTGTCCTTTATGGTAAGGCAGATTGGCTGAATGCTATGCCTCCTTATCAGGGTGGGGGAGAAATGATTGCCAATGTCACCTTCGAAAAAACCACTTACAACCAGTTGCCCTATAAGTTTGAGGCCGGTACGCCCGACTATGCCGGCTCCATCGCCTTGGCTGAAGCCTTGCGCTATGTACAGGCCATCGGAATAGAGCGCATTGCCGAGTATGAACATCAGTTGCTGCAATATGCCGAAGAACGCCTCAGAGAGATTCCGCAAATGCGTATTCTGGCAGCTCCTGCTCACAGAAGCGGTGCTATCTCTTTTTTGCTGGGCACGCAACACCCCTATGACGTAGGAATGTTGCTCGATAAACTAGGTGTAGCTGTGCGCACAGGGCACCATTGTGCCCAGCCGCTCATCGACCACTTAGGCATTCCCGGAACCGTGCGTATATCTTTGGCTCTCTACACCACTAAACAAGACATTGATGCCTTCATCAAGGCACTCCAACAAGTAGCCGACATGCTCTTATGAACAATCTGAATAAAGAAATCTATCGCCGCGTGTGCCTTTCTCACTCCGACATCCCCCTTTTTATGCAATATTGGTGGATGCAGGCAGTTACATTCAATAAAGCTTGGGATGTTTTGCTTGTCTATGACGCTCAAGGCGAGGTTATCGCAGCGATGCCCTATCTGTTGCGCAGGCGCATGGGCATGAAGTATGTCATTTGCCCTCAGCACACCCAGATCAATGGCATTTGGACCCGTAATGACCTCACTCCTCAACAACGCCAAGAAGCCTATGACAGCCTTATCCGGCAACTTGAAGCCTTACACTTGGCCTACTACTACCAGCAATATCCTCTTTCCTCCGAAGCCCCACAATACATGCGTAGCCGTGGCTTCAAGGTCAAACAGCGATGGACCTATCGTATTGAGGATTTGACTAATCTGGATGCCGTCATCAGCAAGTTTTCCAAGAACAAAAAACGCCAACTCCAGAAGGCTCTCTCCTTGCATGCCGACTTCACGCTGTCGCCCGATGAGTTCTACACCTTCCATGAGTTTACTCTGCAGGAGAAGGGAAAAACTATCAGTTATTCACGTGACTATTTCCTGCAACTTTACAATGCCGCGCTTACGCAACAACAAGGTCAACTCATAGCCATCCGCAATGCAGAAGGCACGCTTTTGGCAGCTGTGTTTTTGGTGTGGGACCATTCTTCTTGTTATTTCCTCATTCCCGCTCATAGTTCCACCTATGCCGCCACAGGTGCTCCCGCTCTTCTGGTCTTGGAGGCTGTCAAGTGGGCTCGTTCCCACTCCCATTCCTTTGACTTTGAGGGCAGTATGATTAAGAATATCGAAAATTCCTATCGTCAATTCGGAGCACAAAAAGTCTATTATCAAAGTGTTCATCGTTATTATCAATGGATATTCCGCTTGGCTCTGCTTGTTAATGCCATAAAAAGTAGAAAAAAAAGATAAATAATTATGGAATTATTTCTGTAATAAAAATAAAACCCATATCTTTGCCGAGAAATTAAGACTCACAATTAACCATAAAATTATAAGAATATGTCAAAAGTAACAGTAGTAGGTGCAGGTAACGTAGGTGCTACGTGTGCTAACGTGTTGGCAGTTAATGAAGTTGCCAACGAAGTAGTATTGATCGATATCAAAGAAGGTTTCGCTGAAGGTAAAGCAATGGACATCATGCAAACCGCTCAATTGATGGGATTTGATACAGTTGTAAAAGGTGTAACAAACGATTACGAACAAACAGCTAACTCTGACGTAGTAGTGATTACTTCAGGTATGCCACGCAAACCGGGTATGACTCGTGAAGAGCTTATCGGTGTCAATGCAGGTATTGTTAAGTCTGTAGTTGGTAACATCCTTAAATATTCTCCTGATGCAATTCTTGTCATCGTAGCTAACCCTATGGACCCAATGGCTTACCTCACTTTGCATGCTTTCGGATTGCCACGCAACAGAGTGATTGGTATGGGTGGTGCGCTTGACGGCTCACGCTTCAAATATTTCCTCAGCCAAGCTTTGGGATGCAATGCAAACGACGTTGAAGGTATCGTAATCGGTGGTCACGGCGACACTACTATGATTCCAGTAGCAAGCCTCGCTACATACAAAGGCATTCCTGTTTCTCAACTTCTTTCTCCTGAAAAATTAGAAGAAGTTGTTAAACAAACAATGGTGGGTGGAGCTACCCTCACCGGTCTGCTTGGCACTTCTGCATGGATGGCACCGGGTGCGGCTTCTTCTTTCTTGGTAGAATCTATCATTAAAGACCAAAAGAAGATGATTGTATGTGCTACTGCTCTCGAAGGCGAATACGGAATGAACGACATCACCATCGGTGTGCCTGTAATCATCGGACGTAATGGTATCGAACAAATCATCGAAATACCACTTAGCGAAGACGAAAAAGCTAAATTGGCTGCAAGCGAAGCAGCAGTAAGAGCTACTAACAATATCCTCAAAGAAACAGGTATTTTATAAGAAGTATAAAACATCACTAATCATCAATAAGTTGTTTTGAGAAGAAATATCGCTGTGAAGCGAGATTTCTTCTCTTTTTTTTTGTAACGTTAACAAATTTATTCTATATTTGCCCAAAATGCTTAATATTTCTTAATAAAAACTTATCGTTATGAAAAAACACATCTCTTTAGTCCTTTCTTTTGGACTTTTTATGATGGCAGTTGCCTTTTCGGCATGTTCATCCAACAATGAACCTGGAAGTAAAGTGAGTTTTGAACCGGTAGATATGGGGGTGAGTGTGAAGTGGGCACCATGCAATGTGGGAGCCAATGCACCGGAAGAATATGGATGGTATTTTGCTTGGGGACTCACAGCGCCCACTAAAGCCTATAGCTGGGAATTCTATAAATGGTGTGATGGCTCCATGAATAAACTCACAAAGTATTGCTCGCAAGCGCAATATGGGCTCAATGGATTTGTGGACAACAAAATGGTGCTTGACTCTGAAGACGATGCATCAACTGTCAATTGGGGAACAAAATGGAGAACCCCTACCTATGCCGAATTCCAAGAGTTGCGCGATAATTGTGAACTTGACAATATAGAAATCAATGGAGTGCCGGGTAAACTGTTCACCAGTCGCATCACGGGCAACTCCATCTTCTTCCCTTTCACCGGCAATACGGGTTACAAGCCCGGCACAGGTGCCACTGAAGCCTATGAAGTTTTAGGAGCAGGCGAATCTACCTCCCTATGGACAAGCTCCCGAAGCGAAGAATCCCCATACGCAGGCGGATATTACATCACCGACTGGATGACCTTCTTGGGAGAATCACCACGCGAAGTAGGTTGTGTCATTCGTCCTGTCTATTGTGAATAAGGCTTAATGCCCTCCGGCTCTGTACACTCCACCTCGCACTCGCATCTGTGCGTCTCAGTGTACATCCTTCGTCCTCTTAGCGTCCTTGCCCATTGCGGCAAGGATGCTTTTTTTGTTCGAATAACTTTCGTTGAATTTCAAAAGCGGGTACATAGGTGTCATAAGGTGTCGTTAATTGTTGTGGTTAATGTGTTTAATGCTGTGAATTTTAGGACGATAAACCTTGTTTGTTGTGGCGGAATCTAACTATTTTGTTGTGGGGGCAAGTATATTCGTTTGTTTGCTGTATTGCGATAGTATCTCACCTTAAACCTTACAACTATGAAATATGTGCAGGTCCAATTTGCCTCGCTTCTGACCTTCTTGGGAGTTGTGTTGATGGTAATTCTGCTTCTTGGGTGTCTAGTTTTACCATCTTTTGATACGATAGGAGGCGGTTTAGAAATGCTCAAATAAATTTGGCATTTCATTCTCCTTTCACTATCTTTGTACGTTATTTACACCTCAAAATAGGAGGACAAACTTATGTTGAAAGGAAAGAAAATCTTACTGGGCATATCCGGTGGAATAGCAGCTTACAAAACACCGGAGTTGGCACGACTGTTGATGAAACAAGGTGCTGATGTAAAAGTGGTTGTAACAAAGAATGCATTGCAATTTGTGACAGCATTCACCTTGGAAACACTCACCCATCACAAAGTCTATGTGGATATGTTTGAAGGACCGGCCGAGTATCACACGGAACATATATCGTTGGCACAATGGGCTGACTGCTTCGTAGTGGCTCCGGCTACGGCTAATGTGATGGCTAAAATGGCTAATGGGATAGCGGATGATGCGCTGTCAACTACCAACTTGGCATGTAAATGTCCGGTGATGGTGGTGTCGGCCATGAACGAAAATATGTGGGACCATCCGGCTACACAACATAATGTTCAGGTGCTCACGAGCAGGGGTGTGGAAGTGTTGATGCCTGCGGAGGGGGAACTAGCATGCGGTGTGACCGGAAAGGGAAGAATGCCAGAACCGGATGTGATTGTGATGAAATTGGTGGAAATGCTCACGCCGAAAACACTCAAAGGAAAGAAAGTGTTGCTCACGGCTGGACCTACCTACGAAAGGATTGATCCGGTGAGGTTTATAGGTAATTTCTCCACAGGAAAAATGGGCTGTGCCTTGGCGGAAGTGTGCATGAGAAGAGGTGCGGAGGTGACGCTGGTGGCTGGACCTATGCAGCAAGTGACCTCTGCCGCTATCAGACGAATCGATGTGATGTCGGCGGCTGAGATGTTTGAAGCAACGATAAGAGAATTCCCACAACAGGATGTAGCGATACTCTCGGCGGCTGTGGCTGACTTCACGCCGGAACATATGGCTGATGTGAAAATCAAGCGCGAAAAGGATGACCTGACCTTTACACTCAAACCTACCCATGACATCGCGGCTACCCTGGGAACAATGAAGCAAGAAAACCAAAAGTTGGTGGGTTTTGCGCTTGAAACGAATCAGGAACACGAGAATGCAGAACGAAAATTGACGAAGAAAAACTTGGATTTTATCGTGTTGAATTCCTTGAATGATAAGGGTGCCGGATTTGGATATGATACGAACAAAATCACCATCCTGGATAAAACCGGTCAATGTGATTTCCCACTCAAAAGCAAACAGCAAGTGGCGGAAGACATTATTAACCATCTGGAAAATCTATTATAAGTGAAAGGTATGAAAAAAGTACTGTCAATCATAGCACTGTCATTCATTTGTGCAATCGGCTCTGCACAAGAATTGGACTGCAATGTGCAAATTAATTCTGACCAAATAGAGGGAAGCAACAAGTCGATGTTTAATACCCTGCAACAAGCCGTCAGCGAGTTTATCAACAACCGAAGATGGACGGATATGACGATAGCTCAGCAGGAGAGAATTGAGTGTAACATGACTTTGATAGTGAATGCAGTGTCGGATAACCAACTGTCGGGTGTGCTACAAGTGCAGTCAAGACGCCCGGTGTATAACACTACATACACTACGCCGCTGCTTAACTTCAGAGATGAAAAATTCACCTTCCAATACACAGAGTTTGAACAACTGGAGTATCAAGATAATGTCTTTACTTCTAACCTCACTGCCATGTTGGCTTACTATGTGTACCTGATTATCGGATATGACATGGATAGTTATGCTCCGCTCGGGGGAACGCCTTATTTCCAAGTGGCTGAAAACATTGTGTTGAATGCACAGAGCGCATCGCTGGAGGACGCAGAAGCAGCGGGCTGGAAGTCGTTTAGTGACAATAGAAACAGATATGCTCTTATTAACAATCTGATGGATGAGGCATTTAGCAAATATCGCTCGTTCTTTTATGCTTATCATCGACTCTATTTGGATGCTATGGAAGTGAATGTGGCAAATGCGCGTTCTAAGATAGCGGCGGAGCTACCGGTAATCAGAGAAGCCAACCGAGCAAGACCATCGGCTGTGGCAATAACGGCTTTCCTGGATGCTAAGGGGGATGAATTGGTCAATATTTTTCAGCCTGCACCGCAAGCGGAACGAGATGCTGTGCATGAAGTGCTGATGGATGTGGATCCTACACGTAATACTTTGTATGACAAACTGACTCAATAAGGAAAGGATATGCTACAACACTTAAGTATAACCAACTATGCTCTCATACGAGAATTGGAAATAGACTTTGAAAAGGGCTTCTCTGTGATGACGGGTGAAACGGGTTCGGGTAAATCTATCATCCTGGGAGCACTGGGCTTGATAATGGGGCAACGGGCGGATAGCAGAGTCATTTCTGACGGTGAACAGAAATGTGTGATTGAAGCGGACTTTCACTTAACTGGTGGTGATCTGGAAAACTTTTTTCAAGAAAATGACTTGGACTATGAGGATGGTATTTGCAGCATCCGACGTGAACTGAACCGTAATGGGAAATCGAGAACCTTCGTGAATGATACACCGGTGGCGCTCACTACACTGAAAGAACTCACGGACCAACTCATTGATATTCATTCTCAACACGAGAATCTATTGCTAAAGTCAAATCTGTTTCAACTGGAAACTATTGATACCATCGCTGTCAATCAACTGGAGAAAGTTGCGTATGTGGAGGCGTATGAAAGGTATGTGACAACCAAAAGAATGTTGGAGGAACATACAGAAAATGCAAAAAAATCCAAGGAGGAAGAGGACTATATACGCTATCAATTCAACCAACTGGAGGAAGCCAACCTACGGGAAGGGGAAGGGGATGAATTGGAACAAGAACTAGAGGTGTTGAAGCATGCGGAAGTAATCAAGACAAATCTCTTGCAGACTTTCTATGCGCTGGATGGTGAACAGGGAGTGGTGGAAATGCTGCATGGTGCGCAAGGCTCACTCCATAAAGTGGCAGGATACATGCAACAGGTGGAAGAACTAGCGCAACGATTGGACAGTGCACTGATTGAACTGAAGGATGTGGCAAGTGAAGTAGAAGACCTGGCGGAGAAAATGGAAGTGGAACCGGAACGTATGCAACAGGTAGAAGATAGATTGGATTTATTGCATACGCTCATGCAAAAGCATGCTTGCCAAACGGATGGGGAGTTGCTACGACTGAAGCAGGATTTTGCCCTGCGTTTGGAAATAATTGACCATTCTGAGGAAAAAATAAGGGAACTGACCGCACAACTCGAAATGGCAGAAAAGGAAATGAAAGCAGCAGGAGAGAAACTGACAGCTTCCAGAAAAAGAATTAAAACACCTACGGAAGAAAGACTCACCACGCAACTGAAAAGTCTGGGTGTGCCTCATCCGAATTTCCAAATAGAGTATGCCGAAAGCCAAAATCCGACCAAAAACGGCATGGATGAAATTAACTTCCTCTTTGCGGCCAACAAGAATCAAAGTTTGCGTAATGTGGCGGATGTGGCATCTGGAGGTGAGGTGGCTCGACTCATGTTGTGCTTGAAATCTTTGTTGGCGGAACATCGTTCGTTGCCTACCTTGATTTTTGATGAAATAGACACGGGGGTGTCGGGAGAAGTGGCAACGCAAATGGCTGTGATTATGAGAAATATGGCGCAATACATGCAAGTGATGGCCATTACGCACTTACCGCAAATAGCAGCAAAGGGAAACGTACACTACAAAGTCTATAAGCAAGATGCGGATGAGCATACGGAAACACAAATTAAACGCCTTACACAGGAGGAACGAGTAGTGGAGATAGCGCAGGTGTTGAGTGGTGCGAATGTGAGCGAAGCGGCTTTACAAAATGCGCGTGAACTCTTGCAAGAATGAATGTCATAACGGATAGACAGCGATAGGTTACTTAACTCAAAAGATAGAAATAGAGGATGAAAATCCCACATAGCATACACAGGAAGACCCAAAAATGGAAGGCATGCTTATGCATGGCTCTGGGTGTCTTGTGGTGTTGTGTGACGCAAGCGCAAACACTGGCTGTGGATACACTGGCACAGGCTGCTGTAGTGGACTCGGTCGAGCGCTTCCAACCGGATACTATACGACCGGACTCTGTGCCTACAACGCCTAAAAAAACCTTCTTGGAAGCGCAAGTGGACTATTCAGCTTCTGACTCGATTGTGTTGTGGGGAAATGGTACGGCTTTCCTACACGGTACGGGGGATATCACTTATCAAGCCATGAACTTGAAGGCGGATTATGTGAGAGTGAAAATGGATAGTACCTTGGTCTATGCCAAGGGAGTGCCCGACTCGGTAGGGAAAATCCAAGGAACTCCGATCTTTTCTGACAACGGAACAGAGTATGAAGCAAAGGAAATGACCTATAACCTAAAAACAAGAAAGGCTTTTGTAAGACAAGTGGTGACGCAACAAGGGGAAGGCTATATTGTGAGTGAACGTACAAAAATAACGGAAGACAAAACCTTGAGCATGGCTGGCGGAAGGTACACTACGTGTGATGACCATGATCATCCTCACTTTTGGTTACAACTGACAAAGGCGAAAGTTAAACCGGGTGAATATGTGGCGAGCGGACCGGCCTACCTTGTGTTGGCGGATGTACCACTGCCCTTGGCAATTCCTTTTGGATTCTTCCCATTTACAAATAAATATTCTTCGGGAATCATTATGCCGAGTTTTGGGGATGATGCTAACAGAGGATTTTATCTGCACAATGGTGGCTACTACTTTGCCATCAATGACTACTTTGACCTGGAACTCACAGGGGATATTTACACCAAAGGGACATGGGCGGTAAATCTGAAATCAAACTATGTGAAAAGATATAAATTCAGAGGTAGTCTGGAACTTGCCTATCGCAATGACGTGACCAGCGAAAAGGACCTGCCGGATTATCGAAAAGCTACGAATATGAGCATCAGATGGTCACACTCACAAGATGCGAAGGCTAATCCATACTCTACCTTTTCTGCCAACGTAAACTTCTCAACCAGTGGATATAATAAAAGCAACATAAATAGTTACTATGACGGTTCGCTCAATTCGGAGAACACGAAGTCTTCAAGTGTGAGTTTCTCTCAGCGATTTCCGGAGAGTCCGTGGAGCATATCGGGTAGTGTGTCGGTTGCACAAAGAACAAGGGACTCAACCATCAACTTGTCATTGCCAACTTTAAACGTCTCTATGAGTCGGGTGTATCCGTTCAAAAGAAAAAATCCGATAGGGAAGGAAAGATGGTATGAGAAAATATCACTCTCTTACACGGCAACCATCAATAATAGCATAGATACCAAGGAATCGCAACTGTTTAAGTCATCCTTCTTGAATGACTGGAAAAATGGTATCAAGCATTCCTTGCCTATATCGGCGTCATTCACATTGTTTAAATACATTAACGTGACGCCTCAAATCAGCTACAACTCAAGGATGTATTTTAGACGGGTGGATCAGTCATGGAACGAACAGGAAAATCAGGTGCAACGAGATACAACGAATGGTTTCTATTATGTGCAGGACTTCAATATGAGTTTGTCGGCATCTACTAAATTATATGGCTTCTATATCCCAATACGGAAAATATTCGGGGATAAAATCGACCGAATAAGGCATGTGGTGACACCTTCGGTAGGGCTTTCGTGGCATCCGGACTTCGGCTCGCCCTTCTGGGGATACTACGGAACCTATGAGCGACCGGTGAATCCGAATGATCCTACGAATACGGAAACAAGGGAAGTGACTTATTCAAGGTTTGAAGGAGCGCTTTATGGAACACCCGGACACGGACAGGCAGGAAATGTGAATCTCTCACTGGGTAATAACCTTGAAATGAAAATACGAAATGACAAGGATACGACAGGAAAAGAACCTTTTAAAGTGATTAGCTTAATTGATAACTTCTCTGTGAGTACAGCGTATAATATTGCCGCCGACTCCATGAGGTGGTCTAACTTTAATGCACAGCTACGTCTGAAATTATGGAAAGGTTATTCGCTGAGTTTGAGTGGTGCTTTTGACCCATACAAGTATGCACTCAACGAGTTTGGAAATCCGGTGCACATCAGCAAATGGAGAAAGTTCCCGAAGTTTATGGGAACAAGCACATCCTTCTCTTATACCTTCAATAATCAAACCTTTAAGAAATTGTCAGAGAAATTGAAAAAGAAGAAGGATAATACGCAGAATATGGAGGATGAACAGGATGAAAGCATGACGCAGGAAACGCATGGAGAAGCTGACGCGGAGGTGACGGATGATGGTTATTCAAAGGTGGAAATTCCATGGAGCCTTTCGGTGGATTATTCCATCAGATATGGGCAAAGTGGTGTGTTTGATAAGGAAAAAATGGACTACAAAATGGAGTTTACGCACAACTTAAGGTTGGCTGGAAATATCAGTTTGGGCAAATGGAGAGTGAGTGCTTCGACTTCTTATGACTTCAAAGCTAAGCAATTTACATATACGAACTTCACAGTAAATCGTGACTTGCACTGCTGGAGCATGAGTGGTAGCTTTGTACCTTTCGGACCATATAAATCATATACCTTTAGAATAGGGGTGAATGCAAGTATGTTGTCTGACTTGAAGTATGAAAAACAAAGTGATTATGGACGGCCACAGACGAATTGGTGGTAATAAATACGAAACAATATTAACTATTTAAATAAATAAGATTATGATTGAAAAAGGAAAAATGGTCAGAGTAGCGTATGACCTCTATGTGGACGCTGAAGAAACAGGCAAACAAGAATTGATGGAGAGAGCAACGGAAGAACATCCTTTAGCTTTTTGCTTTGGAGTAGAACCTATGTTGCCTATGTTTGAGGCTAATTTGGTAGGACTCAAGGAAGGGGATGCTTTCGACTTTACCATCCCATGCCAAGAAGCCTATGGTGAATATGACGAAGAAAGCGTAATCATGCTGGATAAGAAAATTTTTGAAGTGGATGGAAAGTTTGACAGCGAACGCATTGTGGCAGGTAGCATCGTTCCTTTGATGGACACAGAAGGTAACCATTTCCAAGCGCAAGTGGTTGATGTTACGGATACGCAAGTACAAGTGGATCTTAACCACCCATTGGCTGGCGAAAACTTACACTTCGTAGGTAAAGTAGTGGGTGTGAGAGAGGCTACTGAAGAGGAATTGGATGCTCTGAAACATCAACAACACGGATGTGGATGTGGTTGTGGTGACTGTGGTGGTGAGGATGCATGTGGATGTAATTGCTCCGGTTGCGATTGTCACTAATAAATGTATGAATACATTCGGAAATTATTTACGATTCACCTCATTTGGAGAATCTCATGGAGTGATGGTGGGGGGAGTACTGGATGGATGTCCTGCCGGTCTTGTTCTGGATATGGAGGCGATTAATGATGAACTCCGCAGAAGACGACCGGGACATTCTTCACTCTCCTCAATGCGAAAGGAAAGCGACTCTGTGGAGTTTGTATCTGGACTCTTTCAGGGTGTAACTACTGGCGCGCCCATTGCGTTCTTTATTAAAAATGAAGACTGTCATCCGCAGGATTATGAACGAATGAAGGATATGTTTCGCCCCTCTCATGCTGACTATACTTATCTAATGAAGTATGGAGTCAGAGATTATAGGGGTGGGGGACGTAGCTCGGCAAGGGAAACGGCTACAAGGGTTGTGGCTGGAGCAATTGCTAAACAATGGTTGAGCAAGTGGGGCATAAAAATTCAAGCATACACTTCGCAGATTGGACACATTGCCCTAGAAAAAGACTACAAAGAGTATGACTTGGACTCTGTAGCTGCAAATCCGGTGTGTTGTCCCCTGCCGGAAAAGGCAATGCTAATGCAAGACTTGATTGAACAGGTCAAGAATGAGGGTGACGCTATTGGTGGTACTATCACATGTGTCATTGCTAATCTTCCTGTCGGACTGGGTAGTCCTGTCTTTGCTAAGTTGCAAGCTCAATTGGCATGGGCAATGCTCAGCATCAATGCTGTGAAAGGTTTTGAGTATGGAAGCGGATTTCAATGTGTCGACAAAAAAGCATCGGAACTGAATGATGCTTTCTGCATGGAGAAGGGACGTGTGAGAACACAGACGAACTTCTCCGGGGGTATTCAAGGTGGAATATCTAATGGGGAAGATGTCTATTTCAGGGTGGCAATCAAACCAACTCCATCTATCAGTAAACCTCAAAATACGGTTTCTGTGCAGGGGGAAGAGTGTGTGCTGCAAGCGAAAGGAAGACATGACCCTTGTATAGTTCCAAGAGCAATACCGGTAGTGGAAGCAATGGCGGCTTTGGTTATTGCGGATGCTATGAAACAAAGATTAACGGAACAATAAATAAAAGAATTGGATAATTGACGAAAAAAATATACTTTTGTCCGATGTATAATCTAAGAAAGAATTAATCACTTAAAGTAATAACAATGAATACACTTAAACAATTTGTACTTATGTCAGTACTCGCAGGTGCGATGGTTGCATGTAATTCTGCAACTGATAACAAAAAGGATGCTGCTGATGCTCAAAATCCTTTCTTTACTGAGTTTACCACTTTGCATGGAACTTATCCGTTTGAAAGCATTAAACTTGAACACTACATGCCGGCTTTTGAAGAAGGTATGAAGCAACAAATGGAGGAAGTTAATGCTATTATTAACAATGAAGAAGCGCCTACTTTTGAAAACACTATCGTGGCTTTGGATGATTCGGGCGAATTGCTCAATCTGGTAGCAAGCGTCTTCTATAATTTAACCAGTGCTGAAACTAATCCTCAATTGGATTCGTTGGCACAAGTGTTGGCTCCACAATTGAGCGCACATAGCAATGCAATTAATTTGAATGAGGACTTGTTTGCTCGCATCAAAGTGGTGTATGAACAAAAAGATAATTTAGGTCTCAACCAAGAACAAATGATGTTGTTGGAAGATACATACAATGGCTTTGCTGAAAATGGAGCAAATCTCTCTCCTGAAGATAAACAACGCTATAATGAGTTGAGCACAAAATTGAGTGGATTAACGCTTGACTTCGGACAAAATGTGTTGAAAGCCACCAACGGATGGAGCAAATTGATTACTGATGAAGCACTTTTGGCGGGTATGCCGGAAGATGTAAAAGGTATGTTGCGCTCTAATGCACTCAAGAAAGAACAAGAAGGATGGTTGCTCGACCTAAAGCCTACTTGCTATGTCCCTGCAATGAAATATCTTGATAATCGTGAATTGCGTCAAGAAATCTGGACTGCGCACAATACAATTGCTGGTGATGGCGAGTTTTCTAATAAGAACAATGCTATTGAAATTGCTAATACGCGCATGCAAATTGCTAACTTGTTGGGACACAAAACGCATGCTGATTATGTATTGAAGAATAGAATGGCTGAAAACAAAGAAAATGTTTACAACTTAATTAATCAATTGAGCGAAGCTTACATGCCGGCTGCGCAAAAAGAATACCAAGAACTTCAACAATTTGCTCAACAATTAGGTTTTGATGCTCAAATTCAACCATGGGATTGGAGCTACTATTCTGAAAAATTGAAAAATGAACGTTTCTCAATTAGTGACGAGGTCTTACGCCCATATTTCAAACTGGAAAATGTGAAGAATGGTGTGTTTGGATTGGCTACTAAATTGTATGGTATCAAATTTACCAAAAACGATAAAATTCAAGTTTATCATCCGGAAGTGGATGCTTATGAAGTAACGGATGAAAATGGTGATTTCCTTGCTGTATTGTACACTGACTTCCATCCACGTGAAGGCAAAAGAGCGGGTGCTTGGATGAGTGAATTTAAAGGACAATGGAAAGAAGGTGAAGTGGATAGTCGTCCACATATCATCATTGTAATGAACTTTACACGCCCAACGGAAGATAAACCTGCTTTGCTTACATATGACGAACTTACCACTTTCTTACATGAATTTGGACATGCGCTTCATGGTATGTTGACAAAATGTACCTATAAGAGCCTCTCTGGTACAAATGTATATCGTGACTTTGTGGAACTTCCTTCTCAAGTGATGGAAAACTGGGCGAGCGAAAAAGCATTCTTGGATGAATTTGCTGTTCACTATGAAACGGGCGAAAAAATCTCTGAGGAATTGATTCAAAAGATTAAGGATGCTGAAAACTTTAATGCTGGTTATGCTTGCTTACGTCAATTGAGCTTTGCTTCGTTGGATATGGCTTGGCACACAATCGAAACTCCATTTGAGGGCGATCCTGTGAAGTTTGAAAAGGAAGCTATGAAACCTACTGACGTAGTGCCGGCTCAACCTAACACCGCACTTACTACAAGCTTTAACCATATTTTCGCAGGTGGATATGCTGCAGGATATTATGGCTATAAATGGGCTGAAGTCTTGGATGCTGATGCATTCTCGCTATTCCAAGAAAATGGTATCTTTGACCAAGCTACAGCGGACAGTTTCCGTAGAAACATCCTTGAAAAAGGAGGTACTGAACACCCAATGGTGCTCTATAAAAACTTTAGAGGTCAAGAGCCTCAAATCGATGCGTTGTTGCGCAGAAATGGCGTGAAATAAATCACAACCTTATTTGAATACTTATGATGACAACAAGTGATTTGCAACAATTACAAGAAAAAGGAATATCCCTGCAACAAGTCCAACAACAATTGGATTCCTTCAAAGCAGGGTTTCCTTTCTTGAAAATTGATGCTGCTGCCTCAAAAAAGAGGGGTATTATGGAACTTTCTCAGCAAGATGCTGATGAGTATGTGGCTAAGTGGGAAAACTACTTGGCTGGTGAATGTATGGTAGTGAAATTTGTACCGGCTTCGGGTGCAGCAAGCCGAATGTTTAAGGACTTATTTGAGTATATGGATAGCGAAAGTGATGAAATATCCGGTAGTGTCAAAGAATTCTTTGACGGACTTACTCGCTTCGCCTTCTATACGGAACTCAATGAGACTTGTCAAAAATTGTATGGCGCATCTGCTGAACAATTGATTCAAACCAATAGACAGAAATTGATCGTTGCTGCTCTCTTGAAGAAAGATGGAATGAACTACGGAAATCTTCCTAAAGGATTACTCAAATTTCATCTCTATCCGCAAGAACAAAGAACTCCTCTCTTGGAACATCTTGCTGAAGGGGCTATGTATGCTGCAAATGCTGACAAAAAAGTCAATTTGCACTTCACAGTTTCAGGAGAACATCTTCCATTCTTCAAAAGTCATTTGCAAGATAATGTAAAGACCTATGAGGATAAATTTGCAGTGAACTACAACGTGGGTTTCTCTGAGCAAAAAGCTTCTACAGACACCATTGCGGCGGATGCTGAGGGTAATCCGTTCAGAAATGAAGATGGTTCTTTGCTCTTCAGACCTGGAGGACACGGTGCGCTCATTGAAAACTTGAACGATATAGATGCTGATGTGATCTTTGTGAAGAATATTGATAATGTTGTACCGGATGTATTAAAACAACCTACTGTGATTTACAAAAAAGTCATTGCGGGTATATTGGTAAATACGCAACAACAAATCTTTGCTTATCTCAAAGAACTTGAAAATAATAGTATTTCAGAGGCTAAACTGGCAGTTATCTATCGATTCTGTGAGACGAAGTTGTCTATCACACATGAGAAGTACGACACTTGGTCTCAAGATGAGAAGGTAAACTTCTTGCGTGAGAAACTGAATAGACCTTTGCGTGTTTGTGGCATGGTAAAAAATGAAGGTGAACCGGGTGGAGGACCTTTTATCGTCTATAACAACGATGGTAGCCTCTCACTTCAAATATTGGAAAGTTCACAAATTCAACATAAGGAAATCATGCAAACTGCCACACATTTCAATCCGGTGGATTTGGTGTGTGCAGTGAAAAAACAAAATGGTGAGAAATTCCATTTACCTGACTTCGTGGATGAAAAAACCGGATTTATTTCTCAAAAATCTAAAAATGGACGTGAATTGCAAGCTTTGGAACTTCCGGGTCTATGGAATGGTGCGATGAGCAATTGGAATACTATTTTTGTGGAGGTGCCTGTGGAGACATTTAATCCGGTAAAAACGGTAAATGACTTGTTGCGGAAACAACATCAATAAGACATCTACACTCAACATCACACAAGTTATCCCGATTGCAATTTTTCAGTCGGGATAACTCTTTTATTAGACTAGTACCATACGATAAAAATAGATACAAAATAGATATAAAACAGATAGGAACTAGATAGGAACTAGATAGGATGAAGATAGGATAAAGCAATGGTTTATTTTAGTTCTTGCCTGATAAAAATTGAAGAGATGCTTAGGAAGAAACAGAAGGAGTATATGTGTGGGATTGTAAATACTTTTGTGGATTTTTACTAAGTGCTGATAAATGGCATATCTTTCTTTAAATGGCATTTTTTACACAATTCATGAGAAAAATTACATAGGTATGAATAAAAAATTGCATATCTTTGCTTAAAATATTACACTGCGAATAAAGTGGGTGTATTTGCTTGAAAATTAATAGATAACCAATATTTAATTTAACTTTAATTTAATGGACGGTAAAATGAAAAAAACGTTAAAAAACCGTTTCTCTATCAAGAACATGCTTTTGGTATGCTTTTGTTTGATGACTGCATTTGCAGTAAATGCACAAACAAAATCAATATCAGGTGTGGTGCGTGATGTAAATGGGGAAACAATTATTTCAGCATCTGTCTTAGTGAAAGGAACAACCATTGGGACGGTGACAGACTTTGATGGTGCCTATAAGTTAGATGTGCCTGCTGATGCTAAGACCTTGGTGTTCTCATACATCGGTATGCGAACTGAAGAAATGCCAATTACAGGCAGTGTTATTAATGTGACCTTAAAGGAAGATGCACAAGTTATTGAAGAAGTTGTTGTGACGGGTTATGGTACAACAAATAAACGTGACTTGGTGACGGCTGTGGCGTCTGTGTCTGCTGACCAATTGAAAGACCTTCCGGTAGCGTCTGCTTCTGAAGCTCTTCAAGGTAAGTTGGCGGGTGTGTCGGTTACAACTACGGAAGGATCTCCGGATGCAGATGTAAAGATTCGTGTACGTGGTGGTACTTCACTCACACAATCTAATGATCCATTGTACATCGTCGATGGATTCCCTGTATCAAGTATATCGGATATCGCTCCTTCTGACATTGCGTCTATGGACGTATTGAAAGATGCTGCTGCTACTGCAATCTATGGTGCACAAGGTGCAAACGGGGTAATCATTATCACGACTAAAGATTCTGATTCTGACTCAGATAAGATGACCTTTGATGTAAGTTATAGTGGCTATGTGGGATGGAAGAAAATCGCTAAGAAATACGATGTAATGGATGTATGGGACTTCACCCTTATGCAATATGAATATGCATACTTGAAGAATATAACTGAAAAGTCTGCTATACGTAGTGACTTTAATGCTTACTTTGATAAATTGTATCATAACACGAAGTATTTGGAAGAATCTCAAGTGGAAACAATGCCTATATCTGAGATTTTGACAGAATTCGCTGATCCTGTGCAACATCCATTTATTGATTGGCAAGACGCCACCTTTGGACGTACTGGATTTAATTCTAATCATTCTGTAAGTGTAAGTGGTGGTAATAAGAATGGTAACTTTACGCTTTCTTACAATCGTATTGACGATAAGGCTATTATGGAGCAATCTAATTATGCTCGTAACAACCTCTCTTTGAAAGCGAAATTCAAACCTTTCAAAAACTTTACACTTGGATTCACAGCGCGTTATACGAATACATCTGTTCTTGGAGCAGGTTCTAATGCAATTAAAGATGCTGGTACAGCTACTGAATCTCGCTTGCGTAATGCAGTGGTATATGCTCCTGTAAATCTGCAAATGAAAGGTGCAGATTCAAGTGGAGATGATGAAGACGAAACATTTGGTTCACTCTATGACCCTATCACCACAATCCGTGACAACTATAAGTTGAAACAAGATGATAAGTGGACAATGAATGGGTACGTGTCTTATAAATTTGCAAAGCATTTTACGGTTAAAGTAGAAGCGGGATATGATTCAAGAAATATTGAAACTAACCGCTACTATGGACCTACTACCTATTTCGCTCGTAATACCGGACGTCCGGGCGTGGCAATGGGTACAGCGCAAGTGCAAGTGTTGGACGAAACTGAATCTCGCTTACGTAATGCGAATACCATCGAATGGAAACGCAAATTTAATAAGACTCACCAAGTGTCTGTCTTGTTAGGTGAGGAAACTATTATTCGTAAATCAGAGACCAAAACGCTCTATGGATTCGGATATAAAGGTAATTATGATATGACCAGAGGTGAAATATTCAACTACCTTGGACAAGCATCATATTCTGAAATTCAAAATTATATCGCTCCTAAAGATAATCAATTAAGCTTCTTCGGACGTGCTAACTATGACTATCTCGGACGCTATTATATTACAGCAACTTTCCGTGCGGACGCTTCTACTCGCTTTGAGAACCAAAATCAGTGGGGGTATTTCCCATCTGTGGCTGCTGCATGGCGTTTGTCTGATGAAAGCTGGATGCAAGGTGCATCGGATTGGTTGAGCAACTTGAAACTGCGTTTCTCTTATGGTATGGCGGGTAACAATAATGTTGACCTCGGATACTTGCATGCTGACTTCCTCTCTCAACAAATGACCTATATTGATATGGGTAATGGAGCAAGCAATATTCTTGTTGTAGGTGGTTCGGAAAAAATTGCACAAAATCCTAATCTCAAATGGGAAACTACTATCACACGTGACTTGGGTATTGACTATGGATTCTTCAATGAACGACTTACTGGTGCTATTGACCTCTATTGGAACAACACACGTGATTTGATTATCAAACAAACACTCCCTTCTCGATATAATGCGCAATACCAAAATATTGGTTCTACAGAAAATAAAGGGGTAGAATTCTCATTGAAAGGTGTCATACTTGACCATAAATCTAAATCACTTAGCTACGGACTCTCTGTTGACGGAAACATTGCATATAACAGAAATAAGGTAATAGATTTAGGAAACGTAACTTCCTTACAAGCACAAACCAGTTGCTTTGGCTCTTCTGAATACCTTACATTGGCAGAATTCCTCGTGGAAGAAGGTCAACCTATCGGTAATGTATATGGTTACGAAACCGATGGATACTATACAGCGGCTGATTTCCAATCTTATATGCCTTCTACGGATGCGTGGGGTATAGGAAACGATGTGCCTGCTTATGCGACTGAAGGATTTTTGAGCACAAAACATATGCGTCCGGGTGCAGTGAAATTCAAAGATCAACTCACAGAAGATACAGATGGTGATGGTGTTCTCGATGCAGGTGATGGTATCATCGATGAAAAAGACAAAGTTATCATAGGTAACACAGTGCCTGTACTCACCGGAGGTTTCAATATTGCAGCACAAATTGGTGGTAACAAATGGGGACGCTTTGATCTCTCTGCTAACTTTACTTTTGCATGGGGTAATAAGATTCTTAACCTAAGCAATATGGAGTACACTACATTGACAGAAAAATCTAAGATGCGTAACTTGGCAAGCTCAGTGAATTTCGCAAATCGTTATTCACTCTTTGATAAAGAGGGTAACTATTTGCCGGTGGCACTTGCTGCAGGACAAGCTTTCTTGTATGGCGATAGTTACACAACTTTCTCACAAGCATTAGACCAAGCAAATGTTGATAAAGGGGCTAATCAAGCTTCTCCTATTATGTCGCATTATATCGTTACCGATAAACATATGGAAGATGGATCATTCTTGCGTTTGCAAAATCTAACAATCGGATATACTCTTCCGAAAGTGTGGTTGGATAAAGCGCACATTGAACAAATCCGTGTGTTTGTACAAGGTACTAACTTGTTCTGCGCTACTAAATACTCTGGATTAGACCCAGAAGTGGATACGCGTTCTTCTAAGAATCCGCTTACTCCGGGTGTGGACTTTTCAGCTTATCCAAAATCTCGTGGTATTAATGTCGGACTTAATATTCAATTTTAAGGTATTTAAAAACGAAATAAAACATAGTTACAATGAAAAAGTATATATATAGCATAGCAATCTTTGCTTTCTTACTCTCTTTTGTGGCTTGTGAGGAGGATTTCTTTAAGACTGACTCTCCTTCTGCTATGGACGTTTCTGTATTTAAGTCGGCTGACATGACCGAACAAGCTATCGGGGGTATTTATAATTTGTTTGGCGAAGATAAGTCTTTCCGTAATCGTCTTTGTGGCGGTTATGTTGCGCTCAATACGGATATTGAATATTGCAACAAAGGACAAGGTCAAGCCATGGAGTCTTCTAAGTATGTGATGAGTAAAGGTACTGGTGACCTCTCTACATCTAATGGTAAAGATCCTTGGGCATATCTCAATGCCGCTGTAGAACGTGCGAATGTAGTGATTGATGGTATTCAACAATACTCTGATACTACAGATGCAACCTTCCAATATCTTCTCGGTGAAGCGCTCACATTGAGAGCTTTCTGCTACCTTGAAATGATTAAATTGTGGGGTGATGTTCCTGCTTGCTTCAAGTCTTTTGACGGATTGAACAATGAAGACCTTTATGTTAAGAAAACTGATCGTAATGTGATTTTTGAACAGTTACGTTCTGATCTTAGATATGCAGCTTACCTCATGCCATGGTCTGCTCAATGTCCTCGTGGTGCTAAAAACTACACTGGACGTCCATCTAAGTCTGTAGCTCTTGGTCTCTTGGCTCGTATGGACCTTATGTATGCAGGTAAGGCGCTTCGTCCTAACCAAATCGTGGAAGGTGGTACTGGTATTAACGATTGTGGAGTACAATACAATCTTACTGACGCTGAACAACGCAAAGAACTCTACCAAGAAGTAGTGTGGGCTTGTGCGCAAATTATCAAAGAAGAAGATGGAAAACTTCAAGCTGATTACGCTGATGTGTTTAAGAAACTTTGTTCAGATGTCACTGATTATGCTCAGTCTGAATACTTATGGGCATTGCCTTTCTTGGATGGTGCACGTGGACAATTCCTTTGCCTTAATGGCTTGAAAATATCTACTAAATGTGCAGGTCATATCCTTAATTCACAATATATCGGAGGTGACGGAAAAAGCGATACTAAGATTCAAGCTATGATTCAAATAGTTCCTACATTCTTGTGGGACTTTGAAAAGGATGACAAACGTCGTGATATCACTATCTGTCCTTTCCAATGGGAATTTGATAATGGTAGTGGACAAAGTAGTGAACCTTCTGCTTTCCCAGGTAGTGATATGGCAAAAGATAAACTCTATCAAAAGTTTGGTGGAATCGATGGATTCTATTTGGGTAAATACCGCATTGAATGGATGAAACGCACCTATGCTGGTAATGAAGATGCTGTGGATATGCCGGTGTTGCGTTATGCTGATGTGCTCTTGATGTATGCTGAGGCTGCTATCGGTTCTGTTGAAGGAAATGCACCTGCTAATCTCTATGGACTTGACCCGGTTGAACAGTTCAATAAAGTGCGTCGTCGTGCTGGATTAGCAGATAAACCGCTCACTATGGAAAACCTCATGGCTGAACGTGCATTTGAACTCTGTGGAGAAAACATCCGTAAGTATGACCTTATGCGTTGGGATAAACTTGGTTCACAACTCAAACTCACCACTGAACGTTTAGCGGCTTTGGATGCTGGTACAGGTGAATTTGAAGGACGTATGGACTCTGTTTATTTCACCTATAAGAAGGTGGAAGGTCTTACTCAAGATGGTTCTCCGACTTATGTGTTTGACCAATGGGTAGGATTTAACAAAGGTGATGTCACTCCTTCTAATTATGACAAAACGCAAGGATGGATTCGTAAAGCTATTTATGAAAAGGATGGCGAACGTTACCTGAATCCTGAAAACTACTATTTGTATTCTCCGGATGTAGATGTGGACAAACGTCATTATTGGCCTATCTTTGATGTGAACGTTAATGCATCCAACGGAACACTCTGGAATGACTACGGATATTAATTAAACTGAGATACAAAAGGACTGCTTCTTTAAAAGAAGCGGTCCTATTAATTCTTTTTGCAGAATAAAGTAGTCGTAATGCACTTATTGCTTATTATATTTATTAACTGACGAATTAAGCAACTCATAAATTTATGTTCTGGAGAATCTCCCTTTTAGTGACTCTTGTGTCAATATTGATGATATCATGTGACCCTCATGTGGAACCCCCTACGCCTCCTACACCTTCTGATAAGGTGGCTGCATTCCCAGGCGCACAAGGTGGAGGTATGTATGTTACAGGAGGACGTGGCGGACTTGTATATCATGTTACATCTCTCTCGGATGATCCGAATGACTCTGGATCTTTACGCCACATACTTAAGACTCCGGGCAAAAAGGTCGTTGTCTTTGATGTTTCTGGTGTAATTCAGCTCCAAAGACAATTGGATATTACGGAGGGAGCGCTCACTATTGCAGGGCAAACAGCACCCGGGGATGGAATATGTATTGCAGGACATCCGGTAGTTATTAAAGCTTCTAATGTCATTATACGTTTCGTGCGTTTTCGCATGGGGGATGAGGCAGGTGAAGAAGGAGATGCCCTCACATGCACAGAGAAGAAGGATGTCATGATTGATCACTGTTCTTTCTCATGGTCCACTGATGAATGTGTGTCTTGCTATGGAAATACCAATTTTACAATGCAATACTGCATTATTTCTGAAAGTCTGCGTAATTCTACACATGGTAAAGGTCGTCATGGATATGGAGGTATTTGGGGTGGTAAAAATGCTACTTTCCATCACAATCTACTCGCTCATCATGATAGTAGAAATCCGCGTTTTGACCATTCTTATGTGGATAATAAGTGCTTTGGCCCCATTGACTATGTGAACAATGTAGTCTATAACTGGGGAGGAAACTCTACATACGGTGGTGAAGGTGCAGGTCAACCACGCCTTATCAATATGGTGAATAATTACTATAAACCCGGACCTGCTACATCATCTTCTAAGCGCACAAGATTGCTTGACCCAACTGTGTCATGCTCTTCATGCTCTAAGTTAGGCACATTCTTTCCAGGTAAATTCTATCTGGAAGGTAACTATATGTATGGTTCGGAAACAGTGACTAAGGACAATTGGAAAGGTTCTACCGTGCAAAGTGAGGAAGTAAAGTCACTCACTCTATGGACAGAAGGACTCACATCAATGACTTCAATGCAAACTGCACAAGATGCCTATGAGAGTACGTTGAACAAAGCGGGTTGTTCTTTAGTGAGAGATGCTGTAGATACGCGTATTGTAGAAGAAGTGCGCAATGGTAACTATACCTATACCGGTTCCAATGGTAGTACAAATGGACTTATTGACTCTCAAAAAGATGTGGGTGCTTGGCCACTATACAACTCAGCGCAACTTCCATTGGATACTGACAAAGATGGAATGCCTGATGAATGGGAACTCGCTAATCAACTAAACCCTAATAATCTATGGGATGGAAAGGATTATACCATCTCATCTGAATACACCAATCTGGAAGTCTATTTGAATAGTTTGGTGCAACATTTGTATTAATAAAGATAGATGCTGTGATAGAGTGAACTTCGTGGTACATAAGCCTTGTTTGCATGACGTGTTTGCCAACATCTACAATAGATAATTATAAGATATATAAACCATTAACATAAATCAAATGAAACGTACATTCTTATTATTAACAGTATGCTTGATTGTGCAAATCTGTGGATTCGCACAATCAAAGTATGATGCTTACTACACAAATCTACCTTTTGAGATAGAACGTGTACAACCTGTAATTATCCCTGACTATACAGTGTCACTCACTGACTTTGGCGCTGTTGGAGATGGTAATACACTCTGTACAGAGGCTTTCGCTAAGGCGATTAAGCACTTGCAAGAACAAGGTGGTGGTCACCTCATTGTTCCCGAAGGTATATGGCTCACCGGCCCTATTCAACTTAGAAGTAATATAGACTTGCATGTCACTGCAAAGGCCATCATACGATTTACTCCAGACAAGGAATTGTATGTGCAAAAGAACGACTCTTTACGTGATGGAAGTAAAAAATGTTACGCACTTATTAGAGCAAGCAAAGTGGAAAACGTAGCTATCACCGGTCGTGGTACTATTGATGGACAAGGTATTTATTGGCGTCCGGTAAAGTCAGAAAAAGTGGATGAAACCCAATGGAACGAATTACTTGCTATGGGCGGTGTAGTTATACCAACAGATAAGACTAAGAAGATATGGTATCCATTTAACTTACATAGTGAATACAATGTACCTAACATTGCGAAAGATGCCATTACACAAGAAAAGATGCGTCCTCATCTTGTTAATATCACTGACTCTAAAAATGTGTTGATGGAGGGTGTTAAATTGCTTAACTCTCCGAAGTTCCACTTTGTTCCAACGCGTATTCAAAATCTCATTATTGATGGAGTAACAGTTCGCTGTCCGCATTGGGCACAGAATGGTGATGCTATTGACCCGGGTAACGTACAGGTTGCACTTATTGTCAATTGTAATATTTCATGCGGGGATGATGGTATCTGTATGAAGGGTGGCGTGGCTCAAAAAGGTGTTGATGCAGGACCTCAAAGAGACTTCCTTATTATGAATGACACAGTGTATCATGCCCATGGAGGTTTTGTAATCGGATCCGAGTTCTCAGGTGGTATGCAACGTCTCATTGTGCGCAACTGTATGTTTGATGGAACAGATATAGGCTTGCGTATGAAATCTGCTCCGGGACGTGGTGGATGGTGTGAAGATATCTATTGCTCAGACATAGTCATGAAGAATATTCAAAAGTCTGTTATCTTCTTTGAATCCGGTTATGCAGATAGAGGAGCAGGCGTGAGTGCTACAGATGCAGATGATAAGAATGCTTTCTTCCCTGATTGGAGTAATTTCACTTTCAAAAACATCACTTGTGTAGGAGCTAAAACAGCAGTAGAAGTAACGGGTATTAAAGGAAAGCCTGTACGTGATATGAAGTTTGAAGATATTACCATTCTCCAAGTAAAGAGTGGTCTTAAATTGAAGTATGCAGAAAACTTTACTTTTACAGGTTGTACTATTAGATCTCGTTCAGGATATGAGTTTGATATTACAAAGTGTAAAAACATTCTCTATAATGGAAAAGATCCGTTGTCTGAAGAGTAATATAGATAATAGAATACATTTGTAATTAAAATGAGTAAAGCATGCTAAAATAGTTTTTTTAGCATGCTTTATTGTAGTTTATGTGTCTAAAATACTACATGAAGGGGTTGTTGTGAGTATTTTTCCACATTTTTTGTCAAAAACTATTTCCATATTCCAATAGAAACATATAATTTCGCAACGTAATAATTTGCGAACCAATTAACATTATTAACTATAAAACATTTTAAGTATGAAGAAAATTTTCTCTTTTGCAGTTGCTCTTTTTGCAACTATCACAGTAAGTGCACAAACTTACGACCTTTCTACAATGAATATCGTTGATGCTGATATCACTGTAACTAATGGTACTAAAAGTGCAGACTCTAAGTATATCTTAGTAAAAAACACTGCTGGTGAAACTGTAAATATGACTATTGCTCAACTTCCTAACATCGTATTTGCTTACAAGAACTCAGCAGAAAAAACAGCTTATAAGGTATATCCAGACAAAGTGCAAGCAGATGGTAATCAACGTGACATTATCTTCAACAATGTAACTCCAGGTACTACTATTACTCTTACTGTAGGTTCTAAAGGTTCTACCGGTGCTGCTTTCGTTGATGGTGATAAGGGTACTGCTTTTACCGGTTGTGTTTACCAATCAGGTACTACTGAATTTGCACCTAAAGTTTCAGGTGAAGAAACTATTTATGCTGACCTTACTGTAATGGCTACAGGTTCTACTGTTACTATTCGTGAAACTGCCGGTGGTTATGTGTTGACTAAAGTTGTTATCGGTGGTGGTAATGGCTCTGCTTTAGAAGATGCTACTGTAGAATCAGCAAAGGCACAAAAAGTAATTGAAAATGGTGTTATCTACATCATCAAGAATGGTGTGAAATACAATGTTCTTGGTGCAGTTGTAAAATAAGAAACCTAACAAAACTCATAAGCAGGCTACTTATAAGTGGCCTGCTTTTTTATGCCTTATATATTAATAGTAAAATAGATGCCTGTCAATTTGATAGATAGACTAAAAAAGATTACCTTTGTGCAGAGTTTTGTAAAATGAAGGAAGTATTGCCCATAGAAGAAGCACAGCGTAGGTTTGAGGTGTATTTACAACAGCTAAAGTTGAAGAAAACCCCGGAACGTTTTGCTATTCTTAATTGCTTATATGCCAATGAAGGTCACTATGACGTGGAGATGCTTTACACGGTTTTAAAAGCAGAGTGCAGAGTAAGTAAGGCTACTATATATAATAATTTGCAACTTTTGCTTGACTCCAATCTTGTGATGAGAGTGGTGCTGGATAATCAAACAGCATATTATGAAAAGGCAACACTCAGACCTCACTACCACATAATATGCCGAAAATGTGGTAGAATAACAAATATTCAAGATCAAGGATTATTGAATATGTTAAAGACTTGGCAAACTAAGAATTTCCGTATGGAACAACCCACTTTGTTACTATATGGCAAATGTAAACGATGCAAACAAATTAAATAATACAAATAAAGAAAGATATGGAAAAAGTAGATGTCTTGTTAGGACTGCAATGGGGTGATGAAGGTAAAGGTAAGGTGGTAGATGTATTAACGCCTCATTATGAAATGGTGTGCCGCTTTCAAGGTGGTCCCAATGCCGGGCATACCTTAGAGTTTGATGGCAAGAAAGTAGTGCTTAGGTCTATTCCTTCCGGTGTGTTCCAAGGTAATAAGGTGAATGTAATAGGCAATGGTGTTGTTCTAGACCCTGCACTCTTTAGGGCAGAGGCAGAGGCTTTAGAGGAGACGGGTGTTGATCTTACATCACGATTGTTTATCTCCAAGAAGGCACACCTTATTATGCCTACTCACCGCTTTTTGGATGCCGCTTATGAAAAGATGAAAGGTGATTCGAAAATCGGTACGACAGGTAAGGGTATCGGACCTACTTACACAGATAAAATCAGTCGTAATGGTTTGAGAGTAGGAGATATACTGTGTGACTTTGATACGAAATATGCTCAAGCAAAGAAGCGTCATACGGACATTTTAGATGCATATCATTGTGACTATAATCTTGACGGCATTGAAGAGGAATGGCTAAAGGGAATTGAGTACTTGCGTCGTTTCCAATTGATAGATAGCGAGCACTACATCAATGCGGCTCTCAAGAGTGGTAAGAAGGTATTGGCTGAAGGTGCACAAGGTACGATGCTTGATGTGGATTTCGGTTCTTATCCATTTGTGACTTCTTCTAATACCGTGTGTGCGGGAGCATGTACCGGATTGGGTGTGGCTCCGAGAAGTATGGGTGATGTATATGGTATCTTTAAGGCTTATTGTACGCGTGTAGGAAGTGGTCCTTTCCCTACAGAATTGTTTGATGAGACCGGTAAGTTAATACGTGACTTAGGTCATGAGTATGGTGCCGTAACCGGACGCGAACGCCGTTGTGGATGGATTGACTTGGTGGCATTGAAGTATGCTATTATGATCAATGGTGTAAACAAATTGATTATGATGAAGAGCGACGTGCTTGACCAATTCACTACTATTAAGGCTTGTACAGCTTATAAGATGGAAGATGGAGAAGTGGTGAAAGATTTCCCTTATGATATTACCGGCAACATAGAGCCTGTGTACACTGAATTGAAGGGTTGGCAAACTGATATGACTCAGGTTACGTCAGAAGAACAATTCCCTGCAGCATTCAGTGCTTATATTGAGTTTTTGGAAAAAGAATTGGAAACTCCTATTGTGATTGTTTCTGTTGGTCCGGATAGAAAACAGACCATTGTAAGATAATCATGGTAGTGTAGAGTAGTGTGACTCTGAACATACTTAGTAGTATATAGTTTAAAAAAGTCTGCCTATGTGGCAGACTTTTGTTTTTGGCAAGCAATTTGTAAATAGGGTAGGATGTAAATAGAAATATATTCAAAGATATCAACTGAAAAAGTAATAATAACGCTTATGTATTGGATTATATTTATTGGAGTAACTGTGATGAGTTGGATTGTCTCTACTCGTTTACAATCTAAGTTTAAGAAGTATTCACGTGTTCCACTCTCTAATCAAATGACTGGTCGTGATGTGGCAGAGAAGATGTTACGTGATAGTGGTATTTATGATGTAAAGGTGGTTTCTACTAATGGGCATCTGACTGACCATTACAATCCGGCAACCAAGACTGTTAATTTGAGTGAGGGAGTTTATCATTCATGTAGTGTTGCGGCAGCGGCAGTAGCAGCCCATGAGTGTGGTCATGCTGTGCAACATGCGTATGCTTATGCTCCTTTGAAGATGCGTTCAGCATTAGTGCCAGTGGTGCAGTTTGCGTCTACTTGGGTGCAATGGGTGCTTTTGGGTGGTATTCTTATGATTAATTCTTTTCCACAATTGTTGTGGTTTGGTATTATTCTATTTGCTACAACCACTTTGTTTAGTTTTATTACTTTGCCAGTGGAGATTAATGCGAGTCGTCGTGCTTTGGTGTGGTTAGATAGTGCCGGTGTTACATCGTATCAAACGCATGAACAGGCTAAAGATGCGCTTAAGGCTGCAGCTTATACATATGTTGTTGCTGCATTGGGTTCGTTAGCCACTTTGCTTTACTACCTATTTATTGCCTTGGGCAGAAGAGATTAAAAAAGCTCTTGCAGTACCGTACTTTTTTTGTACTTTTGCACGTGTATATTTGCCCTATGTCCGGGTTTGGGGGAGTGTGTGCTCTCTCGATAGGCTTCGGGTGATAGGAGTTTATTTTGAAGAGGACCCGTAGTTCAGCTGTATAGAACGTCAGATTCCGGTTCTGAAGGTCGTGGGTTAGAATCCCGCCGGGTTCACATGGTGCCAACTAAAAAGTGTTTTTTAGTTGGCATTGCTTTTTTATTATATGAGTAGTCTGTTTTGTATCTTCATCCTATCTAGTTCCTATCTAGTTCCTATCTGTTTTGTATCTTTATCCTACGTGTATCCTACGTGTATCCTACGTGTATCCTACGTGTATCCTACGTGTATCCTACGTGTATCCTACGTGT
>JAGCLD010000010.1 GCA_017647145.1 Paludibacteraceae bacterium
GGTGGAGATGCCCGATCGGAGTCAGGCATGACGGAAAGAGAGTCGGGCATGACGGAAGTGGCATGCGCGCTGAACATCCCGGCAGGCCAGTGGCACACCCTTCGTGCCCTGGAGTCCGGCACAGTGATTCTGGAGATGAAGGATGGGGCGTATGAGCCTATTGGGGCGGGGGATGTGATGGAGAGGTAGAATTCAGTACGTGATGTTACTGTTTTGTAATAATTAAATCAAAGAACTTTAGATACAATATGAATCCATCAAAGTCTTTTATACGGTTTGCAATATTTTCTTGTGTGGTAACAGTTGGTGCATTGTTGTTATGTAATTCCAGTCATAAGAAAAGTCATCAGCGAATTGTTACTCAAAATCAAGCTGCATTTCAATCCTATAACGCATTATTAGCATCATTGCCTTCTCGTATTGATACTATTAATGCAAGAAAGCAGGCTATTATGTTGGATATTATTGAAGATTCAATTCTTAACAATTTACCTAAACTGCCAAATAAACAAAAACAGGCATTGGCTTCATACGTGGAATCTGCGGTTATGGCCGCTTCTATGGAGCTGCCTTATTCAAGTTTAATGGATGAACTTGAGGAATCTGTAAACTCTGTGCAGATTTCTATTATCCAATCAGAAACTAAAGCTCTTCTTGAATTGGAATTTAATAAAATACAGAATGAGTATGAAACGCTTGCTTTATGGGCTGGTATACTAACCATTGTGTTTCTGATTTTTAGTTTTTATTCAATGTTTAAGACTGATGAACTTTTGAACCAAGGACGTGAAGGTGTAAAAGAGCTGTCAAGTTTAAAGGTTGATGGGGCAGAACAAATTGCAGGATTAATTTCCGAGGCAACAGATGCTATCACTACTTTCAAAACAAAATCTAGCAATGCAATACGCAGTGCTGCGGAAAAGGCTATATTAAAGAAAAAAGAGTTTGCAAAAGAAATTCAGGATACAATTGAATTTGCTAAAAAAGATGTAACCGATAGTGCTGATAGCGCATCAAGATTGCTAGATCAGAAGTATATGGATTTGTCTGCTGCATTAAAATTGAGGGAGGAACAAAATACTGATGAATATCGACGATTAATAGCAGAAGATAGGAAACTACTAGAAGTGCAATTGAAAACACTACAGATGAAACTTGATTATTTAGAGAAAATTGTGGAGGGATAGATATGGCAAATCTAGACAAATGGTCATTGTTTTTAAACAATATTTCAGAGTCCGTGCAGTGTATCCAATTGTTTTCTGATCAGCTGCAGAAAATTAAAGAGATAAAGGATGAATATCTCAAGGATAGTAATGCTCAATCAACAAGAGATTTTCTTGCTGATGATATTATGAAATATATTTCACTTACTTCTGAAGTAAAGAATGAGGTTTCAAGAATCCAGAATAGATACAATTGGGTTCTAAATGAATCTATAGACACATTCCTGGATTTCATCGCGTCTATTACAACAGGAGATGACGCTTGTCTAAAGTGGGTTGAAGACGGTATTAATTTGATATTGAATGTAATTGCCTTTAAAGAAAAACCATTATCATTATCTTGTTCTTTTCGTGAATTTAATTTCAAAGTTTCTTTGGATGCATTAAGAAACTTACAGACGACTATGCCGGTTGAACCAATAATTGTTAAATTAAGGAATTTGAGTCAACAAATAAATATAACAAATGTGGGTTAGGAATAAATATATGGGTCCAGGCGGGGGATTATATACCGGTCCAGGCGGGGGATTGTATACCGGCCCTGGCGGTGGTGCCTATACTGGTCCCGGTGGTGGTTTGTATACTGGTCCTGGTGGCGGTTTGTATACTGGTCCTGGTGGCGGTTTGTATACTGGTCCCGGTGGCGGTTTGTATACCGGTCCCGGTGGTGGTTTGTATACCGGTCCCGGTGGCGGTTTGTATACCGGTCCAGGTGGTGGTTTGTATACCGGTCCCGGTGGCGGTTTATATGCTGGTCCAGACAATAATCCGTATATGTCTAATTGGCCTCCTATTCCAGTGTTTATTCGAGAACTGAGGAGAAGGGGATATACGTATCATGCAGCTATCCTGGCAAAATATTATGGTGTATAATAGTCCCTGCAGCAAGGTGAGGTGCGAGTGCTATGCGGAGGACGGAACCAAGATATCGGAGCATGTGCTGGAGGCCGGTGGCGAATGTCTCGGACTGCAGATCCCGATGGGAGTCTACCATACGACAAGGTGTCTCGAGCCCGACAGCGTGATCTTCGAGGCGAAGGACCGGGCATCGGAAGACTTCGGAGACTGTGGTTGTGCTGCGTGGGCGTGTGGTGGAGGAGTATTATTCTTCGGAGGGGCTTGTTGAGGCTTCGTATGAGCTTGCGGCTGGTGGAGCCCGATCGGAGTCGGGCATGACGGAAAGAGAGTCAGGCATGACGGAAGTGGCATGCGCGCTGAACATCCCGGCAGGCCAGTGGCACACCCTTCGTGCCCTGGAGTCCGGCACAGTGATTCTGGAGATGAAGGATGGGGTGTATGAGCCCATTGGGGCGGGGGATGTGATGGAGCGGTAGGGAACTCTTGACTATGGATTAAATGTTTCGGGTCAGTGCTTTTGAGTGCTGGCCCGAAGTGTTTTAGTCGTCTATATGTTTTCATCCGATAACTAGGTAAGTTTGTCTCGTACCGTTATAGCAGAAACTTACCACTTACCGAGTTATGCTACGAATTCTGTAATTATTTCCCTACAAAGAAATCAATCACAAGATCTATCAAGGTTGAGGCTATCGTGATTCCTCGCTTTGTATCCGTGTCTTTGATGTTTGCTTTTACTACTGTGGCAAGGAATCCATTTGCGATGTGAAGTTTCTTGCTGATCGGCATTGGCTGATCTTGGTTGTTCAGTGCTGCTTCGATGCACTGGAATATGGTAATGGATGCACTCGCTAGTTCCTTGTTCTTGTCTTTGGGATCCATTAGCTCGGCAAAGGCAATAGAGTATTTCGCTACTCGAAGCATGTCCTCTACTGTAAGCGTTTTCTTTCTCTCGTTTGTGTGGAGAACCTGGTCGCGTGTGAAGGTTCTTTCAGGAGAAAATAGGATTTTCTCGGCCTTAGCGTATTTCTCAGTCTCGTATGAACGCATCCTAATCTCAGAGTTAAGTAGGTGTTGGGCTGCTTGGATGTGCAGGTCAATTTCTAATTCGGTCATCATGTAAAAGCTGATTTTTGTGTATGATGGATATAGACCAGTTTTCCGCGCAACATTCATAAAAATGGATTCGTGTTGCTCATCCATAGAAATACCTATCTTGGTTTTATAATAAACCATTGCCTCCTGCTTTGTGCGGAGCTTTTTTGATAAACTCGCCTGATAGAGTTTCCCCTGTAAAGTTTGAAGTTCTAAAGTATTAAGCATATGTGAAAAATTAGCTTATGCCTCCTTTACATCATCTGTGCCATTGGCTGGCGAAACGAGTATGACTTATTGCTTCGTTTTTGCCCGTGCATTTGTTGGATATATTGGTGAACTATAGCATGCGTGATCACTAACGTTCTGGAGAAAGAACTCTATGGTAGAAGCTATATCTATTAGTGTGGGGAGGATATTGCATTCTGTTCCAATGAGGATAAACGAGAGTAGGAGTACTCTGGTTACGGTGACATAGTATGTTATTTTTGTCATCATCTTTTTTTCTACAAAGGACTAAACAGAATTTCTTTGACGGACTTTATGTTTACCGAAACGTGACTTCATTTTAAAATATACCTTGTAGGAAAACTGTATACGAGTGTGATGTAAATCCAATTGTATGATATGGAATACGTGTTCAGGGTGGTGCGGTTGGGTCTGGGTGCAAAAGACACGTGGCGCGCTTTCCCTCTGAGATCCTATCTCAGAGCAGAATTGAGTGGATATTGGGGAAAATACAACGATAAAGTTGTAAAAGTGTCAAAAGAGTATTAGTTTTGCATTGTACAACATGGAGGAGTATGGGAAATGGGTTGACAAGAGATGAGGTGCAGAGCTTTTTGGAGCAGTTCCATCTGAAGGTGAGGGTCTTTGGTATATTGTTCAGGGATGATAGGGGAAAGAATCAAAAGACTTTGGAAGAGTTGGATATATCACCAGCTTATAGGAAGGAGGTGATCATGGATCTTGTTGTTCAAGATTATGTCGCAGGACCTGTTGCCGACACATTGAATAAATTGGGGGAGATGTGGATCTTCGGTAAAAGTGTCAAGAAGCGAGAGGTTTATATCAAGGTTCAGATCAATGCCTATAGCGACGCTCCGATTTGTATTTCCTTTCATCTTGCAGAGGCGCCGATGATGTATCCTTTTAAATGATAGTAGTTATGAAGAGTCCGTTTACCGGTAAAGATATGGAGATCGTGTACGAGGTGCGTACATGGAATTTCCGTGGTGAGCAGTATGAATATACTCATGCTGCGTATCGTTGTGTGGATACGGGTGAGCAGTTTACGTCCGAGGAAATGGAAGACGCAGGGTATCTCCAGGTTACAAATCAATATAGGATAAAGTATGGCCTTCCTTTTACAGATGAGATTGCCGATGTGAGAAATCGCTATGGGTTGTCTGCTGCAAAGATGGCGCAGATAATGGGATTTGGCATAAATCAGTGGAGGAGTTATGAGGCGGGTGAGGTGCCGAGCGTTTCTAATGGCAGGATGATTCGATCGATAGCAAGGCCGGTCGTCTTCTTGGATTATGTGGAGAGCTCAAGGAATGTGTTGGGTGAAAAGGATTATGCAAAGATTCGTGCGAAGGTGGAGGCGCAGATTGATGACAGCGGTTTTCCTGATAGGGAGGTGTATGACTTGTTCAGGGTCTACCAGTGTGACAGAGGGCTGGACAATGGATATGCTCAGTTGAGTCTGCCTCATTTGAAGAATGTGCTGCTGTATATTTTAAGCAAATGTGGCGAGGTGTTCTATACCAAAATGAATAAGTTGTTGTTTTACTCGGATTTCCTGTCCTATCGTAGGCATGGGGTAGCAATGACTGGACTTTCATATAGGGCGTTGACGTATGGACCAGTGCCGGAGAAGTGGGATAATGTATATAGCCAATTTGATGAGATTGTTCATGAATCCCGCTTTTATGGGGATAAGGAGGGTTGTGTATTGCTTGCCGGTGCTGCTCCGGATCTGGACTCTTTGAGTCCTGAGGATATGAATGTATTGGATGAGGTGTGTGCTCGTTTTGCTGAGTGTAATTCTGTGGATATGACCGAGATATCTCATAAGGAACAAGCGTGGCTTGAGAATGTGGATGGCCATAAGCGTATCCCGTTTGATGCGGCTTTCAAACTGAAGGCGATTTGATCGTGATGAGCGCGGCAAATTTTCTTAGATTATGGGTACACGCAAAAAGAGCAACCACAAATAATGTGATTGCTCATATATTTACCCCGAGGATACATGTGAGAATTACTTCATGAGTCAGGGCATCGCTGGCGGGGATTTGTGCACGTCCGAAAGCCCATCTTGCACATGTTTTACTTCCTTGAGCGCAAAGGTAGAGATTTCTGCTTGAAAAGCAATAGCTTGTAGAATTTTAGTTATGAAGAGTCCGTTTACAGGTAAAGATATGGAGGTCGTGTACAGGAAAAAGCACGGTCTTCCGTTTATAGATGAGATTGTCGATACTTTGTTTAACTACTATCTTGAACATCAAGAGGGCCTGGTCAAAGAATACGATGGCAAATATTTGATAATTACCAGTGAGGGAGTTGTCGGTGCGTACGATTCTCTTAATGAAGGATACGAGGTGGCATTAAAGACCTATGGTAAGGGTAACTTTATGTTGCAGTTGTGTAGTGAGGGAGAAAAGGATTACTCGCAAAGGTTTCACACTTCAAGAGTCGTGTTTTAATTGACCATGTTTTACTTCCTTGAGCGCAAGGGTAGAGATTTTCGTAAGTCGACATGGGGGAAGTGTAGGTGTGGCAGCTATATGTCTGCTACTCAATTGTTTAGCTGTTGGTTCCCTGTGAAAAATGTCGGATAGTGTGCAGCTAACTGCTTGATTGCCAGTTGGTTCGCTGCCATGTGGTGGGTTGTCAATGTGATATGGCGCAAAAGGGATTTGATGGCATGCAGGTGCACTCTCCCCTAGGGTGTACTTGATCCCCCACAAAGCACCTACCCAATCAACAGCCCTTTCTGTTCCAGGGCGTCGGATATCTTGCATCTCCATGTGTCGAAGAACTCGTTGTGCCATTGGATTTCGGCTATCTTCTCAAGGTCGCTCAGTTCTGTCGAGGTTGCGATTCTGATCTCATAAAGTTGCTTTATGCATTCTGTGCCTTGGTCGAGGGTGATGTGGGGGAGCTTGAAGGTCGGGGTTCGGTCGATGTAGCTTATTGCGAATGCGCATAATACAAGTCCTGATGAGGGGAAGATGAGTATGTTGCCCAGGTTGTTTATGTCTGCTGCGATATTCTTCCAGCCTATTGTCGCGAGATCCATGTAGATCGTGTCAAAGGCTTCAAGGGGAGTGCCCGGAGTTTCTTGAGTGGCGTTGTGTGTCTTCATTCTGTCAAGTGTTTGCCCGCTGGATTGCCAATCTGGTGCCAAATGTCGCGTGGTGGCAAGTCTCCTCGATAGCCCGGCAAACCTAAGAGCACACCAACCATCGAA
>JAGCLD010000011.1 GCA_017647145.1 Paludibacteraceae bacterium
TAATTTAGTTTGAATTATTTGTTGTTGTCGTACCATTCTCCACGTTGGTCAAGAAGATCTTGTAAACCATTGTCGATGAGTTTTTGGTAACCATCTGCATATACTTTTTCGAATTGTCCTTCTTCAGCTACGATACATTTGAATACGAATTCAACTATAAGTTCGTTAAGAAGAGGAGCGTTCTTATCAGCTTCAACACCTTCGTTAAGGTATGCTCTGTGGTATAAGTCATTGTATTGGTGATATACTGAACCTTCTGTTACTTCTGCTGGAACGTCTGGGTTAGAGAGAAGTTGTTGTTCAAGTAATTCTTCTTGTGTCATTGGGAAGTTAGACCATAATAATTTGTTATCTCCAGGAGATGAAGATGTACCGTTAGCAAGTCTTACGTCACGTGAGAATCCAACAGCTTTGCCATCTACCATTTCGTAACCAAGATCTAAAAGACCGTTACCGATTTCGAAAGCAACATCTTGTTTTGATTGCCATGCTAAGTATTTCATAACTGCTTCGATTCTGTCTTCAGCTGTCTTTGGAACGTATGTGTAGTAGTCCCAAGCACCGCCTGATTGTTTAGCGTAGCTTCCGTCAGCGTCTTCCATACAGTTTACTTCCATCATGTAGTAGTTTGGATCTTGAGCTGTACCGTATGCGCTTCTAACTGGATCTAAAGAACCATCGCAAATGAATGCGTAGTTACCGTTAGCAACGTTTTCATCGTATTTAGCATTGTCTGTATCTACTACGAAGTTTTTGTCGATAATTCCGTCTAAGCAGAATTGGTTAAGTTGTTGTAAACCTTCTTTGTGTCCTGGTTTAAGAACGATTGTGAAAGTTGGTTCGTATTGGTGGTTGATTCTGTCATCTTTACGGCTTGTGTAAGATACGATGAAATCTTCGTAGTTACCGTTTGTGTTCTTTCCACCCATACCCATAACTGTCATGTCAGGGTAAGCAGCTTTGATAGCGTATAATACGTCGATTAATTCAGCTTTTGTTGTTGGCATTTCTTTGCCTACTGCTTCAACTAAGTCTTTACGTAAGAACATATCTTTTGATTTGTAGTGGTAAGAGTAGATAGCTGGAAGAGCATATTGTCCGCCTGCTGTTTGACCAGCTTCGATGAAAGCTGTATCTAACCATTCTTTATCTAACATATCCATGTATTCTGTTAAGTCACAAAGACCGCCGTCTTTAGCGTAACCTTGGATACGTTGTAAGTCGTATGTACGGATAACATCTGGAGCTGTACCACCTGTTAACATTAAGTTAACAGCATCGTCTGCACCTGAACGTGGAACTGGAACGAATGTTACTTGAACGCCTTGTGGGTTCATTTGTTCGTTAACCCATTTTGTAAAGTTGTTGTCAACTACTGACATTCCTGATGGATATTCATGACCACGGTCATAAACCATAACTTAGATTTCTACTAATTCGCCATCACCAGAAGCGCTTTCTTTACCGCCACAAG
Source organism: Paludibacteraceae bacterium (assembly GCA_017647145.1). Taxonomy (GTDB): domain Bacteria; phylum Bacteroidota; class Bacteroidia; order Bacteroidales; family Paludibacteraceae; genus Gallipaludibacter. The sequence continues at coordinate 1,475 of JAGCLD010000011.1, forward strand.
CAGCTAAAGAAAGAACCATGATCATAGCTAACATAAGAGCAAATAATCTTTTCATGTTTTTAAGTCCTCCCATAAATTTGGATTTATATAAAACCTTGTCTGGCAAACTAAACTCCCATTTTCAAAAACTTCGCAAGCCTTGCTCTCCCACTTTTTATAGAACTTTTATGTCAGAGTGTGGTAAAAGGTGATAGTTGCATTACGCTTGTTTTACTCATATTTATAATACACAAAAAAAGAGTCACTTGCGTGACTCTTTTTTTGTGTATTAATCTACCATCACTCCGTTCGAGCGGAACTCCGACAGCGAGTAGCCCGTATGGCGCTTGAAGTAGCGGTTGAGGTAGCTCTGGTCGGGGAAGTGGAACTCGTTCACAAGCTCCTGGAATGTCTTGTGTGTATATATGAGGCTCACCTCCAGTTCAATGATTGTAAAGTGGTCGATTATCTCCTTTGCATTCTGTCCGCTGGCGCGTTGGCACACCGAGTTGAGATGGCGGGTTGAGATGCGCATCTTGTCGGCATAGAACTGCACCGACCTGTCCTCGCGGAAATGGTTTGTAAGCAGCACTCTGAATTCATAGAACAGTTTGTCCTTGTTCTCGCCTATGTGCTCCTTTGCAAGGGTGTTGTGTGTCTTGCTTACATGCTGTATGTACAGTAGCAGTGAACTGACGGAGAGGGTAACGTTCCGGCGGCAGTAGTCTGTGGCGGCTTCGTTGTTGCCGGCCTCAATGTCAAGGATGTCAATCTGACGGAATATGTTGTTCAGGAACTCGACTTCGAGGTTGTTGTTGCCTCCTTGGTGGGGGCGGCACTCCATTGCCTGTATGGCCTCGGGGCTCATTGAACTGCGTGCTGCAAGCCAAATGTGTTTCGAGAGACCGAGCAGACGCGATGAGAAGTCGCTTGTAATATCGAGCAACAGGATGTTCGACCCTCCGGGGCAAATGATTATTTGTCCGGGGGTGAAACGGTACTTCTGTCCGTCAATGGTGAAGAGGGCTTCGCCGCTCAGGCAGAAAAAGATTGATGTGTGCTGCATCTGGTAGACATGCTGCACAAACTGCTGCAGTGACGATTGTATTGTGGCAAATCCCTGTATGGGAATTTTTTTAAGATATATGTTGTTCATAATGTTCCCTATTTTGTGTCTGTTTTGTAAATTACTGTGCAAAAGTAGTCAAAAAATACAATATTTCAAAGAATAAATGTACAATAGCGTAAATAAAGGATAGATATTGTATTTTATTGTAGAATGTTTTTAACAAAGATTCGGGGCACCCACTATTGGTTTATCAATAAAACAAAACCACCGGTTCTTTGAAAACCGGCAGTCTTGACCCAAATATAGTTTTATGAAGTGGAGCTAGAGGGAGTCGAACCCTCGTCCAAACAGGGAAACCATCTGCTTTCTACACGCTTAGTCATCGGTGGGGTTTTCGAGCACAGGCAAGACCGCGACCGCCAACCTGCGCCTTATCCTCTAAAATGTCGCCATTGCATAGAGGCCTGCAATGGTTAGTGCCGATGTACCTGCACCACCATGTCGGATTGCTTCGGAACAACAGCGTCCGGGTGATGTCTCGTCCCCGCA
>JAGCLD010000001.1 GCA_017647145.1 Paludibacteraceae bacterium
CGATGCAAGCTACGAGCACCTTTGCAAGATGCGCGACGAGCTTGTTACATTGAACATCGTTCCTGCTGTTTCAGAGTGGAGTGCAATCAATCCTAACCTCTAATAAAACTATATTAGAAGATATTGGCATTAAGCCATAAATAGCATGAGGCTGGGTCAAAAGTATTTTTTTGACTCAGCCTCTCTTTTATTCCCTTTTCGCTCTTTTTTCTCTTTTTAGGTTTTTAGGCAAAAGAAAAAACGCTAATAACTTATTTTGTAAGTCATTAGCGTTTCTTGTAAGTGCTGCCACCAGAAAATGAGTTTCTTTTCTAAATGGCTCTATATCACTGCGGTTCCCGCGAAAATAAACTGCACCTCGGCATAGTTTAAACAAGTTTATCTCTGCTCTCGGTTTGTATTATTTTTGTCGTTAAAGAATCGCTACAAACGTAATCTCCCGCTATTGCTCCACCTCAGTTCGGAATCCCTATTCCTATCTTCTGTTAAGATTGTTAAAGGCATCAATCAGCAAAGATATACCATCAATTACAGTCATTGTTCCTTGTTTGGCTATCTGCTGATGACACTCCTCAATTTGTCGTTGGCACTCGACAGCAAGATTATATTCTTCTATCGTATAAGAGCCTATAATCTGAGCTTTGGATACAATGTAATTACATATTTGAGATAACTCTACAATCATAGAACGGAAACGGGCTATTTGCGCCACATTATATACCAAAGAAACGCCACCAACAATCATTCTTGCCTTTTCATTCTTTATTGCCGCTACCTTTGCTGCAATTAAAGCAACATCTATTACGGTATTATTCATATTCTAATCTGATTAGTAAATTAATCCACAAGCGTAACCTATCATAAAATATAGAAAAAGCGCGTTTATTACATATTATATGATAGGTTGAGCTAAATTACTTATTGCTTGTCAGGCTATTTTTCAAAGCAATACCCTTTGCTGTAAGGCGATATTTCTGCAACTTACTTTGTTTCTCATTGGGTAGAGTAAACTCTATATAACCTTCATCAAGAGCCGGTTTAATATATGTACTACGGAAATATGTTCGGTGCTTTATGCCAATAAGCGATTGTAGAGTGTCCCTATCAACTTCCCCTTCAATGCAAGTAACAAGTGTTCTAATAGCTTTAGATACATTACTTGCATCATGAGCACTATCATGAGCACTATCATGAGCACTATCATGAGCACTAATAGGCAAAGTAATGCGGATAAAGTTATCCGTAAACTTGAAACAATCCTCACCGTATGCTCGCAAAATACGAGGAATGCCAGAACCTAATGATTCTACCAACTCCACATCACGATAGATACGCATCAATTCCTTATTGCGTGGGATAGATATACCATTGAAGAACTCTTCTCTTGTAAGAGATTCGGGCAAACGACCGGCTGAAGTTATCTCAAGTCTATCGGGGAATATCTCAAACTTTGGAGGCACTTCAAAAATTGCTGTTGTGGGACTTTCTGCAACATATAAGTATTTAACATATTTAGGGTTTGCACGTCCTGCTAAAACTTTAATACTCTTAGGGGGAATAAATGAAGCTTCTTTTGTAAGTCCCTTAAAAGGATTCGTCTTACCAACATATTGAATATCTAACTTTTCTCCTTCGGGTGCAGCGTAGCATTTATACATCATGTGGTCGTTGATACAACTATCATCTATAACTCTTGCCCTATAATAAATTTGGCCTGACTTGATATTGAGAGTATTCTTTTCCATATACCAGGATAGTATATCTAATAGTTGATGTCTTGCAAAGAAACGACTCTCATATAATACCGCATCTTTGAATGCATACCAAAGTTTTCGGGCTTCAAAACTCGCATCACTCTCATCAATAAGTTTTTCTCTTATTTCTCTATCAACTCTCATAATGAAAGTCATTTAATGATTTTATCTAAGTTGTAAACCTTTGTTTTGTCTACTGTTCCACACAAACAGACATTCACATAATTTAGCCATGAACTCATTTAATTGGTCTAAATCTTCTTCTGGACATTCTTTACCTGTATCTATGTAATTTGATTTCGCATGGACTATACTATTGCGAGTTGCATATAAGATTCCAGCTATTTCCTTTTTTATGCTCTCTATTATTGAAGGGCTTATATTTGTAATATTTTTTATTTCAAAATGGCAAACCTTTGAAATCGCTTTTTGAATAGATTCAGGTAAAAACGAGAAGAGTAAGGCAATATCAACGCATTCATCCAATACCGTATTAGCTAGTTCTTTGTCTTTTAATGATATTTGATATTGCTTGGCAAGGTTAAAGATTGACTCTAAATATTCATAATCTCTTTCTATAACCTGTAATGCATCTAGTCTGTTGTTTAATTGTTCATATGATGCCTTCTTGGATACAATCGGAGAAAAATATTCTATTATTTTGTATAAATGTAAATATTTTATGTCCGCCTTTTCTATTGACAATCCTTCTATATAATAATCCATAGCTCGACAATATGGAATTAGCGCAGACTCACTAACAGTAATGGAATCATCATTTTGCTCATCTGTAATATCATCCCATGTCCAAAAACTCCCTATAGACATGGGTACATTAAATTTACTTGCAATATAAAATAAACATGATTTTATAAACATGATATCATCCTCTTCCTGTCCCCTTTCTCCTTTGTATACAATTTCAACTGCTTTGTAATTTGAACAAGGAAATACTCCAAAATCCTCATTATAGATACCATCTCGAGATGCAACAATCCCAATCAAGAAAGGATTGTTAACGATTTTCATTGAATATTTATCTGTCTCAAACCTTATTGCAGGGACTAAATGCTCATAATGATAATCGTCAAAATTAACAATTGTCTGTCTAATGTTCCCAGAAATAACAGAATGGTTATCAATAACTTGAATATTTCCCAATCCGTCCGTATAACGCATAAAATCTTCAACGGGATAACAGCTATTATCTCTATCCCATTCATCAGGGAAATTTATATAAATCGCCTCTTCTCCAATCCCTATTTTTTCATCTATTGGGTCTATGTTGAAATTATCATAAAGATATTCTAGACGAGAATATATCTGTTTAATGTTCCTTGTTGATACTTTCATGCTATACCTCCTTTCTCGTATTCTTCGCGGGTAATTGGAGTTTCAGGGTCTACAATGAGGACTTCATCGTAAGTGAGATTATAAAGATGAAAAACTAATTTATCAATGTTGTCTTCTTCTTTTTCATACGATAATCCTTGTTCCTTTTTTGTTAATAATATATCTATTTTTTGAGATAAATAGTCAATCATCATTTCTTGGTTAGGAACAGGGAAATTTTGGATTATATTATTTTTTGATTTAAATGTATCTCCTTCTAAATAAATGTGCATTAAAGCATAAGCAAACAATTTTGAATTTAATATTGCTAACAAATATTTTAGATTACTGCCTGTCATAAAAAATGTAGTAACATCGCATAGATGTTTTCCTTCTGAATCATAAGAAAATTCAGCTCTTTTGGAAATAGCTTGCCATATTATTTTTTCTTTATAACATTCTAGAAGGTAAGCACAATTACGTAAATTATAAGGTGTACATCCCTTGTCACCTCTTTTTTGAAGCCTTTCATAATAATTATCTAAATGTTCCTTTATAACTGGATAATTATTTATATCTATAGGTGTAATGCCTTTACTTTTTAAGCCATTGTGTGTGTTGATAATCCAAAGATTACTATCAGAACAAATGTATTTGTTTGTATCAACACCTCTAACTAATGGATGTATTATTGAGTTATTATTTCTATCAATATTCAAAAAATCATTTCTTTTGTTTGTTGATATGTGAAAAGCTTCATTGCACCCTGTCAAGATGCCTCTATAAATATTAACTCCTAAATCAACAAGTTTTGTTTCAGTTTTCTCTATTCTATCTTTAATGATATCTTTAGTTCCCTGTTTAATTAACCAGGCTTGTTCAGTCAGGTTTACTTTAACATTATGTTCTATTGAATATTTATAGATGGAAGACAAGTTGTCACAATTTTGCATGGAACATATAATCGGTAAAGTTTTTTTCTGATTTTTACATACAAACATAATATTTGTATCTACTGTTGCATTAAATAAACGATTTGTTCCAAAATCTAATAGAGCTATGAGATTATAATCTAATATGTATTTTCTGAGATTATGACCATATTCACTTCTCATCCATTTATTCGAAGTAATATATGTTATAACACCATCTTTTTTTAAGAGTTTTATTCCCATTTCGTAGAAATAGGTAAAAAGATCAGCCGAGCCAATATATATGTGATATAATTTAAGGAATGGTGCCAATGCTTTAAGTTTCTTCGCATCAATATATGGAGGATTACCTATTACCACATCAAAACCATCCTTAATACCGAACATCCAATCTGCATCAAAGAATGTTGCAGCCGTATTTTGATTGAACATGTCATAGGATGCCAATTGGTTAGCTGCATCGGCAGTAAGGAAACCGTTTTTGGCTAACTTTGTAGCCATGTCCTCACGAAGCGCGATTAAGCGTTCCTTCCAACGACGCTTGGTACGTACGGTCTTTGCACTGAAAATCTTATGATTGGCCTCTTTCAGTTTGTTCTCCACCTCGATAATTTCAGGTGTGCGACCCAGCTCTCCATCAGTCTTGAACAAAGGAATAAGAGAGTTAGCTGCAACAAACTTGGCTTCAAGGTTGGGTAATGGACGGATGCCAAAATTGGCGACGGGGTCACTGGTTGTCTTCTGGTCTACAACCAATGAAATAAAGAAGCGAAGTTTGCTAATCTGTATGGCAATAGGTTGTATGTCTACACCATAGATACAATTCTCTATCAAGTAGAGTTTACGGGCATAGTCAGGATTATTGAGACTCTCATCAAAAGAGGTTTCAATATCTCTCATGCGTTCTTCTCTCTCTTCTTTCGATTCTGCTTGAAAAGCCGAGCGACTTTCGTTGACAGCTTCCTCAAGCATCATCTTCTTCCATTGCTCATTGGTGGGATCGAGTTGTGAGAGTATATGCACCATCTGTTGCAGCATACCCACAGGGAATGCACCCGAACCACAAGCTGGGTCAAGCACTTTGCAGTGATAGATAGATTCCATCACATGTAATTTTTGCTCTGCCGTCAGTGATATTTCTTCGTCCACATAACTTATGAGTTTGCGAAATTCTGGTTCCAATTCTTCGTCTACGGTTCGTTTGAGATGTGCCACAAGGCTTTCATCTACCATATACTGCACAATCTCGCGAGGGGTATAGAATGAGCCTGTCTGCTTACGAGCTGTGGTTTGAGTTTCAGGGTTGTATGAAGCCAAAAGGTTCTCGAACACTTTACCCAGCAATTCCGGGTCAAGAGACACCTCTTGATCAAATGGTGTATTTTCTTCTACAGTAAAGTTATAGCGTTTGAGAATATCAATAATACCACGTGCACTAACTTTTTTCTTTTTCTTATCTCCATACCATTCAGATAGGTCTATATCTTTACCGACTTCTTCTCCAAAGAATAGATAATCTGGGACAATCAAGGCTTTTTTAACAATCTCTCTGTCTGAAAATCCATCCACATAATTACCATTGTCTTTGTCATCCAAGCAATCAAACAAGCCACCATTGAGAAATGGGACTGTCTTATTTGCCAAGTCAATGAAGAGCTGTGGATTTTTGAACATTGATTCATAACGCATCAGTTTATTATTGTCGTAATCTCCACGTCCAAAGCGGAAATGACGCTCACTCAATTCACTTTCACCCTCTTTGGTAATGGGACTATTGAGCATTGCAAAGAATAAATTCTGAAGAATAGCTTTATAGTACTTGCTCTCATTAGACTTATAGAACAAATCAACCATCACATTAGGGTTGAAGTCGTCAATCAGATTCTCACGAATATAATCCTCGTCAAAGAACTCATTAGGAATCAAATGTTTCTGTTTAAGGAACCATACGAAAATAAGACGAGTTACCAAACGAATAGCCGCTTCAGAATTATATTTGTCATCATCATCTTTATCGTCTAATTTATTCGGGAATCGAACAACCTTAACTGCCCATGCATACCAATCAGAAAGCTCCTGATAAAAAGCTTTGGTGAGCACCTCTACCGAGAAGCGATCTGTTAGGTCTTTTTCATCTGTGACACGTCCGGCATTTAAATATTTATTTGGAGTGTAATATGCAATCCCTTCTCCAAGATAATAAGAATAACGGCGAGGATTTGAATATATTTTTTGCAGTTTGCCCTCTTCTGTTTCGTTCAAATCAATGGTAATCAGTGAGAATCTGTAATTGGCGTCATTGCCCTCAGGAACGAATAATACCAATGCCTTGCTTTCCCATTCATCAGCAAGGAAACGGAATGCTTCTTTTGACAAACCTACACGAGCATCGTGAGTAGAAGCATGACGAATCTCATAAACAACTAAATCCAATGATTCGCTTGAACCCAACTTGGTTACACTGCGAATATATTTTGTTTGCCGTTCTATGTCTATGACAGTCGTCTCTGCTATAAAATCTTCTGGCAAGAATTTATTTTGTAAAAAGTTTACAAACTCAGGCCGGCTATATCTTTTGTTGAATTCCATAATTCTGATTATTTAAGTTGTTCTGCAAGAATCAATGTCTCGTCACCCTCTTCTACCTTGTTCATCTTCTCCACGATGCGGTTGAGATAGTCTTGGGTGATTTTTTCTTGTATCTTGATAGCTGTTTTACTTGTTTGTTTATTGATAAAGCGTACCTCCTCACCTGTCAAACCATCCTTTTGAAGAATTTGCAACAGGTCGGCAATATAGTCTTTGGGGAGGACTTTTGTCTTGGCCCATAGTTTGAGTTTATCGAAGGCTTCCAGACGTGATTTTTCGTTCTCGTCTTTTGCAATGCTGCGGTAGAGATGAGCCTTGACGTGCTGATACACCTTGTCGAACTGTTTATCAACAGCTATCGGCTCTTCGTCTATCGTAGCCTCAAACAGACTGATCGCCTGCTCGGCTGTGAGCATAACAGGAACGTTATCTACACAATCTCCTATTTTGAAAACAAAGTCGTTGCCCTTCTTTCCAAACAACAATACTCCCTTGCAGGGTTTGTCGACCTCACGAGCAATACGAGCACGATGAGGTATTTGCAAGGCATGTTCGTGAATGTCAGAACCTCGCAGTTGATTCAATAGATTGCGGTATTGAGTATCCCACGAGCGCTCTTCACTCTTGGCCAATTCAGCCTGATAACGTTCCTTAAAGAAAGCATTCAATTGCTCCTCGTCGGTCAGTGCCTTGGTGTCTTCACCCATGATAGCATGTATCATAGCCATCTTCAAGGTAGAGATTTGCTTGGTGCGAGTCTCGGCCTCGCCTATATCTGTCGGGAAGTAGTTGTATATATACAACTTCTCGAACATCTTCTTATTGATACGGTTGATACGTCCGATACGCTGAATAACACGAGTGGGATTATAAGGAATGTCATAATTAAATATAGTGCCTGCCCGATGCAAATTGTAACCTTCGGAAATGGCATCGGTTGCAATGAGCACTTGATAATCGTCGCGCTGGAATTGAGGCTTGATACCTGCGTCAAAATTGGCACGAATGGTGTCCTTATTGGTCGAAGAGGCCTCTTTAGATGTGTATTTGAATACACCCAACCCCTCTTCTGCCAATGCTTCACCCAAATAGTTGGCCGTGTCGGCAAACTCGGTGAAAACAATAATCTTGCGTTTGGGGTCAGTGGTTCGTAACTCTTTCAATAATTTGCGGAAAGCATCAAGTTTGTAGTCAAACTTGATGTCGTAGTTGGTAACTGTCTTCCCCTTAATGATATATGGTTTGGCGGTAAACCACTCGTCACGGATATCTTTCAGAAGTTGGAGATCAGCTTGTATATCACCGACAAACTCGTCGCGCTTGATATACTGCATATCTATCTCAAAAAAGCCTTTGTCCTGATACTTCTCGAATGCTTCGGTAATCTCTTCGTTCAGGTCATCATCGGTGGTTTGATAGAAGTCTTCGACATCGGGCAGTGTGCCTTTTTTATACACAGGTACTTTATCCCGTACTTCTATCCATTTCAAGATATGCTCCGATGATTCTATCATTGCGTTTAATGAGTCACGAAACGCGGCGACAGAGCTTTCATATCGACGCACCAACATGCGACGCATGAAAAGGGCGATATTGACTTGTCGACCAATCATCATGCCCAAGTCAGTACCCATCTTCTCTTCTAACTCCTCGTCCAGTTGACTACGCAATTCAGGATCGTCTACAATATAACGAGTTGGTTTGTATCGGGCTCCTTCGTAATATCTGAAACCGGGATTATTCTTGTTCTTCTCCTTTTCGACTTCTGAGGGGGAAATAAGATTGAGCGTGCGCAGATAAAGTTCACGCATATCCCCAAGATAGTAGCCCAACTGTTGAGGAGGTTCGGGAATGACAGGTTTTATTCCCTGCCGTTTCAAATCATCCTTATATTCGGGAATCTCTTCGAGGTCAAGACGAGAACGGCGCACTACCAAAGGTGAAATAATAGAGCGTATGCTACGAGCTATAGCATCGGCTTCGTCCTTGATCTCAGCCTTAGTCAAAGAGCCTTTACGTTGTCCTTCGGCCAAATCTTTGTAACGGGATATGAGTTCCTTGAATGCTGTGCCCAAATTCTCAACGGTTTTTAGCGTTGATTTGCTGGGTATCTGGAAAAGCTTCAGCATCGAATAGATATCCTCGGGACGGTTATTAAAAGGAGTGGCAGACAAGAGCATCACCTTGTTGCCCATACACAAATCATGCAGGATACTATAGTCTTGGATAAACTCATTCTTGTACTTATGGGCTTCGTCTACAATGATAAGGAATTTCTCGTCGGGGCGGACAATAGAACGATAATGATTCAAGGCTGACTCTATCTTGCCTGCACTGAATACCGAGGCGGTGAATCCGAACTCATCTTTGTATTCTTCCCACTGTTGTTTCAAGTGGGGAGGACATACAATGATAGTGCGCAAACGCAGATTACGCGCCACAGTAGATGCAATGATACTCTTACCCAAACCCACCACATCAGAAATGATAACTCCCTCATGGTTCTTGATGGAATTGAGTGCTAGCTGCACTGCATCGGTCTGATATTTCAAATCAGAATATGTTCCATCAGTGATTTCGCTCGGTGTAATAATGTTCTTATCGGCAGGTATATTGAAGTATTCATGCAATACACGTACAAACAGAGCATATGGAGAATACAATTTCTCGAACCATATATGCTTGATAACTTTTTCCTTGAATTCCTCTAGGTGATTGGTATCAACAACCTCAACTGAGGTCTCCCACAGTTCATCAAAGACAGATTTACCTTCTTCATAACTGGGTTTGTCGCGTAATATCACGTTCAATTCTAATCTGTTGCGTAGACCTGTTACAGATAGATTACTCGAACCTGTAATCATCGTCCCAGGGAACGTACCACATATATTTTCTTCCTCTTTGTTCTGGAAGAGATACAGCTTGGCATGATTGGGATCAAGTGTTTTCCTAATCTCTAATGTTCCATTCTCTAATTTTTCTAGGAAAAGCTTGAACTTTTCTATCTGTTCTTCTGAGTCAAAGAAATCTGTGTTATTGTATATGTCAATGAGACTCTTGTAAAAATCATCGCGCTGTTGGTTGCGCGTACGATTAAGAACGGTAAAGTTTTCCACTTCTTTAATACCATTGACAATACTACGCTCCACTTCTAAGCCTACAAGAACCTTTAAGTTTATATTCTTCAGTTTCTCACAGAGCTCAGCAAAACCAGAAAAGTAGAAATAACCCACCAAGAAGTAGGCATTGTCACACTTGAGAAGTATGGAATTAATGATATCTGATAATATCAAATCTTTGTTTGTTATAAATTGGCCGTCCATAGTTATTGTTTCGTAATAACAATTAGTTCTCTGGTATCAACATCTAACACCTTCGCAATATTCACCAGCATCTCCAACGACGGTTGCATCTTGTTTGAGCACCACTTAGAGACTGTTGAGGGGTCTTTGCCAAGCTGTTCGGCAAGCCATTTCCCGGTTTTCTTTTGTTCAACCAATACTACTTTTAGTCTATTTAGGTCTTTCATCATTTACACATTTTATTGGCGTATACCGCAAATTTAGTGCAAACCGAGGCAAGAACAAAATAAAATCATTTATTTTTTATTGCGAGGTGCAGATTAAATTATTTAAATTTAGTGATAATATGCGAAACTGTGTCTTTTTGAAGTAACTTTTTTATCGCATGAATTGAAATTTCTATAATTTAAGAATGAGAATTTCAGTTGTTTATATGGTTGTCTGGTGGGGACATCTTCGCTTTATAGCTCATCGGGTATAAAATCAGTAAGTGAAACAATAAAATTATACCCGGTCGGGTATATATAGGATGGGGAAGTCGGTAAGTGTGTGATAAAGGAGTACTTGTCATAGAGCGGTACAAGCGTTGCTTTATGGTCTGGCGGGGTATATAAACAAAAAAGAGACTTGTTTGAGTCTCTTTTTGTGGTGCCACCAGGAATCGAACCGGGGACACAAGGATGTTCAGTCCTTTGCTCTACCAACTGAGCTATGGCACCTTTTGTTTTTGCGAGTGCAAAGGTAGTTATTTTTTTTTATTTGTGCAAGTGATATTACATCATTTGCGCAAATATCTTTCTTTTTTTTGTATTACATTAGTGAAATAAGGCGGGATATTTTCCCACCTCATTTATACTGATGCTTACTTAAAGAATTCTTTTACGTCGTCGTTGTGTACGATTTCTTCTTGGAAAACGTATGCTCCTGTCTTAGGTGATTTAACCATTTTAATCACCTTTGAGAAGGAACGTCCAGCTCCTTGTTGCAATGTTGCGACTGCTTTCTTTGCCATATCTTACTATTATTTAATTTCTTTGTGTACTGTAACTCTTTTAAGAATAGGGTTGTATTTTTTCAACTCTAAACGTTCTGGAGTGTTTTTGCGATTTTTAGTCGTAATGTAGCGTGATGTGCCGGGCATACCGCTATCTTTGTGTTCGGTGCATTCAAGAATTACTTGCACTCTTGCTTCTTTAGTTTTCTTTGCCATTGCGGTGTGTTTTTGTGGTTATACAAATAAATACCCTTTTTCTGCTGCCATCTTTAATGCTGCATCAAGGCCTAGCTTGTTGATGGTACGAAGACCAGCTGCTGAAATGTTTAATGTAATCCAGCAGTCTTGTTCTACCCAATAGAACTTTTTATGGAACAAGTTTACGTCAAAAGTGCGTTTTGTGCGTCTTTTTGAGTGTGAAACGTTGTTACCTACCATGGCTTTCTTGCCGGTAATCTGACAAATTTTTGACATCTCTGTGTAATTATTTTGTTGATTATACTTTCTCCTGTTTTTTCTGTCTAAAAACGGGTTGCAAAATTACGCTTTATTTTTTGTTTGTGCAAGTTTTTTGTAAAAATCTTTTTTTATTGCGTGTTATTGTGTTATTTGCGTGTTGTTTGTTTAAACAAATTTTGTTTTGTTTGTGTTGTATTTTGTGGATAGAGTGGCGTAGGTTTGTTTATTTGATAAATTTATATATCTTTGCGCTGTTGTTTGTTTTTTGTGGTGGATATTTAGTTCTTTGATTTTTGTTTCGGATACACTATAAGCCGCATTGCTTGGGATTGGAAAACTCAACACATAACATTTACAGACTGTATCCGGTAGTTAATGGCGGGCCGTATCCCTTATTGGGTTCTGTTTTTTCAGACAGCGGATTACAAAGGTTACTGGAAGGTTTGATTCCTATTTCTTGGGAGTTTTCTCAATGAGCGCAATGCGGTTTTTTTATTTTTGCTCGCGCGAGTATAGACTTCTCCTTCCTTATTATTTATTGTGCGGGGTTTGATTGGATTCTGGTGTTGCTTTTTTTGTTTTGAATGATAGTATATGCCACGTGACTGCAACTCCGATTGTAGTGAGTAGGATTTGTAGCCAGAGTTTGTTGTGTAGTATGCAGATGCTTATGAGTAGTGTGATCCAGAGTGTGGAGATGGATATGATTTTGATGCGTAGTGGTAGTGCTTTTTCTTCTTGGAAGTTGCGGATGTATGATCCGAGTGTGGGGTGGTTGAGTAACCAGTGGTGTAGTCTTGGTGAACTGTGTGCGAAGAGCCAAGCGGAGAGCAGCAAGAAGGGTGTTGTGGGTAGTATGGGTAGAAATATGCCAATCAGTCCTAGTGTGAGGCTGATGAATGCTATGAGTATGAGTGCTGTGTGCATGTGCGGGATTAGAACTTGATACTTTGCAGCACGAATTCTACGATTGTTTCTTTATTGTTATTGAAGTTTGCCCCCATGGATTGTCTGAGGTAGGGGATTTCCAATCCTTTCATTGCATAGAATACTATCATTGCAGTGAGTGATGGGTCGATTCTTTTGGGATTGTTTTGGGTGAGTCCGGATAGTAGTATTTCTTTTATCATCCCTATTTCTTCTTTGTCTATTTTTCTTCTGGCTTTTTCTACGGCATATATATCTCGAAAGAATTCGGCTCTTAGTGATCCGTTTCTGATAACTGCATCTTTAGTTGCTTCAAGGTGTGTGGTGATGAATTCTGAGAGTTTTTGTCTTGGTGGGATTCCTTGTTTTTTATGTATGGCCGAAACTCTTTTGTGTAGTATGTGTATTTCGTTTTCTATTACGGCTTTGTATATTTCTTCTTTGTTTTTGAAATATAGGTATAGTGTTCTTCTGCCTTTTTTTGATTCGGCAGCTATATCGTTCATTGTAACGTTTCTTTTTCCTCTTTTAGCGAAAAGGTTTCGTGCTACTTCTATGAATAATCGTTGGGTGTGAGATTCGGTTTGCGACATATTCTTGGTGTTTTGTATGTGTGTGCAAAAATAGTGCCATTTGGTGTTGCTTTTGTTCTGTGTGGTTTTTTTTTGTTTTTCGAGTGATTTGTATTTTCTGTTTGTTGTGTGTGGTTTTGGTGGAGAAAAGGTTAGTTTGTATGAAAAATGGATTTTTTTGTTGTATTTGTTATGTTGTATGAGAAAAAAAACGTACATTTGCCCCGTAAAGTGTGAATTGCAATTTATTAATACAAGAATCATAATACAATGGACGTAAAAAAATCAAAAAATGCAAGTTTAGAAGATAAGAAATTGACTTATCTTTTGTTGGGACTTGTAGTTGCTCTAGGGCTTTGTTATATGGCCTTGGAATGGACTCAGTCGGAGGTGGTTAAGTATGAAGTTGCTGATGAAGAGTTTTTAGTGGAAGAAGAAATTGAGATTGTTCAGACTCAGCAAGAACAACAAGTTACTCCTCCTCCCCCTCCTCCAGAACAAAAGATTGAAGAGTTGGTTTTGGACATTGTGGATAATGACACAGAAACAGAGACTGTGGAGATAAACACTGAAGATGACCAGAGTCAGAAGATAGAGATTGCTCCTCCAGTTGCTGCGCCAGAGCCAGAAGAAGAGGAAGAGGAGACTGTGTTTATGGTTGTTGAAGAGATGCCTGCTTTCCCTGGTGGTGATGCAGAACTCTTTAAATTCTTGAGTAAGAATATTCGTTATCCGGCTATTGCACAAGAAAGTGGTATTCAAGGTCGTGTTATCTGTCAGTTTACAGTGAATCGTGATGGTTCAATTGTTGACGTTCGCGCAGTGCGTAGTTCTGGTGATGCAAGTTTGGACAAGGAAGCTATTCGCGTTATTCAATCTATGCCGAAATGGAAGCCAGGTAAGCAACGTGGTAAGGCTGTTCGTGTGAACTATACCGTTCCTGTAACATTCCGTTTGCAATAATGAATTTTTTATAGATATAGAGACCGCTACATATTTGTGTGGCGGTTTTCTTTTTTTAGTTGTTTTTTATGATTAGGAAGTTTTTCTTTTTATTCGTTTGTGTTTGTTGTGTTTCTTGTGGTGTGAATCGGAGTGATGTTCCTCAGGAATTTATATGGGGTAGTGATGTATCGGATGCTTTTGATATGTCTCGTTTGAGTCGTATAGATTCTGTTTTTCAGGGTTTGGTGGATGATGGCCTGTTGCCCAATGCTGTAACTTTAGTGGTACATCGTGGTAGAATTGTTCATCATGCAGCTTATGGTTGGCGAGATAAGGAGAAGGATGTGCTTTGCGAACGAGATGATATTTTTCGTATTGCATCTCAGACAAAAGCAGTAGCGGTAGTTGGATTGATGATGTTGTGGGAAGAGGGTCGTTTCCAGTTAGATGATCCCATTAAGCGTTATTTGCCCTATTTTGATTCTCCATGTGTTTTGGTGGATTATGATAGTGTGTGTGGTGTCTGTGAGACCCGTCCGGCAGATAAAGATATAACGATTCGTCATTTATTGACACATACCTCCGGAATTTCTTATAGAGGAGTGCATGGGGCGATTGCTCAGCGTTATGGTGTTCCTACATTAAATAGTTTGGATAGTGTTAGTTTGGCAGATATGGTGGAGGGTATAGCGCGTTTACCTTTGGCTCATAATCCGGGCGAAGCTTTTACTTATAGTATGAATACGGATGTCTTGGGTCGTTTGATTGAGGTGTTGTCGGGTCAGCCGGTGGATGTATATCTTCGTGAGCGTATATTTGAGCCCTTAGGTATGGTGGATACTTACTTCTATTTGCCTCGTGAGAAGGAGTCTCGTTTAGTGAAGTTATATACATTTGATACGTCAACCGGAGCCTTTCATCCGTCTGACCATCCTGTTTTTCAAACTTATCCTTATGCAGGGGCTAAGATGTTACACTCTACGGGTGCCGGTTTGTGTGGTACTATAGAGGATTATGGTAAGTTTTGTCAGATGGTGTTGAATGGGGGAATCTTTAATGGTCATCGTTTATTAGGACGGAAGACCTTGGAATTGATGCAACGTAATGCAGTTGGCGACTTGCGTGGAGATATAGGATTTGGTTTAGCTTGGGATGTTTTTCGTCCAGAGTATCTTCATCATACGGTAGCATCAGAAGGCTCAATGCGTTGGGGTGGTATGTTTACGACTGATTATTTGATGGATCCTCAGGAGGATTTGTTGATATTGTTTTATACGAATGTATATCCGGCTGTTCCGGGTATTCGCCCAAAAGAACTTATGCACAATTTAGTGTATCAGGCCTTGCTATAGCCTAATTGTGTCAGAGTGCAAGCTCTCCAATACCTTGTCGTAGGATTATAGGTTCCTCTTCTGTGCAGTCAATGATAGTAGAAGGGGTGGTTTGTCCTATACCTCCGTCTATGATAATGTCTATGTCAGGATACATTTCAGCCATCAGTTCCGGGTCAGTCATGTATTCAATGTCGTTGTCAATGGGTGCTCTCATTGAAGCAGTCATGAGTGGCGATTGTGTTTCCTCTACTATGGCGGCAGGTATGGGGTGATTAGCTATGCGTATTCCTACTGTTTTTCTACCTTTAAAAGTTTTGGGCAATTTATTATTTCCTTGCAAGATGAAGGTGTAGGGACCGGGAGTATGTGCTTTAATCAGTTTGAATGTGTCGTCAGAAAACAAGGTGTATTGTCTGACTTGTGCTATGTCCTTACAAATAAGTGTGAGTTTGGGTTGTTTGGCGGGAATATTTCTTATTAGGCATATTTTGTCAACCGCATTTTGATGTTCCGGCAGGCAAGCAAAAGCATACACAGAGTCAGTGGGGTAAATAATAATTCCCCCTTTCTGCAGTGTTTTGGCAACGAGTGTCAGGTCGCTTGTCCGGAGTTGGTTGTTGTATGCCTTAATAATCATATATATGTTATTCAGTGAGGTTGTTTTGTAGTGTATTGATGGCATCTTCTATCATTGGGTCATCTTGTAGGAAGATGGGATAGAAGCCTTCGTCATCCAGAATATTTCGTGTGATGTATGCTTTGATGAGTCGTAATAACGCTTTCTCAGATTTTTTAATCTCCGCATCAACCGGTTTAACACCTTTACTATCTGCAAAAGCGATGAACTCTTTTAGCAGATTTTGTTGGTCAAGATGTTGTGACATCGTTTGCCATGTTTTGTATTTATTCAGCGTATCTCTGTGTTTGTCGGTATATGTATATGCAAATTGGTAGGTATAGGCATAGTTTACCACAGTGTTATAGTAGGGTGTGTTGTGAGACGTGTCTCGTGGAATAAAGTGGTCGGGCATGATACCACCACCTCCATATACAATTCTTCCTTTCTTTGTGTAGTAAGGAATCGTATCTACCAATTGTATGCTGTCTTTGCTGTAGAATTCTCCTCGATTGAATCGGTGTACGATGTCAAGCAGATAATCTTCGTTATCACCTTTTTTATATGGTTTTTGGATGCATCTTCCCGCCGGAGTGTAGTAGCGTGCCACTGTCAATCTCATAGCTGAACCATCTTGAAATGGATATTGTTGTTGCACTAATCCTTTTCCAAATGATCGTCTTCCGATGATGATACCTCTGTCGTTGTCTTGTATTGCTCCGGTGAATATTTCGCTTGCAGAAGCAGAAAATTCGTCTTGTAAGACAACTATAGGAGTGTTTTTGAAACTTCCCTTCCCGTTGGCTTTTGCGTCTTGTCTTGGATAAGCTTTTCCTTCTGCATATACAATCAGATCACCTTCTTCCAAGAATTCGTTGATCATACTGATGGCTTGCTCCATGTATCCACCAGAGTTTTCACGTAGGTCAATGATGTATTTGATTGCTCCTTGCGCTCTGAGTTTTGCCAGTGATGCGATGAACTCTTTGTAGGTTTTCTCTCCGAATTTGCTAATTCGTATGAAGCCAATTTCGGGTGTTATCATGTATGCCGCATCGACGACTTTCACCGGGATATCCGTGCGTGTGATGTTGTAGTGAAGTGTTTCTTGCGTTCCATGTCGTTTCACTCCCAGTTTTACTTGTGTGCCTTTAGGTCCACGAAGTCGCTTCATCACCTTTTCGTTGTTAATTTCTTTCCCGACAAACACCGAGTCGTCCACCTCAACAATTCGGTCACCCGCCATGAGTCCTGCGCTTTCAGAAGGTCCGCCACTAATAACAGCCACAACGTGTACAGTGTCCTCTTGAATGTTGAACTGCACTCCAATGCCACTGAAACTACCCTCTAGTTCGCTATTGACCATTTCGAGGTCTTTAGCAGGTATATAAGACGAATGAGGGTCTAACTCTTCCAGAATGTCAATGATTACGTCTTCAGAAAGTTTATTCATATCCAGTGTGTCCACATATCCTGTGTTCACCCACCACATGAATTGCTTTATTTTTTCATCTCCCTTTACTTCCGGCATTTGTAGTTTAGAAGAGTAGGAGTCTATGAGATACTGTCTTTTCGCCAGTGCGTTTCCGATTATAACACCCACGATGATGGATATTATGGTGATGGTTGGTAAGATAAAACGTTTCATAAAGAGTAAGTTATTTTATAGGTCTTGCAAATATATCACTTCAATTCCTGCTCTTTCTAACAGTTCCACACCATCCATGATGCGATATTTTTCTCCATATACCACTCTTTTGATTCCGGCCTGAATGATGAGTTTTGCACATTCAATACATGGAGAAGCGGTGACATAGAGCGTTGCTCCGTCGCTACTATTGTGTGAGCGCGCTATCTTAGTGATGGCATTAGCCTCTGCATGTAAAACATAAGGCTTAGACACATTGTTCTCGTCTTCGCAACAATTTTCAAATCCCGATGGTGTGCCATTATATCCATCGGAAATAATCATTTTGTTTTTTACCAATAGTGCTCCCACCTTCCTTCTTTCGCAATATGAGTTTTCTGCCCATATTCTTGCCATGCGCATGTAGCGATGGTCCAATAAGAATTGTTTCTCTTCCATTTGCCTTATTTGTTCAAAAGTTCGTTGGTAAAATCTTTGATGTTCACTCCGGAGAAGTTTCCTGAGCTCATCATAAGCAGAACGCAGTTATCGTAATTGCGATTTTTTAATTCAGCTTGCAGTAATTCAGAATCTGTGAACACTTTAACTTTGTCGCACTCAAATGCGTTTTTGACATCTTCCGGTTTGATTTCTTGGAGTCGTTTGTGCTCAATCACTTTCGGGTTGTAGTAAACATAAGCCACATCCGCTTCATCCATGCAGTGGGCATATTGTGGTAGAAAGTCGGCTCTGAGGCTACTGAATGTGTGTAGTTCCATGCATGCGATGACTTCTTTCTCTTTGTATTGTTCTTTCACGGCATGTATGGTAGCTTTAAGTTTAGAAGGAGAGTGTGCAAAATCTTTGTAAGCAACAGAAGTTGCTGTTTCTGCTACTCTTTCTAATCTATTGGTTGCTCCTGTGAATTGTGAGATAGCCTTATAGAACTTTTCGTCACTGATTCCAAGCGTGTGACATACAATGCGCGCTGCATTCAGATTTTGCAAGTTGTGTTCTCCGAATATTTTCAGCGGAATATATTCCTGTTTGTGCTTAATGTAAGTGATTCCATTTTCCACCTTATGTTCCGGTGTGTTATAAGGGGTAGTCACTATGTCTTTTCTTGCGGAGTCATTGATTTTGTTGAGGTTTTCATCGCCATCAAAATAGATTAATCTTCCTTGCGGTTCGATCAGGTCTGTGAATGTTTTGAACTGCGATACATAGTTTTCAAAGGTTGGGAACACGTTGATATGGTCCCATGCTATACCTGTCAATACAGCAATATGTGGCTTGTATAGGTGGAACTTGGGTCGTGGGTCGATAGGCGATGCCAGATATTCATCTCCTTCAAATACGGCAATTCTTGCTGTTGGAGATAGGTGTACCATGTTTTCAAATCCTTCAATTTGTGCTCCTACCATGTAGTTAGTTTCAATGCCCAGTTGGTTGAGTACAAACAGAATCATTGCTGTGGTAGTTGTTTTTCCATGACTACCACCGATGACTACTCTTGTTTTGCTTCGTGTACATTCATAGAGATATTCCGGGAAAGAATAGATTTTTAATCCTAATTCTTTGGCACGTATCAATTCCGGATTATCTTTTGTGGCATGCATTCCGACGATTACCGCATGTAGGTCGGGTGTGATTTTTTCGGGGTCCCATCCTTCTTTTTCCGGTAAGAGTCCTTTAGCCGCGAGTCTAGAACGTGAAGGTTCGAAGAATTCGTCATCCGAACCGGTGACTTGATAAATCGGATTGGCATTCATTGCCAAAGCAAGGTTGTGCATTGCAGCTCCTCCCATTGCTATGAAATGTATCTTACGCATAATAGTACTTAGTGACAAGCTTTGCAAGTTTGACATTTATTTTCTTCCCCTCTGAGTCGTTTATCGACGAGTAGTCTGATTTTATCTTGTAGAGAGGATATATGTATGTTATCGATTACATCATTTACGAAGGCAGTCATCAATAAGAGTTTTGCTTCTTTTTGTGCGATACCTCTTTGCTGCATGTAGAATAATGCTTGTTCGTCGAGTTGTCCGGTAGTGGCACCGTGTGAACATTTCACATCGTCCGCATAGATTTCCAGTTGGGGTTGTGTGTGAATATGTGCGGTTTCAGTGAGCAGAATGTTTCTGTTGGTTTGGTTTGCCGCTGTTTTTTGTGCATCCGGCATCACTTTAAGCATTCCGTTAAACACACCTGTAGATTGTTCGTTCAGGATATATTTAAATAGTTCGTTGCTGTTGCAATCAGACTCTTTGTGAACGATGCGTGTGGTGTTGTCTATCGTTTGGTGCCCATCTCCGATGACCATTCCACACAAGTTGGTGTTGCACCCTTTGCCCATTAGGTTGATATCAATGTTGTTGCGCGTTGTGCCGTTGTGCAGTGTGATGATGTTTCCCAGGAATGAAGAATCCTTTTCCTGATTCACCATGAGTGCACACACATTGGTGTTGTTTTTACCGGTGCTTTCCAGCTTGTAGTGTTCATATTGAGCACCCTCTTGAACGAATACTTCGGTCACTCGGTTGCTGAAATATTGTTTAGAACCAGTAATATGGTCACACACCACCAATTGAGCTTTAGCGTTTTTTCCTACCACAATAAGGTTGTGGCTATTTGCCATGAAGTCGATGGGCGCATTCATCAGATTGACTAGTTGTATGGGTCTTTCCATTTGTACATTGTCCGGTACGTAGAGGAACAAGCCATCCTGTGCAAACGCGCCATTAAACAATGCGAAAGCATCATCAGAACCCTTTGTGAGTTGTGTGAGGTAGGCTTTGACAATGTCGGGATATTGTTGCGTGGCTTTTCTAAGGCTGCATAGTATGACTCCTTCCGGCAGTTCACTCTCTTGTGTGCTAACGAAGGTGTCGTTGATGACAAAGCACAGGTGAGATTGTATGCCCGGCACAGCACACTGAAACGGCACGTTTCCTTGCGTCATGTTGATTTGCTTGAGGTTGAGTCCGTAGTCGATAGCCAGTTGCTTGTTGAGGTCGCAATGTCTATACAATTCAGTCTGTGTGTTAGGGAAACCCGTTTTGCGCCAGCGTTGAAAGAAGTCCTCTCTGTGTTCATTGAGCAAGTCATCCCCATGCTTACAGATGTCTTCCTTGTGGTTTTCGTATAGTTCGATGTAGTTTTGTTCGTTCATGCTACTTGTGTAAAGGCTGTTTTAGAATTGTTTTTTAATCCAGTCATATCCTTTTTCTTCCAGTTCCAAAGCTAATTCTTTTGGTCCGGTTTTCACAATTCTTCCGTCGTAGAGAATGTGTACAAAGTCGGGCACGATGTAGTCAAGCAGTCGTTGGTAGTGTGTAATCACCATGCTTGCGTTGTCTTTTGTTTTGAGTTTATTCACGCCATTGGCTACGATTCTCAATGCATCGATATCCAGTCCGGAGTCAGTTTCGTCCAAGATGGATAGCTGTGGTTCGAGCATAGCCATTTGGAATATTTCGTTACGTTTTTTTTCTCCACCCGAGAATCCTTCGTTCACTGAGCGATTGGTCAGTTTGTTATCCATTTCCACCAATTCTTTTTTCTCTCTCATGAGTCGCAAGAAATCAGAAGCGGAGAGTTGTGGCAGGTTCATGTGAGCTCTTTTTTCATTCACGGCCGTTCTCATGAAGTTAACCATGCTTACACCCGGTATTTCCACGGGGTATTGAAAACTCAAGAATATACCTTCTCTGGCTCTTACTTCCGGTGACATTTCAAGTAGATTTTTTCCGTTAAACCACACTTCCCCTTCTGTGACTTGATAGGCAGGGTGTCCTGTCAGGACAGAAGACAAGGTTGATTTTCCGGCACCGTTGGGACCCATGATGGCATGTACTTCCCCTTTGTTTATGTTGAGGTTTACACCTTTAAGAATTTCTTTACCGTTGATTGTTGCATGTAGGTTTTTGATTTCGAGCATCATATCTTTGTTTTGTTTTTATATAATCTTGTCTTTATGTTTTTCAAAATAATCTGGAAGAGCCTCTTCAAACAATCGGATGGCCTCTTCTAAGGAAGTGTAGCTCTCACCTCCTGACGCATTCAGGTGTCCGCCCCCATTAAATAATTGTACTGCCAATTCGTTGCATGGGAATTCACCTTGTGAGCGCAGGGATATTTTAATTTTGTCTTTATCCTCTCTCATCATCACTGAGAACTGTATGCCCTTAATGGAAAGAGGGAGATTAACCAATCCTTCTGCATCACCGGATTGGAAGTTGAAAGGATAGAGCTCTTGTCCGGAGAGTGTGATGAGTGCTGTGTGAAATTGTGGGAATGTCTTCATTTTTTTATATAGAGCGTAGCCCATTAGTTTCATTCTTCCTTCGGAGTAGTGGTTGAAGACATTTTGATAGATTAGGTCTTTGTTCACTCCCTTTTTAAGTAGTTCAGTAATGATGGTGTATATTTCCGGTTGATTAGAATTGTAGGAGAAATTTCCGGTGTCGGTCATCATGCCGGTATATATACATTCAGCACATTGGAGGTTAATGTCGCTAAAGTGTCCCATTCGGCAAATCAGTCGGAATACTAATTCGCTTGTTGAACTGATGTGTGGATAGGAAATCACTACTTGTGCGAGGTCAGAAGGGAACAAGTGGTGGTCAATCATCAGTTTTTTAGCCTTTGAGGCAATGAGCTTGTCGCCCATTTTACCTGTTCTGGAAGGAGTGTTGAAGTCCAAACATACAATGAGGTCTGTGTTGTTGATGATTAAGTCGGCTTCTTCGCTTTTTTCTTCGTAGTTGATGATGTTGACTGCTCCCGGCATCCACTTCAGGAAGTCAGGGAAATCATTGGGTGTGATAACAGCAACCGTTTCTTTCCCAATTGTTTTGAGTAGGTGATATAATCCGAGTGAAGACCCGAGTGCGTCTCCGTCCGGTCCGATATGTGTTACGATAGCGATGGAATGAGCTTCATAGAGCAGTTCCTTAGCTTTGTTAATTTCTTCTTTTGCTATGACTTCTGTAATCATTTCAGCTTAGTTAAAATAATCTATCTTATGCATGGAAGGTCCTGTTGTAAGTGTGCTTCCGATTAACTTAGCAAAGATAGTGCAAACCGAATGTAGAACAAAATAAAATTCATTTTATTTTTTATACTGAGGTGCAGCCTATCTTGGCCGCAGGCAAAGATAGTGCAAACACAAGGTGAGCGAAATGCCTCATTTTTTTGATTATTCCGAACCGCAGCCTATCTTGGCCGCAGGCAAGGATAGTGCAAACCTCACACCGATTGAAGACGGTCTCATCCGGCGTGTGTCTTTTGTTGGTTGTGTGTGCAGCATTGATGAATGATAAAAAAAGAGTTGTGTGTATTGCCAATCAACGAAATAATACTATCTTCGCAGGGGAGATAACCTACAAAACTAATCGTTATGAAAGAGCGTACTATTACCATTTTTTGTAAAAATACACAAGACTATCACGAGTTTCCAATAGGGAGTTCACTTCTTGAGATTTATCAAGCCCTTAACATTAGTTTGCCTTATCCTGTGGTGGCGGCCCGAGTGAATTACAAGGCAGAGGGACTGAATTTTTATATTTATAAACCCAAAGATATTGAGTTTATTGATGCGAGTTGTCCTTCGGGTATGCGTTGTTATGTGCGTACCTTGTGCATGGTGCTTTCCCGGGCGATTCATGACATATATCCCGATGCTGTGTTGCGTATTCAGCATTCTGTGTCTAAGGGTTACTATTGTACTATTGAGAACTTGGGCAGAGAGTTAGATGAGGCGGTTATCTCTTTCATCAAACAGCGTATGCAGGAGCTGATTGCTGCTGACAAGCCAATAGTTTGTGAAGAAAAGCAGACTAAGGTGGTGAAGGAATTGTTCAAGTCAAGGACCGACGGGGAAACAACACTTTTTGACACATTGGGTAATCCCTATTGTCGCTATTTCCGCATGGATGATTACATTGATTACTACAATGGTGTCTTGATGCCTTCCACCGGCTATATCACTGTTTACGACCTGAAGCTCTATCATGACGGCATGTTGCTCTGTGTTCCCGACCGAAGGCATCCTGACCGGCTGAGTGAATTTGTGGAGCAAGACAAGATGTTTGAGACCTTTAATGAGTATGTGAATTGGAACAGACTCATGGGGGTGAGCAATGTGGGAGAACTGAATATTGCCTGCCGACAAAATCAAGCATTTAATATGATTAAGTTGTCAGAAGCGCTACAAGAAAAGAAGGTGGGGCAAATTGCCGACATGATTACCACACGCAAGCCAAAGTTTGTGTTGGTATCCGGTCCGTCTTCATCAGGCAAAACAACATTCAGCAAGCGCTTGTCGATTCAGTTGATGGTCAATGGATTAGACCCTGTGATTATCTCTATGGATAATTACTTTGTTAATCGTGAAGACACTCCGCGCGATGAGAATGGCGACTGGGACTTTGAGCATATTGACGCTATTGACCATGCACTCTTCAATCAGCAACTCCAAGACATGCTCGAAGGCAAGGAAGTGGCATTACCTTCCTTTAATTTTGAAGACGGAAAACGCTATTACAAAGGCAATACATTGCAACTGAAGCCTGACAGTGTGATTATCTTGGAGGGCATTCACGCGTTGAATCCCACCTTAATTCCGAATATACCTCGTGAAGCAGTATTTAAGATCTATGTGTCAGCTTTGACCACTATCAATATCGATAACCACAATTGGATACCCACTACCGACACTCGTTTGTTGAGGCGTATTATCCGTGATTATCGTTTCCGTAACTATTCAGCACGTGAGACCATTGCTCGTGCACCGAGTGTGAGACGTGGTGAGGAGCGCTGGATTTTCCCTTATCAAGAAAATGCTGATGTGATGTTTAATTCAGCTTTGTTGTTTGAGCTGGCTGTCTTGAAGCGTCATGCCGAGCCCATTTTGGCTGAGGTGCCTAAGTTTTGTGAAGAATACACAGAGGCTCATCGTCTGATTAAGTTTTTAAACTATTTCGTGTCTATCTCCGAGAGAGAGATTCCTCCCACTTCCATGTTGCGCGAATTTATTGGTGGTAGTAGTTTTAGATATTAAGGCGTGAAATTTATTAAAACTGGAATAAATCATGAATGTAATAGGAAATATAATTTGGTTTTTCTTAGGTGGCTTTGCTATTGCCCTCCTATATTGGTTGCTTGCTTTGCTTTTTTGTCTCACCATAGTGGGCATCCCTTTTGGACTCCAACTATTCAAGATCGGTAGTTTTGTCTTGTTCCCCTTTGGTCGTGATTTGGTGGAAGGAGTTAATGCTGAGGGATGTCTGAACACCTTGTTCAACGTCTTATGGATTGTGCTTGGCTGGTGGGAAATTGCCCTTTCTCACTTCATCTGTGGAGCTGTATTCTGTTGCTCCATAGTGGGAATTCCCTTTGGATTACAACACTTTAAGATAGCACTGAAGACACTCTTGCCTTTTGGAAAACAGATTGTTCTAATCAGACAAGCCATCTAGGAGTAAAAGTCACTAAAAAGTCATCAAAAGGTCACCTTATTGGTGGGTTATTTTAGTTTCCGTTTATGTGTGGTCTATTATCTTTGCCATCAAATTAATATTACGCATTATGGGACTGTTAGATAATTATTCAGGCATAGGGATGTGTCCTCGCCCAAAGTGGCAACATCAGGGTGTGATTGCTCATTTTATTAAGAGTGCTGAACCAGAGATTTATATGCAAGGACTTATTCTCTTGCCAGAAGCCACAGTGACCGATGATTGGGATGATTTGGCGCCTGACTTGGTGGTTTTCTCGCCCGATATGGAGCCCCTCTGCATTATAGAAATCACCACGCATGCCCAATGTAACGCCATTATACGCAAATGCTACGAACTCATAGAACGCTTTCCGGAAGCAGAATACTTTGTGTATGATTATGAAAAGCGGATACTCTATCAGTACGATGTAGCGAATAAAGACTGGCTCTCTTCAGCGGAATACATACCAGTATCGAAATACCTCAACAAAGCAATGATGGAATACTTAAAAAACTAAGGAGAATAGCATATGAAACAAACTTTAGGAATCTCTATGCGTTTAAGCATTGTTTGTCGGTAGGGCATTAGAGTGTTGTGTGTTAGCGACAAAAAAGATGTGTCAAAATCTATTCTGACACATCTTTTTTCTGTTTTTTACGTATGTGGGTTTATTCATTTTTTGCATTATTAGACAAGTAGTTGAGTATCTCTTTGCGTGTATTAACGCGTTTTATGTCGTTTGGTTTGTAATGTATTGTATCGACTGTGTTGCAGTTGAGATTTTCGATTTGTTGTCCTTCTTTGAGTATTACTCTTACATCCAAGGGCTCTATCCCTTCCTTCATTACTTCATTTGTTTGGTGATGATAACGTACTACGTAGGCTTTTTTTAAAGTATTTTCTTTGTCCGAAATAAAGGTGTAGGGAATATAGTCTGTTTTGCTTATATCACTGGCATTAGGATATAGAGTGGTGAGGATTTGTTTTGTTCTGTCCTTGCTATAATCCCAGTTAGGTGTAAAGTAAATTGAATCCCTGAGATAGAACATCTGCTTGGGGTAGAAGTTGATATTTTCTTGTTCTTTCGCAAAGTGTTTTAAGCCTCCTGTATGAGCAAGAAGGTAATATATACGCACCTGATTGGTATCGATATTCTGTGTTAGCATTTGTGAAGTTGTAAACGTTTCCCAAATTTCAGAGCCACATCCGCTGCATGCAAAGAAGACAATCTTATAATGTGTGGTGTCTGTGTTGAGTATTTTGGCAAATTCATTTACTGTAACAGGGGTGCAGTTTGGATAAGTTGTTGCCTCCATGTAGGTGGTAGAAGTTTCTCTACAATTCATAACCATGGAACAGGATGCTAAAGTGGCTATTAAAATTATAATAAATAAGGATTTTTTCATGATGTGTTTGATTTTGAAAGATTTTTATGTATATTGGTTTTATTTTGCAATTATATGCATTTTTTTACAAATAAACAAATTTCTTTATTTTTTTGTATTTTTAATAGGCCTATTTTAGAAATATTTGTTTTGTTGGAGACAAGTAATAAAATAGCCTGTTTTTGGCTTGTAGTTTCTTTGCGTTATAGATAATAAAAACACAAGAGTGCATATGGTCATACCTATGCACTCTTTTTGTATATATCACATAAAATAACATGTTGATGCCGACTCAAGTTATTTCCTATGAAATATAAAGTTTATTTACAATAATTTATGAATATATCTAATTTTTCTTTGTGGGTTTTTGCATTCGTCAAACGTTTTTCAATTGAAGATATGGAGATAGTTTTATTCAATGCTTTTTTCATAGTATTCAATAAACATATTTTTTGAGCGTTATCATCTAACGTGTATATTAATTTTTCAAACTCTTTTACAATGAGTCTTTGCGACCAACCATTTTTCTTGTATTTTTCCATAACCTCTTCAATATGATATGTGATTTCATTTGATTCAGGAGATTGGGATGTTTGTTTGACTGCGTAATTCTCTGTAGTGATTTGGTTGTTGCCTGAAGTATATGGAACAGATTGTATAGGCTGTCCTTGTTCATCTAAAAATTCAATAATAGTGGCACGAGCAGCCACATGCTGAACTCTTTTGGGATATCCACCAAATAGGAAACGGAAAAAGTTAGTAGATTCTCTTCTAATTTCCTCGATAACTACATTTATGAGTACTTGACTTCCTGTTAGTTGTGCGTTTTTGAGTAATTTTCCGTAGGCGCTGTTAGCAACATCGGTTCGGGAGAGGTTTGTGTTATTTACATCAACGACTGCTTCGATGTTGCGCACAACTCGGAAGTTTGCTTTATCTAAAACTACTGTACTTTGAGCACCAAAATTATTTCTGGCATTTGGCAAATATGTTCCTACAGAACAACTAGTTGTTAAAAATATAACAAATGATAAGATTAGACCTTTTTTCATAATAATAAAAAATAAAATACTGTTAACGATATAATTCGGCATCTATTATAATTCCTTCTCCCCAATCCTTTTCCCACCAATAACCATTATTGGTATTTTCAAAGTTTGTGATATAAATATATTTTGCCCCTGCTCTCGCAGCTTCTTTTTGCAACACAGTATTCGCTTCAGAAGCATTATTTGATCTAAAAAAAGTGTGATCATTGGGGACTATGGAAATTGTTCCTATGTATTTTGCATTTTGGGGAATATGCTCAACTATTATTGCAGAATAATTAGGCTTATAATATGTATTTGTACGAACAATCGGAACAAATGCAGGAGTGCAACTAGCTAAAAATTGGCCAAGCATAATTATTGATATCATCATCTTCTTCATGAAGTTTTCCGATTAACCTATACATCGTGAGGCTCTAAATGGGGAATATTGATTATACGTAATTATGGACATAAAAAAAGCGTAGACCTCCGTTGCTCACTTACAATCAGAGGCCTTCGCATTGCCCACACAGTCAAATAAACAACAGGAAACCTACGCCGGTATGATGGCACACTGCAACCTACATAGGTGCAGCATGGATACACTCATACCCATAGGCATCTACTGCTCACTTTGATTTTGACTGTGTTTGAAAAGTTGCGAAGTTTTCTGATTGTCAAACGCAAAGCGTCAATAAACGCTATTCAATATGTCTGAAACCTACCCTCGGAAATAATTTACTGCAAAACACTTTTCGCAGGACATATTCCCTCCAGCATAGGATTCGTGGCAAAGGTAGTATATATCTTTCAAAAAAGCAAACTCACAAGCCACTCGGTGTCGCCCCCCCCCCCACACACACCACACACACCCAGGCCATCCGTTACCATACCGTTACCATTAGATACAAAACAGATACCAACTAGATAGGAACTAGGTAGGAACTAGGTAGGATGAAAATAGATTTAAAGATAAAAAGCAGATGTGTTATGATGTGTGTGTGGAGGTTGAGGTGGGTGGTTAGGTAGGTGCTTGTTATGGGTGAGTTGATGAAGGTTGGTGAAATAAAAAAGGATATGTCAGAAAGACATATCCTTTAGGGGTTATAACACTAAGTGGAGTTAGTTTATACTGTTTGTTCAATGTTCCACACAAAGGCGCGTACACCGATTTCTTTGTTACGGCAATCCAATTTGTGTACAGTCTTTAACAGAGTGTCCACTTGATCATCGTTTACCACAGTGATAACAGCTGAGTTCATCTCAGGCCAGGTGTGTGTGCCACGACGGGGTTCACCTCCGTTGGTGCCCCGTCCTTGTACGTTTTCAAAGAAGGTGAAACCACTTATTTTCAGTTGGTCCAACATATACTCAACGCGTTCTGTGTTGGCTTGATTGAATATAATAAATACTGCTTTCATATCTATTCTGTTTTATTTCAACTCAGACAGAAGCAAAGCCTTATGCTTGCTTCTCATCATGAGGGTTTAATTGCATAAAGATGTATTCTTTTTGTTCTTGAATAGCTTTGTCACGTTCGCCGTGGCGTGACATAAGGCCGTAGAGCACAGGTACTACAATCAGAGTGATAAGGGTGGAAACCAAGGCACCACCAATCACCACAATGCCCATTGGTACCCACATCTCAGAACCTTCACTCTTACTTAATGCCATTGGCACCATACCCAAGATGGTAGTGAAAGCGGTCATCAATACAGGGCGCAAACGGGAAGCACCCGACATGGCAATAGCCTCATTGAGTTCATATCCACGGTCACGCATCAGGTTGATGTAGTCCACCAACACAATACCGTTTTTCACCACAATACCCACAAGCAGTACCACCCCTAATGCTCCAATCATATCCAGGCTGGTTCCCGTGATGAGCAAGGCCAGAATGACACCCGTGATGGCAAATGGCACTGACATCATGATGATGAATGGTTTTGAGAACGATTCAAATTGAGAGGCCATAACAATATACACCAAGAGAATAATCAATGCCAGTAACATACCGATGTCGCCGAAAGTTTCTTGTTGATCTTCGTAGTCGCCGGCAATAGCCACATTCACGCCTTGTGGGATGTCAATGTCATCCATCATCGCTTGGATAGACATGGCTAACTCACCCAAAGAGGTAGCGTAAGGAGTGACTTTTACAGTAACGATGCGTTGGCGAGTTTTACGCTCGATAGTAGGCGGACACCAGTATTCTTCCACACGTGCTAATTCTTTCAGTTTGATTTGGCTGCCGGTGTTGGTCATGATGGTGAGTTCTTCCAGGTCGGTGATACTGTTGCGGAAGTCCTCTTGCAGGCGCACTACAATGTCATATTCCTCACCATCTTCTTTCAGATAACCCGCCACCATGCCATTTACGCGGTTGCGCACATAGGTGGAGACAGTAGCTTCGTTGAGTCCATGACGAGCCAACTTTTCTTTGTCGAAAATGATTTGAAGTTCAGCGCGGTCTTCTTCACGTGAGATATTCACGTCGCGCGCACCCGGTACAGATTTTAAGCGTTGGCGCACTTCTTCTGCCAATTGGCTGGTGGTCACAAAGTCATAGCCATAGATTTCAATATCTACAGTAGAACCTCCACCGCCTCCCATACCGCTGGAAGTAGAGACTTGATAGTCCACCACTTCGGGAAGAGTTGCCAAATCCTGACGAATCACCTCTGCAATATCAAAGATGGAGCGTTCACGCTCATACTTCTTGTTACAACGTACAGTCATACTGATCTTGTTGTTGTTGGTAGAAGAGAAGAGTGCAGAAATGCCCGCATCATCATTTGTACCCGTAGAAGTAGATATCAATTCGATTTCAGGTACAAGAGCCACCATTCGTTGTTCAATCTTACGGGCTGCTTTGATGGTTTCTTCAACACGTGTACCGCGTTGCAGCTCCACAGTGACACTCATACGTCCATTGTCTTGTTGAGCCATGAAGTCAGTACCGATAGCCCCTGTGAACACAGGAATCAATGAGGCAAAGAAGAGTAAGAACACCACAATAAGCGTAAGAGCCTTGTGATTCAAGCAAGCACGTAGTACGTTGGCATACCATGTGTCTACCTTATCCAAAAGGCTTACTACATATTTTTCATACCAATTGATGCGAGGTTTCACTTCTACTAACTGACCTTCAGCATCCACTTTCATCTGTCTTGACTTGAGCAATTTAGAGCAGAGCATTGGCGTGAGTGAAATAGCGATGGTGGTAGAGGTACACACTACGATGGTGACAATCCAACCTAATTCCTTAAAGAGGATACCGGCTTGTCCACCTAACATAGTGAGCGGCATAAACACTGCAACGATAACCAATGTAGTGGCAATTACAGATACCCATACCTCATTAGTAGCGTAGATAGATGCTTCACGAGGACGTGAACCACGTTCAATGTGTTTGGTGATGTTTTCCAGAACCACAATAGCGTCGTCAACCACCATACCAATGGCAATGGTCAAAGAACAAAGAGAGATGATGTTGAGCGAACTATCAGCCAATGCCAGATATATGAATGCCGTAATCAAAGAGATTGGAATTGTAAGTCCGATGATTAATGTGGCACGCCATTTACCCAAGAAGAAGAATACAACTAAAACAACGAAAAGTAGGGCGTAGAAGATAGACTCAGCCAGACCATTGATAGCATTTTCAATGTTGGAAGAAGAGTCATACACCAAGTGTATATCCACATCAGGAGGCAGGTTTTTCTTGATTTGCTCCATTTGGTTGCGTACATCACGTGCAATTTGCACAGTGTTGGCTCCAGTTTGTTTCATCACAACCAGACGTACAGCATCTTGTCCGTTGATTTTTTCTTCCAAAGAAATATCTTTGATGGTGTCACGCACAGTAGCCAGGTCGCGGATGTACACTTGACGTCCATCACGTGTAGTGCTGACTACGATGTCGTTTATTTCTTCGCTTTCTACATATTCACCTTGTACACGGAGTTGGTATTGCTCTTTACCCATCTTGACAGAGCCTGAAGGCATGTTGAGGTTGTTGGCACTTACGGCATTGCCCACTATTTCAAGATTCAGATTATATGCGTCCAGTTTCTTAGGGTCAAGGTCAATGTAGATGTAGCGTTCAGGAGCTCCGGAGAGAGATAGGTTTCCAATTCCGTCGATACGGTTGAGCACATTGACTACGTTGTCGTCCAGTATTTTCTCTAAACCCGGATAACTCTCTTTGGCTGTGAAAGCATATTGCATGATAGGCATCATGCTGGTGTTAAGCTTGAAGATCAAAGGCTTAGAACAACCCTCAGGAAGTTCGTCGGTCACCATGTCGATGGATGAACGAATGTCATTGGTCACCTCATCCAGGTCAGTACCCCACTCAAACTCTAAAGCTACGAGAGAGATGTTGTCTTTTGATGTGGAGGTTATTTCTTTCAGGTGGTCAACTGAGTTCAAGCTGTTTTCAAGCAACTTGGTAACGTTGGTCTCAATCTCTGTACCGTTGGACCCCGGGTATGTAGTCATGACAGACACATAAGGGACGTCCATTTCCGGCATTTGGTCAATGGGAAGTTTGGTCAGAGAGAACAACCCCATAACCACTACGGCTACGAATATGAGCAGTGTGGTGATGGGCTTATTAATCGCTGTTTTATAGATACTCATTGTTTTGTATTATTTACGTTTAACAATCTTATTGGGCGTCTTGCACTATTTCAAGGGCTACTCCATCCGCCAGACGTCCTTGTCCGATAACAACCAATTCTGTGCCTTCTGTGATTTCGTCAGAGATGATTTCCACTTGGTCGTCGAAACGTTGTCCTAAGGTTACTGTGATGCGTTTTGCTGTACCGTTGTCATTGATAAACACATAGCGGTCGTTAGCACCTTGTAGTTTCAATACTGCTTGATAAGGCACTACCATGGCTTCTTCCTTATCCAAAGACAATGTAGTCTTGGCATACATACCCGGGCGCAAGAGTTCTTTTGCATTCGGGATGCGTAATTTAGCTTGGAAGGTGTGAGAAGCAGCATCAATCGTAGGGTAAACCATTTCAATTGTTGCCGGGAACTCTTGACCGGGATAGATGTCTGTGGTCAATGTTACATTCATACCATTCTTCACCATAGGGAAGTAGGTTTCAGGTATGTTGATGAGCGATTTAAGTTTGTTGATTTGGGTTAATACCAAGATGGCTTGTCCGCCGTAGAGTTCACCGTCTTCATAGTTCTTAGCGGAGATAACACCTTGGAAAGGCGCTTTAACAAAGGTGTTTTGTTCCAGGAAATCCAATGTTTCTTTAGTTTGGTTATAGGATAGTTCTGTTTGGTCATACATTTGTTGAGATACGCTACCACTCTCACGCAGTGCCTTCATGCGTTGCATTTCTATGGTGAGGTTAGTGAAGGTCAATTTGGTGGTGTTGTATTGGTTTTGGTCCATACGCACTAACATACTTCCTTCCGAAACTCTGTCGCCTACTTCAACGTAGATGTGTTCGATGTGTCCTGTGAGCGATGGTGCTACATTTTGTGTTTCATAACCTTGGAGTACTGTAGAAAAGTTCAACTCACGTGCGATTTCCGTTTTGCTGAGTTGCAGTACCTGCACGCGTTCTTTACGTGTGTTTTCTTGATTGGTGGTAGTTTCGGCTTTTCCACATGCCGTCAGCGATAAGGCTAGAGTGAAGAAGATAGCCAGATGTTTCATTAACTGATTCATATGCGTTTTATGTTTTTATTGTTTTTTTGATTATTCTGTATGTTTTGTCGCTTAAAGATTCAATAGTTCTTCCAGCTCAATTTGTGCGTTTACCAATTCCAGCAGTGCTTGGACATAGCTGCTTTGCGCTGAGATGAGGTTGCTTCCTGAGTTGGTTACATCCAGGCTTGAAGCCAGTCCATGTTCGTATTTGTTTGAGATGTTGGTGAATACACGTTGAGATACTTCTACATTTTTCTTTTGAGTGTCAAAAGATTCGTAGGCTGAGCTCAAGTTATATTTGAGTTGGCTGTGTTGGATGTTTAATCCGTCTTCAGTGTCGGCGAGTGTGTTGAGTTGTTTTTTGTAGGCCAGCTTGGCTTCCTTTACGCCGGTGAAATTACGTCCGGAAGAGAAGATGGGCACGCTCAGACTGATAGACACAGCATTAGGAGGTGTCATGTTCATTGTGCGTTCATCGCTGAAGTACTTCTTTGCACTGTATTGATAAGCCGCAGTGAGGGTAGGTCCGTAAGCCCATTCTTTCATGTGTACTTGTTGTTTTGCAAGACGTACATTTTCTTTGAGTAATTGATAGTTGTAATTATTATCCATTACAAACTCTTCACTCAATAGTGTTAATGCGTTTTCAAAGTTGATTAACTCTTCAATGGTTTGTGAGAGAGTGATGCGTTGTTCGGGAGCCACTCCCAATTGCAGGCGCATAGAATTGTAGAGCATTTCCAATGAACGCTTTGTGGAACTGATGGTGGTTTCCATTGTGGCTACTTGTACGGAGAGTTGGTCGGCATCTGTTTGCTCAGCTACTCCCACGTCCACAGAGTTTTGTGTTGTGCGGTGCAGGGTGCGCAAGTTTTCCAGATTTTGTTCCAACAGGCTAACTGTTCTTTCCATTGCGAGGATAGAATAGTAGATGCTCTTGACTTGGTTTCCGATTTGTTGTTCAGTTTGTTTGAGCGAGATGTCGGCCATTTTCATAGCTATTGTGCCCAGGTATGCGCCCACTACTTGAGTTCCGCTGAGTTGTAGAGCAGCCGTGATACCGAGTGTGCCGGAAGGTGGCATGGCGATGTCCATTCCTCCCAATGACATTTTGTAGCCACACATGTTTTGATAGTCCAGCGATCCGTTCACTTGAGGCAACATTGATGCGATGGTTTGCCAGCGTGTTGCTTCAGCCTTTTGTACGTCGAGTGAGGCGTTTTTCAATGTTCTGTTATGTTCTTTTGCCACTTTTTGAGCTTCATCCAGCGAGAGTGCCATGATGGAGTCTTGGGCTAACAGGGCGGTACATCCGAGTACCACTTGTAGTAACATTAAACAAATTTTCTTTTTCATTACTTGTATTATAAAGTTTTACATTAATTCATTTTCTGTGGTTATTTTGTCGGCATAAATCATGCCATATACCTTATTTGAGGGTGTGATTGTGAGTTTTTAACATTTTCGTGCGGTGGTTTTTTGTTTTTTGTGTTTTTGCTTTTCTTCATTTATTTTGGTCATGAGGTAATCCCATCCGAGTGGGGTTGTGATGTAGCGTGTCATGAGCTCAATAATGAAGTTGGCAATTCTTTGGTTAGTGAGTTTATGTTCTTTCAAACAATTCAGATTCTCAAAAAGTTTCAATGTCTGGTTGAATCCAAAATAAACGCCCAGCATATCGATGTCTATTTCCGCTCTGTAGAGTCCTTCAG
Organism: Paludibacteraceae bacterium; assembly: GCA_017647145.1. Classification (GTDB taxonomy): domain Bacteria; phylum Bacteroidota; class Bacteroidia; order Bacteroidales; family Paludibacteraceae; genus Gallipaludibacter. The sequence continues at coordinate 34,697 of JAGCLD010000001.1, forward strand.
AGATGCCTTTTTGGGTGTTGTGTATGAAGAAATCTTTTACTCTTTTTTCTTTTCTTTCTATTGATTTAGTCCATACAGTGATGTAGTATTTTTGCAGGTCGTGTAGCATTGCGGGGTGTTTGTCTTGGTTGGTGGATGCCCATAGGCGATGCATGTTCATAAATGCCAACAATTCATCAATTGCGTTTCCGTCAGTGCTTTCTAATATGGATTTGAATTGTTCACCAATCAGTTTGTCTTTGCGTTCTAAGACGGCATCTACTAATTCTTCTTTTGTTGTGAAGCTTTCATAGAATGTTTTCTTTGAAATACCCATTTTTCGACAGATGTCGTCAATTGTGATTGACTTGAGTCCGTAGAGTGCAAACAACTCACTTGCAGTGATGATTATTTTTTCAATTAAAGCTTCCATTCGGTTAGAATCTTGTTGTTTTTGGGGGTGCAAAGGTACGAACAATAAATGTGCCATACAACATGTTTTTTGTGTTTTTGGATTTTTTGTTGTTGTGGTGTATGTTTGCTTAATGTGTTAATAAACAACCTAATAGTGTGATTAAATATGAAAACTATCAGATTTTTATAGTTTTCGGGTGTTTGTGTATTGCGTTATTTTGTGTGTTCTGTATAGGAGTTTAGGTGTGTTAAAAGGTGGAATTGTATGGGTGGTTTTTTTCTGTTTGGAGGGTGTCTGTTTTGTATCTAATTCCTATTTAGTGGTCCCGAAGTGGTCCCGAAGTGGTCCCGTGATGGTCCCGTGATGGTCGCGGAGATGCTTGCTGTGTTGTGGGATGTGTGGAGGAGTGAGGCTGCGGGTGTAAATCTTTTGTTAATTGTTTTTTTGATTTATGCTATTTTTTTGTGTGGTAATCTTTGGGTGAAAGATGGGTTTTATTTCACAACTTTTATTTATCTTTACAACCCTAATTTGTGACTTGTAAAATGGCAACAGACATTGTGACGGCAGGAAGGTATCACATTCCTGTATTGTGTGAGCAAACAATTGATTTACTGCAAATAAAACCGGACGGTACTTATGTGGATGTGACTTTTGGCGGAGGCGGTCATTCGCGCGCCATTATGAGTAGGTTGGAAGATGGAGGCCGCTTGCTTGGTTTTGATCAGGATATGGACGCGTATAACAATCGAATAGATGACGATCGTTTTATTTTTGTGCGTTCAAATTTCCGTTATATCTCTAATTTTTTGCGTTATCATGCTGTCGACGCGGTAGATGGGATATTGGCTGATTTGGGTGTGTCGTCGCATCATTTTGATGATCAGACGCGTGGATTTTCCTTCCGCTTTGATGGTAATCTTGACATGCGCATGAATCAGCAGGCGGGCAAGAGTGCGGCTGATGTGGTGAATGGTTATAGTGAAGAGGCGTTGGCTGATGTGTTTTACCTTTATGGAGAGTTGAAGAGTGCTCGGAAGATTGCACGTGCGATTGTGAATAACAGGAGTAAGGGTGCCATCACGCAGGTGCAAGACCTATTGCGTGTGTTGCAGCCTTATGTGGGAAGAGATAAGGAGAAAAAAGAGCTGGCACAAATATTTCAGGCGCTGCGCATAGAGGTGAATGATGAGATGGCGGCGCTACAGAAGTTGTTGCAGTCGTCGCTTGAGGCACTAAAGCCGGGTGGCCGAATGGCGGTGCTTACATATCATTCGTTGGAAGACCGCTTGGTGAAAAACTTCTTCAGAAGTGGTAATCTGGAAGGAAAGATTGAGAAAGATTTTTATGGCAATGTTCTCTCGCCGTGGAAACTTGTGAACAACAAGGTGATAGTGGCAGATGAGCAAGAACTGACTTTGAATCCTCGCTCCAGGAGTGCAAAACTCAGGGTGGCAGAAAAAATATAGTGTGATGCAAGAAGACAGAAAGGACAATCAAGAGGAGAGTCACTTTGAGGATTTATTGCGGAGTATTCTCAATGGAGACTCGATTAGGGATTTTTTTGTGAGAAATCTCAAGATTTTTATGATTATCTGCTTGTTGGTTTTTGCTTATATCGGGAATCGGTATGCATGTGAGGACGTGATGAATCGCGTTAATAAGACGCAAAAGCAAATCAAAGAAGTGAAGTATGAAATACTGTGTACGGCAACAGAGCTGGTGCAGCTGAGCCGGCAGTCGAACATACGCGCGAGTTTGAAAGAAAAGGATATAAATCTGGATATTAGTACTACGCCACCTATAAAAATTGAAAGTGATTAGACTATGAATCAAAAGAATAGGGTCATGTGGACTTTTGTTGGTCTGTACATGTTCATTGCTTTGCTTTTTTTACGTGCCATTGTTCAAGCAGTAGTCATACAGACTGTGGAACGTGATACGTGGTTGTCGTATGCTAAGTCACATATCCACAAGAAGGTGATTGTGTATTCAGAGAGAGGAAACATTTATTCTTCGGACGGGAAACTGATGGCGAGTAGTATGCCAGAGTATAAAATCCACATGGACACCCGCACGGGAGCACTGACGAAAAATAATAGCAAGTTGTTTTATGAGTATGTGGATTCACTCTCATATGCATTGTCTGAGTATTTTCAAGACAGGACTCCGGAAGAATATCGTCAGCGCTTGGTTAATGGACATATCAACAAGAATCAATACCTCTTGCTTTATCCTCATCCGATATCCTTCACTCAGCAAAAGGACGTTAGGAGAATGCCGTTGTTTAACAAGAAAGGCAATCCGGGTGGTCTTGTGTGGGAGAAGCGCGATACGCGCAAGAAGCCTTATGGTACTCTTGCCGATGCAACAATAGGGTCGATTTATTCAACGCAGCAGAAGCCGGATGAGAAGGCAAGCAAGAAAGAGCAGGATGATGTTCAGCAGGGAGAAGAGGAAAAAGACGGTAAGAAGAGAAGGTGGTTTTTCGGACGGAAGCAAGCAGATGCTCAAGATGATGAGAATGATGAACCAACGGTGATAGGAAAAGAGGAAGGTCGGAAAGGTTTGGAGGCATATTATAATGATGTCTTGACGGGGAAGCCAGGAGTGGGAGTGCAGCAAAAGGTGGCGCGCAACACCTCGATAGTGCTCCACAAAGAGCCAGAGAAGGGTAATGACATCGTGACTACCATTGACACCAAACTACAAGATATAGCAGAGGCAGCTTTGTTGGAAGAATTGTATCGTATCAATGCCAAGGAGGGATATGTCATCTTGATGGAAGTGAAGACGGGGGAGATTAAGGCCATTGTGAACAAGGAGTGGAGAGAGTCATTAGGCCGTTATGTGGAAGATAAGAATGGCGCTTTAAGCAATATGACAGAACCGGGTTCTACATTTAAGACCGCATCGTTGATGGCGGCTATTGATGATGGATATGTGGATATAACCGATTCAATAGATGTAGGTAAGGGTATTTGTTATTTTTACAATGTCCCGATGAAGGATCATAACTATAAAAATGGTGCACCGGGTACAGGGTATGGAAAGATTACAGTGCAGAATGCTCTTGAAGCATCGTCAAATGTGGGTATTTCGCAGTTGATAGTGAAGCATTATGGCAAGAAGCCAGAGAAGTTTGTGAATAAGTTGTATGATATGGGACTTAATGATACTGTGAAACTCGGCATTCATGGTATGGGTCGTCCTTATATTCGTTCTCCGAAGAATGAGAAACATCCTTGGTCGGGAACTACCCTTCCTTGGATGAGTATCGGATATGAAGTGTTGATTCCGCCGATTTATACCCTGACGTTTTATAATGCGATAGCCAACAATGGAAAGATGATTAATCCGCTCTTGGTGAAGGAAATTCGCAGTGACGGGGAGGTGGTAAAGGAATTTAAGGCGAAAGTGATGCGGGATAAAATATGTTCTTCCAATACACTTCAACAGATTAAGACAGCCCTTGAGGGGGTGGTTTGGAGTGAGAATTATGCAACAGCCCGTGCAGCTCAGTCGCCCTATGTGAGAATAGCCGGTAAGACCGGGACAGCACAAATAGCCGAAGGAGGTAGAGCGTATCAAGGGCATCAGGTGTCGTTTTGTGGATATTTCCCAATAGAAGACCCGCAATATACATGCATTTGTGTTATTAGAAAGCCAGGTGTGGGTCATTATCCTTCCGGTGGTAGAATGTCAGGAAGTGTGGTGAAGAACATTGCAGAGAAAACGATGGCGATAAATGGAATTAGAAGCGTTGATGCGATTGTGTCAGATTCGACCTTTAGATTCCAATATCCAGTATTCAAACGCGGCATGTATGCATCACTTCAGGGGGTGTGTAAGTCACTTCATATTCCTCTGAAAGACCCCTATAAAAAGGAGAGTACACCTCCGACCTGGACGCGCGTAGTGTTGAATTGTGACACGCTTGAGACTAAACCTATTCAGGTGAACACTACGGTCACTCCATCCGTTATAGGCATGGGAGCCCGTGATGCGATATATGCAATAGAACAAACCGGAATGAAGGTCCATATGAGTGGATATGGACGTGTGGTTAGTCAAAGTGTGGCGGAGGGGACTCCGGTAAGTAAAGGACGAATAGTTTATTTAGAACTTAAATAATAAGCACATGAAGATTGAAGAACTCATCAGAAATGTAAAAATAAAAAGAGTGGTCAATGATGACCAAGTAGATATACATGCTATTCAGTTTGACTCCCGCTTGGTGGGTAGGGGTGATGTGTTTGTGGCAACTCGAGGAACCGCAGTAGATGGTCATACCTTTATTTCCAAAGCGATAGAACAAGGAGCAGTAGCAGTGGTCTGTGAGGTTTTGCCTGAGATGGAGGAGGGAGTTACTTATATATTAGTAGAGGACAGTCTGGATGCGTTGGGCGTGATGGCTTCCAATTACTATGATAATCCATCAAGAAAACTCACACTTGTTGGTGTGACAGGAACGAATGGTAAGACCACCATAGCAACCTTACTCTATAAACTCACGCGTCAGTTGGGTTATAAGGCGGGATTGATCAGTACGGTGTGTAACTATGTGGAGGAACAGGTTATTGAATCCACTCATACGACTCCAGATCCATTGTCGCTTAATGCTTTGTTGTCCCAAATGGTAGAGGCAGGATGTTCTTATGCCTTTATGGAAGTGAGTTCGCATTCCGTATGTCAAAGAAGAATCGCCGGATTGGACTTTGATGGTGGTATTTTTACTAATCTCACACGTGACCATATAGACTATCATAAGACCTTTGATAACTATCGAGATGCCAAGAAGCGTTTCTTTGATGAGCTGAAACCCCGAGCTTTTGCGCTTACGAATGTAGATGATAAGAATGGACGAGTGATGTTGCAGAATACACGAGCAAAGCAACTCACTTATTCATGTCGTACGTTGGCAGATTATAATGGTAAGATTCTTGAAGAAGGATTTGAGGGTATGTTGTTACTCATCAATCAACGAGAAGTTTTTGTTCCTCTCACAGGAAGATTTAATGTATATAACCTGTTAGGAATTTATGGAGCCGCAATGGCAATGGGATTTGACCGAGATGAAACATTACGCATACTGAGTGCTCTGACTCCAGTGAATGGACGTTTTGAGACTATTCGATCAGCGAAAGGATGGACGGCTATTGTTGACTATGCCCATACGCCAGATGCGCTTACCAATGTATTAAATACGATTAATGATATCCGCAAGAAGGATACTCAGTTAATCACCGTTGTTGGATGTGGTGGTAATCGTGATAAAGGTAAGCGTCCGATGATGGCTCATGAAGCTGTTGTTGGAAGTACGCGCGTAGTGCTTACCAGTGATAATCCACGCGATGAAGAACCAGAAGATATTCTTAATGATATGCAAGCCGGTTTGACGACTGATGAAATGAAGCGTACTCTCGTGATAATAGATAGACATGAAGCAATAAAGGTGGCATGTATGTTGGCTCAAAGTGGCGATGTGATTCTCATTGCAGGAAAAGGACATGAGGATTATCAAATCATTAAAGGTGTGAAATACCATTTTGATGATAAAGAAGAAGTGAGAAAATATATAGAATAGCGTTGTTGTAAAATATCCTTGAAGCGGTAAAAGAAAAACCGTTTCTTTAAGGATAGCGAAACCGTTGTTACTTCATGCAGCGAACTCCCTTAGGCAGGTCAGTTTTACATAAGAGGGAGTTTATTAGATAAACGAAATCTCAACCGTAGTAATTAAGCGGTTGAGATTTTGTTTATTCACTATTTAATTTTTTATAAACCTATATTAAGAATTAATGATGCGAATTATTGGATGAATAATATTTTGGTTCGTCCTTTTTCTATTCCATCTTCAGAGACGCAGATAGCAAAATAGATGCCCGTATTGACACGTCTTCCCCATTTGTCGCATCCATCCCATGTGGCTAAGCTACCATTTGAGCGTGTTTCACATAGGACATTACCCGATAAGTCAGTTATCTTGACAATGGTGTTTTCCATTAGTCCTTTGATGGTAATAACTCCGGTGAAGTCTTCCCTTACCGGATTAGGATAGGCATAAATAGTCTGTAGGTTTTCTTCTCCGTCAGCAACGTCGCTTTGATAGGACATGAGTCCTGCTCCCGTGCCGACAAATACTTCACCAGTAGAAGGATTCATAGCCAGAGAAAATATTTGGTTAGACAGTAAAGGACTGTTTTGTGTAGTAAAATGTGCTAAGGTAGTTTTTCCGTCTTCCGACATCAGATAGAGCCCCGAAGCAGTTGTTCCAATCCATTTTCGGTTGGCACCATCAATCATGATAGCATTGATTTGTTCGTTGGTCAACAAGAAGTCGGCAGCATTTGTTCCGTCGTTTCTTGGAATCTTAATGCGTGTACATTGATTTGTTCCAAAGGTCTTTCCGGGGTTTGGAAAAACCAATGGTCCTTCGTTGGTTCCTACCCATACAGCTCCATTGTTGTCAACCGCCATACAGTAGTATTCAGAAGGGTTCAGGGTGTTTCCATCTTGATCAACGAAGTTGGATTGAAGGCGTGCATTGTCATCGGTTTTATCATAGGGTGTACCATTATCATCGTAGAAGATAATGCCGTATGTAATTCTATGAGACATTAGCCACTTGCGGTTTGGCTCTCGTTCATTTGGAATGAGGATGCTACCTAAAGTGGTGTGATTAAGTACGTTTTTATAGCCTAACTCATACCATTGACCATTTTTAGACAGGACATTCAGTCCGTTTTGTACTTCTGCGCTGACTACCCACAGATTTCCTTCTTTGTCATACGTCAATCCATCCGTGCGCATGTATCTGTATTTTACACTCGGTATTGCGCTCGGAAATATTGTGGGGATAGCACTATTGTCAAAGGTGTGGTGTTTGAACAATTTGTCTTCTTTGAATTCATATAATCCCATTCCGTAAGATGTGACGAAGAAGTGATGTTTGTCCTTAGGATCAACCGCTACTGTCATAAAGTCTAAAGGATTATATAAGTCAGCCACTATGGGTAGGTCTTTATTATGGATGTTCAGCCATTCTCCGTCTTCATAAATCATGACATGTCCTTCTCTACTGAACTGTGACGCCCATCTACCTCCCTGTAGCACAAATAAGCGTCCTTGAGCGAAAGTCATACGATAAGGTATATTAACCGTAGGCCCTGTCGGTTTGTAGCTGTTCATGCTCATGTCAGCAGGATTATATGCCAGGATTCCCCTGTCTATGCCACTCATCCACCAAATACCCGTCTGCTTATCGGGTGTGACAGCGTAAACTTTTCCTAACGGAAGAATTTTGGTGTGATATTCAGCATCAATTTGATATACGTAATCAGGAGTAAAAGCAAACAAGAAGTCATCAGAAGTAGATAAACCATGGAATTGATATTCATTCTCTACAGGTATCCATGTGTAGGAAGTGTCACGGCGATAAATTCGGTTGTTTTGTAGGAGTATCAAATCATTTTGGAAACATTTCACTTCATTGAGCACACCCACTGTAGGTAGTTTTTTTACTTCTCTCCAAAACTCATAGTTCACGATATTGGGATTATCCTTATCCGCTACATACATGATAGAATCTGTAATGGCATAAATAGAGTCTTTGTAGATTGTTAGGTCTATTAGCCTTGTAGGAACCGCATTTTCTCCGATATAACAGGTTTCGGCAATTTCGTTTTTAGCTATGTTTACGATTATCACGCCAAAGTCACAAGCCAAGTATGCTTTGTCGCCTTGCGTGTGAATAGCGTTCACTCGCTTGCTTGAAGTCATCTGTTTGTTGTATAAATCAGGAATGTTGACTATTCTATCCGGATACATCACGTCAATATTACTATTGTCATAGACGATGATTAGGCATTGGTTGTCCTTCGAGTAGTGAACCAGAGAGACCGAAGCATCGCTCAGTCCTGTAAGTTTGCTATAAAACTCAATCTCTCCCTCTTCTTTACTTACAGAGAATAGGGCACCATTGCTCACGGCATAAACTTTATTCGGTGATTGCGTAATGCGATAGATGTCGTTATAGGAGAAATGCGTTCTCCATTCCCCCATGGATAGTTGTGCATACGATTGAACATGCGGTAGGAGTGCGAAGATGAAGAGTGTCAGGAAGAACAGGTAAGTGCGTTTCATTCGATTCATATCATTCAAGACATTCAAGAGTAAGACCTTAGAGAAGTTCTTTTAAGAAATCAATAAACTTTTGCATAGCCAATGCTCTGTGGCTAATAGCATTTTTTACTTCAGAAGGTAGTTGTGCAAATGTTTCGTTGTATCCTTTCGGTTTAAAAATAGGGTCGTATCCAAACCCTTGTTTTCCGGCTTCTTCAGAGGTGATTTCCCCATCCACTCTGCCGTCAAAATAATGGGTTTTGCCTTCGTGTATAAAAGCTATTACTGTGCGGAAGCATGCGTTTCTATTTTCTGTATTTCGCATATTGAAGAGCACTTTTTCTCTGTTTTTCTCAGGATTTTGAGGTTCGCCGGCGTAGCGTGCAGAGTACACTCCCGGTTGTCCGTTGAGTGCGTCGATTTCAAGTCCGGTGTCATCAGCAAAGCAGCTACATCCATAACGTTCATACACGTATGAAGCTTTTTGTAGGGCATTTTCCGTGAGTGTGTTTCCTGTTTCGGGGATTTCTTCTGTGCATCCGATTTCGCTCAGTCCGCAGACATCAAGATTAGCTTGAGCCGGCAGTTCACGTTGTAGAATAGCTCTAACCTCTTCGAGTTTATGTTGGTTGTGTGTAGCAAATACTATTTTCATTGTTTTTAAGTTTTATTCTTTCACCTCCGTTGCCGTTTCCTCTTCTGTTTTCTTTCCAAGGAGTACGTCATCAATAGCTTGTTTCAATATGTCTTTAGGGAGTGCACCTTGTGCTATTTGTGCTCGTCCTTCCATAGGGCAGAATAGCAGTGTTGGGATGCTACGAATTCCGAAGGCAGCAGCCAATTCGCGTTCTTCTTCCGTGTTTACTTTGTATATATAAATCTCTCCGTCATATTCTTGCGCCAGTTCTTCCAGTACAGGTGCCAGTCGTTTGCAAGGTCCACACCAGGAAGCATAGAAGTCGATCAAGCAAGGTTTTTTACCTTCATATTTCCATTCGGTAGGATTCTTCTCGTAGTTATATACCTTTTTGAAGAATTCAGCTTTCGTTAAGTGTTTTACTTTCGTATTTGTATTTTGTGCGAAGACCGTCATGCAGGTCATCAAGGCCATGATAATGCAAAGTTTTCGTGTCATAGAGTTTCGTTTTTGTTTGATTCAATTTCGTTTAATAAAGTTTCGCAAGCGTCCTCCAGCAGGTCAATTACCAGTTGAAATCCGGCGGCTCCTCCGTAGTATGGGTCTGGTACATGGTCCATGTTGTGATGACGACAGAAGTCAGCCATTCGTTTTACCTTCAGTTCGGTTTGTGTGTTTGGTGCAATAGAGATCAGAGCATCATAATTGCTATCGTCCATGGCTAGGATGTAGTCAAATTCAAAGAAATCATCCGTCTTCACTTGTCTTGCTCTGCTGTCGAGTTTATATCCTCTCTGCCATGCATGTTCTCTCATTCTTCTGTCGGGTAGTTCACCAATGTGGTATCCTGCAACGCCCGCAGAGTCGATGATATATTCCTCTCTGAGTCCGCGCTCATTTACCATGTGTGTGAATACACCCTCAGCCATAGGAGAGCGGCAAATGTTTCCGAGGCATACAAAAAGAACTTTTGTTTTATCTTTCATATTATTCAGCATCTTCAGAGTACCATCCGGCATACATGGCGTAGTTATGAGCTATTTTCTTGTTGATTTCATTCGCTTGTTCCGGCGACACATCCTTTACTTTTTTTGCCGGTACACCAGCGTATATTGAGTGAGGTTCCACTTGTGTGTTGCTTAAGACCAGAGCCCCGGCAGCGACGATTGCCCCTTCGCCCACTACAGCACCATCCAGTACAGTAGCTCCCATTCCGATGAGAGCGTAATCACATATTTTAGCGCCATGAATCGTAACATTGTGTCCGATAGAGACATAGTCACCAATGTGTGTTTGTGACTTTTGATAGAGGGTGTGAATCACCGCACCATCCTGTATGTTAACATGATTACCAATGCGGATAGAATTAACGTCTCCTCTAAGCACCGCATTAAACCATATGCTGCATCCGTCACCCATTACCACATCGCCGACAATAGTGGCATTTTCCGCCAAAAAACAGTCATTGCCAATTTGAGGGTCAAAACCCCTCAGTGATTTTATTAGAGCCATATTATTTCAAATTTATTTTGTCACAAAGATAATACAAACGAGCGAGAAATATGAAGTTTACTTCAATATTTTTCACAGCGAGTGCAGTATATCTTATTCAAAGATAGTGCAAACCGAAAGCAGAACAAAATAAATTTATTTATTTTTTATGCTGAGGTGCAGCCTATCTTATTCAAAGATAGTGCAAGGCGAGAGAAATAGCAACCTTTTACTTTTTATTTAGACTGACCCCCTCCGCTCCATTCCGCTAGCGCTCCATTTCGCTCGTCCCCCTGGGCAGGGCGACAGTGCTTTTTTAGTTAGTTTTTGTATGAGGAGGGTTGTTAGAAGGTGGTTATTGCATTTGAGGAAGGATGGTGTTTCTTGGAGTGTTTTTGTTTTTCAATTATATATTGGGTTGCTTGATGGTATCTTTATCCTACGTGTATCCTACGTGTATCCTACGTGTATCCTACGTGTATCCTACGTGTATCCTACGTGTCTGGTAGGTAAAAATTTACAAAGTTAGGGATTTTTGGGGATAGGATGGATTTGTTATAGTACGCTCACGGAGTGAGCTGTAGTACGTTCGTTGCACTCACTGTAGTACGCTCGCAAGCGAG
>JAGCLD010000012.1 GCA_017647145.1 Paludibacteraceae bacterium
GTAATAGATGTTGCTTTTATTGCAGCAAAGGTAACCGCAATAAAGGATGAAAAGGCAAGAATGATTGTTGGTGGAGTATCATTAGTATATAATGTAGCTCAAATTGCTCGTTTTCGTTCAATGATTGTAGAGTTGTCTCAAATATGCAATTACATTGTATCCAAAGCTCAGATTATAGGCTCTTATACACTAGAAGAATATAATCTTGCTGTTGAATGTCAACGGCAAATTGAAGAGTGCTATCAGCAGATAGCCAAGCACGGAACAATGACCGTCATAGATAGTATATCTTTGCTAATTGATGCCTTTAACAATCTTAACAGAAGGTAAGAATAGGGATTTCGAACTGAGGTGGAGCAAAATTTTAGTGCATCCGCTTATTTTCAAAATAAAGCACTACCTTTGTATCAAAGTAGGAACTCGACTTTGCGAGACACTGCAAAATGGCACAGAATTTAGGTGGAGCAATAGTGGGAGATTACGTTTGTTGCGATTCTTTAATGACAAAAATAACACAAACCGAGAGCAGAGATAAACTTGTTTAAGCTATGCCGAGGTGCAGTTTATTTTCGCGGGAACCGCAAAGATATAGAGTCATTTAGAAATAAAACTCATTTTCTGGTGGCACCACAAAAAGAGACTCAAACAAGTCTCTTTTTTGTTTATATAAAACCCTGCAAAAAAAAATCAATCTTACCTTTATCGAAATATTACATAGCACTCATCTCGCGCGTACGAAATGATTCACGTGCTTTACGAACATAAAGCCTGACAACATCATCTGGTAAATGCGACCTGCGAACAAATGCACGAGTCTCGTCAGGAAACTTGGATAATGATGTAGCTAACAACCAAGCTACACCCATTCTCACATAATAAGGACTAACACCCGAAACAACACCAACTTGACCTCCACTTGACTTCGGTACACCACAAATATATTCACTCTCTATTTCATCAAAACAAAGACCATCTACACATTGAAAAACAAGAGGCAAATACTCCTCATCCAAAAAATAACTCATTGAAAAAACCACAGCAAAACGAACTTCAAACTCCCGTTGAGAACGAAAATAAGAAGACACAAAACGCCAAACCCTTTCTTTATCCTCTCGCATCACCCATTTAGCATGTGTACAAAAAGTATCACACACCGACCAATTATCCAACACTGGAACATAACGAGAAAGACGCCACAAACGACACTCCAACGAACACTTCTCAAAATTTATCAAAAAGCCCCAAAGCAATATCTCCTCATAAGATAATACCTCACTATCACCTGCCTCAAGACAATCCAACCAATGTTTTGCATTAGCCGAAAGCTCCTTTGCAATACGCTTCACATCTGGCGTGTGAACCCCAAGAACTTCCCTACCTAACAATGCATTAATCACACGCAAATGCCTATCCCTATAGGATTCATCATCAAGAAAACGCATCGGAACATACGGCTTAAGCAAATCTCTAAACATAACGAAAACAACAATAAAAGTACTACTATCAAAAAAAACACACCCATAGGTGCACACATCCTAACTTTCAGCAAACTTTAGTAGGCTATTAGTAGGTTATTAGTAGGCTATTAACCAACAAACAAGATATACACCCCTATAATACATACGCAAATATAGTAAGAATACTTGAAAACTAACATTACACATCAAGCAAAAACATCATGAAAACAACCATTCTATCTTCAAAAAATAACCTATCTTTGCTTAATATTAAAACAAAAAAACATGGACACTATCAAAGTTGAAATCATAACTATTGGAGATGAAATCCTAATCGGACAAATCGTTGACACCAATTCTGCATGGATGGCAACACAACTCAATCAATACGGATTTGAAATACACAAAATCACTTCTGTACATGATAACGCACAACAAATAAAAGAAGCCATCACATACGCATTCACACAAGCGCAAATTGTCCTACTCACAGGAGGAATCGGACCCACAAAAGACGACATAACAAAACACACACTGTGCGAACTATTCAACACACGACTCATACACTCACAAGAAGTGTACGACAATATCATACAACTATTCAAACACCGACCTAACGTGATGAATCCACTCACGGCTACTCAAGCAATGGTACCCGAAAACTGCACAGTAATACAAAACGAAGTAGGTACAGCACCCATCACATGGTTTGAACAACAAGGAAAAATACTCGTTTCAATGCCAGGAGTCCCATACGAAATGATGCACAACATGACCACACAGATCATACCGCGACTCGCCAAGCATTTTAACACACCAAACATCCTACACCAAACCATCATCACATACGGAATACCTGAATCACAACTTGCCATTACGCTAACAGATTGGGAAAACAACCTACCACAACACATACAATTAGCATACCTACCCAACAATGGACTTGTAAAACTACGCCTCAGCGGAATATCCGACGACCAAGAAGAACTCAAAAAAGAAATACAACAACTCTTTAATCAACTACCACCACTACTCGGAGATGCCATCATTGCACACGAAGACATCACACCACAAGCCTACATAGGACAACTCCTTAAAGAAAAACAACAAACCATTTCCACTGCCGAAAGTTGTACAGGCGGAAACATCGCACATCTAATTACATCCATACCTGGTAGTTCTGAATACTATAAAGGTTCTATCACCGCTTATGCAAATGAAATAAAAATCAACATTCTGGGCGTATCTGAAGAAAAACTAATCCAACACGGAGCTGTCAGCCGGGAAGTGGTAGAACAAATGGCAACAGGAGTACGACAAAAAATGAACACACACTACGCAATAGCCACATCCGGAATCGCAGGACCCGATGGCGGAACTCCCGACAAACCGGTAGGAACCACATGGATTGCTGTCGCTACACCCGACAGAGTAATCAGCAAAAAATTCCAATTCGGAAAACTAAGAGAACAAAACATAAACCGAGCAACGCAAGCCGCACTAACATTACTTATACAACTCATAAAACACGATAATTTCAAAACAAATTAACATACCAATATGTTAGAACATATAATAAGAAACATTTATTCTTGCTACTGCAACAAATAATACGTACCTTTGCTTGATAGTTTTTAAGGTAACTATGGGAAACAAAAGAAAAATAATTAACGACCCCGTATTCGGATTCATCACAATATCCGGAAACAACGTTCTGAACGTACTCCAACACCCCTACATGCAACGCCTCGGCAGAATCAAGCAATTAGGGCTTTCTTCTTTTGTATATCCGGGAGCCGTACACACACGATTCCTACATTCCATCGGAGCCATGTACCTCATGCAAGAGGCCATCAACCAGCTCAGAATGCAAGGACAAAACATTACACACGAAGACGCAGAAGCTGCACAACTAGCCATCCTGCTGCATGACATCGGACACGGACCCTTCTCACATGTATTGGAAAACTCATTAGTAGAAGGTGTTGCACACGAAGAAATATCAGGATGGATGATGCAAAGAATGAACAATGAGTTTGGTGGACTCCTCAATAAAGCCATTGACATATTTCATAACACTCACCACCAACACTTCCTACACCAACTTGTTTCTAGTCAACTAGACGTTGACAGATTAGATTACCTATGCCGCGACAGTTTCTTCTGTGGAGTCAACGAGGGCACTGTAGCATCGGCCAGAATAATCAAAATGCTAAATGTTCTCAACGACAACCTCGTTGTCGAATCAAAAGGAATATACTCCATTGAAAAATTCCTCGTTGCAAGAAGACTCATGTACTGGCAGGTTTACCTACACAAAACATCTGTAGCAGCTGAACAAATGCTCATAAACATACTCAAAAGAGCAAAGTCTTTAGCAATGAATGGCATCCAAATTCAAGGATCGAATGCTTTACAATTCTTCCTACATCACGACATCACTAAAGAAGACTTCAACACTAACCAGACACTTGACATGTATGCCATGCTCGACGACTCTGACATCTGGTCAGCAATCAAAATGTGGTGCACACACCCCGACAAAGTACTATCACTACTCTGCAATGCTTTTATCAACAGAAAACTTTTCAAAGTAAAAATACTCAACGAGCCCGTAGATGTAAAAAAAGTAGCACAACTCAAACTGAGCTACCAAAAAACATGGAACATCACAGAAGAAGAAAGCGACTTCTTCTGGGGCATACAGAGCGTATCCACAGATACATACAGCCCAAGTGACGACAGAATCAACATCCTCTACAACGACGGAACTATTAAGGATATATCCGATGCTTCAGATATGCTTAATATAAACGTACTTACAAAAAAAGTTAGAAAAGATTATTTTTATTACACACTATTATAACACAATAAAATGGAATTCAGCGCACAACAAATTGCCGATTTCTTGCAAGGTGTAGTAGAAGGAGACAACACCATAAAAGTCAACGACGTTTCAAAAATCGAAGACGGACGTCCTGGGACACTAACGTTCTTATCCAACCCAAAATACACATCATACATATACGACACTAAAGCAAGCATCGTATTGGTAAACAAAGATTTCACACCGGAAAAAGAAATCAAAGCAACTCTCATCAAAGTTAATAACGCATACGAATGCTTGGCCAAACTTCTACAACTCGTTGAATCCGTAAAACCCCAAAAAGTCGGCATATCACCACTCGCAAGCATTGCCACTTCTGCCACTGTTGGGGAAAATGTGTATATCGGACCATTTGTCGTAATCGGAGAAAACACATCAGTTGGAAACAACACAAGCATATATCCGCACACATTCATTGACGACAACTGCAAAATTGGAAACAATTGCCTCATTAAAGCAGGAGTGAAAATTGACAGAGAAACCATCATAGGAAACCACTGCATCCTACAACATGGAGTTGTCATTGGAGGTGATGGATTCGGATTCGCACCACAAACTGATGGTACATACAATAAACTCCCACAAGTAGGAAACGTAATTATTGAAGATAACGTCGAAATACAAGCAAACGCAACAATCGACAGAGCAACTATCGGAAGCACCATCATTAGAAATGGAGCCAAGATTGATAACCTCGTTCAAATTGCACACAACGTCGAAATAGGAGAAAACACAGTCATGGCTTCTCAAAGCGGAGTCGCTGGGTCTACAAAAATAGGCAAACAATGCATAGTTGCAGGACAAGTAGGATTTGCTGGACACATCAATATTGCAGACGGAAATACGTTTGGGGCACAAACTGGAGTGCCCAACTCAATCAAACAACCTGGAGGCATACATCAAGGATACCCGGCAATACCCGTCAACATATTCAGAAGGGCTTCGGTGGTTTATAAGAACCTACCGGAACTACAGAAAATGGTATATGATTTGCAAAGAAAAGTAAATGAACTCACACAAATAATTGAACAAAACAAACAATAAGATATGAAACAACAAACGATTGGAGCTTCCTTCTCGTTAGAAGGAAAAGGACTACACACCGGATTAAATATCCAAATAACATTCCTACCTGCCGACGAAAACACAGGTATTCGCATTAAAAGAACCGACCTACCTGAACAACCATGCTACGAAGCTACAGCCGATTTGGTGAGCGCCACACAAAGAGGCACCGTACTCCAAAAAGGAGATTGGTCTGTTAGTACTATTGAACACGCGATGGCCGCACTCGCCGCCGCTAATATAGATAACTGCCTCATTGAAGTGAACGCACCGGAATTCCCCATCATGGATGGTAGCGCCAAACCTTTTGTTGATAAAATAACATCTGTGGGTGTTGTCCCACAAAAAGCTGACAGAGAACTCTTCATCGTAAGAAAAAGAATTGAATATACTTCACAAGATGGAAACTCTAAGATCGTCCTACTGCCCGACGACCACTTCAGTGTAGATGTACACATCGCCTACCCATCACCTATTCTCAACAACCAATTCGCAAGCATGGAAAATTATGATGAATTCGCTACTGAAATTGCTAATGCGAGAACATTTGTGTTTGTGAAGGAAATAGAACAACTCATTGCGGCTAATCTAATTAAAGGTGGTGATTTACAAAATGCCTTGGTCATATACGACCAACAAGTCACACAAGAAAAAATGGACACAATTGCCCAACTCACAAATCAACCTTCTATAGATGCACAAAAATTAGGCTATCTCAGCGAACTAAAATATGAAAATGAGCCGGCAAGACACAAACTGATGGACGTTATTGGTGACTTAAAACTAATTGGAAAGCAAATACAAGCTAAAGTCATTGCATACTGTCCTGGACACCACACAAATACTGAATTTGCTAAATCTTTATACAAACAAATTAAACGTCAAGAGGTGCAAGCACCAATATACGATGACACAATGCCACCTATCTACGACATTAACGACATCAAAAAACTATTACCTCATCGCTATCCCTTCTTGCTGGTTGACAAGATTGTGGCAATATCCGACAAAACAATCGTGGGAATAAAACAAGTCACATCCAACGAACCTTTCTTCCAAGGACACTTCCCTCAAGAACCCGTCATGCCGGGAGTATTATTGGTTGAAGCAATGGCTCAAACGGCTGGTATATTAGTCTTGCACGACAAAGAAGAACCTGAAAGATACAGCACCTACTTCCTCAAAATTGACAACGTAAAGTTCCGACAAAAAGTCGTTCCTGGCGATACTTTGGTATTCCGACTTGAATTTATGACGGAAGTACGTCGAGGATTAGCCAACGTAAAAGGATACTGCTTCGTGGGGGGCAAAATCACAACTGAAGCTGAATTTGTAGCGCAAATAGTAAAAAACAAATAAAAAATAAAAGTTGTCATGAATCAACCATTATCATACATACACCCGGATGCCAAAATTGGTTCTGACGTGAGCATTGGTCCATTCGTGAGTATTGACAAAAATGTTGTCATTGGCGAGGGTACACAAATCGGTGCTAATGTAACCATATTAGAAGGTACACGAATCGGGAAAAACTGCAACATCTTTCCGGGAGCTGTTATTGGAGCTATACCACAAGACCTAAAATTTAAAGGTGAAGATACACTCGCAATCATCGGTGACAACACTACTATCAGAGAATGCGTAACCATCAACAGAGGAACGGTTGCCAAAGGAGAAACCGTAGTGGGAAACAATTGCTTGATTATGGCATACTGCCATGTCGCACACGACTGTGTGGTCGGAAATAATGTCATCATTGCCAACGCTACACAACTCGCAGGAGAAGTAGTCATTGGTGACTTTGCTGTCATCGGAGGGGGTACACTCGTACATCAATTCACACACATCGGGGCACACTCCATGCTACAAGGTGGTTCAAAAGTTACGAAAGACGTACCGCCGTTCGTTACTGCAGGGCGTGAACCTCTCACCTATGCTGGAGTCAACTCAATAGGACTCAGACGCAGAGCTTACACCAACGAACAAATTAGAAATATACAAGAAACATACAGATACATTTTCCAAATGGGAATGAACACAAGCCATGCAATAGAAAAAGCAGAAGTTGAACTACCCGACAGCATGGAGAAAAATGAAATTCTAACTTTTGTAAAAAATAGCCCAAGAGGAATAATCAAAGGACATCTTGATTAAGCAGACAACACACAAATATGGAAGAAACAAAAAAAAGCCTCAACTTCATTGAGGCAATCGTAGAGCAAGATCTTAAAGATGGTAAAAATGGGGGAAAAGTACAAACAAGATTCCCGCCTGAACCTAACGGATACTTACACATAGGACACGCAAAGGCTATTTGTATGGACTTTGGTATCGCCGCCAACTATGGTGGAGTCTGCAACTTAAGATTTGACGACACAAATCCTACAAAAGAAGATATGGAATACGTAGAAGCCATTAAAGAAGATATCAAATGGCTTGGCTATCAATGGGGTAACGAATACTACGCTTCCGACTACTTCCCACAATTATGGGACTTTGCAATACAACTCATCAAAGATGGCAAAGCTTATATCGACGAACAAAGCAGCGAAGAAATTGCTGCACAAAAAGGCACACCAACACAACCCGGACAAGATAGCCCCTACAGAAACAGACCTGTAGAAGAAAGCCTTGAACTATTCCACAAAATGAATAGTGGAGAGGTAAATGAAGGGGAAATGGTTTTACGTGCTAAAATCGACATGGCTAGTCCTAACATGCACTTCCGAGACCCAATCATCTACCGCGTAGTCAAACATCCACACCACAGAACTGGAACCACATGGAATGCCTACCCCATGTATGACTTCGCACATGGACAAAGCGACTTCCTTGAAGGGGTTACTCACTCGCTGTGCACACTTGAATTCGTCGTACACAGACCTCTCTATGACCTTTTCGTTGATTGGATAAAAAAAGGAGAAGACCTCAATAACAATCGACCACGCCAATACGAATTTAACAAACTCAACCTTAGCTATACCCTGATGAGCAAGCGCAACTTGTTAATCTTAGTAAAAGAAGGATTGGTCAACGGATGGGACGACCCTCGAATGCCTACTATCTGTGGATTCAGAAGAAGAGGATATTCCCCTGAATCTATACACAAATTTATTGACAAAATCGGATACACCACTTACGACGCTCTAAATGAATTTGCACTGCTCGAAAGTGCTGTCAGAGAAGACCTCAACGAGAGAGCAACACGAATTTCAGCCGTACTCCATCCTGTCAAACTCATCATCACCAACTACCCCGAAGGACAAGTGGAATTGTTAGAAACAATCAACAATCCTGAACGACCGGAAGAGGGATCACACATGATTGAATTTAGCAGAGAATTGTGGATGGAACGTGATGACTTCATGGAAGATGCACCAAAAAAATTCTTCCGAATGACACCCGGACAAGAAGTGCGCCTCAAGAGTGCGTACATCGTCAAATGTACAGGCTGTAAAAAGGATGAACAAGGGAATATCATCGAAGTCTATTGCGAATACGACCCTGAATCTAAAAGCGGTATGCCTGGAGCAAATCGCAAAGTGAAGGGAACACTTCACTGGCTCAGCCAAGCTCACTGCATCAAAGCGGAAGTACGTCTTTATGACCGACTATGGAAAGTGGCCAATCCACGTGACGAATTAGCTAATATCTGCGCCGATAAACAATGTGACACACTCACAGGAATGAAAGAAATTATCAATCCTGATTCACTACAAGTGCTCACAGAATGTTACATCGAAAAATTCGCACAAGGCATGCAACCACTCACCTACTTGCAATTCCAACGAACCGGTTATTTCAATGTAGATAAAGACTCTACACCTGAAAAAATGATTTTCAACAGAACGGTTGGACTGAAAGATAGCTGGGGCAAATAAACCTTTTTTACTACTTAATGAATTATAGCATGATTTATTAAAAAAATAATTCTATCTTTGCGACAAAATAAAAACCCTATAAAAACACACAACTATGGCACTAACTATAACAGATGCAAACTTTGAAGAACTTCTCACCAGTGGACAACCATTAGTAGTTGATTTCTGGGCACAATGGTGTGGCCCTTGCAAAGCTATCTCTCCTATCATTGAAGAATTAGCTAATGAATACGAAGGAAAAGCTAATATTGGAAAAGTAGACGTTGACGAAAACGACGATATTACAGCACGTTACGGAATACGTAACATACCAACAATACTATTCTTCAAAAACGGAGAATTAGTTGACAAACAAGTAGGAGCTGCAACTAAAGCTGCAATCGCTGCTAAAATTGACGCGCTTTTGTAAGATTGAACACAACTTACAAAAACAACAACGCAATCGAAAAAACTCGACTGCCCATAGAAGGTGAACCAAACACCTTACTTATTACCAACAAACAACCCGCTGAGGCTTCTGTCACAGCGGGTTATTTTATAGGGATATACACATTTAAACCTCCACCACAAGCAAAGAAAATGACCCTATCTGTCGTCTATTTACGAAACTATTTCTTGAATCAATACAATTAAATCACTCCTTTTTGCGAATAGGGGGGGGTAATTTCACGCGCACACGCCATTCGCCAATACACCCATCACCTTCTTAATACAAAACCTCATTATCAACACTTTAGCAAATTAAAACAACCATACTATTTTCTTGGAACTTCCAATAATATCCACTATATTTGTCGCCGACACCACCAAGTATATAACTTCTTAAATTATGCTGATTTTTTAGTCTTAGAGTAACACACATATTGAATTCTAACCAACCCCATTCGTCATACTTGATTTTAACACACAAATCATCTATAAAAACTCACTATCTATGAACAAGAAAATTCTATTTCTCTTAACATTCCTATCCTTTAGTATGATATCTTATGCGCAGTTGTTTACTCAAATAAAGTTGCATACGCCACATTATTATCCTGGGGAAATATATTTTATTAATGGGCATTCAGAATCTTTTGATGAAGTAGAATTGCCTATGACATGGAAAAATAGTATTAAAGTAAAAAAGAATAGTGATGATAAGAAACACACTGAAATTCCCGCAGAGAATATAGTTGCTATAAAGTTATGGCATAAAAATTTTGCTAACAAAGCGCACGTATTACACTATGTGGCGGCCAAAAAAGTTGGCGCACTAAGTCCACATCAGTGGGGATTTCCAATTATGAAGAGTGAATGGGGAGTTCTCTATCAATGTGAACAATACTATGAAATTAAAAATAAAACAGGAGATTTAAAGGCTGTTATACTCACTAGTAGTAACTCTTCCACACCCACACCCTATTATATGAAAAAATGGGATTGGGAATTTGCAGAACTCATAGGTGTCGATGGAGAGTTTTATCGTAAGAAAAAAGTGGCAAAGTTATTTGCAGAGAATGAAAAAATAGCAGAAGACATTGCAAAGGGTCAATTAAGACTTTATGACATGCAGTACATCCTGGACCAGATGGAAATAACAAGTAAAAGAGTAAAAGAAAACACATCAGCACCCACATTAACAACAGACTCTGTAAAAAATGGACAAATAGGCGATGATGAGTAATAATAAATGACCATATAAATAATACCCAATTATGAAACGATTATTCTATTTATTAGTATTCTTGCTCTGTGCAGTACAATTCACAATGGCACAAGGACTACGACATAGCGTGTGTATAGTGTACCCGGAAATTCAAGAAGCAGAGAAAAACATTATGGGTGACTACTCTCTCTACATGGCACGTGCAGGCTTGCATAGCGCTTCTCGTGCTTTAAGCTTTTACAAGGAAGACGGAACATTTGGCTCAGGAGTTGTTGTTGCCCACGAAGGGGAAAAATACGTCTTGACTAATTTGCATGTAATAGGATATGCGGAAAAAGCAACCATCGTCTTTAAATTGCATGAAAAAACACTCCGTTATGAGCATTGCCCGGTAGTAAGCATAGGACTATCTGATTTGGCAGCTATCAAACTTCCTGCTGAATGTGAAATGATACCGCTATCGCTCTATGAAGGTGAAATTCTTGAAGAAGCACCCATCGTGGCAGCAGGATTCCCAGGATTGGCAAATAATCCATCGTGGCAATTGACACGTGGCAACATATCAAATGCACATGTGGATTTAAGAAACGGAAAAAACACCATACGTATAATTCAACACACAGCACCCATTGACCCGGGAAGCAGTGGAGGACCGCTATTAGTAAAAAACACCAATAACAAGTACGAAATCTTGGGAATTAACACATGGAAAGTTTTTGCTCGTGAAGGAGTTGGCTTGGCCATCAGTAAAGAAGACATACAATCCTTTTTAGCCACCTTGCAAAACCCACAGACAACTATTCGCCACAGCATAGATCCCCTCCGTTCCATGCCGGGAAAGGATTGGCTATACATATTCCAACACTTGCCAGAAGCAGACAAAGACTCCATTACAGAAATGGATTGGGATCTTCCTTTTGAACAAGCTTTGAAAGTATTGGACTTACGAGACAGCCTTATAGCCACAAATGATGGCAAACGTTTTGACTCTTATGCAACACGAATCATTACAAATTTAGACAGTAGAAACCATTTACATTTGATATATGACAATTATTTTGGAGTGAATCAACAAATTACCGTTCGTATGGGACACGATTGGGGCGGATATGTCATTACAGGAGTACAAGTCTCAGTCCTTCTTGTTGATGCCATGAAAGAAGGAGAAATGTCAGAACCACTTGGATATCAAACATGTGCAGGAGTATTATTTGGAGGTTATTTGGGAGGACAAGTACCCATTCAAGTCGGTAAATACATTTTAGTCCCTAATATAACACAAGGAGCAGCAGGAGGATTTCTTGCTACCGGCAGTTTTGAAAATGGATACGCCATCAACACAGACACACGCATAGGCCTAAATTGGCACATGCCATTCAAATACTGTGATTTAGTACTCGGATTACACTATGCTCTGGATTTACTCTGGACTCCGGACAACCTCTCCATCACCCCATATAAGACTCAGGAGGATAAAAATGCATTAAATCATTATTTACAACATGGCATAGGACTGTCAATCGGTATAGCATTCTAAATAAACGACATCCCTATAACACAATAACAAAGTAGCCCTGAAGTCACATCAGGGCTACTTTGCGTAAACCACACATCCTGTTTCCACACCCTCTCACCATTTCTTCACCATAAAGCACATAGTACACAACAACACCCCTCCAACAAACCAACAAATAACACAAAAACACAGAATAAAAACTCCAAAAATAAGTCACAAAGAAAGTGAATTTTTATTTGTGACTTTACACATCTTTATTTATCTTTGTACATTCGTGAATAATATATTATTACTAACATGGGAAATAAGACTATCAAACGCGCGTTAATTTCTGTTTATCACAAAGATAACTTAGATACAATAGTAAAAAAACTTCATCTTGACGGAGTAGAAATCTTATCAACCGGAGGCACTCAAACCTTCATTGAGTCATTAGGAATTCCCTGTTCTGCCGTTGAAGACCTCACATCCTACCCATCAATCCTTGGAGGAAGAGTAAAAACACTACACCCAAAAGTATTCGGAGGCATCTTGTGCCGTCGAGACAACGAACAAGACCAACAACAAATTAACGAATACAACATACCGGAAATTGACTTGGTGATTGTTGACTTGTATCCTTTTGAAGACACGGTGGCTAGCGGTGCTTCACACGCTGACATCATCGAAAAAATCGACATCGGAGGTATCTCACTCATCAGAGGTGCCGCAAAAAACTACAAAGACGTTGTCATTGTAGCTTCTAAAGCACAATACCAACCTTTTTTAGACATTCTCAACGAAAAAGGCGCTATGACTACACTGGAAGAACGCCTTTGGTTTGCAAAAGAAGCTTTTGCGGTTTCTTCACACTACGACTCAGCTATCTTCAACTACTTTGACAAAGACGAAAACAGTGCACTGCGACTCACTGAAGATGGACAAATGGTATTGAGATACGGAGAAAACCCACACCAAAAAGGTTTCTTCTACGGAAAGTTTAACGACATGTTTGAACAAGTACACGGAAAAGAAATATCATACAACAACCTCTTGGATATTGACGCTGCCGTCAACCTCATCAACGACTTTGATGACATCACAGTCGCTATCCTCAAACACAATAATGCATGTGGATTGGCCTCACGTCCTAACCTCACCGATGCTTGGAAAGCCGCGCTCGAAGGAGACCCTGTTTCGGCTTTCGGAGGAATCATCATTGCTAATGCTAGCATTGATAAGGCTACTGCAGAAGAAATCAACAAGATATTCTTTGAAGTAATCATCGCACCCGACTACGACCTTGACGCTTTGGAAGTACTCACCACCAAGAAAAACCGCATCATTCTTGTGCAAAAAGAAACCAAAGTAAAACAACGCCAAATTCGCTCTCTGCTCAATGGAGTCTTGGTTCAAGACAAGGACACTAAATTAGAAAACGCATACGACCTCATGCCGGCAACTAACAAGATTGTCTCTGAAGAAGAAATGGAAGACTTGCTGTTTGCTAACAAAATAGTTAAACACTCTAAATCTAACGCAATCGTCTTGGCCAAAAACAAACAACTCTGCGCAAGTGGTGTAGGACAAACATCAAGAGTGGACGCTCTCAAACAAGCCATTGCCAAAGCTCATTCTTTCAACTTTGACCTGCAAGGTGCTGTAATGGCAAGTGACGCTTTCTTCCCATTCCCCGACTGCGTAGAAATTGCTTCTGAAGCCGGAATCACTGCCATCATACAACCGGGAGGTTCCATCAACGACCAAAAATCAATCGACGAATGCAACAAACGAAATGTCGGAATGGTCACAACGGGTATTCGCCACTTCAAACATTAAATAAAATCACGATTACATAAATAACAAAAATACAACTATGGGCTTATTCTCATTTACACAAGAAATTGCCATCGACCTTGGTACAGCCAACACAATCATCATCTGCGATGACAAGATTGTTGTGGACGAACCCTCTGTGGTCGCACTCGATAGCAAACACGGCGATAAACTGTTTGCCATTGGACGAAAAGCACGCTCAATGGAAGGACGTGGTCACTCTGGCATCCGCACTGTACGCCCCCTAAGAGAAGGTGTTATCGCCGACTTCTACGCGTGCGAAGAGATGATGCGTGGAATGATCGAACTCATCTATAGCAAGCGTAAATTATTCACCCCTACGCTTAAAATGGTTATCTGCATCCCATCTGGTAGTACCGAAGTAGAAATCCGCGCCGTACGCGATTCTGCCGAACATGCCGGAGGACGTGAAGTATATATGATCTACGAACCAATGGCCGCTGCTATCGGTATCGGTATAGACGTCGAAGCCCCTAAAGGATGTATGATTGTTGACATCGGTGGTGGTACTACTGAAATCGCAGTTATCTCATTGGGCGGAATCGTATCCAACAAATCTATCAAGATTGCAGGTAATGACTTTAACGACGACATCGTTGACTACATGGGTAGAATGCACAATATGCGCATCGGAGTTCCTACTGCAGAACAAATTAAAATCAACGTGGGCTCTGCACTTACTAATCTCGAAGAAGCACCGGAAGATTATGTTGTCAGAGGACCTAACCGTATGACATCACTTCCAATGGAAGTACCCGTATCCTACCAAGAAATCGCTCACTGCTTAGAAAAATCAGTAGCCAAAATTGAAAACGCTATCTTGAGCGCATTGGAACAAACACCGGCTGAACTCTACACAGATATCGTAGAAAAAGGTATCTACCTTGCTGGTGGTGGCGCATTGCTACGCGGATTAGACAAACGTCTCACCGACAAATTCAACATCCCATTCCATGTAGCCGAAGACCCGCTTCACGCAGTAGCACGCGGAACAGGTATCGCGCTTAAGAATGTAGACAACTACTCATTCTTAATACGATAAAAACACTACAACAACACTTTTCAGGAAGGAAAAAATACAGAGGCTGTGTCAAAAGGCACAGTTTGGCACAGCCTCTTAACTTATCCTTTTTTATTCTCTCCTAAACTCCCCTCACTGCCAATATCGTAAGTGTCCTCCAGAACACTGTTCCTCCCACAGCAAATGCCACGAGCGTACCACCTATCCTTAGTAGGCTATGCAGCAAGCATCACTATCCTCAACGCATCACCTATAAGACATTCACAACTCACCTACATTTTCTCGTCCTTCCATTCTTTGCTTATTTAGTTCTCAAACGCTATCTTTGTACATCATTATATCAACTTATTGTAAATATCCCATGAAAAGAAAATTTTACCTATTCACTTTAGCATTCATTACAGCAATTTCTACTGTTTTTGCACAACAATCTGCCTTCCCAGGAGCAGAGGGATGGGGACGATATGCCACAGGAGGACGAGCAATTGACGAACGTGGAAGCACTGTCAAATATGTCACAAGATTAGACGATTGCTCAGACGATAACCTCGTTGAAGGAACACTGAGATGGGCATTACGCAGCGGAGACGACACACCAAGAACCATCTTATTTGCTGTTAGCGGAACAATAAAACTCACGAGCCGACTCAAATTCGCTTACCCAAATGTAACCATGACAGGACAATCAGCACCGGGAGGAGGCGTATGCATCTCCGGAGCAAACATCTATGTCTGCCAGGATAATGTCATCATCCGACACTTACGCTTCAGAGCTGGCGATGAAGCAGGAAGCAACTACAGCGCTATTGACATCGAAAACACAAAGCATGTCATCATTGACCACTGCTCATTCAGTTGGTCAATGGAAGAAAACGTCACCATGTACGACAACGACTCCACCACCATGCAATGGTGCATACTTAGCGAACCTCTCTACTACTCACGACACAAAAAGGGCGTAAGAGGATACGGAAGTCAATGGGGAGGCGAGCACTCTTCATTCCACCACAACCTATTGGCACACTGTGCGAGCAGAAGCCCAAGACTCAATGGTGCACGTGACGGAAATACCAATTTCGGTAGTCACGATCAATACGTCGACACCGAAATAGCCAACAACGTAATATTTAATTGGGGAAAGAAAGAAGCCGTCTATGGAGGAGAATGCACTGTGCCCGACACCCTCTACACTATCAAAAACAAAACAGAAAACGGAGTTACAACAAAAGACACATTAGCCATACACACAGGAACCTATGTACACAACAATCTGGTAAATAACTACTACAAACCCGGACCTGCCACTGACGCATGCGCAGGAGGCAACAGATGGTTCGTACGCATCAGCCATACTTCCTCCGCCAACAAAGCAAAATGGTACATCAATGGCAACATAATGGAAGAAAATGAGTTCCACTATGCCAATGGAAAACACACAAGTGAAGATGTTTTTGGTGGAGACTACTCATCCATCAATGCCGACAACTGGTTCAATGCTGCCACATCAGATGCAATGAAGGCTATTGACATAGAGAGAGGAAAAAGCGAAACACACATGAACCACTTCCGTAGTGACTCATGTGGGCTTAGTGGACTTTTTGTCTTAGATGACGCTAAGACTGCTTACACAAAGGTAATTGAAAATGCAGGATGCCTCCTGCCAAGAAGAGATGAAGTCGATGTAAGAATCTTGGCTGAAGCTGCTGGCACACGCCCCGTCGTACACAAAGGCTCATACATTCCGCAATACGTAGGAATCATTGACTCGCAAAACGACCTCAAGCCAACTAATGCAGATGACAACTGGTCAGCATGGCCTGACTTATCGATGCAAGAGGATGAAACCATCCCAGAAGATACCGACCAAGACGGAATACCGGACGAATGGGAAACCTCACATAACATGAACCCTACCGATCCGACAGACGCTCCCGCCATTGCTGAAAATGGATATTCCTATTTGGAAAACTATCTGGAAACAATCACCGCTAAACCCGACCCAACATTGCCGGACATTGAAGTGGCTATCACACAACCCGAGGTGAACGTATCCATAGGCATAACACCGAATGGACAACTCAACATCACAGCAGAGGAAGTCATACACCGACTCTCTCTATACGACGCAAAAGGAGCGCTCATTGCTACTTCCTACAGCAACGATATAACACTCCCACAAGACATGACAATCTACATCCTAAAAATCGACTTCAAAAATGGATGTTCTACAACAAGAAAACTCGTTAAATAGATAGAAAATTTGGGGATGTCCCACATTTTATGTATGTTTGCCAAACTATTATGACAACTTTAATCTAATATAACCATGAACAAAGAAATCGAATTATCAGCCAATGAAGTAGTGGCTTATTTGAAAAAACCTTCTACACAATTCACGAAAGAAGACATCATCCGTTACATTACGGAGAACGAAATTCCAATGGTGAATTTCATGTATCCGGCTGAAGACGGACGTGTAAAAACATTAAACTTTGTAGTTAACAACTTAGCTTACCTCGAAACTATTCTTACATGCGGAGAAAGAGTAGACGGTTCAAGCCTATTCCCTTCTTATGTGGAAGCTGGTAATAGTGACTTATACGTACTACCAAGATTCTCTACAGCTTTCCTTGACCCATTTGCAGAAATCCCAACCCTGTGTATGCTCTGCTCATTCTTCGACAAAGAAGGAAAACCATTCGGAGGCTCACCTGAAAATACACTCCGTCGTGCTGCACAAGCTTTCACAGAAAAGACAGGACTCA
Organism: Paludibacteraceae bacterium; assembly: GCA_017647145.1. Classification (GTDB taxonomy): domain Bacteria; phylum Bacteroidota; class Bacteroidia; order Bacteroidales; family Paludibacteraceae; genus Gallipaludibacter. The sequence goes on from JAGCLD010000012.1 coordinate 18,077, forward strand.
CCTTTGAAGCAATGGGTGAATTGGAATACTATGTCATCGCACCTGATGACGAAATGTTCCCTGCCACCAACCAACGTGGATACCATGAATCTGGACCATACGCCAAGTTCAATGAATTTAGAAAAAAATGTATGCTCTATGTAGCACACACTGGTGGATTGATTAAATACGGACACTCTGAAGTGGGTAACTTCAAGTTGAATGGAAAGGTTTACGAACAAAACGAAATAGAATTCTTGCCTTGTCCGGTAGAAACTGCAGCTGACCAATTAACTCTCGCAAAATGGGTAATCCGTAACTTGGCTTACGAATTAGGATTAGACATCACATTCGCTCCGAAGATCACTGTAGGTAAAGCAGGTTCCGGATTGCACGTTCACATGCGCTTGATGAAGGACGGCAAAAACTGCATGGTTGAAAACGGACAACTTTCTACATACGCAAGAAAAGCCATCGGTGGTATGATGGTACTTGCGCCTTCTATCACTGCTTTTGGAAACAGAAACCCAACTTCTTACTTCCGTTTAGTACCTCACCAAGAAGCTCCTACCAACGTATGCTGGGGCGACAGAAACCGCTCTGTGCTGGTACGTGTCCCACTCGGATGGACAGCAGACACTGACATGTGCGCTATTGCTAACCCATTAGAGACTGCCGCTCACTTTGACACTACTCAAAAACAAACTGTTGAAATGCGCTCACCGGACGGATCTGCTGACGTTTACTTCTTAATGGCCGGATTATGCGTGGCTTGCAGATACGGATTAGAACAAGCTAATTCTTTAGAGATTGCACAAAACACATACGTTGATGGTGATATCCATAGCGAAAAGAATCGTGCTCTACTCGCTGGGTTAGAACAACTCCCTACTTGCTGTGTGGAATCTGGCGACTGGCTTGAAAAACAAAGAAGTGTGTTTGAAGCTGAAGGCGTATTCAATGCTCGCGCTATCGACGGAATGATTGCAAACCTACGCAAAATGGACGATAAAGGTCTATACGCTAAAGTTCAAAACGACGAACCTAAATTATTAGCACTCGTTGAACAATACTTCCACTGTGGATAGCATACGTAGGAAGACTTTCCATTAAATAGAAAAACGCAACAATAAGCGGAAATCTGTCTTACGATTTCCGCTTATTTTATCATGACTCGATCCTATGGCAGAACGATTATCTGCATACACCGTCTGAGCCACCTTAAACCAAATACTGAGCCAAGACTTCAAACTATACTTTAAGTTCAAATAATACCGACAACCACTCCCATAGGAAATAGGATTGGAAAACGCATATAACACATCGTTCTCATAGATATATATTCTATTATCATAGGTATCTGTATGAAACATCTGAAAACGAAGGTTACCACTGAGAGGAAAATGGGGATTATTATAACCTATGTCTTGGGCAAGGCTGTAACCATAACTGTTTTCCTGTTGACTTATCTTACAAAGATTACCATCCAAGCGAGTCTTGAAACTAAAACACTGATAGTGGTAAACAAGATGATAGCGCAGTTGTACTTTATGAAGGGGAAGTACGGCCTCTTCCACATTAGTCATCTTCTGTTTCCAACGACCTTTAAGACTCATGCTCAAAAAACGATTAGGTGTATAAGTACTCTCTAACATATAATCAAATCCCTCTGATGGTTTATCAATTCCATATTGAGGATACGGAAAACGAAACACATCTGCATAAGCAGTGAATTTCCAATAACGCATAGGAGATGTCTCCACTCCTACATATAAACCTTGCTCATTGCGCATAGAAGAACTCTCCGAAAAACTATTTCCCCACATGCTATTATACTCTCCGGAATAATGACGATGTAGGGCCACAAGACCTAATGCATCACATGGATAAAACTTCATGCCATTTACACTCGCCCAGCCTAATCGATGTGTCATGGCTGTCTCTCCAAAAAATAGAAAGTTAGACACTCTCCATTGATAATCAACACTACCACTCAACTGCATTTGTCCTTCTACACTGGGCTGATTATAGAGAGTTGGTGCTACATACAAGGGAAGACTCAAATAATTAAACAACACATTGGCGCCTATCCGAAACTTAGCATATTGAACACTCACATTCATCCCGGCTGTATGCACACCTACTGTATGGCGTTTCGCATATTCAGACTCCGTACGATGTAGCCCGGTTTCTGATATAGAATGAACATATCCTCCTGTTGTGTCTGCATCCAGACGTCTGTACGAATAAAAGCCTGTCCAACGCCAATGACCCCACTTCAAGGTAGTTCCCACTCCTCTAAAGTAATTGTACTCATTAGTAGAACTACTCTTTCTCAACAAGGCACTACCTGACTTTATACTACTCAAAGAGGCCGACTTTGATAACCTAAAGTCACTATTCAACAACAAACCCTGACCAAACTTAGCCTTAAAGTCGCCCAATACTAATGTCTGAACACACCCTACATCACTCAATTGAATGTGACCTCCGTAAAAATCAAAGCCCTTATTATACACACCCCAAAACTGTTCCCCCGCGTCCTTTTCTACCCGCAATCCTACATCCACATATTTACAATAGCGGAAGTTATAACGTAATGATGTGTAGAACGCATCTCCCTTATAAGCAGACGTTGGCTCTGATTCTTCTAGCACATATTCATCTTCATTCAACAGACGATAACCCTCTTTGGTCTCTGCTCCTCTATCCAAACGTAGCAAAACTTGATGACGCCCGTACCTAAACACTTCCTTAAAATGGAAAGGCAACGCCTTATCTGACGAATCCACTTCTCCTACATACACAAAAGGAAGTAGATTGCGAATATGATAACTCTCCATGCCCTCAATTAATCTGAGTTCATAAATGGTCTGCATCTTTCCATGACGATACAAATAATAGAGAAGATTCTCCACCTGTAAATCTGACAACACATGCAGTCGTTCTAATTCTTCCTTGTTGGTGTTGTTAAGATTGATAGGATGCTCAAGAAAATAACCCAATGTTGCATACAGTTCTTCCCACTCAGGCAACTCACCATCCTCCTCACTTAGCTGATAGTAGACATCTTGAATGATATTCTCCACTTCTGCATGAGATTGGGTTTGCTGGGCAACAACTGATGTAAACAACAAACAAAGCAAAACAATATGTAGACTTCTTATCAACCTCATCAACGGATTGTATAACGAACATTACCCAGAGTGTTCACACCCAACAAGGGGTCCCACTCACAATGAAGATCAAACCGAAAACCACCAAAGCAAAGGTTAACTCCCAAACATGGAGTAAAACTACGATGTGCATAACCACCTAATTTTACACCAAATTGCTCCATTATTTGATACTCCAACCCTGTTGCAACACGAAACGGGCTCCTCACCTCTTTATCTATCTGTACTGTCCATGTAAACTTATCCAAGAAATGATATGCACTACCAATACTGAATAAAGCTGGTATTTTCTTCTCTACAAAGTCGCCTTTAACACTTTGTAAGAAGGGATTAAAGGCATGAAAACCTATATTCAGTCCTCTACACACATTAACATTGATGCCAATCTGAGGGAAAACCGTACCTTTGTACCCGGTTTCATCACCAAAATATGCGGCATAATAATTGCACTGCAAACCAATAACAAAGCGATGATTAAAATTATGTGATAGACACACACCGGCCATAATGTCGCTATATTGCTTATAACCAAAGTGCATAAAAGCAACACCGACATTCAACCAACGATTGCAATATGACACTTGCGCACTCTTGCCGGATAGTTCGGAGAGTAAATATTTGTTTTCATATTGTAAAGCAAATGAAACTCCTTCTTGTGCTAAACTGGCTGGATTGGAAAAAGCATCCCATTGTTGGGTACGAGCAACAGATGTATTGGCGACGGAAGTGCCGGAAGGGATAATATCACTGATTTGTGCAAATGTCGAGAAACACAAACCGGCAATAATGGTGAGGAATATTAAACGTTTATTAGGCATGCAACAAAGATACAACATACGCAATGAATACGCAACTCAACATACTACAACCACATAGAATGCGCTCTCTGCTATTATGCCTACTATTCATAGCAACAGCTTCTTTTTCTCTTAAAGCGGATGGAGTGGAATTGATGGCACACGTGAGAGCGGGCGATACAATACCACTGGTCTTCTTGCGCGAAATTTACATATACCCACCCTTACGATTCAAAAGCAAAAAGCAAGAACGCTTCTACTGGAGAACCGTACGTGATGTTAAAAAAACACTGCCCTATGCCAAATTAATTGCACATGAAATGCAGTTCACCGATTCAGTTCTTACTACTATACCACTCAAAAAGGACCAACGTTCATACATGAACAAATACGAACGACAACTCTTCAGAAAGTATGAAAAAACATTCCGAGGAATGACTGCCAAACAAGGATTCATGCTCATGAAATTGGTTGACCGACAGTGTGATCAGACTTCATATGAAGTCATCAAATACTACAAAGGTGGATTCGTTGCTTTCTTCTGGCAAGGCATAGCACGACTTTTTGGAAACGATCTAAAAGTTGAATTTGACGCTGAAATGAACGAACAAGACAAAATTGTAGAACGCGTCATCACACTCGTTGAAGCCGGACAACTATAATCTCTCTACACCCCTCATACATACAGCAAAACCCGCACACAAAAAGTAACGCACAACAACTGCGTTTTTACTATTTTGCAAAACTATAAGAAACTATCTTACAGTTTGTATTGATTATTCCAGTGTTTTTTTATACTTTTGTAGGCAGAAATGCAATGTAGAGATGTCAAAAGCTAACTCTGTGATTGAACACACCGGTATTGTTGCCGAAAGACAAGGCAACAAGTTATTGGTAACCATCACCCAGATGGCTGCTTGTGCTGGTTGTCACGCACGCTCCGCTTGTGGGGCTGCTGACATGAGCGAAAAACAAATTGAAGCTATCACCAATGACGACACTATCAAAGTTGGCGAAAATGTCATCATATACGGACAGCGACAACTGGGAATGAAAGCGGTCTTTCTCGCTTTCGTTCTTCCTTTTTTTATACTAATAGCCACTTTGTGCATCCTACAACGCACTGAGCTCCACGAAGCACTCAGAGGCACATTATCTTTGGTCACACTGATTCCTTATTATAGCATACTTTCTTTTTTTAAGGACAAATTAAAACAGAGATTTATCTTTTATGCACGCAAAACTGAAGGGATGCAATAAAAGATTTTATAACAAACAAACAATGACAACTTATTGATTAATTAAAATTTTCAACTATAAATTCTAACTAATATGAACCTGATTGTAGTATCATTAATTACACTGGGTATTACTGGCTGTTTAGCTGCCATCATTCTATACGTGGCTGCCCAGAAATTTAAGGTATTTGAAGACCCACGCATCGAACAAGTGGAAGTTCTGCTTCCCGGTGCTAATTGTGGGGGATGTGGTTTTGCTGGATGTCGAAACTTTGCTGAAAGTTGCGTAAAAGCTGAATCAATGGAAGGACTTTTATGCCCTGTGGGAGGACAACCTACCATGGAAAAAGTGGCAGAAGTGCTCGGAAGAACTGCTGCAGCAGCAGACCCAATGGTGGCTGTCGTAAGATGTAACGGAACATGCACTAATCGACCTAAAACAAGCCAATTTAATGGAACAAAAAACTGCCAAATCGTATCTAACCTCTATGGTGGAGAAACTGGCTGTTCTTTTGGTTGCATAGGCTTTGGTGACTGTGCCACTGCTTGCAAGTTTGATGCCTTACACATCAACCCCGAAAGTGGACTCCCTGAAGTGGATGAAGAAAAATGTACAGCTTGCGGCGCTTGCGTGAAAGCTTGTCCTAAGCAAATCATTGAATTGCGTAAAAAGGGACCTAAATCACGTCGTATATTCGTTAGTTGCGTCAATAAAGACAAAGGTGGAGTCGCTCGTAAAGCTTGTTCTGCGGCTTGTATCGGATGTGGAAAGTGCGCTAAAGAATGTCCATTTGAAGCTATCACAGTCGAAAACAACGTTGCTTACATTGACTTCACAAAATGTAGATTGTGTCGCAAGTGCGTTGCTGTGTGTCCTACTGGTGCTATACACGAAGTGAATTTCCCTGCTCGTGCCCCACAAGTTGAAAAAGAAGCAACTACTCCTAATAATGTTGCAAAAACAACTGAGGAAACTACAAACAATTAATCCTAACTAAACAATTCTAAATTACTAAGCATAATGAAAACATTTAGAATCGGAGGTGTACATCCACATGAGAACAAAATCTCTGCCGGACAAAAAATCCAAAATGCACCACTGCCTAACCAAGCTATTGTGTTGCTCGCACAACACTTAGGAGCACCTGCTACTCCTATTGTAGAAAAAGGTACGGAAGTTAAAGTCGGACAACTCATTGCTACTGCGTCTGGGTTTATTTCGGCTAATGTACACTCACCTGTATCTGGTAAAGTAGCTAAAATTGACACCATCGTTGACGGATGGGGAATGAAAACACCTGCTGTATTCATCGACGTAGAAGGAGATGAATGGATGGAAAATATTGATCGTTCTTCTGATATCAAACCTGTATGTAAACTTGAACCGGCTGACATTGTTAAGAAAATCGGAGAGGCCGGAATAGTAGGACTCGGTGGAGCATGCTTCCCTACACATGTAAAATTATCTCCTCCTCCCGGAAAGAAAGCAGAAGTATTGATTATCAACGCTGTAGAATGTGAACCTTATCTCACTTGTGACCACCAACTCATGATGGAACACGGCGAAGAAATCATGATTGGTATCGGAATCATCATGAAGGCCATCGGAGTTAATAAAACGATTGTCGGCATTGAAAACAACAAACCTGATGCTATCGCACACATGAAAGCATTGGCCTCAAAAGTAATGGGCGTAGAAGTCACTCCACTCAAACTCAAATATCCACAAGGAGGAGAAAAACAACTCATCGATGCCTGCATCGGACGTCAAGTTCCAAGTGGTGCTCTTCCTATTGAAGTTGGAGCCGTGGTGCAAAACGTAGCTACCGTTTACGCTATTTATGAAGCCGTACAGAAAAACAAACCACTAATCGAACGCGTTGTCACTGTCACTGGTAAAGCAGTACAAACTCCAGGAAACTTCAGGGTTCGTTTTGGTACTCCTCTTTCCACACTCCTGGATATGGCGGGCGGAATACCTGAAAACACGGGTAAAATCATTGCCGGAGGACCTATGATGGGACGCGCAATGAGCAACATCAATATGCCGGCTAACAAACGTATTTCTGGTCTCCTAATGCTCCCAAGTGAAGAATCTATCAGACAAGAACCTCAAAACTGTATTCGATGCGCTAAGTGTATAGGGGCTTGTCCTATGGGACTTGAACCTTACTTGTTGGCTAAACAGGCTGAACTGGGCTTATGGGACGAAATGGAACAACACCACATTATGGATTGTATCGAATGTGGATGCTGCTTGTTCACATGTCCGAGCCGTCGCCCGCTATTAGACTATGTACGCATGGGTAAAAACAAAGTTGGCGGAATCATCCGTGCACGTAATATGAAAAAATAACTGACTAAAGATAATATAAGATGAATAATTTAATAGTTTCACCGGCTCCTCATGCTCACAGCGGAGACACAGTCAGAAGGAATATGCTGAACGTAATTATTGCCCTCGTTCCTGCTTATTTAGTGTCCTTGTTTTATTTCGGATTAGGAGCTTTCATCGTAAGCGCAACGGCTATTGTTGCCTGCGTCGTATTTGAATTTCTCATTCAACGTTTCTTGCTGAAACAAAATAATTCTATTGGCGATTTTTCGGCTATCCTCACAGGTCTATTGCTCGGATTCAACCTCCCTTCTAATCTTCCTATTTGGATTGTTGTAATTGGCGCTCTTGTAGCTATCGGAGTAGGTAAAATGTCCTTCGGAGGACTCGGAAACAACCTCTTCAATCCCGCTTTGGTTGGACGCGTATTCTTGCTCATCTCTTTCCCGGCTCCTATGACCACATGGCCAAGACCCATCGCTTGGAATTCCTCATACTTAGATGCTGAAACTGCTGCTACCCCACTCTCGTTAATCAAGGAAAACGGAGCTGAAGCACTTCCTGCTATGTGGGAAATGTTCATCGGAAACATGGGTGGCTCATTAGGAGAAGTTTCTGCCATTGCACTCCTTATTGGAGGTATATTCCTAATCTGCACACGCACTATCACATGGCACATTCCAGTGAGCATCTTAACTACTGTGGCTGCCTTTACAGGTATTCTTTATGCTTGCGATGTTATCAATGTCACTCCTCTCTTCCACTTATGTGCCGGGGGTATGATGTTGGGGGCTATCTTCATGGCTACCGACTATGTCACATCGCCTATGAGCGCTTCTGGACAAATCATTTATGGTATCGGCATTGGAATCATCACAGTAGTAATCCGCGTATTCGGAGCTTATCCTGAAGGTATGTCATTTGCCATCCTCATTATGAATGCTGTCACTCCATTGCTCAACACTTATCTCCGCCCAAAACGATTCGGAGAAAATAAAAAATAAGATGTCTAACCCTCCAAAGTAGAAAATCATGAAATTAGAATCAAATTTTAGAAACATGGTCGTGGTTCTGACACTTATATCTCTGATTGCTGCCGGCATACTCGGAGCTGTATACACCGTGACTGCAGAACCTATTCAACAAGCTAAAACGGCTAAACAACAAGCCGCAATACAACAAGTTCTCACTACATTCAACCGCCTCGAAACCGATACTGTCAACAACCTGCCCGTCCATCGTGCTTACCAAGATGACAACTTTGCGGGTGCAGCAGTTGAAGCTTCCTCCAACGGATTTGGTGGAGAAATTAAAATAATGGTCGGTTTTGACCCACAAGGCAACATCATTGACTATGCAGTGTTACAACAAGCAGAAACTCCCGGATTGGGTACAAAGATTGTTGATTGGTTTAAAACGGACAAAAATAACCAATCAATCAAAGGTAAAAACCCAGGCAAAAACAACCTCACCGTTAGTAAAGATGGAGGAGAAGTGGATGCAATCACTGCTGCTACTATCAGTTCACGTGCTTTCTTGGAAGCCCTTCAAAGTGCATACCAAGCTTATGCCGGCAATGACGAAGCCACCAATGCTACCACAGGTGCTACATCACTGCAACCTGACACTACTGCAGTTGACTCCCTAAACATACAGCTTACGGATAGTATTAACGCTATAATTGAATAAGAGAATATGAAAAGTTTGAAAATTATATTAAACGGACTCATCAAAGAAAACCCGACTTTTGTACTATTGTTGGGTATGTGTCCTACACTGGGTACTACTTCCTCGGCTATCAATGGGATGAGCATGGGATTAGCCACAACCTTTGTTCTGATCTGTTCTAACATTGTTATTTCTTTAATCAAAAACTTAGTACCCGACAAAGTACGCATACCATGCTACGTCGTTGTTATCGCCGCATTCGTTTCTGTGTTGCAAATGTGTATGGAAGCTTACGTACCGGCCATCTACGAAACATTAGGACTCTTCATACCACTCATCGTGGTTAACTGTATCGTACTCGGACGCGCCGAAGCTTTCGCTGCTAAAAACAATGCTTGGTACTCTGCACTCGATGGTATCGGTATCGGACTCGGATTTACATTCGCACTCACTCTCCTTGGAGCTATGCGTGAATTACTCGGAACAGGTAAAGTGTTCTCACTCACCCTCTTCCCTGAAAACTATGGAGCATTAGTGTTCGTGTTGGCACCGGGAGCCTTCATCGCTTTAGGTTATCTCATCGCTATAGTCAACAAAATGCGAAAAGCATAAACACAATGAATGAATTAAATTTAGTAGAAACATCAAATAAAAACATAATATGGGCTATTTATTAATTATCATAGGCGCCGTTTTTGTAAACAACATCGTGTTGTCACAATTCCTTGGCATATGTCCGTTTTTAGGAGTATCAAAGAAAGTGGACACAGCATTAGGTATGAGTGCTGCCGTGACATTTGTGCTCACATTGGCTACAATCATCACTTACTTGCTGCAGAAATATGTACTCGAAGCGTTTAACATCGCGTATCTGCAAACACTCCTCTTCATCTTGGTCATTGCTGCATTAGTGCAATTAGTTGAAATCATACTCAAGAAAGTTTCTCCTTCGCTTTACCAAGCATTAGGAGTTTTCCTACCCCTGATCACCACTAACTGCTGCATCTTAGGGGTCGCTATCTTGGTGGCTAACGGTACCTACAAACTACCTGATGGAATGGAAGCAAACTTACTCACTGGGGTTGTATATGCCATAGCTACTGCCATCGGATTCGCACTCGCATTAGTCCTTTTCGCCGGACTTAGAGAACAACTACGCTTTGCCAACGTACCTAAAGCCTTGGAAGGAACGCCTATCGCACTCCTCACAGCAGGTCTTCTGGCCATGGCATTCATGGGATTCTCCGGAGTGGTTTAAACACACACAGCACAACATAAGAAAGAGGGAAGCGTAACTTCCCTCTTTTTTTACGTATATTAACAGTAAAAACATTTGCATTTACAAAAAATAATCCTACCTTTGTTGCATGTTTAACTTTTAAATGGAAAAACGTTATGAAGAAATTCTTACTTTCATTAGTTTTTGTACTGGGTGCAGCTGCAGCAGTTTACGCACAACCTCGCGCTATTGGTGCTAACATTGGTTACGGTGCAAGTTTCTCTTACCAACACGATTTAGGCGCTGCCAACTTTTTAGATGTAAACGTTGACCTTCCTTTCTTTGCTGGTATCGGTGGTACCGTTACTTATGACTGGGTTGACCCATTCAATGCTCCTGTACCTTGGAATGAAAAAGGTTCTTGGAACTGGTATCTCGGTGTAGGTGCTGCAGGTGGTTTCTACGGTCTGTTTGGTCCTGGTCTTAGCGGCGCATTCGTTGGAGTGGCAGGTCACGTAGGTATTGCTTACGACTTCTGGTTCCCTCTCCAACTCTCTTTAGACTATCGTCCTAACGTTGGTGTACACTTCGGAGATAATTTAGGCTTCAATACAGGAGGTCTCTATAGCGGTATCAGCCTTGGCGTACGCTATCGTTTCTAATCCAAATTTCATCGCATAACACAAAGGCTGCGAGTACACCACTTGCAGCCTTTATTTTCCTTATTAATAATATACCACGCATGAAACCCATCAGTAAAAAAACACTGCGAAAACCCATCTTTTCTTTCTCACTCTTTGCCATCTGTGTCATCCTGCTCAGTATGGAATATATGGAGAGAAAACAACGACAAACCAATCCACAACCCGATGGTACTCAAGTAGAAACCACCGCTCCGCAAGTGCAGCAAACCGACTCTACAACAGAAACCGAGTCCACACTCAACAACATTACACAACTTGAACTGCCCGCCTACACTAACGAAGCCATCATCATCACTCACACCGGATTCACACTCGCCTACAACAACGAATGGCACCTACCTGAATGGGTAGCATATGAACTCACTGCCGAAGAAACCACTGGTACAGTAGATCGTTCCGACCACTTCCGCCCCGACCCTCAGTCTCCACTACCCCAAATCACCACCGACGACTACCGAAACAGCGGATACGACAGAGGACACATGGCGCCGGCTGCCGACATGAAGTGGAGCACAGAAGCCATGAACGAGAGTTTCTACATGACCAACATATGCCCACAAAACCACAACCTCAACGCAGGCGACTGGAAAGAGCTCGAAGAACTGTGCCGCCAGTGGGCCACCGAATATGAGAAAATATACATCGTCTGCGGACCTATTGTCGGATCCGACTCACAACACATCGGAGCTAATCAAGTCACAGTCCCACACGCATTCTTCAAAGCCATACTCGCCTACAACAACCAAACACCCCAAACCATCGGATTCCTATTTGCTAACAAAGCCGGAAACCGACCATTGCAAAACTACGCCATGAATGTTGACGATCTGGAAACCGTCATCGGAATCAACCTGTTCCACCACCTACCCGATTACATCGAAGACAAAATCGAACAAACTACACAAATAAATCAATGGACATGGTAACAGAAGATTTACGCCGCTCTGGCAAAACACTTACCTTCGCCCACTTAATCCCTTAAAACACACACCATGAAACACGAAGAATACATGCGCGAAGCCATCCGCCTCTCCATCGAAAACATCAAACAAGGAGGCGGACCATTTGGAGCTGTAATTGTAAAAGATGGTCAAATCATTGCCACCGGAACCAATCGCGTAACCGCAACATGCGACCCAACAGCGCATGCTGAAGTATCAGCCATCCGACAAGCAGCAAAAACCCTAAACTCTTTCGACCTCAGCGGATGCGACATCTACACTTCGTGCGAACCATGCCCCATGTGCCTCGGAGCCATCTACTGGGCACACATCGACCGCATGTTTTACGGCAACACAAAAACTGATGCCAAAAACATCGGATTTGACGACTCCTTCATATATGACGAAATAGACCTCCGACTGGAAGACAGAAAACTCAAAGCAAAACAACTACTCCCCGAAGAAGCCATCAAAGCTTTCCAAGCATGGGAAAACGACACAGAAAAAACACCCTATTAACACACAAACAAAACAGCAAGCATCACCGCGACCATCTCGGGACCACTTCACGACCACTTCGCGACCACTAGATACCCTTACATTACAAAAACTAAACACAAAAAAACTTAGCCCCGCAAGGCAACATACAAAACAAAAAAACAACCAACCCCTAAAGCGTACAAAAAACACAAAGAAAACATCCTGACAATCACTTTCATTTAAACCTTTTAATAAACAGATAGTCAAAACAAAAACAAGACATCACATACAATGAAAAAACTATTGCTGACATCCCTCCTCCTGCTCCTCACCATCACCACATGGGCTGACTACCACATACACACACAAATCTTTGACGCTAAAACACAACAAACATTAGAACTTATCACCATACGACTACTACAAAAAGACTCAACATTAGTCACCGGAGCACAAAGCAATGATCAAGGCAAAGTAGCACTAACATTCCCCAAAAAAGGAGAATACATCTTAGTAGTCAGCGCAGTAGGATACGAAACACATCTTCAAAACATCACCATAACAAACACACAGACACACCTGCCCTCCATCCATCTCAAACAACAAGCCATACATCTCGCCGACATAGAAGTCAAGGGAACTGCCGCACAAATGGTGGTCAGAGGAGACACCACAGAATACAATGCCGCCGCATTCAAAACACACGAAAATGCAGTCACTGAAGACCTACTGAAAAAGATGCCCGGTGTTGAAGTGGATAAAGACGGTAAAGTCACAGTCAACGGAGAAGAAATAAAAAGCATTCTGGTAGATGGGAAAAAGTTCTTCGGCAACGACCTGCAAATGGCAACCAAGAATATTCCGGCAGACATGATTGATAAGGTACAAGTCATCGACGACAAATCAGAAATGGCCAAACTAACAGGATTTGACGATGACGAAACCAGCCGTGTTATCAACTTAACACTCAAAAAAGATAAGAAAAAAGGATTCTTTGGAAACTTCACAGGAGCCTACGGACTAGACATCAACACAGACAGCAGATACAATGCTAACGCTTTCCTCAACATCATGCAAGGCGACACGCAAACAAGCATCATAGCTGGAGCTAACAACACCAACGAAGCACGCAGCGGAAGAGGAAGAAGCAACCTCAGCACAGGAAGTGGTATCACATCCACCGAAAACTTCGGACTCAACACCAACGCACAAATCAAAGAAGGATTCCTCATCGGTGGTGATGTCTCATTCAACCACTCCAACAACTCCACCCTATCTGAAAGCCGAAAAGAAAGCTACATGACAGATGGGAATAATTTCAATAACTACGACAACCAAACAAAACTCACACAAAACTATGATGTCAATGCCCGACTAGAGACCGAGATTAACATCAACCCATCTAACACAATCATCATACAACCCGAATTCTCCTACCGACACAACACTAACCTAAACACCAACAATTACACCTATCTCAACAACACAGACACTATAAGTTGGGGAAACACACAGCGCACATCCATCGGACAAACCATAGGAGCTGCTACACGCATCACATACAACCATAAATTCAATAAGCCGGGCAGAACATTCACACTCAGAGCCAACTTCAATTTCTCCGACACACAATCTAACGGAATCAACCTCTCCTCTAAAAACACAGACAATTCCGCCACTTCATCATACATTGACCAACAAACAAACACCAATGCACAAAGCATATCCTACGACATACGCCTTTCCTATGTCGAACCTTTATATAAAAATCAACATTTCTTAGAAATCAGTGCAACACTGAAAAACAACATCAGAAACTCCGAAAAACAACAATACAACAAAGACAACACAGGCGCCTACACTCTGCTTGACTCAACATATAGCAACTCCTACAACAACCTGTTCTTTAGCGAAATTCTGGAAGTAAACTACCTATTCAAACAAGAAAAATACAACCTCACACTCGGAGCAAGAGCTAATCCCTCTCAAACCATCAGCAAATACCTCTATGCAGATGGACTCATGAGAAACATTACAAACAACGTCTGGAACTTTGCCCCAACAGCAAAACTCCGATATAAACTAGACCAAAAGGAATTTATACGAATTGACTACCGAGGAAACACCGCACAACCATCCATAGAACAAATGGAACCATCTAAAAACAACGCGGACATCATGAATGAAGTGGTAGGTAATCCCACACTCAAACCTTCATTCCAACAAAGTTTACGACTAATGTACACCAAGTCATTCCCAGAAACATTTGCTTCTTTCTCCACTGGCATATTTGGTAGCATCACACAAGATGCACTAGTTAGCAACAGCATATACGACGAAACAGGAAAACAATACATACAAACTGTAAACGCACAAGACTTGCCCATCAACATCATGGGCGACGTGATGTACAACACACCATTCGCAAATAAGCGCTTCAATGTCAACACACGAACAGCCCTATCCTACAACCGTCGAGTAGGCTACTCCTCAAGAGGACTTACATTAGAAGAAATAAACATCGAACATCTGCACTTGGGAGCGTTAAGCCTCACACATAATATGCGGGCTGAAGAACACATCACGCTCAACTTCACACATGACGTAATTGACATAGGAGCACGCGCCAACATCATCTATTCATACACGCACAACACACTCGGAAAACAAATGCCTTCACACGTGCTAGACTGGACAACAACGGGATATCTCACACTACGACTACCATACCAATGGACCATCAGTAGTGATTTTGGCTACACAGCACGCTATGGCTACAACGTGGGCGATGCAAACGAACTGATTTGGAATGCATCCATCGACAAAACCCTATTTAAAAATCAAGCCACACTGTCAGTTAAAGCCTACGACATGCTCAACCAACGAAAAAACATCCGAGAAGTAATCGGCGACAACTACATTAAATACGAAAAATACAACACACTACCCACATACATAATGCTCTCATTTACCTATAGACTCAACAAAATGGGCGACCTAAAGTTAAGCAAGAAAGCACAACGCTACATCAATCAATCTCCCATGACACTATAAAGTAAATTCAAGCACTACCTCCACAACTAATCGGATTATAAAAACGCACATCAGACCACACCAACGGAATATCTACACAATTACCGAGATAGCACTTGTAATTTTGTTAAAAAGTAACTAACTTAGCAACCTAAAGGAATTTGGTATAAAAATTGCCTTTGCACCTATAGTTAAATAGTTTAGTAGATATACCGTATGAAGAACAATTTCTGTGTGATTATGGCGGGAGGAGTCGGTAGTAGATTCTGGCCGTTCAGCAGGACAGAATGTCCAAAACAATTCTTGGATTTCTTTGGAACAGGACGCACACTCTTACAAATGACATTTGATAGATTTCGCACTATTGTACCACCGGAGAATGTCTTAGTCGTAACAAATGTGATGTACAAGGAATTGGTGTTGCAACAATTACCTGAAATCAAAGAACAACAAGTACTCCTTGAACCCAACAGACGTAACACAGCACCATGCATTGCTTATGCCACAAGCCGCATAAAAGCAATCAATAAAGAAGCTAACATTGTAGTGGCTGCATCTGACCATCTCATACTGAATGAAAATGCATTCATAGAAACCATCAAAACAGGCATTGAATTTGTAAGTCAAAACGACTGCCTGCTCACACTGGGTATGAAACCTACACGACCGGAAACCGGATATGGATACATCCAAATGGCTGACGGAAACAACGCCCTGAGAAAAGTAAAAGCATTCACAGAAAAACCTAATCTGGAAATGGCGAAAGTATTTTTGGATAGTGGAGAATTTATGTGGAACTCAGGAATGTTCATATGGAACTTAAAGGCTATTGATACTGCTTTTCATGAACATCTGCCGGAAATGGCTGCCAAGTTTGACCAAGGAGAAGGCTTGTTTAACACGGCAAAAGAAAATGAGTTCATTGAATCTATGTTCTCTTCCTGCCAAAACATTTCCATCGACTACGGAATCATGGAAAAAGCCACTAATGTCTATGTACTGTGCGCTGACTTTGGATGGTCCGACCTTGGAAACTGGGGATCATTATATGACCTTTCTGAAAAGGACCAACATGGCAATGTCACACTGAAATGTGACAGCGCATTCTATGATAGCAAAGATAATGTGGTAGCAATTGCTGATGACAAACTGGCAGTGCTCAGTGATTTGAATGGATACATCGTGGCTGAGTCTGACAACGTATTGCTGATTTGCAAACGTGAAAACGAACAAGCAATCAGACAATATGTAAATGATATTCAAGTAAAATTTGATGGTAAATATAACTAACCATGTCTGTACTTTTCCCTAAAACCAATAAGCCGCGTGAGTGGGACTATAGACCCATCTATTACGACCCGGAACAAGTAGAACGTAAAGAAAGGCTACAACAATTGCAAAAAGAAAGAAACGAAAAAAATGAGCAAATCACCTCTGGAAGGGGACACGGACTTAGACATGGGGCTTTCAGAGAAGCTGCTCAAAGAAACAGATCACCAAGAATGAATGCAGCTCGAAAAACGAAGATGAGATTTTGGGTGGTGCTACTCATCTTGTTGCTGTTCATCTTCTATTATGTCCTCTAAAAAATGGCAGATATAATACATTTGCTCCCTGATGCTGTGGCTAATCAAATAGCTGCTGGAGAAGTAATACAAAGACCGGCTTCTGTGCTGAAAGAATTAGTGGAAAATGCTATAGACGCTGGGGCTACTTCTATCAAAATAGAACTGAAAGATGCAGGAAAAACCCTCATCAGAGTTGCTGATAATGGCAAAGGAATGAGTGCTACTGATGCAAGAATGGCTTTTGAACGACACGCTACGTCAAAAATCAAACATGCTGATGATTTATTAACCTTGCACACCATGGGCTTTAGAGGTGAAGCCTTACCTTCTATTGCCTCTGTGGCTGTAGTAGAACTCAAGACCAGAAGAAAGGACGATGAACTGGGTACGCTCTTGGTTCTCTCAGGAAGCGAAGTTGAAAAACAAGAAACTATAAACTGTGCACAAGGGGCTACATTTGATGTGAAAAACTTATTCTTCAATGTCCCTGCAAGAAGAAGGTTCCTAAAAGTCAATTCAACGGAACTTCGCAACCTTAATACGGAATTTCTGCGCATAGCATTAGTCAACCCACAAGTGGCTTTCTCCTACGTAGTAGATGGAGAAGAGCAATATAACCTACCGGCCACATTCACAAAAATGCGCATTGACAATATTTTTGGAAGAGGAAGAAAAAACCTAATGCAACAACTCCTCACCATCGAAACGGATGCACAAATAGTGAAGATTAGAGGATTCGTGGGAAAACCGGAAGGAGCACAAAAAAGCGCTAACCAATTCTTCTTTGTGAACGGACGTTTCATGAAACATCCTTATTTCCACAAGGCAGTAATTAATGCCTATGGAAATATGCTGGCACAAGAGGAAAATCCACACTACTTCATCTATATGGATGTGGACCCAAAGGATATTGACGTCAACATACATCCCACCAAAACGGAAATAAAGTTTGTGGACGAACAAGCCATTTGGGCCATCTTGAATGCTTCTGTAAAAGAAGCTCTCGGAAAATATCATGTGGCAGATACCATCGACTTCAATCAGGAAGGCGCACCTGACATTCCACTGATGAATGTTGATAATTGGCAAAACATTAAAGCGCCTACCACAACTGTCAATCCACAGTATAATCCTTTTGACAAGTCTAACACTTACACAAGAAAAAACACCACTGATTGGCAACTTTTCTATGAAGAGGACAAAAAAGGATTGGGCGCAATAGATGAAACGGACATGAGTCTGGATACGCCGGAAGAAGATAATATCCCGGCACAAATTACAAATTGGGAAATCAGTCCGGAGAAAATCGCCTTGGCACAACAACTGTGGGACCAATATATAATGCTTCCTGCTCAAAATGGGATGCTACTAATCGAACCAAGAAGAGCACACGCAAGAATACTCTACGAACGCTATTTGGCTTTATTAAAACAGACACAAAGGGTGTCACAGCAATTACTATTTCCGGAAGAGTATATAGTCCCAACAGAGGACAAATTATATTTCGAGAAAATACTGGAAGACCTACACTGTTTAGGCTTTGAAATCGAACATCTCGGTGACAATGCATTCAGAATAAATGGCATACCGGCCGACTTGCAAAACTCCATGCCACAAGATGTATTAGACGAAATAGTCTTTGCCGTAAAAAATAGTCCAACCAACATTAAGGACAACTATCAGGAAATCACTGCAAGAACATTGGCTAATGCTGCAGCACTGAAAATGAAACGCGGATTAACAACAGAGGAAATACAAGATTTGTTACACAACTTGCTGAACTGCAAGAATCACATCTACGATGCTACCGGGAAACAAATCATGATATTCATCGAAAAGAAAGAGTTTGATAATCGCTTTTAAGAAATATGAGTAAAAAACTTCCACTAACCTTAGGTACTGAACCGGTCAAGAAATTATTGAGAGCATATGCCATGCCATCCATCATTGCCATGACAGCGTCTTCGCTCTACAACATGGTGGATAGTATTTTTATCGGACATGGAGTGGGAGAATTAGCTCTATCCGGACTGGCTGTTACTTTTCCACTAATGAATCTTGCTGCGGCTTTTGGTTCGCTTGTGGGTGTAGGAGCAAGCACGCTTATATCTGTCAAACTCGGACAAAAGGACTATAAAACAGCTCAGCAAGTTCTAGGCAATGTTTTCGTCCTTAATCTCATAATCGGCGTATGCTTCACAACTCTTTCACTTGCTTTTCTTGAACCTATCTTAAGGTTCTTTGGAGCTAGCGAGAACACATTGCCTTATGCTAAAGACTACATGACCATCATCCTCTTGGGAAATGTAATTACACACATCTATTTAGGGCTGAACGCAGTGTTAAGATCTTCTGGACATCCACGTTTGTCCATGTACGCCACTATCACTACAGTTCTGCTCAACGCAATATTAGACCCCATATTTATATTTGTCTTTGATTGGGGAATCAAGGGAGCCGCTATCGCTACTATTTTAGCTCAAATCATTGCGTTGGCATGGCAATGCAAACTATTCGCCAATCCTAATGAATTGCTACACTTCCACAAAGGAATATTCAGATTGAAAAAAAGAATTGTAATGGACTCTTTCTCTATTGGAATGGCGCCTTTCTTGATGAACTTGGCTTCTTGTTTCATCGTCATTCTCATCAATAACGGATTGGGAAGATATGGTGGTGACCTGGCTATCGGAGCTTACGGCATTGTCAATAGGGTTGTTTTCTTGTTTATTATGGTGGTAATGGGGCTTAACCAGGGAATGCAACCTATTGCCGGATATAATTACGGAGCACAGCAAATGCAACGTGTCATGGAAGTACTCAAGGTAACAATCTTATATGCTACAATGGTCATGACCTTAGGATTTGTGGTGGGAGAATTCATGCCGGAATGGGTCGCAAGGGTTTTCACTTCTGAAAAGGAATTGATAAGACTCGCAGCGGATGGAATGCGGGTTATTATGTTCGTATTCCCCGTCATTGGTTTCCAAATGGTGGTGAGCAACTTCTTTCAAAGCATCGGAATGGCAAGACAGTCTATTTTCTTGTCGCTCACAAGACAAGTGCTGTTCTTAATCCCACTACTCATCATTCTACCCCGATACTGGGGAATGACTGGAGTCTGGATAAGCATGCCCATATCTGACTTTATCGCATCGGTAGTGGCTGCTGGAATGCTACTGCATAAAATGAAAAACAACAAATTACATCAACCCACAATGTAATAAGATTATGATACTCAACATCGGAAGACAATTAGGTAGTGGCGGACGTGAAATAGCCCAAAGAGTTGCACGTAATTTAAACATGAAATTTCTGGATAAAGAACTCATCCTGCTGGCTGCTAAAGAGAGTGGCATCGCAACTGAAATGTTTGAACGTGCGGATGAATGTACACAAAAAACTGGTGGATTCTGGGGATTTCATTTGCCATGGATGTCTTCTCTTCCGTGTTCAGAAGGATTAACTAACGACACACTCTTTCAAATACAAAGTGAAGTCATAAAAAAAGAAGCCGAACTGCACGATTGCATATTTGTGGGAAGGTGTGCCGATTATATATTGAGAGAACGAAAAGACTGCTTGAATGTATTTGTTTCCGCACATGAAGATGATCGCATAATACGCTTACAAAGCGCTCTCAATATCCCTGAAGAAGAAGCTCGACAGTTAATTGAAAGAACTGATAAACAGCGTGCTGCATACTACAATTTCTACACCAACAAAACGTGGGGAGAGGCGGCCAGCTATGATTTATGTATCAATTCTTCTGTATTAGGAATTGAGAATGCTTGCCACCTGATAGAAAAATGTATCGAATGTCTCAAATAATGTGACAATCTATTCACTCCAAGCGGATTTGACATCAAGAAAGTTACGTTCTAAACGTATCATAGCGTTTGCCATAAAACGATAGAAATCTGGCCAATGTGCCCTACGATGTATATCTAAATTGGCTTGCATCGTATAAATACGACTCACCATTTGTCCGGTCTCTAACAGATACATCTCTTCCCAGATAAGCCCATCTGGAAAGTCCTCTTCTAAGATAACCTTATAACGGAGAAAATGATCATATATTCGCTGCTGGCGGGCCGTATCCTTGTGTGAAATCTCAAGAATCACAAATGCTCCTTCTCGCGTGGCATCAAACTTCAAACTCACTCCCTTAAACCGCGTATTATGCAACAAGAAATTTCTACGCTTAAAGCGCAGCGCTGGCAGAGAGGATGAATATTCACCAAAACCCTCCCAGAATTCTTTCTTTAGTATTTTAAGTTCTTCGCGCGAATACATAATCGTGTGCGAAAGTACATAATTTTAAGGAAATAATAAAAAAGATGACTCCTAACACAACTTTCTAAGCTGGATTTAAAACTCTTTGACAAAAATATGTTCAAGAATTAATATATATTGACTTATCTACCGATTGATAATCCTTTGAAGTTTAGGAAAAATACTTATCTTTGCCAAGTAAATAACGCTTATATTTATAACCTACATATTAATATAATCTAATACATTATGGAACCGATTAAATCGTTCAAAGAATTATCAGCACGCCTTACGGCTGTCGGAAGAAAAAGAGTGGCATTGGCTAACGCCGTTGATGAACACTCGTTGGAAGCTATCACGATGGCTATTAAAGCTGGATTTGTAGAAGCTTATCTTGTCGGAAGTGCTGAAGTTATCAAACAATTTGACTTCCTTCAAACTCCTGATGTCGCACCTTATGTGCACATTACTGACATTGCCGACACCTTGGAAGCTACTGTCGAAGCTGTAAGAAAAGTTAAAGAAGGAGAAGCGGATGTGTTGATGAAAGGATTGGTAAACACCGATGTTCTCATCAGAGCCATCTTGGATAAAGAAAAAGGACTCCTGCCTCCGGGAAGAGTGCTCTCTTTCACTGCTAGTTTCCAAATTCCTAAGTACCACAAATTGCTCTTCTTTGCTGATCCGGCTGTAATCCCTTCACCAAACGTAGAACAAAGAGAGGCTATTATTAAATACACCATTGCCACTGCACGCAAATTTGGTGTGCAACAACCTAAAATTGCACTTGTACACGCAACAGAAAAACCAAGCCCGAAAATCCAATACATGAACGACTACCTCGAAATCATGGAAAGATATAGAAATGGGGTGTTTGGAGACGTTATCATGGACGGACCTGTTGACGTATTCTTGGCTTTGGACAAAGAAAGAGGAGCCATCAAAAAAGTTCCTACTCCTGTATTAGGTGATGCCGACATAGTTATATTCCCTAACTTTGAAGCTGCTAACGCATTCTATAAAGCACTCATCTCATTCGCTGATGCTGAAATGGGAGGTATGCTGGAAGGTACTTCAAAACCGGTAGTCCTCACATCTAGATCAGAAGACATTCAATCAAAATTCAATAGTATCGCTTTAGCTTGTATTTCCGCAAATGAATAAAATTTTAGTTATCAATCCGGGATCTACCTCTACAAAAATCGCTGTATATCAAGACGAACAACAAATATTATTAGAGGTAATTAGACACTCTGCAGAAGAAATTGGACGCTACGAAAAAATTGCTGACCAATACGAATTCCGCAAAGATCTTATAATTAGTAAAGTGCAAGAAAAAGGCATCGAAACAAACGATTTTGATGCTATCATCGGACGTGGTGGTATGGTTAGACCACTCGAATCTGGTGTATATGCCGTTAACCAAGCTATGTTGGACGACTTGCGCAATTGTCGCTACTCTGCTGAACACGCAAGTAACCTCGGTGGAGTAATCGCATACGAAATGGCAAATGCCATCGGATGCCCTGCATACATCGCTGACCCTGTGGCTGTAGATGAACTCAGCGACCTCGCACGCATCAGCGGACACCCTGAACTCCCACGCAGATCCATCTTCCATGCACTCAACCACAAAGCTGTAGGAAGACGCTATGCAAAGGAAGTAGGTAAAAAATACGAAGAACTCAATCTGGTAATTGTTCACATGGGTGGAGGTGTTTCTGTAGGAGCACACAAACAAGGTAAAGTGGTAGACGTCAACCAAGCTTTAGACGGATGGGGTCCTTTCTCTCCTGAAAGAGCGGGTACTCTTCCTGCAGGTGACCTCGTAAAACTTTGCTTTAGCGGAAAATACACTGAAGCTGAAGTAAAGAAAATGTTAGTTGGTAAAGGTGGATTCTTTGCACATTTAGGAACAACTGACGCTCGCGAAGTTGACAACATGGTTGAAGCTGGCGACAAGAAAGCGGCTCTCATTTTGGATGCTTTCTCTTATGCCATCACAAAAGAAATTGGAGCTATGTTGCTTGCTATGCAAGACAAAACTGACGCCGTTATTCTCACCGGTGGTATCGCATACGACCCATTCGTTGTAGAATACCTCAAGAAATATGTAAGCCCATTTGCTCCTGTGATTGTTTATCCGGGCGAAGACGAAATGGGTGCATTAGCTGGCTGTGCATTACGTGCGCTTAATGGAGAACCTGTGAAAACATACTAAGAGGCAAAAACTTTTTCACTCTACTGAATGTTATATTGTAAACAAAACCTAAATACTATATATTATGAAAAGAGATGAAATTATTTGCCATTGCATGGGAGTAACACGGGGCGAAATTGAAGACGCCATTAAAGCAAAAAAACTCACAACAGTTGAAGAAGTTGGCGAAGCCACATCGGCTGGTACAGGATGTGGCGGATGTCAAAACAATATCCAAGACATTTTAAAAGAAATCAATGGATAAAATAAGCAGGTTGCCCGTTGGGTAACCTGCTTTCTTTTAGGAATGCATGAGGCGAATCTCACGCAATATCTATTTAACGATTTGGCTTATAACTCCCATGCCAAACCACTCGCACCTAAGATAGCTGCATCACTCTCTTTTAATTGTGAGAACAACACTTTGATCTTATTTC
Source organism: Paludibacteraceae bacterium (assembly GCA_017647145.1). GTDB lineage: Bacteria > Bacteroidota > Bacteroidia > Bacteroidales > Paludibacteraceae > Gallipaludibacter. Next base: position 42,127 of record JAGCLD010000012.1, read on the forward strand.
GCCACATAGGCATGAGGTTTTGATTCATACTTTGCACAACGGGTTTCATCAACAAATCGCCGGCCTTGGTCAATCCGCCAAAGAGTATGATAGCTTCAGGTGAACTAAATACTACAAAATCGGCAAATGCTTCTCCTAACATCTTACCGGTAAACTCAAAGATTTCTTTGGCTAATTCATCGCCTTGCACAGCTGCTTCAAACACATCCTTGGAGGTGATATCTTCTAATGGTATATTGCGAAGAAGGCTGGGAGTAACAGTAGTCTCCAATTTCTCACGGGCCGTACGTGCCACTCCGGTTGCTGAGGCATAGGCTTCCAGACAACCGGTCTTGCCACATCCACACAATCTGCCATTGTGACGAACCATGGTCACATGACCCAATTCACCGGCAAAACCATCATGTCCATACAACACTCCTCCGTTCACTACTATACCACTACCTACTCCGGTACCTAAAGTAATAGTAATGAAGTTCTTCATGCCTCGTGCTGCTCCATAGGTCATCTCGCCCACGGCTGCTGCATTGGCATCGTTTGTCAGTCGCACAGGCAAACCAATGCAATCAGTCATCATCTGAGCAAATGGAATCACTTGTTGACCACCCCAAGTGAGATTTACGGCATTCTCTATGGTGCCGTTATAATAATTGGCATTGGGGGCTCCAATCCCTATTCCGCGAACATCACTCAAAGAATAACTCTTCTCCACCAATCGCTTAACTGCATCACACAAATTGGACACAAACTCTTCACTTTTCGCCGTATCATTACTGCGAATTGCTGTCTGATCCAACACATTACCACGAGCATCTACAATTCCTATCTTCGCTGTAGTAGCTCCTATATCAATCCCAACTACATAAGGTTTTTCCATAAATAAACATTCTTTTTATGCGAATATATCGCTGGTTAGTAAAAATTTATTCGTCGTTAAAGATTCTTATCCAAAAATAATTTCATGCGTTGATACAAATGTTTATACGAATTACCCTTACGTATAAAATGGTTTTCATCCGGATAAATTTGCATCTCAAATTGCTTACCGGCCTCCACCAGGCGATGAACATAAAGGTAAGCATTCTGAATATGAACATTATCATCAGCGGTTCCATGCACCAACAATAAATTTCCCGTCATTTTCTCCGCACGCATCAGTGGTGAACCTGCGTCATAGCCACTGAAATTTTCTTGCGGACGACGCATGTAACGTTCGGTGTAAGCACTGTTATACAAGCGCCAATCACTCACCGGAGCCACTGAAATCCCTGCCTTAAACACGGGCTGATCCGCACTCAGACACATCAAGGTCATATAACCGCCAAAACTCCATCCCCATATCGCCATGCGCTCTGAATCCACATAAGGAAGTTTGCCAAAATAACGGGCTGCTCCCAGTTGGTCTGCCACCTCTAATTGTCCTATCTTCCGATAAGTACACTTCCTGAATTCCGAACCTCTCGCACCTGTTCCACGACCATCCACACAAGCCACAATGTAGCCCTCTGCAGCCAAGGCATACTCCCAGTCTATCTTCCAGCGGTCTAACACTTGTTGTGAATTCGGACCGCTATATTGCACCTGCAACAAAGGATATTTCTTGCCTTCTTCCATATTCTGCGGCTTCACTATCCATCCGTAGAGATGAATCCCTTCATCAGTCGTCAGTTCGATAAACTCCTTACGGGGAAGATTCAAGGCTTTCCATGATGCTTCCACCGACTCATTATCATGCAACACGCGCACTTTTTTACCTGAATTTTCATACAAGGTCACACATGTTGCCTTCTCCGTGCCGGAATACGTATCAATATAGTACTTCAGTTTTGGAGAAAACCCTGCCTGATGAATTCCCTTTTCGGTTGATAACAGTGTCTTCTTACCGGTGCGCAAAGACACTGCATACAAGTTTCTTCTTGCGGGATGTTCATCTGCTGTTTGCACATATGCCGTCTGACTCTTCTCATCCACGCCATACAAAGCAGTCACATCCCAATTTCCGGGAGTCAACAACTTCTTGTGCAATCCGGTTTTATCATACAAATGCAAATGACGATAACCATCAGTCTCATTCACCACTACCAGCGAACCATCTGCCAACCATCGCCACTCATCTATCTGCATGAAATCCACATATCGTTTATCTTCCTCTGTGTAAATATTCTTACACACAGTCGATTTGGAATTGGCATAAAACATCTCCAACTTGTTCTGATTACGATTCAGGCGAAATATAGCCAACTGATCGGCTGCTCCTGTCCATTTGATTCTGGGCACATAACAATTCTTTGTGTCCAGATTCATGGTCTTCACGTTCATGTAATAAGTGTCATACACACAAACACTCACATGCGCATTTACTTCTCCGGCTTTCGGATACTTATAAGCAAAAGAACTCGGATACAACTCCATCGGACTCGATGAAAAATCAGGATTCAAGAACATCTGAAAATCAAACATCTTTACTTCTGATTCATCAAAACGCACAAAGGCTAATTGCTTGCTGTCTGCCGACCAGTCAAACAACAAACGTGTACCAAACTCTTCCTCATACAACCAGTCTGGCGTACCATTGATAATCTTACGCGCCTCACCATCTTGTGTCACAGCTACCACACTGTGAAAATCAGTCTTATAGACATACAAGTTGTTATCCTCTGCTGCAAAAGCTATATAACGGCTATCGGGAGAAAACAACACTGCACGCTCACGCTGATCGGACAGACGACGCAACTCCTTACGATGGATGTCATACAAATAATGCTCTGCCAGATAGGAATGACGATACACCTGTTCACGATTCGTGTAAAGCATTAAAAAGCGTTCGCGAGGGCCTAATTCAAAGCCGCCTACACGCTCTATCTTGCTCAGTTTCGTATCGCCCACATGAAATACAGTGTCTGTCGGATTACCACTGCGAAGTGAATACTTCACAATCATGCTGTCACCCGACAATTGATAATAATGTTCATCATCCTCCGCAAAAGTCATCATCGGAGCATTGCTTGCATGATACTTTCCCGTGCTGATATCATCCAGCAAATCCGCCTGAACAAATCCGAATGACAAGTAAACTAACAAAAATAATATACTGCGTTTCATAAATCTTAATGGTTAGTAAGGTTCTTATTGATTCTTTGATTGATATACTACAGACTCCATTCAAAGCCATCCTTAGTATCCTTCACACTAAAGCCTAAATTGCTCAACTCATTACGTATCTTGTCTGATGTTCCCCAGTCTTTATTGCGTTTGGCTTCCAATCTGATTTCAAGCAACAAGTCGATAGCCTTCTGATATGCTTGAACATTCTTATTATCGCCTTCATCCTCCATCTTCAAGCCTAATATATCACACACTATCACCTTCCATGCGGCCTGCAACTCTGCCAAGTCTTCTTCCGAGATACTTGCCTTCCCGTCTGCCACAGTGTTGATAGCCTTCGCACTCTCAAACAAATGACTAATCACGATAGGGGTATTCAGGTCATCACACATCGCTTCTTCACAACGTTCCAACAATCCCTTCACCTCCACACTGGAAGAAGCCGAAGCTTTTAATTTAAACAAACGTTGATACGCATCTCTCAAACGCTCAAATCCCTTCTCTGCTGCCAACAAAGCTTCATTGCTGAAATCCACTGTACCACGATAATGGGCTTGAAGAATAAAGAAACGTATCGTCATCGGACCATATGACTGCTCCAACAATGCATGGCTGCCGCTGAAAAACTCATCCAAAGTAATGAAGTTACCCAATGACTTACCCATCTTCTGACCATTAATGGTAATCATGTTATTGTGCATCCAGTAACGCACACTTTCATGTCCCAAAGCTGCTGTTGACTGAGCTATCTCACACTCATGATGTGGAAACATCAAGTCCATACCTCCACCATGTATGTCAAACGTGTCGCCCAGATACTTCGTACCCATGGCTGAACACTCCAAGTGCCATCCCGGAAAACCTTCGCTCCATGGACTCGGCCAATGCATGATGTGCTCGGGCTGTGCTTTCTTCCACAAAGCAAAGTCCATGCTTCTGCGCTTCTCGCTCTGACCATCTAATGCACGCGTGGTCTCAAGCAACTCATCGATATTTCTACCCGACAACTTGCCATAATGATGTTCCTTGTTATATTTCTCCACATCAAAATACACCGAACCCTCACTCACATAGGCATAACCGGCATCCAATATGCGTTGAACAAAAGCTATCTGCTCTATGATGTGACCCGATGCATGGGGCTCAATGCTCGGAGGCAACACATTAAGTGCTTCCATGGCTTTGTGATAACGATTCAAGTAATATTGCACCACTTCCATCGGCTCCAACTGCTCCAAGCGCGCTTTCTTTGCCACCTTGTCTTCGCCTTCATCGGCATCATGCTCCAAGTGACCCACATCGGTGATGTTACGCACATAGCGAACCTTGTAACCTAAATACTTGAGATAACGATACAATATATCAAAAGTGATGGCTGGACGCGCATGACCCAAATGGGCATCACCATACACGGTCGGACCACACACATACATTCCCACATGTTCCGGATGAAGAGGAGTAAATGGCTCCTTACGACGACTGAGCGTATTATAAATAGTTAGCTGTTTCATAAAAAGTTAGTTTTGACTTACAAAGATAGTGAAAGGCGAGCGAAATAGCAAATCCAAGTTTACTTGAGATTTGGTATTTCCGAGCCGCATCCTATCTTATCAAAAGATAGTGAAAACCGAGCGAAGAAGCAAAAATAAACTCGTTTAAGTTTTTTGATATTTCCGAGCCGCAGCCTATCTTATCAAAAGATAGTGAAAACCGAAAGCAGAACAAAACCAATGCAAGGTGAGAGCAGAAGTAAAAATAAACTCGTTTAAGTTTTTTGATATTTCCGAGCCGCATCCTATCTTATTCAAAGATAGCGAAAACCGAGTGAAATGGAAAACTTGTTTTCTAATTGCCAAACATAAGCAATTTATGCAAAATTGCGATTAAGCAAGCGCAATAGAGTTTACTCTAATTGCCGAGCGGGAGCAATTTATCTAAAATTGCGAATAAGCAAGCGCAATAGAGTTTACTCTAATTGCCGAACGTGAGCAATTTATATAAAATTGCGAATAAGCATTGTAGGGACACGGCGTGCCGTGTCCACCTAAATCTACAAAGCAAAACTTCCTCATATTCAAATACTAATCGCACTGTCGCCCTTTAAGGGGCGTAGCGAGGTATTTATAGAATTGACATTTAGTCAATTCGTACCGAGCGAAAGGTTACGGGTAGGCGAAAGGCTACGGGTAGGCGACCAAAGGTCGGGAATCCAAAGGTCGGGAATCCAAAGGTCGGGAATGGGGAGCAATATTGCGAGTAAGTGAGAGCAGAGAAAATTGATTTACTCTGCCGAGCGGGAGCAATTTCAACGAAGTTAACAGTCCCCGTTGCGACGGAGTCCGAGGTGGCTTGCCACCGGAGGGGGTAACACTTGCGCGGTATTATGAGAAGAAGGTCTGTAGGGACACGGCGTGCCGTGTCCGCAGTCAGAGCCCAAGCAATTTATATAAAATTGCGATTAAGTGAGCGCAGAATCAAGCTTGATTGAATTATGCCGAACGTGAAAGGCTACGGGTAGGCGACTGAAAGTCGAGAATGGGGAGTGTCGTCCCCGACACGACGGAGGGCAAAGGCAATTTATTGCCGGAGGGGGTATGTCTTATTAAAAATTGCGATTAAACAAGTAGGATTAAGATACAATCATCATCAATATAAGAAAACCCTGAAAAGGGTTATATTTTAAAGCATAGTCCATTAGGGCTATGAAACAAATGGATACAACACAAAACAGCCCTGTAGGGGCGAAATTTTACATAATAGTATGTAAAAGCAACGAAATAAATAATAACCCACAAAACCAATGTCACTAGGAAACAAGAACACTAGTCCCCCTGTCAATTCCCACCTCTCACCTAAAGCGAGTGTAACGAGCGTCCTGTAGTGTCGTCCCCGACACGTCCTGTAGGCTTTTAGCCGTCCTGTAGCAAGCTCAGCGCAGCGTCCTGTCCTCCATCCCCATTTGCTTTTCTCACTGAGATACACTATCTTTGCTCTGCAACCCCGCTTTGAGGATTATGTCCAAGAGGTGGAAA
>JAGCLD010000013.1 GCA_017647145.1 Paludibacteraceae bacterium
GGGCATCAATCTAGTGATCAGGCAAATGATTACTAAAGGCATGACTGTGCAGCAGGTTGCAGACATTGTCGATATGACTGCAGAAGAAATCGAAGCCATCATTGCGGAGTAAGGGCTCCTCGCCTGAAACTCAGTGACAAACAAACTGCTGCTGGGCAAGTAACAATCAAGCCGTCCCTCCTACGAGAGACGGCTTTTGTTGTGCTAGATTGAGCACCTGAGCACCGTAAAACGCAACAGCCCAACACGCTAACACACAGCAACTTAGCCCAAATGCCTGCATTCCCAGGGCGGCAGGATTCTACCATAAAACACTGATAATCAACTGCATGCATTTTACACTAAAAAAGCCGCCCCAAAGGACGGCTGATTTGTGATATATTTTAATTCCGATCAGGAATTAGAATGCGAAGATTGGACGAGCGTTGAGTTTATTCGAAACCAAATAACTATCATATGAAACCCCTGTTGACTTGCAAGAGTAAACATACATACCTCTCTTGAGAGTTGACCCCAAAATTGGGACCCAACAATTAACACCAGATTCAGGAATCTTGGCAGCACCACACTCTTCAAGGCTAGCATTAAGCGCTCCTATATTAGACGCCATGATATCCCACTCCTTATCTGTAGCATGATACCATCCACTTGTTTTAGATGCATCTATATCACCATAGTTCGTATTATATAATGTTATGCTCGCATACTCGCCAGCATCCTTCCATGCAGTCATTGCACTATATCCGTACAACGTTCCAAGACCATGAAGAGCTGTATTAGACGGCCATGACCCTACTTGGGTTTTCGCATGAAATCTAACCTGACTAGTAAAATTAAGGCTTATCGCCAAACCATGTGTACAATGTGCCGGAAGAGCAGTATCTTTACCATCACGAGGATTACCATTATAGAACACAACTCCAAGAATGGTTCTATCCATTGGAGCAGGGTTATCACCTACTGTTCCGTTATCATAGTAATACTTACCAGTGCCTTCACCTGGTGCATAATACACCCAGCTTTCACCCTCCTCAAACTGAAGTGCAGATTTGAATGTATATGGTTTTACATGAGATGCCTGAAGGTTTACTGCCTTTGAAGCCGTTACTGTAGCCTTAGCACCATCTTCAGCTGTGAAAGTAAATGTAAGACCAGAATGTTCACCAGGCCAAACAACTGCATAGTAAGAAGCACCTGCCTCGAAACCTGTCTCGTTAACAAGGGTAACACCAGGATTCTTTGAATCACCAGCTACGTCAACCTTAAATTCTCCTGGGAACTTAGCGAAATCAACAGTACCCTTTCCTGAAAGGTATGAAGCATCATTTGATTCGATCGTAACAGATACCACATTCTTATCATTGAAAGACTGTGGCATTGTCAATTTGATGAGTGAACATGCATTCTTAAACTGTAATTCTGGAACTGATCCACTAGTGAACTCATAGATGTCAACATCGGCATAAGCAAAATTGAGGTTTGACTCAATATTGTCTTTTACCGCAACTTGTTCAGTTGGCAATGAATAATAGACTGTCGTAGTAGGATTATTATATGCTCTTTTGCTTGATTTGGCATACGCACTAGATGGATATAAAGCTATACCTGTTTGTATATAATACTTTTTATTTGCAGCATTAAGAGTAAACGCATCTATTTTAAAGTTTGCCTCGTTTGCGGTTTCTTCCTCAAAATAAGATGTAAGTACCTGGCCCTCACTCTCAAATTGGTCTGAGCCGTTCATCAGCTCATCTTTCATCACCTGTGCTGCAAACATCACCTTAATCGCATCGCCCTTTGACCAGTGAACAAACTTGCCACCCTCTACAAGAGTTGTCTTGGTGTCGTCGCCGGCTGTTGGCGCTACGGCTGTAAGGGTTACAGAGTATGTCTCCTGTGACGGAATTTCTGGAGTTACTGGATTTTCCTTGTTGCAAGAAAGAAGAGCCGCGAGTGCAGCGAAAAGAATTGTTATTTTTTTCATATCGCAGTCCTCCTAATTAAAGAATTTCTTCATCATCAAAGGTAAAACCTTCGTGACTATTTGTTACACTTGAACACAGGACCCCTTCTGACACGATGGTCAGAACTTTTACTTCTGGAGTTTCGTACAACTCCACATTTAAGCTTTTCATCATAACTGTCTAGATTTAAGTTACGTTTCTACTAAACTACTATTTATTTTTTCTATTATCCGAAAAAACGAAGTTGTAAAGATACAATTAAAATTCTAAACATCAATGATTTTGTTTCGGAATTTATCGCTTGGGGATATCTGAAAATCAGGCAAGGGGGCATGAGGTGTGTCGATTGAAAAGAGGCGACATGATAGTTTTAGTGAAGTTTGACTAGACATTCTTCACTAGAAGTCTTGAAATTGGGGACTAAACATTGAAATACGGCAGTTCTAGTGAACATCTATCAACGAAAGTTCACTAGAACCCCTATGCAGCCGGATATGAGTCACGACACTATACCACATTACCGGTTACGATAATACATGTTGCTACACCAAAACGACCGAAATAAAAATAGAGGGCCGGCAGGTCCTCTTTGGAGCCAGCTATGGGATTCGAACCCACGACCTTCGCGTTACGAATGCGATGCTCTACCGACTAAGCTAAACTGGCAACGTATCTCCTTCTTGTGAAGGGACTGCAAATATAGAGAAAATATGAATATCTTTGCACACTAAAGATTGCCACGTCGCCTTGCTCCTCGCAATGACGTGTCTAAAATCATTTTCGAATATGGCAGTAAATAATTCAGCTGAGATCATCATCATTGGCGGCGGTGCTGCGGGACTTATGGCGGCAGCGGGAGCGGCGCGGACGCTTTGCGGAAGCGGCGGCATGAAGAGTGACGTAGCAGGAAGCGGTCGCGTGGTGGTGCTGGAGAAGATGCCGCCCCCGGGACGCAAGATCATGATCACCGGAAAGGGCAGGTGCAATTTCACAAACCTGAAGGCATGGAACGAGTTCAGCGGGCATGTGCAC
>JAGCLD010000014.1 GCA_017647145.1 Paludibacteraceae bacterium
ACAGGTCTTGCTGTCTTCCTTCTTGTGGCAAATGGCACACTCCATGAGGATTTCCTTTTCCAAATACTTCAATGGAGCACTACATATCAAACATTCTTCTTTCATTGTCCTATAATTATATACTCAACTTTGCAATCAGACAATCGCCACCTTAATCACTCCATCCAATTTGTTCTCAAAGATACGGTAGGCTTCCTCAATTTCACTCAAGGAGAAATGATGCGTGATGAGAGGAGTAGTGTCTATCCTACCCTGCTCTATCAGACGCAGTACTTCCTCACAATCGCATCCATCCACACCACCGGTCTTGAAGGTGAGGTTCTTGCCATACATATCGGGTAAAGGAAGCACTTGGGGCTGATCGTAAAGAGCTACTACGGTGACGATGGCATTGGGTCTGGCACACTCCCACGCCAAACGGAAGGTGTCGTCGGCACCAGCCACTTCGAGTACTCTATCAGCACCTCCGTATTCGCTATGCTTCAATACAAACTCCTTGCACTCTTCGGGAGTGGTGAGCAGCACTTCAGGGTAATGCATTTGCACAAAACGTCTTCTCTCTTCCGACTTCTCACACACGATGATGCGTTTGGGTTGCTTCAGCATTGCGCAAAGGAGGGTGCAGATGCCCGTAGGTCCTGCTCCTATGATCAGTATGGTGTCTTCTTCGGTAATCTCGGTGATGCGAGCTGCCCAGAAGCCTGTAGCCAAGACATCGCCCACCAACAAAGCCTGTTCATCGGTCACGCTATCGGGAATGCGGTTGAGTCCTTGATTGGCAAGCGGTACACGCACATATTCCGTCTGTCCACCATCGATGCGGCATCCCAATGCCCAACCGCCATTCGGGTCGGTGCAATTATTCACATAGCCATTCTTGCAAAAGAAGCACTCTCCGCAGAAGGTTTCTACGTTTACGGTTACTCTATCGCCAGGCTTTACATTGTTTACCCCAGAGCCCACTTCTTCCACCACTCCCACCATTTCATGTCCAACGGTAATGCCCGGCACGGCACGGGGCACGCTACCGTGCTTGATGTGCAGGTCGCTGGTGCAGATGCTGCTCATTGTTACTCGAACAATGGCATCGGTAGGTTCAATGATTGTAGGCTTCGGTTTTTCTAGCAAGGCAAACTTTCCTTTTTCTATGTATGTGTATGCTTTCATAAATTCTTGATCCATTTTTTTGACCATTCAAACAACATTCGGGATGCTTCATTAAAGTCAACAGTCTCTCCGTTTTTGTACTTCAAGAAAGTTTCTGTAATCATCCGCTCCTTAGTTGAAGCTACTTGAAGCAATTGACTTTGATGCTTGATGTAGTTTCCAGTCTGCTTGAAGACGATGGCTTGCACCACAAAAGAAGCCGCTTTGTACAATCCTTTTAGAATCTCCTCACTCTTTTCGTGCAGCATATTATGGACGCAACCATGATAGATGTTGCCTGCACCCATCTTGATAGCTCTATCAATAGCAACATGGTCTATCAATGTAAGCAAGTCATCCAGACTTCCCTTGATAGCAGTGGTGTCGTGATAGAACTGAAAGAGGTCGGAAGGCTCCCAATTCAGGATTTCATCCTTACCCGATACAAAGCCACAAATCAGTTCTCTATGGGGCAAAGTATCCAACATATCCTGATAAGTCTGAATGTCCGATGCACTCAGTTCATCCAAAATCACCACCACATCTATATCACTGGCTTCTGTTGCCTCGCCACGACCGTAACTGCCTTGCAAGCCAACAAACCAAACACGATTCGCAAAAACTTCATTCAACTTCTGGAGAAAGTCATTCATCCAGCCATTTATATCTATCATATTCTCTTTCATTTTAATTATTCTCCAACTTCCAACCACCATCTCCGTGGTAAATCATCTGGCGTGTCATGCCGCCATCGATGCAGATATTCTCTCCTGTAATGAAACCTGCCTTGTCGCTACAAAGGAACAGCACCATATGTGCAATATCCATTGGATTTCCTACCCTACCTACTGGCTGTTGTGTAGCATCGGGCCCTTCGTAAACTGTGTATGCCGTATCTATCCAGCCGGGGGAGATGGAGTTCACCCTAGCGCGTCCTGCCAAACTTACCGCCAAGGCATGCGTAAGTGCCACAATGCCACCCTTTGCGGCTGTGTAACTCTCAGTCTGTGGTTGGCTCATGCGGTCGCGCGAGGAGGAGATGTTGATGATGGATGCGCCCTCGGCCAAGTGGTCCTTCAGCAATTTCACCAGATAGAAGGGTGCGGTTACTCCCACATTCAGGGCATATTGAAACTCCTCGTATGAACACTCATCTATACCTTTCATCAATGGCAAAGCATTGTTGACAATGATATCCACTTTATTGTGTTTGCTCAGCACATTAGCAGCAAAAGCCTCCAGCACCTGTTTATCTGCGATATCCCCGACGAAATGTTCGCCCTCCTTCTTGTCAATCACATAGACTACTGCTCCCTGCGAACGAAATACATCAACTATGCATTGTCCAATACCATTGGCACCACCAGTCACTATGACTACTTTATTTTTGTATGTTTTTATATCCATTATTGTTTTACATAAGTTCTTAATCCTTCTTCATTCACTGAAGACTACTATTATCTACGCTTCAAAGTTACGTCTTTTTATCTAAATGCCCTAGAATACATTGATGATTCCAATAAAAAGCCAAGGAATATCCCTTCGTTTTACAAGAAATACACTACACTCATTGCTGCATATATTAAATTAAACTTCCTATCTTTGCAGACTGAAATATATATGTATGCATCAACTAAGTAAAAATGCAATAATAGGATATCCTGCCGGCATTATCACGGGTATTACTTATGGGTTGAATCCACTGTTTGGTATGCCTCTCATGAACAAAGGAGTTTCGATTGAATCGATTCTCTTTTTTCGTTATTCCATCGCCGTTGTTCTTTTGGGGCTTTATCTCTTAGTGACCAAACAATCATTCTGCATTAGCAAGAAACAGATGGGCGTACTACTTATTCTGGGTGTGCTTTATACCTTCAGTAGTATTTTTCTCTTTGAAGCCTATAACTACATTGCATCCGGACTTGCCACTACATTAATCTTCCTTTATCCGGTGTTAGTGGCTATTATCATGGTATTTTTGCGCGTTTATCCATCATGGCCCGTTTGGTTGGCTATTATAGCTACGTTTGCAGGCGTAGTGATAATGTCTCAAGGGAGTGGTGAGACCAGCATTAACCCCATTGGTGTGTTACTTTCTTTGGGTTCTGCTCTTGTCTATGCCCTATTTATTGTGATTATCAATCGTGGCAAATCCATTGCCAATATCTCCCACAGCCTTTTGACCTTCTATGCTCTCAGTGTTGGTGCCATGATCTTTCTTGGTAAGATTCTGTTTTCTGATTCAGGTATCACCACAGGTATTGACAACGCTGTGGATTGGCTTAATTTAGTGGGTCTTGCTCTATTGCCTACTATTGTGTCAACTTCTACGCTTGCTATTGCAACTCGCAATATAGGCGCGACTAAAGCCTCTGTGTTAGGAGTGTTTGAGCCTATCACTGCTATTCTCATCGGCACTTTAGTATTTGGCGAGCCACTGAGTAGCTCTATTGTAATAGGTATTACGATATCCATTATTGCAGTTACGTTTATGATATACGTGACAAAACGCTAAGGGTAGCTTAAGGTATGCTGAATAGCCTACTAATAACCTACTAATATCCTACTAGTGGTTGCTTGAGAAAAGGATGTGAATAGTTAGGGAGTAAAGATGATTTTGTAGCACACAGACTAAGGTAGAAATAGTAATTAGTTCATGAATTTTGTTCGTTTTGATAAAGACAAGTGCCCCATTGTGATGTTGTTACCCGGTTTAGGCGTATCTTATGAGTTGTTTTTACCTCTTATTGAGTTGCTTAAAGACCGATACAGCATCATAGGAGTAGAGGTTGATGGTTTTATTCTTGGGAAGCAAACCCGCTTCAGCAGTATTGACGATCAAGCTTCACAGATTATCCGCTATGTTCAGGAAAATTATTCCGGCAAAATAGATTGCATTTACGGATTATCTATGGGCGGAAAAATCCTTTCACGCATTTTGGAACGCAACGAGATAGTTGTTGAGCATGCCATCATGGATGCAGCTCCGCTTATGGCTTTGCCCCGTTGGCTTGTAGGTCCACTGCGTTATATGCAGGCTGTCAATGTGTGGACTTGTTTCCACTGGGAAGGCTTTTGGAAATGGGTGTTCAACTCTTATTATTTCGATGTACTGCTTGGCGAATGTAAGAAAATATACCCATATGATGGCATTCGCAGTGTGCTTGACGGATATAAATCTATATATGCCAGCACACTACACGATATTCATGGGAAAGACATACATTATTGGTATGGGAGTAAAGAATCCTTCGTTGCGAAAGCACAAGAAAAGCATTTATTAGGGTTGCATCCGAGCAGTAAGATAGAAGTGTTTGATGGTCTGAATCACGGACAACTACTCATTGATTACCCGGAAGAAGTAGCCAAACGTATTGACAAGATTGTTAAGAGAGCGCACTAAGTGAGGGGAAATCATTTTGAGAACATCATTTACAGATAAAACCTTTTGATGGTTTTGTCTGTTTTTTTTACATAACTACCTAATCACCTAAACTCAACCTATGAAAACACGTTCTTTACTTAGCATTGTATTAGTGTGTGCCGTATGCTCAGAGGTGGATAGCCAGTCAAGTGTCAATACACACATCGAGCAATATATCGACACCTTAAAAAACAGTCATCGCATTACTTATATCGGTGGGATTGAAGCGGACAGCATTAACGAGCGCAGGATGCTGGACATTTTTTACTATGACCAATTTCGTCATGCTCAAGATCCGCGTACCCCCTACTTCTTGTTTATGAGTCGTGATGCTCATTTTGCGATGGGAATAGGCGGCGTTGTGCGTATGCGCTGTTGGTATGATTGGAAGGGTGCGATGCCCTACAACGGATTTATTCCTTATAACATATCCATCCCTTATAACGAGGCTCGCTCACGTTGGTTAGGGTTTACTCCTGCAGGAACAGCATTGTATTTTCGCATGTTGGGTCGGAATGCCACCGTGGGAGATTATCAGCTCTATATAGAGGCGAATTTTAACGGATACAACCAACGGGATTTTCTGCTGAAGAAAGCTTATGTGAGCATTAATGACTGGACTGTGGGTTATGCATCATCCACCTTTAGTGATCCGAGTGTTGAGCCTGTGTTAGTGGATGGACAAGGACCCAATGCTTATATCAGCAGCACTACTGTGCTTGTGCGCTGGATGCATACATTTGCTCAGCATTGGGTAGTGGCAGGTTCTGTGGAGATGCCTCAGTCATTTGTGGCCGGTAATGATAGCAGTACACAATCCATCAATGACTGGATACCCAACTTAGCCACATTTGTTCAATATGAGTGGGGTAATAATCAGCATGTCCGCTTAGCCGGTATATTCCGCACTCTCCCCTATCGCGATTTAATTAACTCAAGCAATAGTAATGAATTTGGTTGGGGCATTCGTCTGAGTTCTGTGATACGTCCTTGCAAGCCCTTGAGTATTTACCTGATGGTCAATTATGGGAGTGGTATAGGTAGTTTTACCGGTGATTTGATAATGGGTAAGTATGATTTGGTGGACATTCCCCATCTTCCCGGCAGTATGTATGCTCCTGATTTAGTAGGTTGGTATGGTGCAGTGCAGTATCATTTCACACCCCACATTTTCTCTACCGTTACTTTTGGTATGCTCCATTATTTGCCATTGTATGAAGTTGCTACAGATGAATATAAAAACGGGATGTATGGAGCAGCCAATGTATTCTGGAACATTACTCCGCGTATTCAGATTGGTGGAGAATATAACATCGGGCGTCGCATGAATGAGGATGGAATGAATCGTTTTGGTCAACGTGTGAGTGTGATGTGTCAATTTAGTTTTTAGTTTTTCTATTGTTTTAGGGGTAAATATCTGATGTTTATGTAAAATATTGGAGCAAGATTGATATTTGGTTTTACCCAAATCTGGCAGCACTCGTTGTATGAAAATGAATTTTCACACTCGTTTGTTTGTATTTTTTGATAAGATAGGATGCGGGTTACACCTTGCACTATCTTTAAATAAGATAGGCTACACCTCTGCAGAGCAAAATAAAATGAATTTTATTTTGTTCTGCTTTCGGTTTGCGCTATCTTTGCCCATATGAAACGAGAAAATGTGATTATTCGGTCAGGGCGTGAAGAAGACGCTAATGTGCTTGCTCAGGTTGTGGCTATGGGTATTGGTTGTGAAAAGACTTTAAGGGAATATTGTGGAGAGGATTATCTCAGTGTGTTACGCGAAGTGGTTCTTTCTGAACATTCACAATATAGTTATCGCAATGCTTTGGTGGCTGAGTTGGATGGTGTTGTTGTGGGTGGTGTGATTGGGTATGATGGCGGTATGCTTTATCCGCTACGAGAGGGTACCTACAGTGTTATTCAGCGTTATCACGCCAATGTTCCATCTATTGTGGATGAGACGAGTGCCGGTGAGTTTTATGTGGATTCATTAGCAGTAATGCCGGCTTATAGAGGTATGGGTGTGGGTAGTGCTTTGTTAGAGGCGATATGCCAAAAGGCTTTTTCAGAGGGTCATAAGTGTGTTGGGCTGTTAGTGGACAGTGAGAATCCGAAGGCTGAGCAACTATACACATCATTAGGTTTTCGCCGCGTGAATGCTACTATGTTTTTTGATCATAGTATGTGGCACATGCATCGCGAGGATTCTAAATAGTTTTGCCGGAGATTATTCGGGCAGGATATCAAAGGCATCTTCGATGTGTCGGATGTCTATCTTGTCATATTGAATTAAGACCGAAATGATGTCGAATCGAACTCTTGCTGAAAATCTATGCATTTTCATGTAAGTGTCGGCAGCAGAGAGTATGCGTTTAATCTTTGCATCGTCCACAAATTCTTCCGGGTCACCAAAGACATTTGTACTCCGTGTTTTAACCTCTATGAATACAACCTTACCGTCGTGTAGCGCCACTATATCAATTTCTTTGTGTCCTGCTCTCCAGTTTTGATCTAAGATTCTATACCCTTTACGTTCCAAGAAATCGACAGCGTGTTGTTCTCCGAGTTTTCCGAGTTGATTGTGTTGTGCCATAGTTGCGTGGTAGATGTATTTGCAGACAAAGATAAGGTTTTTCTTTTATTCACAGTTGGTTGGTTTATCGGCATGAGATTTTGCGGGACATCCGGCAATAAAACCACGCAAAAATACAGTTGCTATATTGCTGATTTATAATCGTTTACCCCCCCCCCGAAAAAGTCTGTTTTTCCCTTGATTTTTCGGTATATTATTGCTTACTTTGCAGGCGAAAAAAACATCATCAATGGTTTTAAAAGAGATTCCAACTGCTGATGATGTCATGATAATCGTAGGAATCTCAATTTGACAAACAAAATGAAAAAGGTATTCATTGGAATTTTTTCCGTTATGATTTCTTTAGGTGCATGGGCACAAAGTAACGAGTTGGGTATTATTGCCGGTGGTATGAATGGTGTGAGTTATAAAAAGATTATGAGTGAGACTTTTGCCATTCAAACAGACTTGGCTGTAGGTTTTCAGCGTACTGTTGTAGGGGATGCTTACATAGATGCTTCCGGAGATTTTCTGGATTTTACATTAAATCCCAACTTTCTATATAACAAAACTTTGGATGGTAAGTTATATGCCTTTGCCGGAGGTGGTGCGAGTGTGGGTTTAGCTCATGTATTACAGAATCCGACTCCGGTTTTTGGTAAGTTTGGTGTGAATGCGATGATGGGTTTTGGATATAAGTTTACTAACACTCCCCTAAGCATTGCTTTAGATTTTCGTCCGGGTTACGCAATGTTGTTGAACATTGGTTGGGAAGCACTCTTTCATTCATTTGACTGGCATTTGGGTTTGAGTGCTCGCTATTGCTTTTAACCCATATCAGTAGTTAGATTATGTAAATGTAAATGTAAATGTAAATTATATATCTTATAGACGAATATATAAAAAGGAATGCTGTATTTTTCACACAGCATTCCTTTTTATATGACCTACGCAATCTTTACTGTGGTTATTTTCTTCTCCACACAATATAGCTGGTATTTTTAGGCATTTTGCGACGACCTGTATAATAATTGTCATCTCCAAATTCATGGGTAATACCGGCTTGGTCAACCGCCCATCCATAAGCAGAAGAACCCACGAGATAGATGGCTTGATTTACTTTCAAATCAACAAGCGCTTGTGAGAAATCATGGAAAGATTCCGGTGTACCCGTTTCCACCATAAAGATTTCACCTTGACGTTCACAAATACCTCTTCTGATGGATTTTCCTTTCAATTCATTTTCTACGATTTCGCCATTGCTAACCAATGGATATTGGCGAAAGAAGTATCCACCTTCTTCCGTAGCCTGTTCAAATAGCGGTGAATTGTCAGCCACGCCGATTGTGGTTTGTCCATTTATGGAGGCACAATAGCCTTTTTTGGAAAGTCCCCATGCTTTCGGTTCACCTTTCAAAACAAAAGCACCCACTATACCACCATTGTCAGCACGCACGTCAGCCGCCTGTGCAGCAAAGATGACTGTAGTGTCTTTTCGGTTCATACGTCCGATGTGAAGCGACAAATCTGCATTGTGAGGAATGTAAATACGAATGGGAATGTCATTGATTAGAGTATCTTGAATTTCCGTGTATCCTAATGCGGTAGAGTCCGGTGTATTTCCCAACCATTGAATGGGCACAGGTTCAGGCTCTTCTATTGGTTCAAATAAGGCAGGTTCAGGTTCTTGTAGTTGTTGAATTTTGTTTTTCTTATAGTGTGAAACAGCTCCAATTATTATTCCAACAAAAAGTAGCGTTAGCACAGAAATGATAATAATCCATTGTGTGCGTGAGGGTTTTTTTTTCAGGTTTTCGCTATTAATCACGCGGATTTGGTCATCTCTTATTTCTTTATATTCACTCATTATTTCATCTCCTTTTCTACTAAATCTTTCAATTGCTTTAATGCTTCTCTGGATGCCGGGACAGAATAATTGAATGTTGCAGCATCAGAGAGAATTAATTTTTGTTTCGCGACATTGATATAGTATATATATGCACGATTGATAATCAAGCTCTTACCTATACGAATAAAATTATTACTATCGTTTCTTAATTGTGTTTCAATCATTTTTTCAATCTGCCCGAGTTGATGAGACAAGATTCGCAATTCTCCATCAACCTGCATTAAAGTAGAATAGTTTCCATCAGAGGAGATGTAAACAATCTTAGTCGGGGAGATACGCACCAACTCAGTGGTAGTTGATATGATTAGTTTTGATTGCATATTCATCATTACACTGCAAAGTTAGAGTAGATTTTTTTAGCAGACAAATTTTAAGAGCTAGAATGTATGAAATATGCTTCTGGATGTATGAAATATACTTCTGAGTATATGAAATGAATATTTGGACATGAATTTTCATGTGTTTTTGCAGAGTTTTTATGCTTGGACTATCTTTGGATAAGATAAGCTGCGGTTCGGAAATATCAAATAAATTTAACCTTTGGTTTTATTTGCTCCTGCTCGGCATAAAAAGTAAACTTTTTCTGCTCTTACTTAATCGCAAATTTGGCATTTCGCTCGGTTTGATGTCTTGCACTATCTTTAGATAAGATAGGCGGCACCTCGGAATAATCAAATCTCAAGCAAGCTTGGATTTTGATAAACCAAGCTTCGGTTCAGCATAAAATCAAGTAAACTTGTATTTCTGCATTCACCTTGCATTGGATTTGCTTCTTCGCTCGGTTTGCACTTGCACTATCTTTAGATAAGATAGGCTGCGGTTCGGAAATATCAAAAATTAAGTAAACTTATTTTTGCTATTTCACTCACCTTGCACTATCTTTGCCATTTAAAGTAGATAAGATAGGATGGCAAACGACAATACTGTATTACGCACAGAGCATTTGGTAAAGAAGTATGGCAAACGTACTGTGGTGAATGATGTTTCTATTGAGTTGCATCAAGGAGAGATTGTGGGCTTGCTTGGCCCCAATGGCGCCGGTAAGACTACCACTTTTTACATGACCACCGGCCTCGTAACTCCCAATGAAGGTAAAATCATCCTGGATGATACCGACATCACCAAATATCCAATGTATAAGCGTGCTCAGAATGGTATTGGTTATCTTCCACAAGAGGCATCTGTTTTTCGAAAGATGAGTGTTGAAGACAATATCATGGCTGTATTGGAAATGACCAACTTTCCCAAAGACTATCAAAAAGAAAAATTAGAACAACTGATTAAGGAATTTAACCTATCACATGTAAGAAAGAATTTAGGTGACCGACTCTCGGGTGGCGAGCGCCGTCGCACAGAGATTGCGCGCTGTTTGGCCATAGAGCCCAGATACATCATGCTGGATGAGCCTTTTGCCGGTGTTGACCCTATCGCCGTACAGGAGATTCAAGATGTGGTGTGGCGTCTGAAAGACAAGAACATTGGAATCTTGATTACCGACCATAATGTGGATGAAACGTTGATGATTACTGACCGTGCTTATCTACTATTTGAGGGTAAAATCTTGTTTCATGGAACGCCAGAAGAACTCGCTGCGAATCCTATTGTCCGCAAAAACTACTTAGGACGTGATTTTGAATTAAAGCGCAAAAGTCGTCCTGAAGACGAAATAGACGAAACACAAAGTGAATAATACCGTTACCATATTAGGATGTGGATCAGCTCTT
The DNA here is from genome assembly GCA_017647145.1 of Paludibacteraceae bacterium. Lineage (GTDB taxonomy): Bacteria > Bacteroidota > Bacteroidia > Bacteroidales > Paludibacteraceae > Gallipaludibacter. The sequence goes on from JAGCLD010000014.1 coordinate 10,782, forward strand.
CCAACCCGAGAGCATTTTCCCAGCGCACAAATGTTAGAACTGCGAGACAAACAGTTCATGATAGATTGTGGGGAAGGTGCCCAAATTCGCATTCGTCAATATGGCGTGAAAACCAACCGACTCAATCATATATTTATCTCCCATCTACATGGTGATCATTGGTTTGGACTGATTGGGTTACTGTCGAGTTTTGGTATGCTCATGCGCACTGCCGATTTGCACATCCATGCTCATCCAGACCTTGAAAAGATGTTGAAACCCATGTTGGACTATTGCTGTGCTGACATGCCATATCGCATTTGCTTTGAGCCCATCAATCCGAATGCACACGAATTGATTTATGAAGATCGAAGCACGTTAGTTTATTCACTTCCGCTGAAACATAGAGTTCCATCCTGTGGATTTTTATTCCAAGAAAAAGAACGTGAGCGTCATATCATCCGCGAAATGATTGATGCTTATGAAATACCCATTCATCAGATTGCCAAGATTAAACAAGGGGCAGATTATGTATTACCAGATGGGAGAATAATTGAGAACTCACGACTCACAACACCCCCTACTCCATCCATACGATATGCTTACTGTTCCGACACAGCCTATTCGGAAAAACTTCTTCCATGGATAGAAGGAGTAGATTGTTTGTACCACGAAGCCACCTATGATGATTCCATGCAAGCACGTGCGAAGGAAACAATGCATTGCACAGCACGCCAAGCTGCAACCATAGCGCAAAAAGCTCAAGTAGGACAATTAATCATCGGACATTATTCAGCCCGTCATAGTGATAAAACAACGCTATTAAAAGAAGCGAAAGAAGTGTTTGACAACACGGTTTTGGCTAAGGATGGGGCTTGTTTTACAATTAATTCTAAAATAACCAAATAATAATCATCAAACAAAGTATTATGAAAAAAGTAATTGCAACAACCAACGCACCAGCTGCTATTGGTCCTTACAGTCAAGCTATTGAAGTGAACGGAACACTTTATATTTCCGGACAACTTCCTGTAAATCCTGCTACCGGAAAAATTGATGGAACAACAGTTACAGAACAAGCTCAACAATCATTAAAGAACGTTGGTGCTATCCTTGAAGCTGCAGGATACACTTATGATGATGTTGTAAAATCAACTGTTTACTTAGCAGACATGAGTTATTTTGCAGAAATGAATGAAGTGTATAAAACTGTCTATACAAAAGACTTCCCTGCTCGCTCTGCATTTGCTGTAAAAGCTCTCCCAATAGGTGCTCTTGTAGAGATTGAAACTATCGCTGCAAAATAAATTTGTAGCAACACAATCGCTAAAGAAGTGTATCAATGTTTTTGGTACACTTCTTTTTTTTCTGTATGGATTAGTGCTTTAATTCTATTGGTTGTGTTTCCAATAAACCATTTCTGATGGAAGACTCTCACACTTATATTTATTGACATTTGTTACCACAAATGTATAGGATGGATACTCTAATTGTTCGCTGTAGATTAGCATCACTTTGAAATTACTTTATTAGAAGTTATTACTTCCAGTAGCAAGTTAAGCAAAAGGATTGAGAATATTCTGAACATTTTACAATTTGTATTTATTGATAATAATGTATATATTTGCACACATAATGATGTTGTTGTTTCAACAATAACATGAAAGTTAACATACATTAAAAGCGTTTATTAGCACTTGTTTTGGCTTTTCTAAATCTAGCAAATTAAGACCCCAAAGCAAGATATAGTAAACGTCATGAGGGATATGATTATCCCCACCGCAGAGCATCCCGTTGGGATTGCTCTGTTCGGTGGAATATCATATTGCGGCGTGGACGTTTGCTTATTCTTGGTCAAGGGTTTTGCTAGAACCTAGAAAAGAAGAATAAGCAATGGTAAGGTTCCACGCTTTTTTCATATATAAATCGAGTGTTTGGAGCCAACACTCACATTTGGTAAAACTTAAAAAAATATTACTTATGAAAAAGTTATTTTTCGCTTATCTTCTCATTCTTCCTTTGTTATTTTCTACTGGATGTCAACAAAATAGCGCTCGATCAATTATTGGTCACACTTATGCTTATGTAGAATCTAACACGCAAATGCTTTCTTTATATTTTTCTTCTAACGGATCAGTTTCTGTTCAATACGTAAATGGAAGTGATGTAATTAATTCTTCTAATTTTACCTATAAGATCAAAGATTATAATGTGGAAATTTATTTTGACAAGTCTGATTATTGGATATCTTCTGCACAAGGGACAATTTTTGTCAATCTGATGTATTCTCCTGAAGATGACACTTTACATTATCTAGGTGACGTTTTGTATCGTGTCAATTAAATAGACAATAGATGTAAAATGGAATTTAAAGAGACACCCCTTTCACGTCATTCACGTGAAAGGGGTGTTTGTTTAAATGCAAGTGTATATTCTATATAAGGTGAGAATAATCAAAGAAAATTTTGCTTCATTCCACAAGCACCTACCGGGCAGGTTTCCATGTCACTGACGTAGAAGGTTGGCTCTCACATTTGTATTTATTGATACTTGTGACCACAAAGGTGTAGGAAGAGCCTGTGAGTCGATTTAGATATTGGCGAAGCGGAATCCCTCTTGCCGCTGTTTTGCAAAGTATATTCCGGGGATTGTCAAGGTTGCCGACGCTGTCGCCGAGGAACGCATACACCACATGGTAGGCCACAGCACAGCCGGCTGCTTCTTCTTCAACATTCCACAAGAGAAGAGCATGACTATCTTCACCCACTAAACGCAGATTATATGGAGCAGCTGATGTATCAATGGCTATGTTTCGATTCACCGGAGGAAGAGCTTCATAAGCATAAAACACTTGCTGAAGACTATCACACAAACCTTGCGGGTTTTTCATAATGGCCTGCGTACTATATAGCATACAACCATCTATTTGCGGAAATTGCGTGTTGAGTCTCATCTGTCGCGCTAGTTCATTGGGGTTGCGCCATGCCATAGGTGCTTGTGGATTGGTGAGTTGAGAGGCATATAAACCTATGTAAAGATTTCTGCCATAGGAGTTATTGCTCCACCATTTAGCCAACACCTCATAGTCCGCTACTTTTTTCCCGATTTCCCAATATAATTGAGGAGCTACATAGTCGATAGTTCCCTCTTCTAACCATTTCAGTATATCTGCATACAGATCATCATAGTTTTGCGCTCCTGCTTGCGTGTCAGACCCCCTAGGATCGTTACTCTTATTGCGCCACACTCCAAATGGACTAATACCAAATTCTACCCACGGTTTAATTGACTTAATGGTGTGTTGCAGTTCCGCTATAACTAAATCCACATTATTACGTCGCCATGCTTCTTTATCCGTAAATCCTCTTGGATATTTTTTAAAAGTGTTTGCATCCGGAAAATCCTTTCCTTTTATCTTGTAGGGATAAAAATAATCATCAAAATGAATGGCATCAACATCATAACGTGTCACCACGTCTGCGACAACTTTGTTAAGGAAAGCTCTCGTTGCATCCAATCCCGGATCAAAATACCACTTATCCCCATACTCTACAAACAATTCTGGTCTATGACGAAAGATATGATTCCGACTTAATATGGATGTGTCCATCTTGTTAGTCACTCTATAAGGATTGAGCCACACATGAACATCTATACAACGGGCATGAGCTTCTTCTATAACAAATGCTAAGGGGTCGTAATAGGGATTTGGTGACTGACCTTGCACACCAGTTATCCAATGTGACCAAGGTTCTAACTCTGAGTAATATAGAGCATCTGCTGTTGGACGTACTTGAAACACCACTGCATTGATTTTATTCTTCATCAATGTGTCTAAGATTGCTATCAATTGTCTTTGCTGCTCTTTTGCATCAAAGACATCCTTCTGTGGCCAATCAATATTAGCAACAGTTGCAATCCATGCTCCTCGCATTTCTCTTTTAGGAGGATGAGCATAGAGCAAAGACATGCTCATGAGCATCCCTAAAAATAATCCAACACAGCGTTTCATCATCTTAAGATTTTAGATGGATTTCATCAGATATTTAGCCGTACGTCTTGTGCGTTGCTTTATCAACACATCTCTATCAGCTGTAACTTTATTTTCTACATCATTCGTCACTCCTCTGACTGTAAGCAATTCAAGTCCCTCATTATAAGACACTTTAAATTCATTTCCCAACTCATCTAAGGCTGCAGAAAGACGCTTGACATTATCCACACACACAGAAATTGTGACAGCAGAACTTTGTATCAGCGATACTTTTAGACGGTGTTTATCCAAGAGAGCAAATAGTTTGCTAAGACTATTTTCTAAAACAAATGAGAAGTCTAATGGACGAATCGTAATGAGTACTTGATTTTTCCGTACAATCAATACCGGCACATCAATAGCACTTGAAACATTAGCCTTAATTACCGACCCTGCTGCTTGTGGATTTTCAAAGGGTTTTACATAAAGAGGAATAGACTTATTCTCTAAAGGTTTTATCGTTTTAGGGTGAATGATTTGTGCACCGCTATAAGCTAATTCCACTGCATCATAATAAGTAAGTTCAGGGATTAAAACTGTATCTGCAAATAAACGAGGATCAGCATTGAGAATACCCGGTACGTCTTTCCAAATGGTCACACTCTCTGCGTTGAGCAAATTACCCACTACAGCGGCTGTATAGTCAGAACCTTCTCTACCCAGCGTAGTAGGTTGCCCATGCTTATTCCCTGCTATAAATCCCTGTCCTATATATATATTCGCTTTGTTTTCCTGAATAGCCTCCATCAAGGTATGTTGCGATGTTTCGAGATGCACAGTAGCTTCTCTAAAATTACTATCCGTACGCAATAAACGACGCATATCCAACCAACAAGCATCAAGCCCCACTCTTTTCAAATATGACGCTATCAGGGTTGTAGAGAGAATTTCTCCATACGATACCAAAGAATCATAAGTTTGGTCATAGTCCATCGGTACAACATCACTAAAGATATGCTCTACTTGTTGGAATACAGGGCTTAACACATCATTTGCCCATTCTTTATCATCAGTCAAGTCGGTGGCCACCGAAAGATGATAGTCTTTTACCTCCTGCCACTTATTTTGGAGTTGTTCAGTCTGACGATTCACAAAATAATCTAAGACCATCTCCATGGCATTCGTTGTTTTTCCCATGGCAGATATCACCACAAACAACGACCCGGTTTCTTGACGTAAAATATACTCTAAATTCTTTATTCCTTGCGCAGAGCGTACTGACGCACCCCCAAACTTATAAATCTTCATACAGTTTTTTTATTATGGCACCACAAACTTAGCAGCCTTTTTCTCACATTGAAGCAATAATGGTTGCCCCGGTAGATAGCTTGTTAAGTCAAGGTACACCAAGTTATTTTTTTCATTAATAATATGCAATTTTCTTCCTGCCATGTTATACACTCCTACAACAGCATCTTTATTATCCTTGTAGATAATCAAAACATTGTTATCCGGTGAATAACTTATTTCCAGTTTTTTATTTTCTTTTGCTGTGACAAACACTCTCTCTTCTGAAGGTTGTCTTACTTCATAAGAACCATTCTTATAAGCAGTTTCCACCATATAGGTATATTCCTGATCATATTCTAATCCTGAGACTGTCATCACTGTATCCGTAGTCCATATTCTTTCTTCCTCCACTCCTTCTTTATTCTTCACCACAACATAATAACCATTCACTTCACTTTCTTCTTCCCACACCTTACTCCATGTGATGGTAAATCCGGTAGCATAATGTTGTGTCAAAGAGTCTAATATAACAGGAGCATCTAGATTCTCTCCTCCCATAAATGTGAAATACGCTTTTTGTTCCGTTACATTTATATCTGTAATGGGTTTACCTAATGATGTTCCATTCCACAACACCGGTTCAAAGTCTCCTGATGTAAAAGGAGTAGGATTATAATTCTTGGTGGATGTTCTTGGTTCGATATACACTCTCATATGGTCAGTTGCACCATTGTGAGTTTCTCTATAATCATTAACCATGTTCATACGCCACACGCGCGAATTATAATCTATATGCCAGAAGATAATCCCTTCTGCCGGCAGATAAGCATCCCATCCCGTTTTCTTACGGTATTCAATCATAAAGAATTCGTTCGGGTTTGGATTTGCTCCATCCATATTGTGTTCTTTTGCTGCCACAAGTAGGGCTTGGTTAGATACATCCACTACTGAATCTGCATGTGTAAGTGGTTCTAAAGCCACATATTCAGGTTGTGTTAATTCTCTCGGAGTAAGCCAACCTATAAAGAAGCGGTCATATGACGAATAAGCTGGTGGTGTTTTTGAATTGTTAAGATAAGAGCCTCGGTCCATAATATCCCAATATCCCAATGTCTTTACTTTTGAGTCTTGTGTATGATAATAATCCGGTAATCCTAACACGTGTCCAAATTCATGACAGAATGTTCCAATAGCCGCCATTGTTGAACCTGTATATCCGTTCAACTCGGAAGTACATGCATAGTCATACACTGTTTTACCGTCAAACACTACACTACCCTGCACCATGCTCTCTGACACTACAGAACGATGTGGCCATACAGTATTTTCAGGGGCTCCTTCTGCCTCATTGTATCCTGCATAATAAACAAAGACATTATCGATTATGTCATCCTCGTCAGTATCATAGATCTTAAAGTCTAAGCCTGCTGCATCTGCAGCTGCACATGCATCTACAATCATTTGTCGAGGATTACCATCTGAACCGTTCCATTGATTGTTATAACCGTAGTCTTCAATCTTTCCCGGCAGTGTATAAGGTCCTACTACATCAAAACGCGGTGAGAATTTTCCTTGCGAACATGCTCTGAAGTAGTCTAATGCCGAGCCGGTCGCTTCGTTATCTGAGTAGCCCGGTTCATTCAGCATACGACTAAATGCTTTCTGTGCATCCGGAATAATAAACTCACAGTCTGCAAAGTTCACCAAGATAACCAATCCCGGAGGATTACCTTCCTTTGGATAACCTGCTAAGCGTTTTGGACGTTCTGGTGCGTTTTTACGTGCTTGTGATACTCTTTCGCTAGCCAGCCATTCTTTTACATTCAAAGTAGCGCCGGCCAACAAATCACCAACACGTCTTACACTAAGAGAATAGTCTTTGTTGACGTACTTAAAAAATCCATCTACATCTTTCATTACCACATAGCCTGCTTCATCTGCCAGGCAGTGAGTTATTTCGTCACCATGAAGATATAGTTCTACTTTACTTCCATCCGGTTGTTGATGTAGGATAGAATACGGTGTGGCAGGTACTGCTGATAGTTGTAGGGTTGTAAAGAACAAGAGTAATAAAAGGAATGTGTGTTTCATAGCATTCATAAAAACTTTATATAAGTTATCCATTGAGGAGAAAAATTAACGAGCAAAGTTACAAATTTATCGCCACACATGAAAGCATGGAAAGCGAATACATGTTTTTTAACACATTTATCAGACAAGAAATAGTTATTCGTTCACATACTGATGTTAGATTAGACGTGCTTAGAAATTATCTTATATGGACACCAAGCAAAAGAAAAAAGTAGTTTCATCCTATCTAGTTCCTATCTAGTTCCTATCTGTTTTGTATCTAGTGGTCCCGAGGCGGTCGCGGTGATTCTTGCTGTTTTGTAGGTGGGCCGAAGCAGGTGGTGTGCAAGGACAGATATATATCTGACAGCAATATTTTTCAACATCAAGGTGTCCTGCTTGCGTTTCTTGTCTGATAGCATCCACACAAGACACCATCAAAAACTAAGAGTATGTGCCACGCTTGTGACACACACTCTTAGTTTTTCGTTTGTATGTACTCTATATTAACGATTTACACGGAATCTTTCGTTACCGTTTTGTACAAAATCCACGATTTGTTTTGCAGCTGCAATACCTGCATTGATGTTAGCTTCTGCTGTTTGTGCTCCCATTTTTTTAGGAGTTGCGAAGTAACGTCCAGGGAATTTTTCTTGCATTTCTGCATGGTTAGCCGGCATGATGTCAGTCATATATTTGAAGTCTGCACGGTCTTCCATCAATGTTACGATTTCAGCTTCGTTGATTACTTCTTTACGAGCTGTGTTCACCAAGAGAGCGCCTTTTGGCATGCGGTTAAGCAATGCATAGTTGATTGAGTTCTTAGTTTCTGCTGTTGCAGGAATGTGCAAAGACACAACTTGGCAAGTTTCATACAATTCTTCCACAGAAGTAAGTGCTTTAACACCATCTTTTTCAATCACTTCTGCAGGGCAGAAAGCGTCATATGCATACACTTCCATTCCAAATCCTTTTGCAATACGAGCCACATTACGACCCACATTACCATAAGCATGAATACCAAGACGTTTTTCTTTCAATTCAGTTCCTGATGTTCCGTTGTATAAGTTACGTGCAGCAAAAACCATCATACCAAGAGCCAATTCAGCTACAGCATTTGAATTTTGTCCTGGAGTATTCATCACGCACACACCAGCTTTTGTTGCAGCTTCAAGGTCAACATTGTCATAACCAGCTCCCGCACGCACTACTATTTTAAGTTGTTTAGCTGCAGCTATAACTTCAGCATCAACAATATCTGAGCGAATGATGATAGCGTCTGCATCAGCCACTGCATCAAGCAATTGTTGTTTGTCGGTATATTTTTCGAGAAGTGCCAATTCATAACCAGCTGCTTCAACTTCTTTGCGGATTCCATCCACTGCCACTTTGGCAAAAGGTTTTTCAGTTGCTACTAATACTTTCATGGTAGATTATCTTTTTTTGTTTTAATGTAATTTAAGTTACTTGTTTTATGTGGATAAGCGGTATTTGGGATATCCAAACACCACTTATCATATGACACATGTTTTTTATGTTCCGAGAAAACTATGCGTGAAGTTTTTCAAATTCGCGCATGCATTCTACTAATGCTTGTACAGATTCGAGTGGACAAGCGTTATAGATAGAAGCACGGAAACCACCCACAGAGCGGTGACCTTTAATACCCACCATGCCTCTTTCTTTAGCGAATGCCATAAATTCAGCTTCTTTATCTTTGTATTCTTCTGCCATTACGAAGCATACGTTCATGATTGAGCGGTCTTCTTTTGCAGCAGTACCCACGAACATACGGTTGCGGTCGATTTCGTTATAAAGAAGTTCAGCTTTTTCGTTATTGATTTTGTTCATCACTTCAAGACCACCTAAGTTTTTCACCCATTTCAATGTTTCATACATAACAAAGATTGGGAATACAGGAGGAGTGTTGAACATTGAGATGTTACGTTCTTCATCAGCTGCGTGTGTAGCATAGTTAACCATGGTTTGGAGTTTGCGGTCCAATTTACCGATCAAGTCACGACGGATAATAACGAAAGTTACACCAGCAGGGCCTACGTTCTTTTGTGCTCCACCATAGATCATCGCATATTTTGTTACATCTACCGGACGGCTCATGATGTCAGAAGACATGTCAGCTACCAAGTCGATTGGGCAATCCATATCATACTTAATTTCAGTACCATAGATAGTATTGTTAGTAGTGATGTGGAAATAATCTGCGTCAGTAGGAATTACATAGTCTTTAGGAATGTAAGAGTAAGTTTTATCTTCTGAAGAAGCCACAACTTCCACTTCGCCATAGAATTTTGCTTCTTTTGCAGCTTTTTTAGCCCAAACACCGGTTTGAAGATAAGCAGCTTTTTTATTCAAAAGGTTTGCAGGTACTTGGAAGAATTGAGTTGAAGCACCCCCACCCAAGAACAACACTTCGTAGTTGTCTGGAATGTTCAACAAATCACGCCACAATTGACGAGTTTCTGCCATTACACGTTCCCAACCTGGAGTACGGTGAGAGATTTCAAGAATACCGATACCTGTGTTGTCAAAATTACGGATAGCTTCAATAGCTGCTTCCACTGCTTCACGAGGAAGCACGCAAGGACCTGCGTTAAAGTTGTGCATTTTCATGATATAACTATTTTTAATTGGTTAACTCAAATGTTTTTTTTGAAGCCCTTTCGGAACTTCAGCGCAAATATAGCAAGTTTTTTTCGTCAAACAAATTCTTTTAGCCTTCTTTGTGCAAAAAGTAAGATATTTTTCTTCAAAAAGGCTATTTTGACAACTACATCTTACATTTTGGAAAGTTCACAAGCATTTCCCCATGCTCACCCCCGAAAATATATCCTCAAACACACTTTGCATATCTTGCTCGTTTGTTGTACCTTTGCATTCTTAAAGCTTAGCACAACAAGCTTTGCTGATGAAATATTCTTGCAACAATAATTACCCTTTGAGCGCATGAAATCATTAGAGAAAATAAAATTGGCTTACGTTGGGATGATTTGTTTGTTCCTCACCACCAGCGTGCAGAGCCAAGCTTATTCCTTTATTGACTCAGTGAACACGGTGCACAAAAAGGGTGTATTTCACACCTATTGTCAGGTGGCAACACACAGTGACATTGCAAGTGCTGAAGAGGTTGTGGATGATTTCATCAGTGAATTTAGAGGCGACCCGCTGTTGTTATTTGAATGGGCAATGAAAGGCGTGGGACAACAAAACGATGCCGAAAAAGACGCCATCATTCTCCATCTCAAAGAAACAACGTTCAATCCGGAAACCTCCATCGGAGTGATTAAAACCGACATTGAAGTGCCCGGATTTACCACATACAAGGATGTCAGCCTTGAGAGTCGCGTGCTCAAACACCGTCTTCCATCCGGAGAATTACGTGTGGATGTGGATATTTTCTACTCCAACGCACTCCTAAAAAAGGCATACGGCTCTTACCATGTCATCCCCTTGGACGACAACAAGCTGCTTTTGTGCATGAACACATACATTAGGTTCGGCTGGTTTTTTGATTTGTTCGTCACAAATCGTCGTTACAAAAACTTAGTGGAATTCAGAGTTGTAAAGTTCATGAACAACATGAGCGAGGCAAGCGAAAAACGCATGAAAGAAAAATAAAATTATATTACACTATATGGCAGAAAACACATTACTTAGCAAACTGGAGGGCTTACAACACAAATTCGATGAGATATCTACCCTCATCACCGACCCCTCTGTCATTGCCGACATGAAGCGTTTTGTAAAATTAAACAAAGAATACCGCGACTTAGAACGCGTGCTGAACGCTAAAAACAAATACGAAACCATTTTAGCTCATTTGGCAGAAGCAAAAGACATTCTGGCCAACGAGCAAGATGCTGAAATGCGTGAAATGGCAAAAGCCGAAATCGACGAGCTCGAGCCACAAATCGCCCCTATGGAAGAAGAAATCAAGCTACTGCTCATCCCTGCCGACCCTGAAGACGGAAAAAACATTGTGATGGAAATCAGAGGTGGTACCGGGGGTGATGAAGCTGCCCTTTTTGCTGGTGATTTATACAGAATGTACATCAAGTACTGCGAAAACAAAGGTTGGAAAACAGCCGTGTCCAGTTTCACAGAAGGCTCAGCGGGCGGATTCAAGGAAATCATTTTCACAGTCACTGGCGAAAACGTATATGGCACACTCAAGTACGAAAGTGGTGTACATCGTGTACAACGCGTGCCTGCCACCGAAACACAAGGACGCGTACACACCTCTGCCGCATCCGTTGCCGTACTCCCCGAAGCTGACGAGTTTGACGTTGTCATCAACGAAGGTGAAATCAAGTGGGACACCTTCCGTAGCGGTGGAGCCGGAGGACAGAACGTCAACAAAGTAGAATCCGGTGTGCGTCTTCGCTACAACTGGAAAAACCCCAACACAGGCGTAGTGGAAGAAATCCTCATTGAATGTACAGAAACACGCGACCAGCCTAAAAACAAAGAAAGAGCTTTGTCTCGCTTGCGTACGTTCATCTACGACAAAGAACACCAAAAATACATCGACGACATCGCTTCGCGCCGTAAAACAATGGTGAGCACAGGCGACCGCTCAGCCAAGATTCGCACCTACAATTACCCACAAGGCCGCATCACCGATCACCGTATCGGCTACACCATCTACAACCTTTCTGCCTTCATGGATGGCGAAATACAAGGAGTAATCGACCAACTCACCATCGCCGAAAACGCAGAACGTCTCAAAGAAAGTGAATTATAAACCCTTTAAGCTTAACAATAAAAGCCATGACCAGAGAAGAACTTTTTCAGCAAATACAAGAAAAACAATCCTTCCTTTGCGTAGGATTAGACACCGATGTCACTAAAATACCCGAACACCTCTTCGACGAATCAAACGACCCTATATTTGAATTCAACAAAGCCATCATTGACGCCACAGCCGACTTATGCGTAGCCTACAAGCCCAACTTGGCTTTCTATGAAAGCATTGGCATTGAAGGTTGGAACATCCTCGAACGCACAGTAGAATACATTCGCGAAAAATATCCCACACAGTTCATCATTGCCGACGCTAAACGTGGTGACATTGGCAACACCTCCACCATGTATGCACGCGCATTCTTGGGCAACATGGACTTTGACACCATCACTGTAGCACCATACATGGGCGAAGACAGCGTCAAGCCATTCCTCGCATACGAAGGCAAATGGGTCACCCTGTTGGCACTCACATCCAACAAGGGAGCATTTGACTTCCAATTCATGCGCGATGCAGAAACCGGAGAACGCCTTTTTGAAAAAGTACTCAAGACCTCACTTCAATGGGGCAATGCCGACAATATGATGTATGTAGTAGGTGCCACCAAAGCCGACATGCTCAGCGACATCCGCGCCATCATCCCCGACCACTTCCTATTGGTTCCCGGAGTAGGTGCTCAAGGAGGAAGCCTGCAAGATGTTTGCAAATACGGAATGAACAGCCAATGCGGACTATTGGTCAATTCCTCACGCGCCATCATCTATGCCGACAACACACCCAACTTCGCCACAGCAGCACGCGAAGCAGCCAAAAAAGTACAAGAAGAAATGAGCACACTGCTCAAAGAATACATTGCATAAGAGGATGTAACAACATCAACACACATCCGGCAATAACCCACAACAAAAGCGGACTGATCGAATCACTTCGGCAGTCCGCTTTTCTTCACATATAATTGTTACTAACTAATTTTCCTCTTCCCCTATTTCACTTGTTCCACCACAAGATTGTCAACAAAAACATACCGCGGCGTGTTCAATCCATAATCACCTTTATCCGAACCATCAAACATCACCTCTACCTTTTCCGCATCACCTAGTGGAGTCAGGTCCAAATACTCCCAATTATTATTCAAAAATCTCCTACCCTCTCTGAAATCAGCAAGAAAATAATCCACTTCGCCCGTCAGCACTTCACCTTTGTAGCCCTTAAACGTCACTTTAAAGAAGTCACCTTCGGCAAATTTCTTACCATAGCCCCCGTTCCTCATTTCCAGATAAGGATACGTGCCATTACACACCATCACCGATTTAAGCGTTTGCACATCATATCCCGGCTCATAATTCACACGAAAACTCGCCCCATCATCAAACAAGAGAGCAAACTGCTTAGAGCCCAATGCACCCTGACCAGCCATCACACTATACTGATTCATATATCCCTCCGTCACACTGTCAGTCAAGGAAGAATAAGCCGCGCCCTTAAACGATGCCCAGTCAGAAGTATAAACATTTTCAAAAGTCACTGCGCCCGACGTAAAACCACCATAATAATTATTAATCATGCTTCCCCACGATTCCTCCTGACGAAGTTCACCACTCAAGTCGCTTCCGTTCCAGTAACCCACTTCAGGCATAGGCAATCCTTCAAAGTCCGCCACATGAGTTTTCACTTCCGGTTCCGTTGTACAAGCACTAAGTCCCACAACAAGCGCTGCAATCCAATAAAAAGTTTTTTTCATAATGTATAAATTTTAGTTAAACATGTAAATAAAGTGTCACCACGCACTAAAAGATACATCAGGAGCAACAAATAACAATGATTGTGTCTGTCAAGAAAGATAGGTCTATTCCTCTGACAAGACTGCTCTAAACTCCCGAAAGCATATCTTTTTTTTTACTATCCGTTTTGGCAGGTCTTCTGACTTGGCTTATATTGCAAATTCCTTCCCGGAACACATCCAGTGGCTTGACTTTTTGCAACTTCCTTGACATCATTCACGTCAAGTAGGCCTTACAGCAGCGGGCACTGTTGCCGACTCACACGGCATTCCCTTTTGTCCACTCCCACTCAAGTTGTAAGAGCAGAACCAAAACCGTCCGCAAAGGTAACACTATTTTTCTAACAAACAAGAAAAACCAGTCAAAATTCAGAAAGAAAGATTATCCATTTCACTATTTTATCTACCCTCTAATAATTTTCAATACGTCAAAGAACGCTTCACGATAAAACATTCACAATGGTAATAGGAGGAAGAAACACCCTCTTACCAAGTAAGAAGATACATCACCAACAAATCTTCTGCAAATATACAACATCAACAAGGCGCGCTGTTACATTGCGTTACATTCGGGCATTCCGTTACAATAAATTACATTACGTGCTACACTCCACCCCCATGTATAAACATAAGTCCACATCCCATTGCATGGGAGTAACATAGAGACAAGCAAAATTAGGATAAAACACCTTAAAATCCCGTTGTTTTAGTTTTTCCCAAGAAGTGAGATTTTATGAAAATGTACGATTCTTGGTCGGTAAGTCGAAAAATAACAGAGTTAGCGATAAGCAATGTGGACTATATTGAAAGAAACGGTATTCATATTAACCATTCCCAAATATGATTTTTCGAGCCAAACGAATAACATACTTAGCAATTCATCCTTTATTTGAATCCTCTTTGTATCTTTACATTTGAAAAATCATCAAAATTTCAAAGGTGTAACACCCTTTTATCGATTCATCAAGACATCTCTTAATTCCTCAAAATTTGCTACAGCATTATACTTAACCCTGCCGGATGAAGTCTCATTAAACAATTTCTTTGCACATGCAATTTTAGCTTTTTCAATTCCTCGTAACTCCATAGATTCCAACGAGCCTTTGGTCTCAGCGATAAAGAATATATGTTTCACCTCTCCACTCTTGAAAGCAATCGCCCAGTCAGGAGCATAGTTACCCACAGGCGTAGGGATTTGGAACGAGCGAGGCAATTTCGCATATACACACACCTCTGGTGCATTATCAAGAGCAGAAGCAAATTTTCGTTCTACATCAGAGTCGCTGAAGACATAGTCCATGATATGCTTTTGTGCAGAATATGCCTTGCTGAGTGACTGTGATGATTTCTCTTGTGTAAAGATAGCACTTTCATATTGTCCTTCAATTAGATTATACGATATATGCTCCACAATCATTGTCGCCTTCTGCTCCTTAATCAATTTAACCACATTGCGGATGAACTCCTCTGGATTATTTTGGAACATTGCCAACTTTGCAGGTCTTAACCTCTTCAATATCTCTACAACCGTTCTACGGGTCAATGTCGCACCTCTTGCAATCTCTCCTACAAGGTCGTATTTAACCGTTGAGGTTGATACCGTACCTATACGCTTTGAGGTAGAGCTTGTGCTACCAAAGGCATCAACACTATCCTGCTCGCCCGTAACCACCACATAACGCAACTGATTAACTTCGAGGTTGGCGTTTATATTCAATACAGCCTTTTCAATCAACTCTTGACTATCGTAATGAACTGTGTAGGCGTATTTGTGGTTAATCTCCTTCCATAGTGCTTGAAACTCCTCCTTGGCAAAGTTATCGTTCAACTTATTCTCCTTGACAACGGTAGCATTACCATCCTCAAACATTGAATCAATAGCCACAGACTCATCATACAACGCACGAATCAATAACTGTATGCTATCAGCCATAGGAGCCAACTTCTTGGACATCGGAGCGAGGCAGCCTTCTGCCAAGTCTGTCTTATACTGCTCTGTAACTTGTCCTTTATCGTCGATATAATCGTTATCCCAAAGGTAGGCACGGATAGAATTTGCCTCCTCTGCTGTGATAGCACGCTTCTCATCACCCACAAATACGAGTTTGCCTGTAAAGTATGCCTCATCAGCCTTTGTAGGACGATCGCGGAGCACATCACGCGTCTCACGCTGCAAGTCGCCCACGAAGTCGCTATAACTCTCATTGGCAATCACGGTCAGTTTGTTCAACTCGTGGATATTCTCGCCGAGTGTCTCAAAGTCCATACGATTACCATCTGCATCCACGCAGATACGCAAACCTCGACCCACCTCCTGACGCTTGGCTGTTGCCGAATTAGCGTGTCGGAGGGTGCAGATTTGGAATACATTAGGGTTATCCCAACCCTCACGGAGTGCCGAGTGTGAGAAGATAAATCGTGTAGGTTCCTCAAAACTCAATAGACGCTCCTTGTTCTTCAAGATAAGGTCGTAAGCCGATATATCGTCCGAGGTGTCACGACCTCGCTTCACTTCACTATTCACAGAACGACCTTTCTTGTCAATCGAGAAGTAGCCATTATGTATTTCGCTCACATCAAATCGGCGTAGATATTGTTGATATTCAGTATCAAACAACGATAGATTTTCATTGAGAATATTGATATACTCCTCCTCAAACATTTTCCAAAATACGCCCTGTTCAATTTCCCCTTCGGCATTGTAACTCTTGTATTTAGCCACCTCGTCAATAAAGAACAATGATAAGGTCTTAATGCCTCGTGCAAACAATTCACGCTCTTTCTCAAAGTGCGATACTATTGTCTCACGAATCTGAACACGCTGCATTGCCAACTCGTTGCTATCGCCGAATACCTCACCCTTGCGAAGTGTTATGCCATTGAGAAATGTTACAGTGTCTGTATATGGATTAATCTCTGCAATATCAAAGCCTTCGTATTGTTTAAGTCCGCTGACACTATATAATTTATCTCCCTTACCGAACTTTACAGACTTGCGACGTATTCCTGATGCTGTATTCATCTCAAGGTCGATTTTAACCATTGGCGGCTCGGTCTTCGATAGGATGATGCTGTCGATATAGAGGTAACTCGATGTGCCCTTCAAATTCTTAACCTCGAAGCCCTTAACCTGAATTTTCTTAACAAGTTTCTTGTTGTAGGCATCGAGTGCATCGAGTGCATATACAGTATTGTGCTTGGTCTTGTGGGTTGCCGAGTAGTTAAGGATGAACAACGGCATAAAGCGTTTTAGAGCGGTCTGTGTAGCCTCACCCTCCATCTTCTGTGGCTCGTCCATAATGACAATCGGATGGTTCGCTGCAATTACATCAATCGGACGACGACTCGCAAAGTCATCACGCTTCGAGTATATGATGCGGCTCTCCTTGTTCTTTGCACCCTCCTTCAATGATGCTGCAAAGGCTTGGGTATTGATAATCATCACATTGATACCCGCATCGCTCGAAAAGTCATCAAGACTCTTCAAACGACTACTATCATAGATAAACCAACGAGCCTTCTTGCCATAGTGCTCCATAAAGTGGTCTTCGAGCATAGCGAAACTCTTGCCCACACCCTCACGGATAGCGATGCTTGGCACCACTACAATGAATTTGCTCCATCCATAACGCTTGTTCAACTCAAACATCGTCTTGATATAGACATAAGTCTTACCCGTTCCTGTCTCCATCTCAATATCAAGACTGCACGCACCTATGCTGGGCACGAGCGAATCGGATAACTTGATATCTCCTGCCGCCTGTGCCTTGCGGATGTTAGCGAGTATCTCTTTGGGTAGCAACTGTATCTCGTTATTTCGGTATCCCATCTCCAACTCGTCATCATACAAAGTTGCTGCACGCTTACCGAGGTCGCGGCGATAGGCGAGACTATCCGTAGATGGCTGTCCCTCGAATACCTCCACTGTGCGTTCTACCGCATCGGTCTGATATTGCTGTATCTTAAATTTGAACTTCATAGCCTATATTCTTTCGGGATACATCCAAACAACTTCGGGAGAAGTAAATATTGAATATGCAATCCAATGTTTTGCTTGTATTTCAATTTCTTTTAAGGTCATTGCTTCCCTTGGTTTATAATTAACCAAGATGGGCAATACACTCATATCATCTATTAAAGTAATATTGCTATTTGGAGACAAGTCTTTTCTAATCCTATGCACAAAGTCCTCTATACTGCTTTTATCCTTGTTTGGAGACTTATACCAAATAATGTAATTGGTTACTTTGGGTAAATACTCAATATTTACTATCTCGTGGGTATAATCAAACAATAATTTGCTTACACCCAACTTGTAGTCCTTGCCTACTCGCTCTATTTGATAAAAATCAATATCTTTATCCTTTAATCCATTAACGACGGCATTTCTTTCCTTCAAAGGCATATTTAGTCCAAAGTATATTGCTCTAATTGCCTCAAATGCTATTTTCTTTACTCCGTTTGAACTGAATACTAACCTATACTCATTTTCATAAGCCCAAGCCAACGACTTTGTAGAGAAGGCCTTTTTTATCTTTGCCTCAATCGAATCATTAGGTGATATGACAGGTTTGTTTTCTTGATACTCTACATCTATTCTGTAACTAATATTGTCTGTGATGTAGGTGTCAAGTTTATCTAAGTCATACTCTATACAGAATCCCTTGTGCGAATTAGCATAATGTGCCCATAGCAACTCATTACAAGGAAAATCCTCTCCCTCTTTCTGTTTGGACATCGAATATATTCCTGCATTATAACTTTGTTGAAGTAGGGGAGTTACCCAATAATCCTCACTATCAGCATTAGGCAATTCGACTGAACCTTCAAAAGGGTCATTCAATTCCTTCAACTTAGGAGCATACAATTCTCCTTTAATAAGAGAGTTGGTATCTCTACGCTCTTCCTTTTTAGTAACAGGGTTTGTAATGAGTATGTTTGCCCTATATTTGTATCCAATATTTGCCATTACAATATCCTCCTCACTGTCTCTTTGCTGTATGCATTGAATATTTGGTCGAAGTTGTCAGCTACATTGTCTGTTGCAATTGAACGGTCACACATTACAAAGTAATATGGTTTCTCCTTCGCTATGGCGGTGATTACAGACTCGTTAATATCCTTGTCGAAGCAAGCCATCAAGTAGCCATCATTCACTACAAATACCTTCTTGCCGTGTATCTCTCGTATCTCAATCTTGCTCGATAGTGGCAAGTTGCATTCAGGTAATACTTGGAACAAAAGGTCTTCGGCTGTGCGTCCCTCACGGATATTATCCACCAACTTATCGAAGTCAAGAGTCTGCTGTATAGGCGTTTCGGCAGGGGTGTAATATACATCTGCCATATTCGACTCATCGAGTTTCAACACACGGAAGCCTATATCAAGTCTCTCAATGCCCTCTTTAGTTGCATTGTCTGCTTTTATTTTCTTTCCTGCACGGCGGATACGCTCCTTGCCTATCTCACAGATATTGTTAGGGACTCGCATACTTTCACATAAAGATATCGCTGCACGGGCAACTTTCTTACCCCTCTCTGCAGTTGCCTTACTTTCCGATATTTCCTCAGGTATTTGCACGAGTATAAATTTAAGATTGATTTGCTTATTTATTGAGGCAAGGAATACACTATGTGCCGTTGATGCAGAACCCGAAAAAAAGTCCATTACTATATCTCCATTATTCACACCACTAAACTCTATCAGTCGTTGAATAATTTCTTCATCTTTAGGATTTTCAAAAACTTTATCTCCCATAAGTGTAGCAAGTCTTTTCGAAGCGGCTCGACCATCTCTATAAAATACACTGTAGGGCACGCTATATTCTCTGTCTTTAAGATATGCTTTTAATGTAGGTACGCTTTGCTCAGTTTCTCCAAAAAGAACCTTTCCTTGAGCCACCCATTCCTTCATTGTTTTTTCATTTACCAACCAACCCCTTGATGGGATAACTACTGGTTTTTGTGTAACAGGATGAAGTACTTGATATTTTGGGCCTCCTCCTCCTGGCCAAGATATATTATCTGCAAAAAAGATGCCGTTTTCATCAACCCTACAATAATGAGAGTGGTCTTTTGCAGGATGTCCATCAGGAAGACTTTTATACCAAGTTTTTAGTTGCTTTTCTATGGATTTAACATCTGAAATATAGACTTTTTTTAGTCGTTCATATTCTGTATATATAGCATCGAGTCCTTGTTTTTTTTCACGCCAAACTATCTTATTCTCTTTTATATAATCAGAGTTTTTAAAATAGCACAAAATGTATTCGTGTGAAATTGAAATATATTTGGAGTCATTTTTACGACCTGCAGACCAAATTAACTCTGCAATAAAGTTTTTTGAACCAAAAATCTCATCACTTATTCGCTTCAAGTTTTCAACCTCATTCTCATCAATCGAGATAAAGATAACACCATCGTCCGAAAGTAGGTCTTTTGCCACCTTTAATCGAGGATAAATCATATTGAGCCAATCGGTATGGAAACGACCATTGCTCTCGGTATTCTGCACCATAGGGTCTGCCATACGGCGTCCCTCCTCGTCAAAGAGACCACTATTTGCCTCGAACTCTGCTTTATCCTGTGCGAAGTCGTCGTTATATACAAAGTCATTACCTGTGTTGTATGGTGGGTCGATATAAATCATCTTCACCTTACCCAAGTAGTTCTCACGGAGCAACTTCAACACCTCCAAGTTATCGCCCTCGACATAGAGGTTTTCGGTATTGTCAAAATCAACACTCTCCTCACGGCAAGGACGCAGGGTCTTGTTCGTTGATGCATTAGCCAAGCGAATAGCATTACGCTTATCGGGCCAAGTGAATTGATAACGCTCCTCTGCACCCTCGACAACCTCGCACGCCAACTCCTGACGCAACTTGTCGAAGTCGATAGCACGCACCAACTTACCATCGGCATTGATGGTCTCGGTCAAGCAGTTCGGGAACATCTGTCCCAACATTTCGATATTTCGCTCTGCCATATCCGCAGTCTGCATTTTGAGTTTTTCCATATATGATTGTTGTTATAATTTTTTCTTCAATTCCTTTATCTTTTCGAATAGTTCCAACTTCTTGCGAGGTTGTTTCTCAGCACGAGCCTTCTTCTCCAACTGCTCAATCTGTTTCATCAGTTTGGCGTGTGCATCATCCTCGGCAATTTGCTCGGCGATGGTGTTACAACCAACAATAGTGATACTACCAATAGCGGCAACTATATTCTCCCAAACAGCATCGAGATTCAATCCCGATAAGGGAAGCATGGCCTCTTTTGTATCTTGCCAAGCCGACGAAATGAGTTTGGTATGGTAAATGGCGAATTGTGTCTGCTCCTCGAATTGCAGAGCCAACACCATCTTTTGCGGAATGAGTTTCGTTAGTAATGCGATATTCTTTGTGTCATACTCCTTGCGTTTCATCTGAACGGCAAGCAGATAAAACTCTTTTATCTCTACTCCCTCGCTCAATGCCGGAACAGTAGCCGATGATACAACCGCCACAATATCTATGCGTGCAATATCTGCATCGAAACTCTCACGTTGCGAGGGTTTCAAGTCGAACTTCGCATAGATTGCTTTCTTGGGCAACTGCTTACGTACTTCGGTTGTGGATGGGAGACCGAACACGACTTATTTTGTTGTAGTTCTTTTCAACTCTTTTATTAATTTGTCTGCATCTCGAATCGCCATTTGAGGAATAGCATTTTTGTCGTAATTGCCACGTGTAAGGTAAGCATGCATTGCCGCCTTTGCTATTTCATAACGACGTTCTTCCCAATCAATTTTAGATGAAGAATCTAAAACTTCTAACTCGCAAGTTGGAGGACATAAACAATCGTTACCTTCTTCAAGCAACGGCGCAAAAATGTCTTTTATTTTGCTTAAAGCTTCACGAGCTACTTCATTATCTTGTTCTTCAAGTTTGTGCATAATATTTTGCACATCTAGCATTGATACTGTAATCTTCATATCCAAATTATTTTAATTGTTTACTTTATCACTAAAAAACATATCAATTCAAAATCGTCCAGTCCTCGTATCTCTTCGGTAAAGAGTGAGCCTTGCACTCCGCTGAGGAATGAATCAATATCGCTCTCCTCCTTTACATTGATAATGGATGAGATAGCTTCGCCCAATAGTTCGGAATACTGCTGCATATTCTTACCATCACGGGTGATGCGGTTGAACTCACGGCAGATATCCATATCGGGAACGGATTTGCCTTTACACAAGAAACGCATACGGTCAAGCAACTCTTTGGGCGAAAGATGATTGACAATGACCTCTTTGTCGTCCGAGATATATACCATGTAGAATGGATGTAAACGGTTCTTTGCGTCAATGTTAACTCCGTTATTGCGATTCTTTAAAACATAAACGACGCCAGGAGGACAAGTCTCGCTCTCTGGAACAACAGCATGTAATCCGTACGGAGTATGCTCAATGTCGGAATGTTCTTTCATATAAGAAAGCAAGTCAAGACGGAACTCATTCAATCCCAAGTCCATGATGCTGACACCCGTATTCATTTCTTCCATATCCACCACCTCGCTTTGCAAGCGTTTCAACTGCTCACGGCGATACTCCAAGTCACCTTTCTCTTCGGGAGAGATGAGGTTATCGTCACCCGTACTGGTCAGTACCGATACCTTCATGCGGGCTTCCACACGACCTTTCAAGTCGATGTAATCGTCCAGCGTGACATTCGGCCAATAGTTTACCAACTGAATCACTTGGTTACGGCTGCCGATACGGTCGATACGTCCGAATCGCTGAATGATGCGGACAGGGTTCCAATGGATGTCGTAGTTGATGAGATAATCGCAATCCTGCAAGTTCTGACCTTCCGAAATACAATCGGTGGCTATCAACACATCTATTTCGTCTTGTATATGCGGATAAATAATTGTCTTCTCCTTCGATATCGGAGAGAACAAGGTCAGCACTTTGTTGAAATCCAGTTTTTCACGCTGAGGCAACCGCAATGTACTGCGTGCCTCTACATCTCCAGAAACAAGAGCAGTATGCAGTCCGTGTTTTGTCTTGATTGGCTCTGCCAAGCAATCATACAAGTATTCAGCCGTATCGCTAAAGGCCGTGAAGATAATCACCTTCTTATTATTAGCATTTATCGGATTAGCAAACTTGCTGCGCAAGTCATCAATGAGTTGTTGCAGCTTGCTATCATGCTCGGGGGTTATGTCTGCCAGCATCAGGAGCAGAAGATTAAGACTCTCCAAATCCTCCTCAAGGTATCTTCGCCAAGCAATGTGGTCCAAGTCCTGCAAGGCTATCTTTGTTTTCTTGCCCCCAATGAACATATCTGCCTCACGATCATCATAGTCAAGATTCTGCGATATATCCTCTAACTCCAATTCAAAATTCTCTCCTTGCTCAATTGTTGCCAACTTATCAATGGTAGATGATATGAGATTCTTGATGCGTTCAAGAGTCAAGCGGAAAGAGTTCACCGAACTCTCCAAACGCTTCAATAGGTTTATGCTCATGAGCCGGCGAATACCCTTTTCTCGTCCACTCATGGTCAAGCCCGAATAATCTCTATCAGTGTCCACTTCTTGGTAAATTTCTTTACGACTTGCCATGATAAAGTCAGACGGTGTATAGATCGCCAAGTTCAGTTTGCTGACAATTTCGTAAATCTCATTATAGTTAATTGCTGAATCCAAGTCGCTCAAATCGGGACGACGGGCAATGGGCGATAAACGTGTGGGGAACTTACCTATATCTACCGTATCATAATATTGCTCAATATGCTTACGGCTTCGGGCAATGGTCACGCTATCCAAGACCTCAAAGAAATCGAAACTCAAACGATTGAGCAGTTCCTTCGTAGTGCGTTCTTCCACCGGTAACTTCGACCACGTGTTATACTCTTTCTGTGCCTGGCGAAAAATATCATCAATACTCGAGGTGGTATCCAACACCTCATCTATCCGTTTACTTTCTCCTTCATAAGCCAACTGGATTTGGTTCTTCAAGTCATTGAAACGGTTATTCACCGGAGTTGCCGAAAGCATCAACACCTTGGTCTTTACTCCCTTGCGGATAACCTTGTTCATCAGTTGGAGATAACGGTTCTCCCGTGGATTCTCATCATTCTCGTCGGTTGTCACCTTACCTCCATTACGGAAGTTATGGCTTTCGTCTATCACTACCAAATCGTAGTTTCCCCAATTGATGTACGAAAGGTCTTGTCCGTTGGTCTTACCTCCGCTACGTGACAAGTCGCTATGGAAGAATACATCGTAACGCAAACGATCTTTGGCTATCGGGTTGTTCAGGTAATTGCTCTTATAAGTAATCCAGTTGTCGTTAAGCTTCTTGGGACAAAGCACCAGCACCGACTTGTTGCGGTTCTCATAATACTTGATGACAGATAGTGCCGTAAAGGTCTTACCCAAACCCACACTATCCGCCAAGATACAACCGTTGTACTTCTCCAACTTGTTGATAATGGCCAAGCAAGCATCTTTCTGGAAATTATAGAGTTTGTTCCACACCTGGCTTTCCTTGAAACCAGTAGCCTCGTTAGGAAGTACATCCTCAGATATATCATCAAGGAACTCTCTAAAAATATTATAAAGGGTAACAAAATAAAGAAAATCCGGTGCATTTTCTTTGTAAGCCACCGTGATGTTATCCAACACTTGGTCGGTTACTACTTGCATGCGGGTATGGTCATTCCAAATTTGTTCAAATAAATCCAGAAAATGCTTGGAATAGGGAACTTCTGTCTTTTGAACAAGAGAATAGACATTATTACCACGTTCGCAACCCAAATCAACAGTAGTAAAGCCGTTAATCGGCATATAATTGATGTTATCCACATTCATGAACCCCATCATATTTTCATTGGTGCGATTCGATTTGAAGCAAGCCTTCTTTCTTATCCACTCGGCACATTCCTTAGCAATGGCCTTCTGCGACAATTCATTACGTAGCTTTATTTCAAATTCAGAACCATATAGATTACGTTCCCTATTGAGACGAGGAATGTAAAACTCACGCTCTTTTTTATCAATCTTTTCAGTAACAAAAGTTGGAGAAGTGAATATAAAACGTAACTCATCAATATCTTTCAACTGCTCCTTTAGTTCTTCAAAGGCATAGATAGAAAAGCAAGAAGCTGCAATAGAGAGTTTACTCCCCTTGCTAATTTCTTGAATAAAATCATCCTTTAGTGTTTTCCGGATGTTATCTATTAGTTCCATACCTTTAGCACTACGGCTCGGATATCGGGCTTCGGATAACCTTTACTCTTATCATACTATAGACATAAAAAAAGCGTGAAGCCCTGCACTATCGCTCGCTTCACGGTTTAAAGGCCTTCGCATTGCCCCTGTCTGTCGAAACGAGCAACGCATAAGCCCCACGCCGATATGTATATAATACGACCTCTCTACCAATAGTTCCCAATGGATACGGATACACCAATGGCTATACGGTAAAATGAGGCATGTATATAACATACCCACGGGACATTCACGTTGCTTTGTTTTTGACAAACAGTTATTTGAAGTTGCGAAGTTCTTAAACCGTCAAAACCAAAGCGTAGTAAACGCCTTTCTATATGTCTACCACTCATGTACGAACTATATCGACAAGAGTGATACTGCAAAGATAATAACAAACGAGCGAAAAATATCAAGCTTGCTTGAATATTTTTCCCAGCGAGTGCAGTTTATCTTCTATAAAGATAGCAAAAGGTGAGAGTAGAAGCAAGAATAAACTTGTTTAATTCTTGATTATACCGAACCGCATCCTATCTTATTTAAAGATAATACACAACTAAGCAAATTCCAAATTTATCGTTATCGCATTTAGATTTATTAAGATAATTATTGGTGTCGGGTAAAAGGATTTATTCCTGGCTCATTCTTACATAGTGGTCCCGGAGTGGTCCCGAGATGGTCGCGGGAATGACAGGACGCTCGTTGCACTTGCTTTAGGACGGGCGGAGCCCTACAGGACGTGTCGTAGACGACACTATAGGACGCTCACGATGTGAGCTACAGGGCGTTCGCGGGGCGAACTTTAGGAAGTGTCGCGGGAGGGTGTGAGGATATGAGGATATGAGGATATGAGTGTGATTTGCTGATTTAGGTTGTCACTTTTTTGTCTTACAACTGAAGTGAGTTGACGGGTTAATAAATTAGAAAGGTGTGTGATACGAAGCTGTGCTATCATTACCGTTACCATACCGTTACCATACCGTTACCATACCGTTACCATAGATAGGATTAAGATAGTATCAAGACACAAAACAGATACCAACTAGATAGGAACTAGATAGGAACTAGATAGGAACTAGATAGGAACTAACCACCTTCACATAGGGCAGATTGATGTGAGGTGCAACACAGCGAAAAAGGGCATGGGACATAGTAAAAACAAATGCCTTTCATTTGCAATATTGAATGCTTTGATGTACATTTGCGTACGAATAGTAGAAATCACATAAAAAGAATCATTATGGTAAAGCATATCGTATTTTTCCGCTTATTAGACGAAGCGGAAGGTTGTACAAAAGTGGAAAACGCACAAAAGATTAAAGCCGGACTGGAAGGACTCGTTGACTTGGTGCCATGCCTCAACAAAGCGGAAGTGGGAATCAACATCCCTAATGCTACGAAAACTGACTACGATGTATGCTTGATTTGTGAATTTAACAGCTTTGCTGACGTGGACGCTTACCAAGTTCACCCCGAACATGTAAAGGTGGCTTCATTTATCGCTAAAGTAAGAAGCGGAAGAGCTGCTGTTGATTATGAATTTTAACCTCATTGGAGGACATTGTACATAAGAACTTCCAATAATAAAGTTTACGTATGAAAAAAATTATTTACGCCTTAATCGCCGTCTTCACATTGACCATCGTTTCATGTGAAGGACCACAAGGACCTGCCGGACCACAGGGACCGCAAGGACCATCCGGAGAATCTACTCAGTGGAAGGTTATCAACCTGCATGCAGATGCCAGCAACTGGGAAAGAAGAACGGATGCGAATGGATACAATCCTTTCTTCGTTGCCACATTTGACGTGCCTGAACTCGACGCGTTCATTTATGACAGCGGATTGGTACAATGCTACATCGAGTATGATTCAGGTACATCATATGCATCACAACAACTTCTTCCAAGCGTTAGACACAAAGAAGAGGTAGTAAGTGCTGACGAGTACTATTTGTGGACAGAAACCACTGACTTCGACTACACAGTGGGAAATGTCAATATTTATGTCACCTATTCTGACTTCCCTACTGACGCAAGCATTGCACCGGGTGACATGGACTTCCGATTGGTATTGATGTGGTAATCAACGAAGCCACACAACAATTTATCCTGACGCACATCAATGACGACGTGCGAACATTGGCTTTGAAAGGCTGCAACGACCCTGAGGTCGATGTAGCCTTTGCACTAACGCAAATAAGCGGACGTCAACAAATCAAGCAAAAGTTACCGCGCTTCTATGAGAACATGCAAGTTATGTTGCCGATACGACTATCACTCGAACAATGTTCTTCGGAAGACACTGCCGCATACAAAGCACAAATCATCAAGGGTAAACACCTCACAGACTTGACGGGAGGATTTGGCATTGACTGTTGGGCTCTGGCTGACAACTTCAACACAGTGGATTACGTAGAGCGTAATGAGGAACTGTGTAAAGTGGCTGAACATAATTTCTCCATTCTCAACAAAACACATGTTCATTGTCATTGCGCCGATGGCATTGAATTCTTAGGTCAACACCCCCAGGCGGATGTCATCTACCTTGACCCGGCAAGGCGGGACCGGTCAGGGGGAAAAGTGGTGCAAATCAGCGATTGCGAACCCAACATTCTGCAACACCTTCCCCTACTCCTTCAAAACGAACGGGATGTGTGGGTGAAACTATCACCCATGTTGGACTTTCACGTCACACTACAAAAGCTACCCATACAGGAGGTGTACATCGTCTCTGTGAAAAACGAGTGTAAAGAACTCCTCCTTCATCTACACGCCCATGCGCCTTCCTCTGCATGCATTCATGCTGTTGACTTACAGGCAAACGACACCAGCACATTTAGTTTTACGCTCGAAGAAGAGCATGCTTGCCCTCTACACATCGCCAACGAACTGGGTGAATACCTCTACGAACCGAATGCATCTATTATGAAAGCCGGAGGCTACAAACTCTATGCTGACCGGCTTAAACTACAAAAACTCGATGCCAACAGCCACTTATACACTGCTGATCATCTCTTAGACCACGCCCACGGAAAGTGTTTCAGGGTGATTAAATGCTACGGCTTGGACAAGAAGTCCATCAAACAACTGCGCACTGAATATCCTAAATGCAATATCGCTACGCGCAACTTCCCCATCTCTGCTGAAACACTTCGCCAGAAATTAGGCATAAAAGAAGGTGGCACCCAACAAGTCTTCGGCACCACCTTTAAAAGTAAACATATATTGATTCTCACGGAAAGAATCAGTCATTCTTAACCTGCTCCCATGCTACAGCTGCCAAACGCTTAATTGGCTGATAACACACGGAAGACTGCTTGGTCTCGTCCTTAATGAAATTTACTTGTACATCTACAAACTCTACGAGATTAATCACCACACTCACAATCAAGGCAAGTTTCACTGCGCCAAACACTGCGCCAAGCAACTTGTTCACACCACCAAGACTCACAGCCGAGAGCAACTTAGAAACCAATCTGCCCAACAAATTAAGCGATAAGGCTATAGCAAAAAACACTAAGCAGTAACTTATCACTTGTGCTACAGTCGGGTCCATATCTATCATCTCCAACAATTGAACCTTCAATGTGGGCGCCCACATACGTGCACCTACAACGCCCAGAACAATTGCCACCAAAGATGTTAATTCATGCACCAAACCCTTAATCAAGCCTCGTATCAAGCCATAGAGAATGGGAATTAAAATGAGAATATCGATTATATTCATAACTATTGCGCTATAAAAAATCTATCCCTCCTGCAAAGAAGAGGGATAGAAATAGATACATGGATTATTTCGACCACTCTATAGGTTGCCATGGTTCACCATCTGCATCGGTAAAGAAGATGTCGTCTAATGAACGAATGGTGATACTCCAACAATTGTGGTGTTTTGTGTTTTCATAATTCTTTGTCGCATTATCACGATAGTAACCAATAATACCCAATATATCTCCAGAATAATCTTCGGAAGGAATACGGATATTAGCAAACTTGGCATACTCACTCGAAGAAACGCTTATCCAATTTCCATTGGCATCTTCAATGTCACGGCTTTGTTGGAAACCAACGAAATTGGTAGTAGGAGCAAATGTTGCTGCATCTTGATCTATTGTTGGATCAGCATCCTTCAATGCGGTTTCTCCTTGTGACATATTATTGAAGTGAACATTCTTGATATATACCAATCTACCGCATAATTTTTGTATGTCAGATTCCGGTGTTGCTTTAATCTCATCGATGGTCATGGTATCGACTACAATCTTGCTCACATCCGGTGTTCCCACACATTGTACGGCCTTTTGGAAGATAGGCAATGGAATACGACCCGGACACCAACCCACCTTTTCTTCGGCTTTCATTGCATGGGTATTATTGTTATAAGAAGGAACGCACAACTGTGCTTGGTTGGCATATTTACCAATTGAAAGACCATTACAACGTATCTTGATTACTTGTCCTAAGGCATACAGACCGGAAATACTGCCTGCATCTACGGCTACTTTCAAAGCTTCATCAGGTTTCTCAATGTCTTGAATCACCAAGGTCTTATACAAGTTGCCTGCCAAGTCATCAGAGATAAGACGACCGCAAATCACAATGTTTTCACCACCGGAAGGAAGGGTATCTACACTAAAGAGATTCTTAGCAAAATCTCCGTTCGCTCTTGTGCGCACCGGGAAAAGAACGCCCTTCTCTGTCATGTAAGTATCAATAAATTCACCGATACTATGTGTCACGACCCAATCATTTTCCGGCATCTTTGCTGTATCACATGCCACAAATGACACGACTGCAAGCAATGCTATGATATTTTTAAGTGTTTTCATATGCTTCATTTTTAATTATTGCTTAAGGATTAGGAATTAAAACTTATAGGTGAGGTTCAAGAAGAAGTTGGTGCCCCAAGCATAGTAATATTTAGCCGGGAACTTCCATACATTACCAGAGATAACAGATTCTTGGATTGTGCTGGAACCGTTAAATGGTGTGCCTTGCTTAGTGCTACGTGGGAGACGACCTTGTTGGTAGCCGCCTGTCTTCATGTCGGTGTTGTTAAGCAAGTTGCTCACACTTAAGTTAATGCTCAAAGATTGACGGTTAGGCAAGTAAATGAGTTTACCCACAGACAAGTCCACCAAGAAGCGGTTATACCATTGATTGCTTACAAGGCTTTCTTGGTTGGCAAGCACTGAATGAGGATAAGCCACTACCGGATGACCATTCTTATCGATAGCCACATTACCATTCTCATCTTTCACTACATTATACCATCCATTAACCATAGAGCCATCGACACGTTGACCGGTGAAGAGTCCTTGCATACGACGAGATGGTGCAAAGTCAAGATAGTTCCAGTCAAAGTAACTTACTGTAACATCAGCAAACCACATCTTCGGATGGAAGAAACTCAACTTCAAGCTGGCTGCTAATTGAGGACCATTGGCTACTTTTAGGCCTTTGATAAGTACACTGTCACGCAATTCATATAATGGTTGTGTGTTTCCTGCATTATCTACGTAGGAGTCTAAGGCCATACCGTTTTCTGCACTGGTCACACTGTATGCGTCTTTGGTGTAATGATTATCTGTAACAGAAGCCACAGCAGAAAGAGTGAAATAGGTACCCATCTTCACAGCCACTGCTGCTTCTCCTCCTTGGTGTATGCTGCTGATACCCGTCATAGCTTGATTGACAAAGGTACGGAATCCATCATCATAGTAGCCTTGTAGTTCTGTTCCGTTTTCAAAGTGGGTGCGGAATCCGGTCAAGCGTCCACGAACAATACCGTAGTTAAATTCATAAGTCAAGTCATAAGAGAGGATGCGTGAACTCTTCAATCCTTCAATGGTGCGGTCGTGAATACGAGGAGAGACATAAGCATTGCGTGCTAATGGTGCACGGCTTTCAGCAAGGGCATTCACTTTCAAAGCATTTCTACCATCAATCTTGTAAGTAACTCCTGCTTTGAAGGATGGATCAAAGAACCAGTGTCCTCTACCCTTTCCATAAGAAGTGTAGAGTTGTGCGTAATCAACAGCTCCTGCACGTTCATAGATGGTGCGCAAGTATTCAGCACGTCCGTTGTCCATTCTACCCACACGATGGAAGGTGTTGAATGTTCCTTTCGCTGCATAGTAGAATTCTACTTGGTTGAACTTCCATTCATTTTGTGCGTAGAGTGATGTGGTGAACATGTTGATATCATAGTTGTATCCAAACACATCACCTTTCTTTACCACTTTGTCCGGATTGCGTGTATCGTTCTGACGCACATTTTCAATTTGTGCTTGTGTAAGCCCTATGTTTTGTGCTAATTCAGCAATATCACGATCGGCAAATGGGTCTAAGTCTATCCATTGATTAGCACCCAGCAAGTCGTCGACAGTCTTGAAGTGTCTTCCTTGTGAATACTTTGTTTCTAAAGCAGCGGTCATCTTGAGGTTTTTTGTAAGTTGACCGGTGTAGTGCACATTAAACATATTTTCCCAGATGTCATTATGACGACGTTCAATCATGTATTTAGCTGTGGCACCTGGATTATTTATGTTGTTAGCATAGTTGGCATTATAGAGATTATTCCAATTGATTTGCGTGTTTTGTGGGTCACGATTGAGCCATTGGTCAGTCAATGCCTTGTATGAGTCATAATCAACAGACGGACCAAATTGAATACCATTGTATTCTTGCACACCGCCTAAAGGTTCTCCGTTCAAGTCTTGGAAGATAAATTGGCCTTTATCATCTACTTGGTTGTCAAAAAGGAAGGAAGGCAGGTTACGGTAATAATCCGGACGTGGGTCTGGAGCATTATAGAAGGTAAGCGCTGAGTTGCTGTACATGCTATAATGGAATCCCTCATTGAATTTCAACACGTGCTCATCATTGATTTTCCATTCGTAGTTAACAATGGCTGTAGGGTCAAATGATTTCACAACACGTGAGTTACGCATGTGTCCCACTCCATTTTCATCATAGTGGTATCCCCAGTATGGATTGTAGTAGATAGAGCCATACAAATCATAGGTTTCTTGGGTTACAGCTGCTGATTGTGCACGTTGAGTAGGTGCTCCGAAAGTAGTGATAGCCAAATTGTGGTGTTCGTTAAACTTCTTTTCAGCTGAGAAGTAGTAAGCACCTGAATGATAGAAGATACCTTCTCCGATAGCCGGGATTTTAGTATCGATATAAGGAGAGTAGCGGAATGCCAACGATCCGGCAAATGCCCATCCGTTTTCCATTACGCCGGTAGCATAAGTAGCATATACACGTCCTTTATAGTTACGATTTGTACCAGACAATCCGACTTTCCAACCTGCTGCAAAACGACTTGCTGTGGTTAGGATGTTGGTAGTGGTGGTGATACCTCCAAAAGAGACAGGGTTAGCCTCGATACCATTGGTGACATCTTTATTGCGGGTAGCATCGTTCAAACCTCCAATCATGGAATAGTTAAACTGACCGCGTTCTTGACTGTTGAAGTTAACACCATTGATATAGGTTATTTCGTGTTCTTGACCATATCCACGCACGCGGAAGCGCATCGGACTAAAGGCATACGATGTGTGAGAAGAGAACACATCTCCTCGCTTGGAGAGCGAAGAGGACATGTTTTGTGAGCGTCCATCGTCATCTGACAATTCATTTTCGGAAAGTTGCAATACAATTTCTTGCTTCACTTCCGATGCCACATCACTCTTCATGATGATTTCGCCTAAATCTAATGTTTGTCCGGCAAGAAGTTTCACCAATTTCACTTGAGTGACATACTCAGAAGCTGAAATAATCACTTCTTCATTAATTGCTTCCAGAAACACTAACGAGAATACTCCTTGAGCGTTGGTCGTAGTGGTCATGTTTTGATTAGCAAGAAACACCTTTGCATCAGCAATAGGTTGTTTACTATGCTCACTCACAATTACACCTTTTAGCGACGCCGGATTGCCCTTAGTTTGAGCAAAGACGGTAGATAGTGCGCAAAAGGCTGCAAACAAAAGTAAGAATGTTTTTCGCATAAACTACTGTTTTTTTATATTGATTGACTCGTTTAATTAATCATATTAAACATATATTAACGTGCGAAGATACGTATTCTTTTGCAAACTATCACTACATATTGCTGGATTGATGCATTAATTTTATGAAGACATCAAATAAAGGGTATTATGATTGGTCTTGCTTCACTATTCAAATAGATGAGTGGCTGATAAAAACAGAGAAGGTAATAAACCCAAATCTAATGACTTATGGGAGATAAAAAACAAGGAGCCACACCTCTACAGATGCAACTCCTTGCTGTATCAAATTCTACTTAAACTCTTGATGAAAGGGATATTTCCCCCAATAACCTTAAGTGCACATTACAATGTAACACCGGTCTTAAAGATAGCTATTTCTCTGTAGCCTTTCTTTTCATTATTCACCCATTCACCACTTGCCACGCTGATGACATAGTCAATGAAACGACGGCAAGCATCTTCCATACTTTCATTTTCCACAATAGTTCCGGCATTAAAGTCAATCCATGTTGGCTTATTAGCCGCCAAAGTAGAGTTAGTAGATATCTTCATGGTTGGTACATAGGTGCCAAACGGTGTGCCACGTCCTGTAGTGAAAAGCACCATGTGACATCCTGCAGAAGCAAGAGCAGTAGAAGCCACCAAGTCGTTACCGGGTGCTGAAAGCAGACTCAGCCCTTTCACTTGCAGACGTTCGCCATAAGGCAACACTCCTACAACAGGGGCTTTACCACACTTCTGAGTACAGCCAAGTGCTTTTTCTTCCAAAGTAGAGATACCGCCGGCCTTATTACCCGGAGATGGATTTTCACCCACTGGTTCACCATGAGAGAGGAAGTATTCTTTAAAGTCGTTGATAAGAGAAACTGTTTGGCGGAACAAACCTTCGTTTTCGCAACGGTTCATCAAGATGGTTTCTGCTCCAAACATTTCAGGCACTTCGGTGAGGATGGTGGTTCCTCCTTGTGCAATGAGGTAGTCTGAGAACACTCCCAATAGAGGATTAGCAGTGATACCGGAGAAACCGTCAGAGCCTCCACACTTTAATCCCACACGCAATTCGCTCAGTGGCACTTCTTCACGACTGTCTTGCTTTGCTTTATTATAGAGTTCGCGCAAGAGTTTCATGCCATATTCCACTTCATCGCCCTCAATCTTTTGAGATACCATAAAGCGTACGCGGTCTTTATTGTAATCGCCACAGAATTGTTCAAAGACATCCGGTTGGTTATTCTCACAACCCAAGCCCACAACAAGCACTGCTCCTGCATTGGGATGAAGCACCATATCGCGGAGAATTTTCTTTGTGTTTTCATGGTCATCACCCAACTGAGAGCAACCATAGTTGTGAGGGAATGCTACGATAGCATCTACGCCTTCGCTTTTTGTTTCTTCACGCAAGCGTTCAGCCAATTGATTAACGATACCATTCACACAACCCACCGTAGGGATAATCCACACCTCATTACGGATACCCACCTCACCATTCGGACGACGATAGCCTTTGAATGTTCTTTGTTCATTGAGGATATCCAATGTAGGATTTACCGGGCTATAGGTATAGTCCAAGAGTCCGGCAAGATTAGTTTTGATATTGTTTTCATTCATCCATTCTCCACAAGGTACAGCCTTAGTGGCGTGACCAATAGGATAACCATATTTGATAACATTTTCGCCTTCTGAGAAATCTTTCAAGGCAATTTTATGTCCTGCAGGGACATCGGCGAGCAATACAATTTCACGTCCGTCCACTTGAATGCGCGCACCCGCTTTTTGGGCTGTTATAGCTACTGCTACATTGTCAGCCAGATTGATTTTCAGGATTTCAGTCATATTATTTCTTTTAAAAAAATCAATGCTATAAATTCACAGATTAACTTTAAGGTTGAAAAGATTGAGTCATCCGAAGGATAGCCCTATATTTATACTCTTCTCATGAATAAAAAAGGTGTACTAAACCCTTTTCAGCACACCTTTTTTGTGTTTATCAATTAAAGAATAGATTTCACAGTTTCGAGCATACCTTTTTCTTGGATGCTATTGAGGAAGCCATGTACCATATCGGTGAGTCCCGGAATTTCGTTCAAGTTGCATTGTGATTCTTTCCAGATTACGTCAGTTGCACCAAGTACTCCTTCTGTCACTTTACGAGTGTCACCTGTAGCCCACAATTGTTTGAGTAAGTCCATGATTTCTTGTGCATCGTTAGGTACGATTTCAGCGCCATCTTCACGCACACCACCTTTGTAGTAAGTGATGATAGCAGCAAGTCCGAGTGCCAATCCCTTAGGTAACTCACCTTTGCGTTCCAAGTATGTTTTCAAACCAGGAAGGTCACGAGTTTCAAATTTAGGGAATGAGTTGAGCATGATGCTTGTTACTGCATGGTCAACAAACGGATTATTGAAGCGTTCCAATACATCGTGAGCGAATTGTTTGAGTTCGTCCATTGGAAGGTTGAGTGTTTGCATCAATTCGTCATACATCACTTTGTGAATGTATTGTCCCACTACTTCGTGTTGGCATGCATCACGCACAATGTTTACGCCACTGAGGAATGCAACCGGAGAAAGAACTGTGTGAGGTCCGTTCAGGAGCGTCACTTTTCTTTCATGATAAGGCGCTTCACTTGGCACAAACAAAACATTCAATCCTGCTTGGTTAGCTGGGAATTCAGCAGCCAAGGCTTCTAAAGAAATGTTTTCTGCAGCCTCGATAACCCACAAATGGAAGATTTCTGCTTGCACCACCAAGTTATCATCATAATCCAATTTCGCCTTGATAGCATCGATTTCTTTGCGTGGGAATCCTGGTACAATTCGGTCAACCAAAGTAGCACATACATAGCAATAGTTAGTGAACCATGCTTTAAAGTCTTCTGGCAATTGCCACAAGTCGATGTATTGATAAATACATTCTTTGAGTTTATGTCCATTGAGGAAAATCAATTCACATGGGAAGATAATCAAACCTTTGTCTGGAGCGCCATTGAATGTTTTGTAGCGGTGATAGAGCAATTGAGTTAATTTGCCCGGATAAGAAGCAGCGGGAGCATCATCCAATTTACATGTTGGGTCAAAGGCTATACCAGCTTCTGTAGTGTTAGAAATTACAAAACGGATTTCAGGTTGTTCTGCCAATTTTACGAACTCATCATGTTGGCTATAAGGATTTAAAGCACGACTGATTACATCAATCATTTCCAAGCTATTGACAGTTTCACCTTTATCAATACCTTGCAAGTTAACATGATACAAATCATCTTGTGCATTCAACATATCGACCATTCCCTTGTCAATAGGTTGCACCACCACTACACTACCGTTAAAGTTGGTTTTCTTATCCATGTTCCATACAATCCAATCCACAAATGCACGCAAGAAGTTACCTTCACCAAATTGGATAATGCGCTCTGGGCGCTCTGCCTTAACGGCTGTTTGTTTGTTTAATGCTTTCATCTTTAATAAATATTTAAGTTGTTTTTAAGATTCAAACGTATGATAATAATCTATATTTTCCTTCATCAAGATATCTATCGGCATATAGTTGACACGCTGCACAGGCTGTTTCAATATCACATTACGACACAAGTCACGCAACACCAAATACGCCTGTCGTTCCGGACACTGAGCAATCAGAAAGTTCACCACTCCCTGACGAAGATAATCCACATTCTTCTCCAATAAGTCATATCCAATCATGCGAATGTCACTCCTCATACAAGCCGAAACACTCTGCGCCAAGCGATGCACCTTTGAATTAAAAGTAATCACAGCCCGTAGAGCAGGTGAACTTGCCACATACTCATTCAACTCAAAACATCCTGCATCCGTTTCATCATCATCCACCAAAAGCGTTTTGACTTCATAATGTTGAAGCAGTGCATTTTCTTCCATATACTGTATAAATCCCTCATGACGACTTCTCGTTTGGTTCGAGATATCCTCACCTGCACGGCGCATTCGCACCAATAAAATCTCTGACCCTTTGGGCAAATCACCAAGCAAGAGTTTTGCCGCTATCCATCCACTCTGAAAAGAATGCTGTCCATAATAACTCACAAAATGTTCATCTTCCACCATGGAATCAACAAACGAATACGGAATACCGGCTTCATACAACCTGCCAATCAAACGCATCGTTTCTTGAGTGAAAGTAGGTACTATAACCACACCATCCGGACCACTCTCCAACAGACGATCACCCTCACAACGGTAAGAGTCACGATCAAACTGATCATAATAATACGGCTCAATCAGCACATTTAAATCAGCAAACTCATTCACCGCTTGCGCTATACCTTGCTCTACCTTATCCCAATAATCACCCTGAACATGGCAAGGCATCAAGAAAACAAAACGAAACTGACGCTTGATAGCCAATGTACGCGCATATATATTCGGACGATAGTTAAGTTCCGCCAGAGCCAGCTCCACAGCAGTCCTACTCTTAGCCGACACCTCACCCCGATTATGCAACACACGATCCACCGTTCCTTCCGAAACACCGGCACGTTGAGCAATATCCTTAATGCGTATTTTTGTACTCTTTTCCATTGGCTTAATCGTACTCCGTGTGCGCACACGGAAACAGTTTGCAAAGATAGTGTTATTTTGGATATTTGCAAGAAGAAAGCAAAATTTTTCACACAAGATTAAAAATATTAATCGAAACATAAGGACTGGGAAAAGATATTCATTGAATTTTCCGGTATTATCACTCCTAACCCTCACCCCTGCCTCAGGCACACACCTATCATCCCCGCGACCATCTCGCGACCATCTCGGGACCACTACCTAGGATATAGATACAAAACAGATAGGAACTAGATAGGAACTAGATAGGAAGAAGATACTTTTACCCGACACCAATGCTTAAAAATAAAACACATAAAAACATACACAACAGAAAGATTTGCTCTTCCTATGAGATTTTAGTACTTTTGTAAAAGAATAAAAACAACATCACACAGACACACAACAGAGAATGAAAACAAAACATATTGCAACCCTACTCATCTGCATAGTAAGCATCACCCTACAAGCACAAAACGCACTGCAAAACTTCTTAAATGAGCCAGCACTCAGACACGCCAACATCAGTTTTCTACTGCAAGACTCCCAGACAGGGAAAGCCATAAGCCAACACAATCCAAACACATTAGCCACCCCGGCATCTGTGACCAAACTATTCACCACTGCCACTGCCCTCGAACTCTACGGGGGCGACTATCGATTTACCACCACATTAGAAACAGACGGCACTCTCCTACCCGACGGAACCCTACAAGGCAATCTATACATTGTGGGAAGCGGAGACCCAACAATGGGTTCATTTAAACATGGCGACAGAAGTTTTCTCTTCACATGGCTCAAAAAAGTAAAGCAATACGGCATAAAAAGAATTGAAGGAAAGGTAATAGCCGACATTTCATTCTTCGACCCCGAAGCCATCAATGCACAATGGATATGGGAAGACATAGGCAACTACTAC
Source organism: Paludibacteraceae bacterium (assembly GCA_017647145.1). GTDB lineage: Bacteria > Bacteroidota > Bacteroidia > Bacteroidales > Paludibacteraceae > Gallipaludibacter. The sequence continues at coordinate 49,401 of JAGCLD010000014.1, forward strand.
GCACCGGGCATTTCTGCCCTATCCTACATGGACAACACACTACACATTCAGCTACAATCCGGACCCATAGGAACTACACCTAAGATCACCAAGGTAACCCCCGAAATAGATGGACTAGAATTTGAAAACCACCTAAAATGTACGCACGTCACTTTTGACAGCGCCTATGTACATGGCATCCCGCTACACAACAAGCGCTTTCTATTTGGCGCAATACCATCCAACAAGGGAGTATTCGGTCTCAAAGGCGACATCCCCAACCCGGCACTCCTATTAGCACAACACTTCACACAACTACTGCGAGAAGCAAGCGTGAATGTAACACAAGAAGCCGACTACACTTTCCGGCGTGACACCACACGCGAAGTGATATACACACATTATTCACCCTGTTTAAGAGATATAGTCTGGGAAATCAACCAAAAAAGCAATAACCACTACGCTGAACATCTGTTTCGCCACTTAGGAAGTCAGATGGGAATACCCGCATCAGCCAACCATTCTATAGCCACCATCAAATCCTATTGGAGAACCCGTATCTGGGATGACACCTACTTTATTGCCGACGGTTCGGGACTATCACCACTCAATGCCATTTCAGCAACCACCTTTGTACGCCTCATTCACTATATGACACAACAAAGCACACACAAAGAAGACTTCCTATATTCTCTACCCACAGCTGGAAAGAGCGGAACATTAACCTCATTCCTAAGAGGCACATACTTAGAAGGACACCTACAAGCCAAAAGCGGAACCACACGACGCATAAAAAGTTATGGTGGCATTATACGAACTCCGGAAGGCAAAAACTACACCTTTGCCATCATAGTAAACAACGCAACATGCAGCCCACGCAACCTACAATACCTCATACAAAAACTACTTAAAGATGTTTGTAGCGAAAATAGATAGCACAAATTCCGCCCTTAGTAGCATGCTACAAGAGCAAGCACTGCCCGACGGATTCACCCTCTACACCTATCATCAAACACAAGGCAGAGGACAAAGAGGAAACCATTGGGAAAGCGAGCCGGGAAAAAACTTATTACTCAGCCTATTGATACGACCAATAGAATTGACCATTGACCAGAATTTCCTACTCTCAGAAGTAGTAGCATTGGCTGTAAAGAAAACATTAGACCAACACTGCAATGACATCAGCATCAAGTGGCCAAATGACATATACTGGAAAGACAAGAAAATAGCCGGAATTCTGATTGAAAACACATGGATGGGAAAGTATGTAAACACATGTATAGCAGGAATCGGACTCAACATCAATCAGACACATTTCCATAGCGATGCCCCCAACCCTATCTCCCTCAAACAAATCACAGGGAAAGAACATGTACAAGAGAACATCCTAAAAGAACTACAGCAGAACATTGCGTTCTACAGAAAATATCTTCAAACAGCACCGGAAAAACTCCAAAAAAACTATCATGAAGCCCTCTACCGAAAAGAAGGCTTCCACCGGTATGAAGATAAAGACGGAACATTTTTAGCCAAAATAAAAGAAGTAAAGCCCGACGGACAACTCCTACTACTGACCACAAACAAGGAAGAAAAAGGCTATTATTTCAAAGAAGTAAAAATTGTGTCATAACATCAAGTTTCTCACGGAGAAAACACACATATATCAATACTTTTACGTAACTTTGCCACATAAACAAGGAAGATAAATTACAAATGAAAAAAATCATCGGATTATTATCGATAGTATGGATATGCACTATCCACCTTTCAGCACAACGTCCCTTCATCACACCAACAACTGACGAAAGCTACTTGAAAGGAAAAGAACTCTACGAACAACAAAAGTACGCAGAGGCCTACCACGTATTAAGCCAATCAGCAACAGAGGAGCACATGCTACCCCTATTCACAGAAGAAGACGAACTGTTGAAAACATTCTGCTCTTTTGAACTGAGACACAAGGACACAAAAGACCAAATAAAAGATTTTCTCCTACGCCATCCCTACACTCCATATAAGAGCACATTGCTATTTATGCAAGCATCCTTGATCACAGAAACAAAACGACCGGCTGCTGCGGCCGACCTATTTGCCAAAGTGGACAAGAATGAACTCTCCGCACGCCACCAAGAAGACATGTTGTTCTACCAAGCATATGCACAATTAGCAGATGGAGACACCACTGCAGCCATGAATGGCTTCAAAGAAAGCATGGACAAAAAAAACCGCTATGAAATAGCATCAAAATACTATTACGCCTACACACTCTATGCAAAAAAAGAGTACACAAGAGCATTACCTCTGTTTCTCAGCATTGAAGACAATCCACGCTATGACAATATAATCCCCTACTACATTACACAAATCTACTTTGCTCAAGGAGAATATGACCAAGTGAGCCAACGAGCAAAAGACCTGCTGAAACGCTTCCCTCAAAGCGACAACAATGCAGAACTACACCGCATGTTAGGAGAACTGTCATACACACAACAACAGTATGGTGAAGCCATCAAGCACTTAACCCTATATGCCAAGGAAAAGAAATCACAACTCCAACGCAACAACATGTACATGCTTGGATTGTCATACTACCAACAAAAAGATTATAACAATGCTGTCAAGCATCTCACCAAAGTAACCACCACAGCAGACTTAATGACCGAAAATGCATATCTTCACATTGGAAATGCATATTTAAGACTCAACAACACAGAAAAAGCCAAGTTGGCTTTCAGTAATGCTGTGCGCACAAACTTTGACCCAGCCATACATGAAGAAGCCATGTTTAACTACGCACTGAGCTCCTATAAAGCCCAAGATACATTTGGAGAAAATGTCAATGCTTTTGTCAACTTCATCACCCAATACCCTAAGTCCAAACACATAGAAAAAGCCTATGATTTATTTGGCGATGTACTACTAAAAACAAACAATCACGTAGAAGCCTACGAAGCGCTTTCTAAAGTAAATAGTAACGACAAGAGACTGACCGCACCGAAACACTACTTACTGTATCGCATGGGTGCTCTCTCCTACTCTAACAAAAAATGGAAAGAAGCAACAGACTACTTCCAACAAGCCATACAAACTTCACCAAAAGGAAAATATGTAACAGACTGTATCTTTTGGGAAGGTGACTGCCAATACCGCATGGGGCAAGCACAAAAGGCCGAACAAAGCTGGAACAACTTCATACAACGCACAGATAGTAAAAACAACCCCAACTATAACATTGCACACTATGCATTGGGATATGCTTGCTTCACACAACAGAAATACACATCAGCACTCACGCATTTCCAGAACTACCTCAACACCAAGAGCAACGATAAAAAAAGAATAGCAGATACACAGAATCGTATAGGAGACTGCTACTTTCACGCACGCAATTTTGCAGATGCAGAAGCCCAATACGCAAAGGTAATCACAAGTGGAGAATCCGGTGCAGACTATGCTTCATATCAACGAGCATGCATATTAGGACTACTCAAGAAATATGACGACAAGATTCTCACATTGGAAAAATTAGTCAAAGGCTATCCAAAATCTGACTACGCCGATGATGCTCTCTATGAAATAGCACGCGCATACCTCATGAAAAACAACAATATGGCAGCCATCAACACATATGAACGCATCCTAGCAGGATATCCACATAGTGACCTTGTACGTCTGGCTGCATTGGAAATAGGTATGGTACAATCCGGATTAGGACAACACGAAAAAGCCATCGATGCATACAAGAAAGTTATCACCCTCTATCCCGGCAGTGAAGAATCATACACCGCATTGCAAGGCATCGAATCATCCTATGTCACACTCAATCGCATCAGCGACTACTTAGCATACACCAAAACATTGGGAACCATCATAACAGTGCCTTCAACAAACAAGGAAGACTCACTGACCTACATGGCTGCCGAACATCAGTTCATACAAGGAAACTTCAAAGAAGCAGCTAAAGGGTTAGAACAATACGTAGAACGTTTCTGCCCGGTAGGACGCTATTGTACACAAGCATCATATTATCTTGCCACAAGCTATTACAACATCAATGACACACTCCATGCATTGGCTGCCTATGACAATCTCACACACATTGCCAACAATCCATACATAGAAGAGGCATACACACGTTGCGCAATGCTCAGTTATGACATACAACAATATGACTCAGCAAGAGTGTACTTCCAAGCATTACAAAAGATAGCCAACAGTACAGAAATCATCAATGCAGCACGCATAGGAACATTGCGTTGCAGTAACAAACTAAATGAATTCTCCACTACCATTGACTTGGCAGGACAAATCATCCAAGACAGTCAATCAGATGAAGAAATGCAAAAAGAAGCTCATTACACACGTGCTAAAGCTTACTTAAAACAAGAACAACCCATGCTGGCAACAGCCGACCTACAATACCTAGCGAGCAACCTACAAACTGAGATGGGCGCCGAAGCCAAATATCTCTTAGCAGACATCCACTTCAAAGCGGGCGACTTGACTGCATCTGAAAACGAGATAATGGACTTCGCAAGTAAAAATACGCCTCACCAATTCTGGCTGGCACGTAGCTTAGTATTATTAGCCGATATCAACATGAAGAATGGCGATGACTTCCAAGCAAAACAGTACTTATTGAGTCTTCAAAACAACTATACATCTAGCGAAGAAATCAACACATTGGTAGATGAACGTTTACAACTCATACAAGAAAGAGAAAAAGAAAGAATTGTAGAATAATAACACCACGACAATGAAGTTACTACACAACAAGATAAATCTCGCCTGCTTAAGCCTATGTCTATGCATAGGTACATTGCATGCACAAGAAGCACAAGAAACGCAACAAGACTCTGTATTTGAGCGCAACTTGACAGTGGAACGCGAATACACACCTGTGGTAAAACAAGCCACACGCATAGACTTCTCTCCATCAGTATTAACCGAATCTACTCCATCAAGAGATTTGATATACCCTGACTTTAATCGTCCTATACAAACTGACAAAACAGTTCCAACCTTGGACAGAGCAAGAATGGCATTCCCCACTCCAAAACAAGACAAGGGATTTGCCAGAGTTGGATTAGGTTTATATTGGAACACATTAGCCGAACTAAACTACCGGTTATTAGACCAAAAGCAAACCAAAATGAACATCTATGCAAATCACTATGGCGTGTTCCGAAATCGAGTACTTAGTGAAACCGACTTTGGCTTGAATCTTAGCCATAGATTTGAAGCATCAGAGATTTATTTTAGCGCACAAGCCGCTAATGAGTTCTTCAACTACTACGGCAAGTGTTACATAGATAGTACAAAGCAATATGATTTTTCTAAATTAGACACATTAACAACAAAAGCCAAAGGGATTTGGGATGTAACAGCCAACGTAGGATGGCGTTCACTCGCCAACAGCAAAATAGACTATTTAATGCATGTTGGCTATAACTACTATCACTTGGGACGAGAGATAGGTACACATGCGATAAATGTAAAAGGGTATGCAGGAGGTACTATTGCAGAGAAACACCAAGTCGGTTTAAACATTGCCAACCACACCCTACTCTACATGAGTAACGACATCCAACAATCACCACGCAACCATCTACATGCAGAACCATTCTATCAATATAAAGGCGATAAACTATACATCCATGCAGGTATAAATATGGACTTTATGTTTGGGAAAAACTTTGCATTCGCACCATCACCGCAAGTAATGGTGGAATGGATAGCAGACCCCGAGATGGTGAGTCTCTACATCAACGCAACCGGTTCCTACAATCTAAATACACCCAAAAACATACTAGAAGAAAATCGCTACATCGAAATACCAGCCGTCATCAATGACAGCAATAGCACATACAAACCCATAAAAGCAGACATTGGATTTAAGATAAAACCAATAAAGGGCTTACTCATTACTCCCTATCTTAGTTTCTCGCACTTAAGAAACGATGTTTTCTACACTTTCAATACAGCCAGTATGTCCTATTCATGTTTCAACATGAATGCATCAGTATTTGATGCCGGATTAACATTAAACTATCATTACCAGGATAAGCTAAACATCAATTTCGGAGGAGCCTACCACCATTGGATGACACAACCAGGCTTAACCGTATGGGACAAACCGGCATGGGACATATGGGCAGACATTCACTACAGTATCACACCAAAATGGAGCGTACAAGCCGATATGACCTTTATAGGACAACGCAAAGCCAATGTAGATGGAACAGCCCAAAAACTTAAAGCAGGATATCAAATTAACCTCGGAGGAATCTACACACCAAATAAATGGTTATCAGCCTTCCTAAAACTAAACAACATTGCCCATAATCAATACGAACAATTTTACGCTTACAAAACATACGGTTTCCAATTATTGGCCGGTGTTTCCTTAGCTTTTTAACCATAAGAAGATTGCGTTAAGCTTTAACGCAATCTTCTGTTTTTAACCCAACTTATCATGCATAAAAACACGCCCTTCTTTCTAATCATATTCATGATTATCACTTTTATTGGCCTTAGTATATCCCAATTAAAGTTCTTCTGCGGAATGGCCCAAATGAGCCGACAACAATTTGACCATAGTGTAAGAAGAAGCGTCATGCAAACTATTAAATATCTGGAAGAAAGAGAAGCACTCTCCTATTTATCAACCATATTGGATGAAGAAACAAATTCCACACAAAGCGATAAAGTAATTAGAGATCGTATTCATCTACAACTCTCCCATCTACATGGTAAAAAAAACGTAATTCAGATTGTGGACGATATACACCAAGAAATGCTCCATAAACTCGAACGCAATAGAGACATCATGAACAAAGCTGTGTTACGTTGGTTAAAAGATGACGACAGAATCATTGAAGAGCGCATTGACTATGAAGAGTTAGAGTTAGTTCTATCAAATATCTTGCTATTTAATGGACTAGACATCCCATTTACTTTCTCTATCCACAACAACAGCGACTCGCTTATATATACATCTGAATCAATACAATATGCATCCAAAATTCCAGCAGAAAAAAAATACACTTACACCCTATTCCCTTTAGAACCCCTACCACAAAATCGAGGGTACATAACATTATATTTCCCAACACGTCCCAATTACTTAAAAAAAATACTCTCACTCTACACTCCAACCTTTCTACTAACAACATTCGTGTTAATAATCTTTATCATAACCCTTATTATCATCTTCAATCAAATACGACTTAACAAGATGAAAAATGATTTCATCGACAATATAACACACGAATTTAAAACACCGATATCATCCATATCGTTAGCTTCGCAAATGTTAAGAGACAATTCCATTACCAAAACTCCAAAAGCGATTACTAACATAAGCAACATTATACGCGAAGAAACCGGCCGACTAAATATGCTCATTGAAAGAGTCTTACAATTATCTCTTTTTGAACAGAAAAAATCTCCTCTTCAATTTACAGACATACATATCAATGAACTATTAGAAGACATAGCACACAATTTCTCTTTCAAAGTTGAAAAAAACAAAGGTAAAATATTCACACACTTCGATGCATGCAACGACATTGCACTCATTGACGAAGTTCACTTTACGAATGTTATTTACAACCTATTAGACAACGCACTAAAATACTCCAATCCTCCACTACTACTACACATCAGAACTCGCAATGTCAAAGAAGAAGAACTAATCATTGAAGTAGAAGACAACGGAATCGGGATAGCGGAGAAAGACTTAAAATTGATTTTTGATAAATTCTATAGAGTATCAACAGAAAACGTACACAATGTCAAAGGTTTTGGCATAGGACTTGCATACGTAAAAAAGATGATTAGTGAGCATCAAGGAACGATCCAAGTGATCAGCGAACTCAACATTGGAACAAAATTTATTATTACTATACCAACCCTAAAAAATGATTAGTCATATGAAGAAAGACAAGATTAGAATTCTTTTATGCGAAGATGATGAGAACTTAGGCAGTTTATTACATGAATATTTGCAATCTAAAGGATATGACGCTGATTTACAACCTGACGGTGAGGAAGGATTATTAGCCTTTACAAAAAACACATATGATATTTGTATCCTTGATGTCATGATGCCCAAGAAAGATGGATTTACATTGGCCATTGACATTCGGAATCTCAACTCTAACATACCTATTATCTTTCTAACTGCTAAAATGACAAAAGAAGATGTCTTGCAAGGGTTTAGATTAGGAGCAGATGACTACCTTACCAAGCCATTCAGCATGGAAGAATTGCTCTACAGAATTGAATCTATCATGCGACGTATTCATGGTAAGAAGGAAAAGTATGCAACAGAGTTCAAGATTGGTGACTTTATTTTCAGTTCACAAAAGCAGAATCTGACTATTGGGGACAAAATAATAAGACTCACTACCAAAGAATCTGAACTACTTACACTTCTTGCTATTAATGGCAACAATGTCTTAGAACGTAATTTTGCACTAAAGACTATTTGGGTGGATGACAACTACTTTAATGCACGTAGCATGGATGTCTATATCACCAAATTACGCAAGTTACTTAAAGACGATCCTAACGTAAGTATCATCAATATACACGGAAAAGGTTATAAGCTTATCATACCCAACAAGAAATAAACACTCAACTCGAGTTAACTATAACATTACAAAAATATCCATGTTGCGACTATACAACATGGATATTTTTTATTGTATTATATGTTCTCCACATGAGGTCTATCACAGACAATACTGTACAATAGAACGAAAATGAATGAATAATTAACTATTTTCTATTCATTACATCCATCTGCACACGTACAGATTCCTCATGTATTGCCTCCAACACAGTGCGCATAAACTCGCCACTCATCCCCATGTTCTCTCCATCAGCAATACGTTTATCTAAAATCTCATTATATCGTCCTGTCTGTAATACTGCTATATTATGTTCTTTCTTAAACGAGCCTATCTGCTCTGATATTCTCATACGCTTTGACAATATGGACAATAGTTCATTATCTAATACATCTATCTCACGTCGCAAATCTACCAGATCATCAGTTGACTGTTTCATGTCACGTAATACAAGGTTTGATAGAATATCTTTCAGGGCATCCGGGGTCACTTGTTGTTCACTGTCACTCCATGCTTTTTCCGGAGTACAATGACTTTCGATTAATAAGCCGTCGTATTGTAAATCCATGGCTTGTTGTGCAATAGATGCAATTAAATTTCTTCTTCCACCAATATGGCTTGGGTCACAGAACAATGTTAGTTGTGGATAACGTCTGTGTAGTTCTATTGGTATGTGCCACTGCGGTTGATTACGATAGATTTTCTTATCATAGGAACTAAACCCTCTGTGCACTGCTGCCAGGCAATGAATACCAGCATTATAAATTCTTTCAATTGCTCCTATCCATAGTTCCAAATCCGGGTTAATGGGATTCTTTATCAGTAGTGGTATGTCTGTACCTCTCAAGGCATCAGCAATTTCCTGTACTGCAAAGGGATTCGCTGTGGTTCTTGCACCAAGCCATAGTACATCCACTCCGTACTTCAATGCTTCATATACGTGTTTCTCTGTTGCTACTTCTGTAGCAACATACATTCCCGTTTCCTCTTTGACTCTTTTAAGCCAAGGCAATCCTTTGACACCAATTCCTTCAAATCCTCCCGGTTTTGTTCTTGGTTTCCAAATACCGGCTCTAAAGATTTGCACTCCATTGGCAGCCAAAGTTCGTGCTGTTTGCAATGTTTGTTCTTCCGTTTCCGCACTGCACGGTCCTGCAATGACAATAGGTCTTTCTTGTGCCAGTTTCGGCAAATGAAAAGGTTTTATATCCATACTTATCAGCATATAAACACTTTGTTGTACAAAGGTAGTTAAACCTATTTAATCCACAAAACAAATAAAGCTTTACTTCTTTAGAGATACTCAGAAAACAACGGAAGCAATGTTCTCATCAGTGAATACAAACAAATAAAAAGAGGAAGTAGTAATACTACCTCCTCTTCTATTTATAAGGTTATCCTTATTATTTTTTATTTCTGTTACCGTAGCGGCTCATGAATTTATCAACACGTCCTGCGGTGTCAACAAGTTTAGACTTACCGGTGTAGAACGGGTGTGAAGAGCTTGAGATTTCAAGCTTAACGAGCGGATAGGTTACGCCATCAATTTCGATGGTATCTTTCGTATTCACTGTAGAACGAGTGATGAATTGATCGCCGTTAGACATGTCTTTGAACACGACAGGGCGATAACTTTCAGGATGGATTCCACTTTTCATAATGTTTCTTTTTTTTCTTTATTATCAACTACTGTGTGTTATTTTTCTTCTTTAGCTTCAGCCACTACCTCAAACGCTACTTCAACGCTCACTTCTCTGTGCAATTTGATAGCTGCTTTGTAGCTTCCTAATTCTTTAACAGCGTCTTTTACGACGATGATTTTGCGGTCAATTTCGAATCCTTGAGCAGCGAGTGCTTCAGCTACTTGGATGTTACCAACAGCACCGAATAGTTTGCCTGTTTCGCTAACTTTAGCTGCAATAGTCAATTGTACATTTTCCAATTTAGCAGCCAATTCCACCATTTCGTTTTTAATTTTTTCCAATTTGTGAGCACGTTGTTTCAATTCTTCAGCCAACATTTTGCGTGCAGATGGAGTAGCAACAACTGCTTTCTTTTGGGGGATAAGATAGTTACGTCCGTAACCATCACGTACTTTTACGATATCGTCTTTGTAACCCAAGTTGATTACATCTTCTTTCAAAATAATTTCCATAATAATCTCCTCCTAAAATTCTTATTTCATCATGTCAGTTACATAAGGAAGCAGAGCCAAGTGACGTGCACGTTTTACAGCTTGTGCTACCTTGCGTTGATACTTCAAAGAGGTACCTGTGAGGCGACGTGGCAATATTTTACCTTGTTCATTCAAGAACTTTTTCAAAAATTCAGGATCTTTGTAGTCGATGTACTTAATACCGCTTTTTTTGAAGCGACAATATTTTTTTCTTTTGGTGTCTGTAGCTACCGGAGTAAGGTATCTAATGTCTTGTTGATTTGCTGCCATGTCTTAGTCCTCCTTCTTTTCTTCCTTAGCGGCTTGTTTTAAATGTTTTCTTTTTTCTGCATATTCGAAAGCATATTTATCGAGACGGAATGTTAAGAATCGTAAGATACGTTCGTCACGACGGAATGCTGTTTCGAGTTGTGCGATCACCGTTGGTTCGGCATCAAACTGCAACAAAGCATAAAAACCTGTTGATTTTTTTTGGATAGTGTAAGCCAACTTACGTAATCCCCACAATTCCTCGTTAAGAATGGTAGCTCCATTGTCAACGAGCAATGCTTTAAACTTTTCTACCGCTTCCTTCATCTGTACGTCAGATAAAACGGGAGTCAAAATGAAAGCGGTTTCGTAATGATTTAACATACTGAAATGTAGCTTTTTAATTGTTAATACTAATAAGTTATATTTTTTGCGGCGCAAAGTTACATATTTTATTTTGAATGTGCAAGTTATACTTTCAAATACTTTATCTACTCAGAATGAATTATTAGCATTCCAGGGGTATAAGAGCAGTTGCATGCCTTGTTTGGTAGAAAATGGTTAGTTCTATAGAGAGGGATACGGGTCAGGTTAGGATGTTTTCGTTATTTTGTGGGTCGATGTCCTATAGAAGATACATTAGCGTGTCTTGATGTTATCTTTATCCTATCTTTATCCTATCTTTATCCTACGTGTATCCTACGTGTATCCTACGTGTATCCTACGTGTATCCTACGTGTATCTTACGTGTATCCTACGTGTATCTTACGTGTATCCTACGTATATCCTACGTGTATCTTACGTGTATCCTACGTGTATCCTACGTATCTGTTAGGTGGAGTGGATGAGACCTTCGGAGGTAGTTTTGCTGTGTGGATTTGGATGGACACGGCACGCCGTTTATATAAATTGCGTGTCCTGTATGTTTTGTGAGTATGCGGGTGGTGAGGGGATAACTAGGGGCTGTGACTCTGGGAGACTAGGGGACTGTGACTCCGGGAGACTAGGGGATGGAGGGTGGATGTTCTTTGTGATAAGAGAAAAGCACCCATGCTTGGTGAGTGCATGGGTGTTTTGGTTGTATGTGGATTGGTTTTGAATGTGTTAGTTGATCTTACGTCCCCATGTGTCATACATTGTTCCATCGGGCATGAGGATGTAGAGTTTGTTGTCTATCATCACTTTTCGTGGTTGTGGTACTGTTTCAGTTTCTGCACCTTGCAAAGCAGTATTGGATGCACAATCCACTTCAAAAGCATGGTATGGATAAACCGACTTGTCTATTTCATAACATGTGGATTGGGTTACACCGGTGATGTCAATCGTTTGTTCTCCTGCTCCATTTGTCCAAATGATGTTTACATTCTTTACGGAGGCATCAAACGTATAGCTCCACCAACCTTCGGCATCTTTACTTACCAGCGTACCCGGCCATTCTCCTAAGAATTGTCCTTCCGTATCACTCCAAGCATACAAATATACAGATGTCCATGAGGAAACACTTGCAGGTCTTAGGCGCACTGTGATACGGTCGTCAATAACAATATTCTTGTCATAGACGGCTGTTATGGTCAAATCACTTTGTACATTGCTGAAATCCTTATCCCAACCGGTGAAGGTATAACCCTCACGAGTAGGGTCGGCAGGAGCAGTAGCAGATTTGCCTTGCTCGACTTGCTCGGACTTGAGCGTAGCGCCGTTCCAATCTTGGAAAGTTACGGTGAAGTAGGTTGGTTTAGGTTCTTCTTTTTCATATTGGGCTATGACAATCAAGTCAGATGTTACGTTTTTGATTGACTTGCTCCAACCGGTAAAGGTGTAACCCTCGCGCGTAGGATTTGTGGTAGGTCCTACGGCATCTTTACCCTCTTCTACTTGCTCAGAATGTAGTTCTGTACCGTCCCAATCGAAGAAGGTGACGGTGTAGTAGGTTGGTTGTGTAGCATTTTGTTTGTATTGCGCAATTACAGTCAAATCACTTTGCACATTGCTAAAGTCCTTATCCCAACCGGTGAAGGTATAACCCTCGCGAGTAGGATTGATTGGCGCTGTAGCCGACTTACCTTGCTCGACTTGCTCAGTCTTGAGCGTAGTACCGTCCCAATCAAGGAAGGTGACCGTGAAATACACCGGTTTAGGTGTTTCTTTTTCGTATTGGGCAATGACAATCAAGTCAGATATTACGTTTTTGATGGACTTACTCCAACCGGTAAACACATATCCTTCACGAGTAGGATTAGCTGGTCCTACTGCATCTTTGCCTTGCTCTACCTGCTCGGCGTGTAGTTCTGTGCCGTCCCAATCAAAGAAAATTACCGTGAAGTAAGTGATGTTTTGCTTGTATTGGGCTGTTACGGTCAAATCACTTTGCACATTGCTGAAGTCCTTATCCCAACCGGTGAAGGTATATC
>JAGCLD010000015.1 GCA_017647145.1 Paludibacteraceae bacterium
AATGGAGGTAAACAGTTGTAAACCGTTGTCGCCTTTCTACACGATGTGATAATTCTCACATATCGGGGCGGAATTTGTCGCTCGTTGTAAACGGATGTAAACCCTTGTCAACTATCTACACGAAATGACAAAAAATAAGCTCCGCAAATTCTCCACGTCAGAAATATGTCTCAAAAATATGTGGAAATTTGGGAACCATCAAAAAGCAGCCTGAAAGTGTTAAATTTTAGAATATACTGATAATTAAAGGTTTATGTTTGGTTATTTCTGGTTGTTTTTGGTTGTTTTGGGCTTCTAAATACAACGATAGAAAGCATAATTTCCAATGCTTGTTACGCTGTTAGGGATAGTCACAGAGGTCAAAGAAGTGCAATATTCGAAAGTATAATCTCCAATGTTTGTTACGCTGTTAGGGATAGTTACAGAGGTCAAAGAAGAGCACTGAAAGAAAGCATATTGTCCAATGCTTGTTACGCTGTTAGGGATAGTAAATTCTGTTACTTCAGTACCGTTTATTTGTATTTTTCTTTGGCAAATTAATTCTGTATCATACAGTAAATGATTTCCATGACCTTTACAGAACTCTTCTTCTGAAGCGGCTGTAAGTGTCACAGAGGTTAAGTTATCGCAACGCTCGAAAGCATCATCTCCAATGCTTGTTACGCTGTTAGGGATAGTTACAGAGGTTAATTTAGAGCAACCATAGAAAGCATCATCTCCAATGCTTGTGACACTGTTAGGAATAGTCACAGAGGTTAAAGAAGAGCAATTATAGAAAGCATAACCTCCAATGTTTCTTACGCTGTTAGGGATAGTAAAATCTGTTACTTCAGTGCCGTTTATTTGTATTTTTCTATGGCGATATACTCCTTGAAGATACAGTAAATGATTTCCTTGACCTTTACAGAACTCTTCTTCTGAAGCGGCTGTAAGTGTCAAAGAGGTTAAAGAAGAGCAACCATAGAAAGCAGAAGCATCAATGCTTGTTACGCTGTTAGGGATTGTCACAGAGGTCAATTTAGAGCAATCTTGGAAAGCTTCATCTCCAATGGTTGTGACGCTGTTAGGGATAGTAATGGAGGTCAAAGAAGAGCACTTAAAGAAAGCATATTGTCCAATGCTTGTTACACTATTAGGGATAGTAAATTCTGTTACTTCAGTGCCGTTTATTTGTATTTTTCTATGGTAAGATACTCCTTTAAGACGTAGTAAATGATTTCCCTGACCTTTACAGAACTCTTCTTCTGAAGCGGCTGTAAGTGTCACAGATTTTAAAGAAGAGCAACCCTCGAAAGCATAATCTCCAATGCTTGTTACGTTGTTAGGGATATTCACAGAGGTCAAAGAAGAGCAATATCCGAAAGCAGAAGCATCAATGGTTGTTACGCTGTTAGGGATAGTTACAGATTTCAAAAAAGAGCAACCATAGAAAGCACGTTCTCCAATGCTTGTTACGCTGTAGGGGATAGTCACAGATTTCAAAAAAGGGCAACCATTGAAAGCATTCCATCCAATGCTTGTTACGCTGTAAGTGATGCCATCATAGCTAACTGAAGATGGGATAGTGACCGCACCGGAATATTCTTTATTATATGTATCATAGCTATCTCCACGATATGTGACAGCTGCTGTTTGGGTGGTTTTGTTAAAATTATAGTAAATGCCATTAACTTGCGTGTATGATGCACAGATTGTCCCTATGCCGGCTATCAGCGCAAAGAGAAATGTAAAAAGTTTTTTCATAATAAAACTATTTTATTGTGTTGTTAGTTCCTCCCTCTCTCCCACCTCTTGGACATATCCCTCGGCGCGGAGTTGCGGAGCAAAGATAGTATATCTCAGTGAGAAAAGCAAATGGGGGATAGGACGCTCGCTATGTGAGCTACAGGACGGCTTCGCCTGGAGGGTGTTCATTTCAGTCACTGTCCCCCTGAATCGTTGCTTGGTAGAATAAATAAGGGTGGTCTCAATCGTAGTATTTATACGGTTGAGATTTCTTTATTTTCATTCGTTGTGTGTAATTGAAAAATATTTGGGATAATATGGTAGGCAATCCTAAAAATCTTCTTACTTTTGTGGGTAAGAAATAGTGTTGCTATGATTAAGGAAGATTATCTGCTGCGAATCATACAAGAATTAGGACGTAAGATAGCTGAATTGGTGGAGAGACGTACTCATGGTAAGACCGATGAAGGAATTGTATTGGCAAGTGCATTGTTTCGTGAGTATGCAGGAGCAGATTCTGAGGATGTTGCTTTTGAGATAGATGAAGAGGTAGTAGGAGAATGGTCGGCTCAGCAGACAGATATGATGGCAGATGCAGCATTTGAGACAGCCTTGATGTATTGGGAATCAGGAGACAGCGAACGGGCAGATAACTTTAAGCGTATCGCTCTCAATCTTTATAAAGAAGCAGAACGTAAAGATCAGACCTATTCTTATGTGCGTGAGGAGAAGAAAGAACAAATACATACTATAATAAATTAACTATGTCATATCAAAATCAAAGAGAACGTCGCCCTTATCAGCGCAATAGTGCAGATAGAGTAAAAAAGGATTATAGTCAATACACAAAGCAACGTCCTGAGAAGGAAATGATATTTGGTATTCGTGCCGTGATAGAGGCTATTCAGGCCGGAAAAGATATTGAGAAGATATTGATTCGTCGTGATTTGGGTGGTGATTTAGCCAAGGAGTTGTATGAGTGTTTGAAAGATACTACGATTCCTGTTCAACGAGTTCCGATGGAGAAACTTAATCGGACAACGCAAAAGAATCATCAGGGTGTGATAGGGTATATATCTCCTATTACATTCCAAAGAATCACAGACTTGATTCCTACTATCTATGAGGAAGGAAGAAGTCCGTTATTGGTGATTCTGGATGGTGTGACTGATGTGCGTAATTTCGGTGCTATTGCTCGTACGTGTGAATGTGCAGGTGTGGATGCTTTGATTATTCCTAACAAGGGCGGTGCGGCTATTAATGCAGATGCGATTAAGACTTCAGCCGGTGCGCTTCATACTCTTCCTGTGTGCAGAGAGGAGGATCTGGAAGCGACAGTTAGGTACTTGAAGGACTCGGGCATACAGGTGGTGGCTGCTACAGAAAAGACAGATAATGCCTATACACAGGTGGATATGACTGAACCGGTAGCTATTATCATGGGAGCAGAAGACATTGGTGTTTCTCCCGAATTGTTGTCTCTTTGTACTCACAAGGTGCGTATTCCAATGACGGGAAGGATTGCTTCCTTGAATGTTTCAGTAGCAGCCGGAGTGATGATTTATGAGGTTGTGAGACAACGTGGGTAAGCATTTTTTATAGAAATTATACTGTAAAAAATAAACTGCGACATTATTAAAGATGTCGCAGTTTTTATTTAGAGTCTGTGAGTTGCCGGTCTGTGGTTTATCCTTTGAGGCGTTGCCAAAAGGATTTTTTTTGTTGTGGTTCGTTGATGTTGTTTTGTGGTGGTGTCCAGCATTTTCCAGTGCTAATCATTTGATAAATTATCCCCCAATCCGGTAGTCCTCCGAGATTGCGGTCGTCAATCCACAAGTCAACATTAGCCAGTTTTCTTGAACATCCGTGTTCAAGTTGTTCTTCCGGATAACTTTTGTTAACTGCGTAGAATTCTAATCCTCTTGCTCTACAAAATTCTACGGCATCTTGCAACTCTTTACCTTCGCGCACGGTCCATAAGATGAGTTGATGTCCTGTTTCTTGCTGAATTTTCTTCAGTGTTTCAATGGCAAATGGAATTTCTTTTCCGATACGTGGGTATTCGTGTGTGACAATTGTTCCGTCAAAATCAACAGCAATGATCATAAGTGATTTTGTTTAAGTGTTTATTGATTTTCTTGTTTGTTTTCTGTCCATGATAGTTCGTAGGAAATTCTTTCAGCAGTAGGTTTGCAGAAGTATATTCCAATGGCAGCAATTCCCGCACAGAAGATGAGTGATTGTTGTCTAAGAATGTAGAAGAAGAAAATGCTGACAGCAAATCCGATGGCAATAAATACCAGTCGTGCTATGCTGTATTTGATGTATTTGCTTTCTTTTATTTGCGTTGATTCTTTAGCAAGACGTTTCAGCATGCGATTGTGTATGCCTAATCCTCCCGGTACAGATAACATGATGTAAAGTATGATAATGTAGGATATGGTGATACCGCTTGTGCTTTGCGAGTCAATGTGCCATCCCCAATCTCTTGCTCCAAAGAAAGCAATGATGGCAGCAGCAACACCCAATAAAATGCTCGCGTAGTAAACGATGTTGAGTTTAGTCTTTATAGTCATAATTTTAGTTATTTAGTATGTTTGTTTATAGTTTTGTATTCTTATCCTTCAAAAGCGATACGATTGACAATAGACCTTCCGAGTGTTACTTCATCGGTGTATTCCAGGTCATTACCTATTGCCACGCCGCGTGCAATTGTTGATATTTTTAGGGTGTAATGTTTGAGTCTTTTAGAGATGTAGAATGCCGTTGTATCACCTTCCATTGTTGTGGGAAGCGCCATGATAATTTCTTGCGTGTTTTCTTTTTCTACTCGTTCGATTAGTGATTGTATTTCCAGGTCAGAAGGTCCGATTCCGTCCATAGGTGAGATGACTCCCCCGAGCACGTGGTATAGTCCTTTGTACTGGTGTGTGTTTTCAATGGCCATTACATCTTTGATATTTTCTACAACGCAAATGATGGTAGTGTCTCGTTGCGGCGAAGCGCATATTTCGCAAGTTTCCGTGTCAGAGAGGTTGTGACAGACCCGGCAGTAGTGAACTTCGTTTTTCAGGCGTATCAATGTGTTACCAAATTGCTCTACTTCCTGTGTTTCTTGTCGGAGCAGGTGTAGCACGAGGCGTAATGCAGTCTTCTTCCCGATTCCGGGAAGTTTTGCAAATTCATTAACTGCATTTTCTAGTAATACGGATGAAAAATTAGCCATGTGTGTATTATTTTTTATTCGTTATTCTTCACCTCCCATACCTTCATCGTCAGCTGTTATGCTCTCTCTCATGGGTCTTCTTTTGGGTTTCATGTTACCGAAGTTGTATGTGAGAGTTAATCCGATGCTACGTCCATGCCATTGGTGTTCGGAGTATTCAAAGAAATTATCCCCCCATCTTTCTGATTTTCTGCCACGTGAGTTGAGAATGTCTCGTGCCATGAGGTTTATGCTTAATTGATTATCAAGGAATGCGGCTCTCAGTCCGAGGTCAATGGCATAGCTATGTGTGGTTTTTCCTTGTGCAATAAGTCGTGGAGAAGAGTATCGTCCTGTGATTTGTCCAGATAAGAATTTGGTGAACATGAATGACGCATTTAGTCTTGCTGACCAAGTGAAGTTATTTTGTTTCGGAATGAATACCGTAGCTTTATCAAATTTATAGGTAGCCGAATCCATTTGGCTGTAGTAAGCATTGATGGATGTTGTGAGTTGTAGTAGATTTCCCCATAGTCTGTTTTTTCCTACGAGTTCTAATCCGACATTCTGTGATTTAGAAACATTGACAAATGTATTTTCCATTTGACCGCCTGTGACGTACCGAATGTTTTGTATGACTTGGTCAGTGAATCGATAGAATAATCCAGCTGAGATTGTGTGTCGTTCCCAGTTTTTAAGATAGTTGAGTTCTAATGCAGAAGAGAATTGTGGTGACAAGTCAGGATTACCATAAAATATGTTTGTTGAGTCTGACATGTTTCGGAAGGGGTTTATTTGGCGTCCTCTCACTCTATCGACTCTTCGTGTGTAGTTGAGTTGCAGTTCGTGATTTTTAGGGAATGAATATGATATATAAGCACTTGGGAATAACTCAAAGTAAGATTTTGGTTCGTTAGGTGTTCCGTTAGTTTCTGTGTTTCTCAGCATGTATTCTCCTCTTAATCCAACTTGTACGCTCAGTCGTTCCCAGAAACGATTGCCGTATGTTGCATAGAGGGCATGTATTTGTTCGTGATAATCAAAGTGATTGTAGAAAGCCTCCAATGGTTGGTTGGTGAGTAGGTTTGTGGCCTCAGCAATGTTTAGTCGGTTGTTGAGTGATGTTTGCCATCCAATCTCCAGTCTGCTATTTTGTGTAAAATTGTTTGTATAGTCCGCCTTGATGGTCCATCTGCTGTTATCATTTTTACTATATTGTTCTTCTCTGCTCAATGTGTCGCTATTGACCGTGTTTTGGAAGATAGAAGTGTTGGATGATTTGTGTGATGAATAACTAACGCTAGCAATAAGATTTTGTTTTTCAGTAAAATTGACCCGATAATCCAATGTCAGGTCATATCCCGGATGTTTTCCTTTACCATCTTCATTTCTGTCATATGAACGTAGTATTGAATTGTTTATACAATTTGTGAGTTCATATTGACGAGCTGATTCGTTGGCATTTCTATTTAACATACCGAAACCAGAGAGCCCGATTGTACTCTTGTCAGTGATTCTAACGTCAATACCAGCACGCAAGAATAGTCCACCACCACCATGTTCATTTACTCCTTTTTGATAGAGTCTTGTGGTGTCAGTTCCCATGTAATCATATCGGTCGCTCAAGTTTGCTCCTCTTCCAGAGAAGTGTCGATAGCCAATGTTGAGGTAGGAATCTACTCTTCCTTGACTATAATTGATGTTAGCGCTGACGTTATATCCCAGTTTTCCTCCCGTGGGGTAGGTGACTCCAGCAGCCACACTTCCGTAATATCCTGCTTTTCTGTTTTTCTTCATCACAATGTTTATGATGCCCGAAGTACCTTCCGGGTCGTATTTTGCAGAAGGATTTGTTATGACTTCAATTTCTTTGATGCTTTCAGCCGGGAGTTGTTGTAATATTTGTCCTCGATTCTCAGCAGTGAGTCCTGAAGGTTTTCCATTGATCCAAACTTCAACACTTTCACTATTTCTTAAGGAGACGTTTCCCTCACCATCAACGTCAATTGATGGTATGTTTTGTAAGATGTCAGTAGCAACACCTCCAGCAGATGCGATGTTTTGGTCAACAGAAAATACTTTTTTATCTAATTCAAATCGCATGTTGCTACCTTGTGCAACCACTTCCACCTCTTGCAGTTGTTGGTTGTCTTCCTGGAGATAAATTTTTCCAAGATTTACCGCTTGGTTGTTTACTGTGATGTTTTTTTCTATCTCTTGGTAGCCGATGAAGGTGAATCGCAAGATGTATTGTCCGTTGGGTAATGATAGTTTGAATGCTCCGTTAGTGTCAGTGGATGTACCATTCAGCGGTACAGTCTGTCCTTTTGTGTATGAAGATACATTCACAAAGTCTAAGGTTTGTCTTGTTCGTGCGTCGTAAACTTTTCCGATAACATCATATTGTGCCTGTGCAACCAGAGATGTTATAGTGAGGAGGATAGTTAGTAATTTTTTCATATATTGTTTGGACTCTATGTTTTGAGAAAATGTTAAGTGATGATTTTAAGCATTTTTTAGTAGGGCTTCTATACCTAATCTATATGAATCTAATCCAAATCCAGATATGCTTCCTTTGCATACCGGAGCAATGAATGAGTGTTGTCTGTATGTTTCTCTTGCATGTATGTTGCTTATGTGAATTTCTATCACAGGAGCTTTGATTGCTCTAATGGCATCAGCAATAGCAATCGAAGTGTGTGTGTAAGCAGCAGCATTTAGTAGTATTCCATCAGCAGTGAATCCAACTTCTTGTAGTTTGTCAATGATGGCACCTTCGTGATTGCTTTGAAAGTAATCAATGGTAATATCTTTATACTCATTTCTGATGTTTTGCAGAAATGTTTCAAAAGGTGTAGTTCCGTAGATGGAAGTTTCTCTTTTTCCTAACAGGTTGAGGTTTGGTCCATTGATAATGCAAATATTTTTCATGTATGAGTTGTTTCTATTTGTTTATAATGATTCTATTTGTAAGAAGAATCATCGTATTTTGTACCTTAATTATCTATTATTTTATGTTGAAAATGGGGTAGTGATAATGCTTCTCCCACTAAATAGTTGCTTCCTCCAATAAATAGCATATCGTCAGAGCACATTTGTGTATAGGCAACATTAATGGCTTGTTCTACATTGGTGTATGTGTTTCCTTTTAGTTGATGTTTTGCAGCCATTTGTTGTAGTTCTGTCGCAGGCAATGCCCGTGATGTACCGGCTTGTGTGAAATAGTAGGTAGCATTGGTAGGCAACATAGCGAGTGCAGTATCAATATCTTTGTCTTTTACCATGCCAAATACCACATGTACCTTTCCCGGCTTATAGGCCTTCAGTTGTTGTCCGACGTATTGTAGTCCGTGAGCGTTATGTCCTGTGTCACAAATTACGAGTGGGTTTTCTTGTAGCATTTCCCATCTGCCTCGAAGTCCTGTGAGTGTACATACTTGCTTGAATCCATTGCGAATACTCATTTCGGTGATATTATATCCATATTCGCATAGATATTTCAGTGCACAATATGCTGTGTTCTTGTTTTTTAGCTGATAAGTACCTGTTAGTTCACATTCCCATGAAGTTAAGTCATTGTTTTGAGTGTCAGCAAACAGAATAGGCGCGTTTAGTTGTTGAGCTTTTTCTGCGAAGATAGGGTAGGTCTCTGTGGAACTTTCACCAATTACTACCGGTACACCTTGCTTTATGATTCCAGCTTTTTCGGCTGCCACTGACTGCATTGTGTTTCCCAGGAAATCAGTATGGTCTAATCCGATGTTTGTAATTACACATAGGTCGGGAGTAATTACATTTGTAGAATCCAAGCGTCCACCCAATCCAACTTCAATAACACAGACATCCACATTTTGTTTTACAAAGTAATCAGCGGCCAGGGCAAAAGTCGTTTCAAAAAAAGATGGTTTGACATCTTCCAGTACGCTTTTATTTTGTTCAACAAAGTTGATAACACTTTGTTGGTCGATGCATTTTCCATTTATTCTAATGCGTTCTCTGAAGTCCACCAAGTGGGGTGATGTGAATAATCCTGTTTTATATCCAGCTTCTTGTAAAGTTGCTGCAATCAGGTGAGACGTTGACCCTTTTCCATTGGTTCCAGCCACATGAATGCATTTCATTTTTTTGTGTGGATTGCCAACAGTTTCCAGTAGTCTATATATATTGTCAAAGCCGGGCTTATAAGCCGCGGCTCCAACAAGATGAAATGCCGGTTGAGAGGCAAATAGATAGTTAAGTGTCTCTTGATAGGTCATGGTTTTTGTTTTCGAAGAGCGTGTACTACTAAATAGATACCCCACAGAATGAACGGAAGGCTTAAAATCTGTCCCATGTTGAGTAGCATATTTTCTTCAAAAGCCTCTTGATTGAATTTTATGAATTCCAGTAAGAATCGTGTTCCGAATATACCCAGCAAGGATACTCCGAATATTAATCCTGTGCGTTTATATGCTTCTTTTTTCCAGTACATCCACCAAATTACAATGAATGTGATGAGGCAATACAACATTTCATATATTTGTGTTGGATGACAAGGTTGTGTTTCTCCATTCCTTGCAAAGATGAATCCCCAAGGCATAGTGGTGTAGTCTCCGTAAATTTCACTATTCATCAGGTTTCCCAATCTAATACAAGCTCCACACACGCAAACACCAATTACGAGTCTGTCGAATATCCAGATAAATCCTTTTTTGAATTGTTTATTCAAGAAGTAGCCGGCAGTTAATAGTCCGATAGCTCCCCCATGGCTTGCCAATCCACCTTGCCAGATGTATAGAAGTTGCCAAGGTTTTGCCAGGTAGGGGTTGGCATATTTAAATGTGATTCCTAAAAACTTCACCGGCTCTTCCAGTAGGTGCCATTCATAGAACAAGCAGTGTCCCAATCGTGCTCCCACAATCACTCCTACTACCATATACATAAACAATTTGTCTGTCCACTCTTCCGGCAGATGTTCATGTCTATAGAGTTTGATTTGTGAGTAATAGGCAAGCCATATTCCGAGCGCCCACAATATCCCATACCATCTCACGCTCAGGGGTCCAAGGGTGAAGGCTACGGGGTCAATGTTCCATGTGATGAAATCGAGTGTCATGTTGTGTGTGCTTATTTTCCGTGACAGTTTTTATATTTTAGTCCGCTTCCGCATGGGCATGGGTCGTTGCGTCCCACCTTTTTTTCCGCTCTGAATGGTTCGGGACGTTGTATTTCGCGTGTGTCTTGTTTGGTTGGGTCGTTTCCAGGCACTCCACTATCTTTTTGTGTTCTATAACGACTCATGTCCATTCTTTTTGTTTCTTGAGCTTGTCTTACCTGTTCGGGTTCTCTCATAGGAATCTGTCCTCTCATTAAGATGGCAATGACTTTTCTGTTGACACTGTCAATCATGTTTTTGAAGAGGTTGAATGATTCCAGTTTGTATATCAAGAGCGGGTCTTTTTGCTCATAGCTTGCATTTTGAACAGATTGACGTAATTCGTCTAATTGACGCAAATGTTCTTTCCATTCATCATCAATCACGTATAGCAGTGCAAATTTCTCAAATGATTTTACTAATTCTTTACACTGTGATTCGTAGGCGTCCTTCAGGTTGGTTGTGATGCTAAAGACACGTTTTCCATCCGTTACAGGCATTACGATGTTTTGATATTGTTCGCCCTTAGTTTCATAAACTTGTTTGATGATCGGTTGTGCCACTGTTGCCATTTTGTCCATCTTGCGTTTGAATGCGTTGATGGCCGCTTCCATTACTTGTTCAACCAGGCTTTGTTCTTTAGCGCTCTTGAAGGTGTCTTCGTCAAAAGGTGCTTCCATAGCAAACACCTTTAGCAATTCGCTATTGAGTCCTTCATAGTCCAAAGCATCGCGCATTTCCCCTACAATAGTTTCTGCTGTGTCATAGATCATGTTGGTGATGTCCACACCGATGCGTTCTCCCATGAGGGCATGTCTGCGTTTTGCGTACACAACATTTCGTTGTGCGTTCATCACGTCGTCATATTCCAACAGTCGCTTACGCACTCCAAAGTTGTTTTCTTCCACTTTCTTTTGAGCGCGTTCAATAGAGTTAGAAATCATCTTGTGTTCTAACACTTCTCCTTCTTCATAGCCCATTTGGTCCATAAGTTTTGAAATACGGTCGGATCCAAAGAGACGCATCAAGTCGTCTTCCAATGACACAAAGAACACAGAAGAACCAACGTCTCCTTGACGTCCGGAACGTCCTCTTAGCTGACGGTCCACACGACGGCTTTCATGTCTTTCAGTACCAATGATGGCAAGTCCTCCTGCCTCTTTCACTTCCTTGGTGAGTTTGATGTCGGTACCACGTCCAGCCATGTTAGTGGCAATGGTCACAGTTCCTTGTCGTCCGGCTTCAGCTACAATATCCGCTTCTCGTTGGTGTAATTTAGCATTCAATACATTGTGCTTGATTTTGCGGATAGTGAGCATACGGCTCAACAATTCGGATATATCCACAGATGTAGTACCCACCAATACCGGTCTGCCTTCATCTACGAGACGTACGATTTCGTCAATTACAGCATTATATTTTTCGCGCTTAGTTTTGTAAACGCGGTCGTTCATGTCGATGCGTGCAATGGGTCGATTGGTAGGAATCACCACAACATCAAGTTTGTAGATGTCCCAGAATTCTCCAGCTTCAGTTTCTGCAGTACCGGTCATTCCAGAAAGTTTGTGGTACATGCGGAAGTAGTTTTGCAAGGTGATTGTTGCGAAGGTTTGTGTGGCAGCTTCCACCTTTACGTGTTCTTTTGCTTCGATTGCTTGGTGTAGTCCGTCGGAGTAGCGACGTCCTTCCATGATACGCCCGGTTTGTTCGTCAACAATCTTCACTTTGTTGTCGATTACGACATATTCAACATCTTTTTCAAATAAGGTGTATGCTTTGAGTAATTGATTGATTGTGTGAACACGTTCTGATTTAATAGAGTAGTTTTGCAGAGCTTCATCTTTCATTTGTTGACGTTCCTCAGCAGAGATGGTAGTGTTTTTCTCCAACTCAGCTATTTCAGAACCTACATCAGGCAACACGAAGAAGTCTGGGTCTTCAGAACTGCTGGTAAGCGCATCAATACCTTTATCGGTTAATTCGATGGAGTTATGTTTTTCGTCAATCACAAAGAAGAGAGGGTCAGTTGCAATGTGCATGTTTTTGTTGTTTTCCTGCATGTAAAACTCTTCTGTTTTTTGCAGTTGCACTTTAACACCCTG
Organism: Paludibacteraceae bacterium; assembly: GCA_017647145.1. Taxonomy (GTDB): domain Bacteria; phylum Bacteroidota; class Bacteroidia; order Bacteroidales; family Paludibacteraceae; genus Gallipaludibacter. The sequence goes on from JAGCLD010000015.1 coordinate 12,167, forward strand.
TTCGCTCAAGAATTTGATGAGAGCTTTATTTTTAGGCAATGCTTTGTAGGAACGGAAGAGTGCTAATGCACCTTCTTCTTGCTCTGCTTTGTCAGATGAATTAATTTTAGCACGTGCTTCAGCCAGCAACTTAGTAGCCATTTGGGTTTGTTCTCTGACCAATCTTTCTACTCTCGGCTTGTATTCATCAAAGAGTTGGTCTTCTCCCTTTGGCACCGGTCCGGAAATGATTAAAGGAGTACGTGCGTCGTCAATCAACACTGAGTCCACCTCATCGACAATCGCGTAATTGTGTTTACGTTGTACAAGGTCGAGTGGTGAAGTTGCCATGTTGTCGCGCAAGTAGTCAAAACCAAACTCATTATTAGTACCGAATGTAATGTCAGCAGCATAAGCTTTGCGACGTTCGTCAGAATTAGGGCGGTGTTTGTCGATGCAGTCCACGCTTAATCCATGGAACATATAGAGAGGTCCCATCCATTCAGAGTCACGTTTTGCGAGGTAATCGTTCACGGTTACCACATGCACACCATTGTGTGTGAGCGCGTTAAGGAATACGGGTAGGGTAGCTACCAGGGTTTTACCTTCTCCGGTAGCCATTTCAGAGATTTTACCTTGATGAAGCACAATACCCCCGATGAGCTGTACATCATAGTGTACCATGTCCCATGTGACTTCATTACCCCCTGCAATCCAGTGGTTGTAGTAGATAGCCTTGTCGTCCTGAATTTCTACAAAGTCGTGTTTGGTTGCCAGGTCACGGTCAAAATCATTTGCTGTTACCTCAATAGTTTCAGAAGCGGCAAATCTGCGTGCTGTATCCTTTACGATGGCGAACACCTCAGGCAACACTTCCAATAATACATTCTCATACTTGTCGGCAATGTTTTTTTCGAGTTTGTCTACTTCGGTGTAGATTTCTTCTCTTTGGTCAATCGGAGTGCTTTCTACAGAATCTTTCAACTCTATGATGCGTTTTTTCTCTTCTGCCACATAGTCGGCAATTCGACGTTTGATAGCCTCCGTGCGATCACGTAGTTGGTCATTGCTAAGTTTTTCTATTTCAGGATATACAGCTTTTATTTTATCCACATACGGCATTATCTCTTTTAAGTCGCGTTGTGACTTATTGCCGAATAATTTACTCAAAAAATCATTAAATCCCATATTCTTTATTCTACTGAATGATTTATAAATACATTTATCCTGCAAAGATAGTGAAAAAATTCGATTCTGTGAGGGTGGGGAGAATACATTTACTCTGGGGGGTGTGAGAAATTTAAATAATCCGAAGGCGTCCTACTCTAAAAAGTATATTTCCATGATTCCTATTGGTATGCATAAAGGTATCTAGTTCCTATCTTTATCCTACGTGTATCCTACGTGTATCCTACGTGTATCCTACGTGTATCCTACGTGTATCCTACGTGTTCGGTAGGAAAAAAATTACAAAGTTAGGGCTTTTTTTTGAGGGTGGTTGTTTTGATTGCCGGAGGAAGGGAGTGGGGAGGGGTGGTAGGTGGTAGGATAAGCTAAGCTGCGGCTTGGAAATGCTCAAATAAATTTAACCTTTGGTTTTATTTGCTCCTGCTCGGCATAAAAAGTAAACTTTTTCTGCTCTTACTTAATCGCAAATTTGGCATTTCGCTCGTTTACACTATCTTTTGATAAGATAAACCGCACTCGCTGTGAAAAATATTGAAGTAAACTTCATATTTCTCGCTCGTTTGCACTATCTTTGAATAAGATAGGCTGCGGCTTGGA